>NZ_QHHZ01000014.1:0-330975 GCF_003947315.1 Nonomuraea sp. WAC 01424
GAAATGTGGGGGGTGATAAAGGGTGACGGGAGAGCAAGCGGACCGTTTCGCCTTGTTGCCGCCAGACGCTAAGCGTTTGCTGACGGCTCGAAAATACGTATGTTCATCGGTAGGCATACCGACATTTCCGTTACGGCTGGTCACACCTCCGCACGTGCGGCGAGTACTCACAGTGTTGGACAATCGGACACGTGCAGTTCGGCATCCTGGGCCCGTTGGAGGTACGGCCGACCGGCGGCGACCCGATCGCCGTGGGCGGTCCCCGACCGCGTGCCCTGCTCGCCCTGCTGCTGCTGGAGGCCGGTCGTACGGTCGCCGTCGACCGGCTCATCGACGCCCAGTACGGCGAGAGCCCACCGGCGGGCGCGGCCAACGCCGTACAGGCGCAGATCTCCCGGCTGAGGCGCAACCTGCCCGACGGCCTGATCGAGTTCCACGGCGCGGGCTACCGGCTGGCAGTCCCGCCCGAGGACGTGGACGCCCACCGCTTCGAGCGGCTGGCCCGCGAGGGCCGGCGGCTGCTCGCGGCCGGCCGGCACGCGGCGGCGGCGGCCACGCTCGGTGAGTGCCTGGACCTGTGGCGCGGCCCGGCGCTCGCGGACGTGCGCGAGGCGGCGTACGCGCCCGGACAGGCCGACCGGCTGGAGGAGCTGCGCCTGGCCGCCCGCGAGGACCTGTACGAGGCCGACCTCCATCTGCCCGAGGCCGAGCCCGCGGCGGGGCTGCGCGAGCTGGTCGCCGCCCACCCGCTGCGGGAACGCCCGCGCGCGCTGCTGATGCGCGCCCTGCACGCGGCCGGGCGGCAGGCCGAGGCGCTGGCGGTCTACGACGAGGCGCGACGGCTGCTCGCCGACGAGCTGGGGGCCGATCCCTCGCCCGAGTTGTCGGCGCTGCACCTGGCGATCCTGCGGGGCGAGGAGCGGCGCGCGCACGCCACGCGGTCGGCGCCGCCGCCCCAGCTCACCACGTTCGTGGGCCGCGAGGAGGAGCTGGCCCGGCTGGCCGCGCTGCGCGAGGCGCGGCTGGTCACGATCACCGGGCCGGGCGGCACCGGCAAGACCCGCCTGGCCGTCGAGGCCGCCACCCGCGACGGGGGCACGCAGGTGTGCTTCGCGGACCTGTCACCGGCCGGCACGGAGGAGCAGGTGCCGCTGCTGGTGCTGGCCGCGCTCGGGCTGCGCGAGTCGGCGCTCGGCCCGTCCGTCCCCGGCCTGCCCGACTACACCGAACGGCTGGTCGCCGCCCTGGCCGAGCAGGACCTGCTGCTCGTCCTGGACAACTGCGAGCACGTCGTCGCCGAGGCCGCCACGCTGGCCCGCCGCCTCCTGGCCGGCTGTCCCGGCGTGCGTGTCCTGGCCACCAGCAGGGAGCCGCTGGGCATCACCGGCGAGCACCTGGTCCCGCTCCCGCCGCTCGCCACCCCGCCGCCGGGCACCGCCGCCGGGGACGCGCTCGCCTACCCGGCGGTCAGGCTGTTCGCCGACCGGGCCGCCGCCGTACGGCCGGGGCTGGAGCTCGACCTCGACGCGACGCTGAGCATCTGCGCGGCGCTCGACGGCCTGCCGCTGGCCATCGAGCTGGCCGCGGCGCGGGTGCGCACGTTCGCCGTCGCGGAGATCGCCGCGCGGCTGGCCGATCACGGCCGCTTCCGGCTGCTGTCGCGCGGCGACCGTACGGCCGCCGCCCGGCACCGGACGTTGCACGCGGTGGTGGAGTGGAGCTGGGACCTGCTGGACGCCGAGGAGCAGGTGCTGGCCAGGCGGTTCTCGGTGTTCGCGGGCGGCGCGCGCCTGGAGGCGGTCGAGCGGGTGTGCGGCGAGGACAGCGCGGTGCTCCTGGCCGACCTGGTGGACAAGTCGCTGGTCGAGACCGCCGGAGACCGCTACCGGATGCTCGACACCATCCGGCTGTTCTGCGCCGAGCGGCTGGCCGAGGCCGGCGAGGAGGAGTGGCTGCGCGCCGCGCACGCCGCCTGGCACCTTGAGCACGCCCAGCGCGCCGAACCCCACCTCTACCGCGCCGAACAGCTCGAATGGCTGGCCCGCCTCGGGGCCGAGGACGCCGACCTCCAGGCCGCGCTGCGCTGGGACGTCGAGCACGACCCGCCGGCGGCGCTGCGGCTGATCTCCGCCCTGGCCATGTACTGGTACCTGAGCGGGCGCAGGGGTCAGGCCGTCCAGCCCGCCAGGCGGCTGCTCGACGCGATCGGCCACGAGCCGCCGCCGGACCTGACCGACGAGTACCTGCTCGCCGTCCTGCACGCCGTCCCCGGGACCGAGTCACCGCATTGGCGGCGGGCCGTCGAGATCACGACGGAGCCGGACCGGCCGGTACGGCACCCGTTCGCCGCCGCGCTGTGGGGCATGACGGCGGGCCCGCCCGCGCGGAGCGCGGACCGGCCGCGGCAGCGCGAGCTCGGCGGCGACCCGTGGAGCCGGGCGCTCGGCCGGCTCAGCGAGGCGCTGCTCGCGCTGCTGGACGGCGGGATCGCGACGGCCGAGCGGGAGCTGGAGATCGTGCTGACGGAGTTCGGCGCGCTGGGCGAACGCTGGGGGAAGGCGCAGGGGCTCGACTGGCTGGCGGTGATCGCGGGCTGGCGCGGCGAGTGGGCGCGGGCGATGGAGTTGTGGGCGGAGGCGCTGGGGCTGCTCGACGAGCTCGGGGCACTGGACGAGCTGGTGGACGTGCTGTACCGGCGGGCCGACGCCCGGCTGCGCGCGGGCGACACGGCGGCGGCCAGGGCCGACTTCCTGCGCGCCCGCGAGCTGGCCCGCGAGCTGGGCCGTCCGGAGCTGACGGCGGCCGTGCTCGTACGGCTGGGCGACCTGGCCAGGATCGAGGGGGATCTCGGCGAGGCCGGCGATCGGCTGCGGGACGCGCTGGCCGCCACCCCCCAGGGCGCCCCGGCGGCCGGGGGCACGGGAGCGCAGCTGTCCACGGCACTGGGCCGGCTGGCCCAGGCCAGGGGCGAGGCGGCCGAGGCCGCGGCCCTGCACCGGGAGGCGGTGGCCGCCGCGCTGCACTCGCCGGTCAGCAGCGACCTCGCCGACGCCGTCGAGGGCCTGGCCGGGGCCGCCCTGCTCGACGACCCGCCGGAACGGGCGGCGCTGCTGCTCGGCATCGGGGTGGCGCTGCGCGGCATGGCGGTGACCGGCGACCGGGACGTCGCCGCGACGGCCGCCGCCGCCACGGCCGCGCTCGGCCCGGAGCGCTTCGCCGCCCTGTACGCCCGCGGCGCCGCGATGACCAGGGACGAGGCCCAGTCCACGCTCCTCACCTGACGGGCGTCCCGGGGACTGTCAGCCGGTCGTCGCCGGGTTGTCAGCGCTCCCGGCGAGGCTTGCCGGCATGAGAAGCACCCTGAAGAACAGCAACGTCCTCATCTCCGGCGCCAGCATCGGCGGCCCCGCGCTGGCCTACTGGCTCGCCCGCCACGGCTGCAACGTCACCGTCGTCGAGAAGGCGCCGGCCCTGCGCGAGGGCGGCCAGGCGGTGGACTTCAAGGGCGAGACCCACCGCACGGTCCTGACCCGGATGGGCATCCTGGACGACGTGCGCCGCCTCCAGACCGGCGGCCGCGACCAGCAGTTCGTGGACGCCTCCGGCCGTACGCTCGCGGTCATGCCCGGCGAGTTCAGCGGCGGCGACATCGAGATCCGCCGCGGCGACCTGGCCCACCTGCTGTACGAGCGCACCGCCTCCTCCTGCGAGTACGTCTTCGGCGACTCCATCACCTCGCTCACCGAGACCCCGGGCGGCGTGCACGTCACCTTCGAACGTTCGGCGCCCCGCACGTTCGACCTGGTCGTGGGCGCGGACGGGATCCACTCCAACGTCCGCAGGCTCGCCATCGGCCCCGAGTCCGACTGCGTGGACTTCCTCGGCCACTACTACGCGCTGGTGGAGCTGGACGCCGACTTCGGCCCCGACGGCCGGATCTACAACGAGCCCGGCAGGATGGTCGCGGTCGGCGGGCCGAAGGCGCCGGCGTTCTTCGTGTTCGCCTCCCCGCGGCTCGACTACGACCGCTACGACGTCGAGCAGCAGAAGGCGATCCTGACGCGGGCGTACGCCGGGATGGGCTGGCGCACGCCGCAGGTCCTCGACGCGGTGCGCGGCGCCAAGGACGTCTACCTCGACTCGATCAGCAGGGTGAGCGTCGACCGGTACGTCCAGGGCCGGGTGGCGCTGCTGGGCGACGCGGCGTACGGCAACACGCTGGGCGGCTTCGGCACCGGGCTGGCGGTGGTGGGCGCGTACGTGCTGGCGGGCGAGCTGGCCGCGGCGGACGGCGACCACCGCGTGGCCTTCGCCGAGTACGAGCGCCAGATGCGCGGCTACGCCAAGGTCACGAAGAGCGGCAGCGCGGGCCCCTTCCTGGCTCCCGGCACCCCCGCCCGGATCCGCATGCGCAACTGGACCTTCAAGTTCGGCTTCCTGCTCAGCCTGATGTTGAAGCTGACCGACAGGTTCGCCACGGACATCAAGCTCAAGAACTACTGAACGGTCACCCGGCCCACACCCGCGTCGAGGCGGATCCGGGGCGGGCCGTCAACCAGGGGGATGTCGTCCCCGTCGCCGAGCCGCCAGTCCTGGACGGGCACCAGACCGGGCCCGATCAGCTCGAAGCCCTCGAACAACCGCAACACCTCGCCATGGGGACGGAACGCGCCCTGGGCGGGCGTGCCGGCCGTGGAGAGGGTGAGCTGGGCGATGGCCTCGGGAGAGCTCTCGGCCATCGCGTGGGAGAGCACCAGATGGCTGCCGGGCACCATGTGCTTCCTGAACGCGGCCACGATGCCGTACGGGTCCTCGGCGTCCATGACGAAGTGCAGCACGCCGACCATCAGCACGCAGACCGGCTGCTCGAAGTCGATCAGGCCGGTCACGTGCGGGTCGGCGAGGATGTCGGCGGGCTTGCGCAGGTCGGCCTGGATGCTGGCGACGCCCGGCTGGTCGGCGAGCATCACCTGGGCGTGCAGGCGCACCACCGGGTCGTGGTCCACGTAGATCACCCGGCAGGCGGGGCTCACCCGGCGCACGGTCTCGTGGATGCTGGGCGAGGTGGGGATGCCGGTGCCGAGGTCGATGAACTGGCGCACGCCCCGGCGGGCGACGTGGCGCACCGCCTCGATCTGGAAACGACGGTTGGCCCTGGCGACGGCGCGGGCCTCGGGCGCGACGGCCAGCAGCTTCTCGGCGACCGCGCGATCGACGGCGACGTTGTCCTTGCCGCCGAGCAAATAGTCGTACACCCGGGCGGAACTTGGGACATTTGGGTCCACTCCGGGAGGAACACGTTCTAGCTCAGACATGGCAACCCATTTCCTCGCCTACCGCTGTTCGCTGGTCATACTACTCGGTAACTTCCGGCGCGACCGGGAATTTCCGGCGGTCCGGCACAACAGAACGCGTTCTACTTCGCCGCGTAGCCGCATGAGCGGGGGTCTTCGAACTCGGGATCGAGCTCGATCCTGCTCAGGATGGTCGCGTCGATCGGACGGCGGATCGTCCCGGCCGTCGCGCAGTCGTAGAACACGTACGCGCCGGAGTCCTGGCCGAGCACCAGCCAGCGTTCCCCCTTCGACAGGAGCTTGCCCGCGTCGTCGCGGACCTCGGCCCACTGGTTGGAGAACCCGGTGAGCTGGAGCACGAGATTGGCCTCGCCGCGGTCGTGCACCCCTTCGGCCCCCTGCGTCATCCAACCCACCAGCACGAACCCCAGGCCCACCCCCACCAGCGCGCCGGTCAGCACGCGCATCGCGGCCCGGCCGGTCGGCCGCCCGCGCAGCAGCCGGTAGGGCACCAGCAGGCCGAACAGCCCGACCACCACGACCGTGATCAGCACCGGCGTGCCGGTGACGTCCAGGATGCCGAGCATCCCCCAGTACGCGATGCCCGACAGCGCGGCGCCGACCCCGGCGGCCAGCCACGGCTGCTCCCGTCCCCGGTTCAGTACGCGCCCGGCCGCGCCGCGGGTGATCCGGTCGAGCAGCCACCAGGCGCCCACGACCAGGCCGAAAAGCGGCAGCAGGGCCAGGAAGAGCAGCACCAGGGTCGCGACCAGATGGCCGAAGATGCTCGCCTGAGTGAGCCCGGCCTGCTCGGGGGTGATGCCGAAGGTGTCGTAGACGCTCTCGAAGCCCAGGTAGAGCAGGGCGTACACAGCGACGGCGATCGGTACGACGACCGTGCCGATCTTCTCCATCACCTCCAGCACGCTGCCCCTGGCGACCACGATCTCCGGCCCGGCGGTCTCGGAGTGCGCGGCGGGCAACGTCTGAAATGTCATGGCACAAGAGGATGCATCAGGCCGGGAGCGGCGTCATCCGCCGGGCGGGGCGAAGCGGCCCAGCAGCGTGGCCGCCTCGGCGAAACCGGCCACCACGTCGGCGGCCGTACGCCGCTCGCGCACCATCCCGACGGCCTCGCCCGCGTAGACGCAGGCGGTGTCGAAGTCGCCGTCGCGGCGGGCGGCGGCGATCAGCTCCGCGGCCTCCTCGTCGGCGGCCAGTTCCGCCTCGCGGCCGGCCCAGCGGTCGAAGAAGGTGTTGCGCAGCGCCCGGCCGCCGAACTCCGCGGGCCAGTCCAGGCGCTGGGCCACGTCGAAGACGCGGCCGTAGGCGGTGTCGGTCTCCGTCGCGGCCAGCACACGGGCCGCCGCGGGGCCGGACAGCGCCGTCTCCGCGCACCCCATGAACGCCGTGCCGACCCACGCCCCCTCGGCCCCCGCCGCCAGCACGGCGGCCAGCCCGCGCGCGGTGGCGATGCCGCCCGCCGCCAGCACCGGGATCCGCACCGCGTCGAGCACGCTCTGGAGCAGCGGCAGCGTGCCCACCTCGGCGCGCCCGTGGCCGCCCGCCTCCGACCCGCGCGCGACGACCGCGTCCACGCCGGCCTGCTCGGCCGCGCGGGCCTCGTCCGTGGTGCCCGCCTGCGTGACGACCGTGACGCCGGCCTGCCGCAACTCCTCCACGTACCTCTGGTACGGCCCGAAGCTCACGGAGACCAGCGGCGGCCGGGCCGCGAGCACGGCCTCGAACTGGCCGGGATTGCCGGGCAGCGCCCAGGCCATGAGCCCGATCCCGTACGGCCGCCCGCCACGCGCGGCGACGGCGGCCTCGGCCTCGATCCAGGAGGCGGGGGTGGCCGAGGAGACCCCGATCATGCCGAGCGCGCCGGCCGCCGAGACGGCGGCGGCCAGCCGGCCCGCACTCACTCCCGCCATGGGGGCACTCACCAGGGGCACCGTCAGCCCGAACCGCCCGGTCAGCCACGTACGCACGCCGCTCCCCTTCCGTCTCACCCGCTGCGGCCAGTCTCGCACCACGACGTCCAAGAGCATGGCGCGAGGGGGACAACGCAGGATCCGTACGAAAGTAGGACCGGTTGACCGATGCGCCGGAGGCGGGGGCTGTGCATCCTGGTGGGGACGGGTCCGGCGCGTGGCCTGTTGTGAACCTCGAAGGGAGTCACCAGCACATGGACAGCGCTGCAGCCCGCCCGACCGTGGTCCTGGACAACGGGGTCGTCGGCCGGATCATGCTGGCCCACCGCTCACGGCGCGATCTCGTGCTCGTGCTCGGCATGGACGGCACCCTGCTGAGCTGCGACCTCGACGGCATCGCCTGCGTGGTCGGCGGCAAGCCGCTGTGCCGCGACGGCTGACCTCCGCGCGGGAGGCGGGTGGTCAGGACCGGGCCACCAGGGCGGCCAGTTCGCCGACGGCGGTGAAGTCGTTGGTGAGCCGGTTCTTGGTGAGGGCGACGGCGGCCCCGGTCGCGGTGTCGGCCCACGCGTAGCTGCCGCCCGCCCCGCCGATGCCGAACGCCGTCGCGCTCTCCTGCGGCGAGGCGCCGGGCAGCCCGATCGTGAAGCCGAGGCCCCACGTCGAGGGCATGCCGAAGACCTCGTCCGGGCCGCTGAAGGCCACCGCGGTCGCCTCGCGCAGCCGTTCAGGGGAGATCAGCCGGACGCCGTCCACCTCGCCGAGCAGGGCGGCGTACATGCGGGCTATCGCCCTGGCCGAGGTCTTGCCGCCGGCCGGGATGTCGGCGGTCAGGTAGTCGGGCCGGCTGCCGAGCGCGGCGGTCGGCATCAGCTCCATCGGGCCGGCCTTGAACATCGGCAGGTCGGCCGGCAGGTCGCCGAACATCGACGGGTCCATGGGCACGTCCTCCAGCGTGGCCAGGCGGTGCTGCTCCTCCTGGGGCATGCCGAAGTAGAGCTCGCGGGCCACGCCCAGCGGGCCGGAGACCTCCTCCAGCAACACCTGCGAGATGCGCTTGCCGGTGGCCCTGCGGACGATCTCGCCGACCAGGAAGCCGAAGGTGTAGGCGTGGTAGCCCATCTTCGTGCCCGGCTCCCACCACAGCTCGGCGTTCTCCAGCGCGGCGACCATCTTGTCCCAGTCGCAGACGTCCTCGGGCGTGGTGTCGAGCGGCACCCCGGGCACGCCGGCCGTGTGGCTCAGCACGTGCCGGACGGTCACGCCCTCCTTGCCGTTCCTCGCGAACTCCGGCCACAGCTCGGCGACGGGGGTGTCGTAGCCGTACAGGCCGCGCTCGGCCAGCAGGTGGGCGACGGCCGAGGTCGCGCCCTTGCCGATGGAGAAGTTGTAGAACGGCGTGTCGGAGGTGACCGGCCGGCCGGTCGCCGGGTCGGCCACGCCCGCCACCACGTCCACGATCTGGACGCCGTCCCGGTAGACGGCCACCTGGAGCCCACGCTCGGCGCCCGACTCGACGAGCCGGTCGGCGTTCTCCTGCACCTGCTTCTGAAGGTCACTCATGTCGAAACTCCTGCCCGGTTCTGGAACTGGACGGTACAGTACTCACGTCGGTACGGAACTGTCCAGTACTGTGGGAACAAGTGATCGAAAAGGTGGCGCCAATGGCGGCGGAAGAGGACGGGCGTACCGCGCGCAAGCGCAGGCAGATCCTGGACGCGGCGCACGCGGTGTTCCTGCGCAACGGCTACGTGGGCGCGAGCATGGACGAGGTGGCCGCGATCGCCTCGGTCTCGAAGCAGACCGTCTACAAACACTTCAGCGACAAGGAACAACTCTTCACCACGATCATCCTCGACACGACCGACCAGATCGCGGGCCTGGCCAAGCTCGTCACCGCGTCGCTGGAGGACGGCCATGACCTGGACGAGGGCCTGCGCCAGCTCGCCCGCGCGTTCCTCGGCGCGCTCATGCAGCCCGACGTGCTGCGGCTGCGGCGGCTGATCATCGCCGAGGCCGACCGTTTCCCCGACCTCGGCCGCACCTGGTACCAGCAGGGGTTCGAACGGTCGCTCCAGACCCTGGCCACGGCCTTCGGGCGCCTGGCCGGGCACGGCCTGCGGCCCATGGACGACCCACAGCTCGCCGCCGACCACTTCGTCGGGCTGCTGTTGTGGATCCCGGTGAACAAGGTCATGTTCTCGGGCGGCGGCGACCACTACACCGAGGCCGACCTCGACCGGATCGCCGACGCCGCGGCCGAGGCGTTCCTGCGGGCCTACGGCGGCTAACCGGCCAGATACTGCTTGAGCCCGGCGGCCAGCGAACCGGCCATGCGCTCGCGGAACTCGCCGTCGGACATCTTGGCGGCGTCCCCGGGGTTGGCCATGTTGCCGCACTCGATGAACACCGCCGGGCGGGTGGACAGGTTGAGCCCGCCCAGGTCGGTGCGGGTCTGCAGCCCCTGCTCGCCGAGATAGGTGGCGTACGGCATGCCGGTGCCGTCGCGGAAGGCGTTCCGGACGGCCACGCCCAGCTTCCTGGACGGCTTGATGATCGCGTCGTTGTGGCCGGGCACCAGCCCCGGCAGGATCACGTGGAAGCCATGGCCGCTCGGTGCCGCGCCGTCGGCGTGGATGGACAGGACGGCGTCCGCCCGCGCCTTGTTGCCGATGGCCGCCCGCACGTCGACGCAGGGGCCGACGCCGGTGTCGTCCGGCCTGGTCAGCACCACCTTGGCGCCCATGCCTTCGAGTATCGGCTTCAGGCGGCGCGCGACGTCCCAGGTGAAGGCGTGCTCCGGGTAGCCGGCGGCGGTCCGGGTGCCGGTGGTGTTGCAGGGCTTGCGCCCGGTGATGATGTCGACCGGGTGGCTGATCTCCTTGGGGTGGGAGGCGTTGCCCCCGTTGTGCCCCGGGTCGAGCACGACGATCTTCCCGGCCAGCGCGCGCGTCCCCTGCGACGGCGACAGGGAGGTCACGACCACCCCCTGGGTGGCCCGTACGCCGCCGCCGCCGCAGGCCGCCGACAACACGGCCAGGGCGGTCAGCGTCACGGGGACGACCGGGTGAACACGCATGCGACCGACCGTAACCGGGACGGGCCCGGCGACCTCGTCACCCGCTCTGGCCTGCGAGAACGATGACCTGGATTTGGACCTCACCGGACGGGCGCCGCGCCGCCGGGCTCGGCTAGTCCCGGTCCCAGTCCGCGCCGGGCACCGGCGGCTCGTCCCGCTTGCGGATCAGGTACGGCGGCATGACCAGGGCGTGCAGGCCCGTCGAGAGCAGGGTGTCGATCGACTGCTCGGGCGTCTCGGTCAGCGGGTGGCCGGGGCCGTTGAGCGAGGTGTTGATCAGGGCCGGGGAGCCGGTGGTCTCGTGCCACCTGGTCAGCAGGGCGTGCAGGAACGGCGTGGCGGACTCCTCCACGGTCTGGAGCCTCGCCGTACCGTCCACGTGGGTCACGCCCGGCAGGCTCGCGCGGTGCTCGGGGCGCACGTCGGCGGAGTACTGCATGAACGGGGCCGGGCGGTCGATGTCGAACAGGCGCCCGGCGTGCTCGGCCAGCACCAGCGGGGCCAGCGGGCGGAACCACTCGCGGCCCTTGACCTCGAAGTTGACGTAGTCCTGCATGTCCGGCCTGGCCGGGTCGGCGATGATGCTGCGGTTGCCGAGCGCGCGCGGGCCCGACTCGCTGCGGCCCTGGTGCAGGGCCACGACCCGGCCGCTCTCCAGCAGCGACACCATCGCGCCGACCAGGTCGTCCGGCTGCTCGGCCACCAGGCCGTCGGGCAGGCTGCGGACGGCGGCGGTGATCTCGCTCTCGTCCGGGTCGGGGCCGAGGAAGTCGTCGGTCCAGCGGAAGCCGCTCTCGACGCCGAGGCATTCGATCAGGCCGTAGAGTGCGCAGCCCACGGCGGTGCCGCCGGCATGCGGGCTGGGCGGGATGAACACCTCGCGGAACGGCGACTCGCGGACGATCCGGCCGTTGGCCGAGCAGTTGAGCGCGGCGCCGCCGGCGAAGGCCAGCCGGTCGAGGCCGGTCTGCCCGTGCAGCCAGGCGACGACCTGGGCGAGGGCGTTCTCGTAGACGCGCTGGCCGGCCGCCGCCAGGTCGGCCGCGCGGGCGAAGCGCTCGCCGCCCGGCTCGTAGAGGTAGGCGTCCCGCTGGGCGAACGTCTCGATCCACTCCTCGGGGATGAACACCTCGTGCCCGCGTACGTCGAGGTCGGGCAGGCCGTACACGTACGGGTCGCCGAAGGGGGCCAGGCCCGTCACCCTGCCCTCGTTGCCCTCGCCCTCGGGCCACAGCAGTTTGGTCAGCAGCGCGTAGAAGCAGCCGAGTCCGGCCGGGCGGGCCCAGTCGCCGTCCCAGAGCTGCTTGGCCAGGCACTCGATCTCGCCGCCGCGTTCGCACCGGTAGAAGGAGGCGACCTCCACCATGTCGTCCCTGGTGCCCTTCGGCAGCCGTACCGGCTCGGTGAAGTCCCGTACCCGGCTGCCCTGGGCGTCGATCACCAGGCCCGCCGCCCGCTCGAACGGCGAGGGCGGGAACGCGCTGTAGACGTGGCTGAGATGGCGCGAGACCTGGACGACGCGGGCGCCCTCCTTGAGGCTCAGGGTCTCGCGCAGCTCTTCCTCGTAGGCGTCCTTGTGCTCCATCTCGGTGTCGGAGGAGTATCCCTCCACCACGAGGTCCACGGGCTCCTTGAGCAGCGGCATCTCGGGCAGGTACAGGTCCGGCAGGTCACCGAGACGACCCCAGTGGTGCTTGCGCCGGCTGATGCGTTCCTTCTGCAGGCTGTACATGCCCGACTCACCCGCAGCGACGGCAACAGAACCATCCCGAGTACGATTTATACCGACAACGATGGGAACGTCCGCCATTTCTGGTGCCTCCTGCGTTGTGATCATCGGCACCAGTACCCGGGCTTCGGACAAGACCATCCCTCAACCGCGTAACGGACACGTCAGCGGCAGAGCGTGTCCGCCGCCGGACGCCGGCCGGTGACCAGGAACTCCGTCACCGTCCTGTCGCCGCAGGCGTTGCCGTTGGCGAGGTAGCTGCCGTGGCCGCCGGCGTCCACGCTGACCATCCGCGCCCGGTCGCCGAAGGCGGCCCGCAGCTTCAGCGCGCCGCTGTGCGGCGTGGAGGGGTCACGCAGGTTCTGCACCAGCAGCACGTTGGACGGCCCCTTGGCGGTCACCCGTACGGGCCGCTCGGCCGGCCGGTACGGCCAGAAGGCGCACGGCCCGAGGTTGACCGGCATGCCCGCCGTGAGCGGGTAGTCCACCCGGTTCCGGTCCACCAGCCGCTGGTGCCGGACCGTCGAGGCGGGCCACTCCACGTCGTTGCACATGGTCGCCCCGGCCACGGCGGCGGTGTTCTGCAGCGCGGCGGGCGGCGGCGAGGTGGGGGCGGGCAGCGTCGCGCGGGTCAGCGCGGCCTTCATCAGGGCGGCCAGCCCCGGGAAGCCGGCGTCGGAGTAGAACGCGGTGAGCATGGTCTCGCGCAGCGTGTTGCCGTCGAGCCGGGCGGGGTTGGCGCCGGGCCAGGGCAGCGGCTCGCGGTCCAGCCGGGCGGCCAGGTCCAGCACGGTACGCCGGACCTCGGCCGGGTCGGCGCCGAGCCCGTACTCGGCGGCGCGGGCAGCGGCGAAGCGGGCGAAGTCGGGGAACCTGTCCTCGACGCCGACCGCGTAGTTGGCCAGCCATCCCCTGGCGACCTTGGTCGGGTCGGGGTCGTCGTTGCTGTCCAGGACGACCCGGTCGGTGTGCTCGGGGAACATCGTGGCGTACGCGGCTCCGGCGTAGGTGCCGTACGAGACGCCCCAGTAGGAGAGCTTCTGCTCGCCGAGCGCGCGCCTGATGGCGTCGATGTCCCTGGCCGCGTTGCGGGTGGTGATGTGGCGCAGCATTGGGCCGCCGTTGCGCGCGCACGCCTCGGCGAGCCGGTGCGACCAGGCCACGTTCTCGCTGATGTCGCCGTCGGCCGCCGGGTAGGGCTTGAGCTTGGTGAGGGTGGTGTCGGCGTCGGCGAGCCCGCAGGTGACGGGGGCGCTGCGGCCGACGCCGCGCGGGTCGAAGCCGATGATGTCGTAGCGGTCGAGCACCTCGGCGGGCAGGCGGCCGACCATGGTGCTGGGACGCGACAGGCCGGGGCTGCCGGGGCCGCCGGGGATGAGCAGCAGCACACCCCTGCGCAGGCCGGGCCGCGCGGTGCGGATCCGGGAGACGGCCATGGAGAACGTGTCACCCGCCGGGGCGGCGTGGTCGACCGGGACCTGGAGGGTAGCGCACTCCTGCCGGGCGTCCAGGCCGGACATCCCGGCGCAGGTCCCCCACTCCACGGTCGGGGTGGGGGCCGCGGTCGGGGCGGTCGGGGCGGGGGTGAAGGTGAGCAGGGAGGCGAGCGCGAGGGCGGAGTTCATGGCGACAAGCCTGCTGTCCGGAGTGGTCACCCCACCATGGACGTGATCATCGATCGACCGTGATCTCCTCATGAACCGGACAGAACTTGTGGGCCCGGCGAGCGGTCAAACCCTGTATGACGAAGCACACATTCGCGGCGGTGACCCTCGCGGCGGGCCTCACCTTGGCCGGGATCGCCTCCCCCGCGCTCGCCACCCCAGCGTTCGGCCCCTACGGGTACGGCGGGATCACGCTGGGCATGAGCGCCAAGGCCGCCCAGGCCACCGGGAAGATCGTCCGCAAGCCGGCCCCCGGCTCGGACGCCTGCTCCGGCTGGGACCTCAAGGCCCACAGGACGAGCCGCGACGCGGTCGGCCTGTACATCTCCAAGAACGTCGGCGTCGCGATGATCTTCGCGCCGAAGGGTGTCAGGACGCCGGAGGGCATCGGCGTCGGCTCGACGCAGGCCCAGCTCAAGCAGGCGTACGCGAAGAAGCTGCGCACGTCGGCGAGCGGCTACCCGTACGCCGACGTGCCGGGCAACCCGAAGGCGTACTACTACTTCCTGCTCCGCCACGGCAAGATCTACGAGATGGGCCTGGCCCTGGACAAGCAGGACTGCGCGAACTGACGACCCGACCGAAATGCCGTAAGTGATCTTCCTCACCCGGCCCACTGCGGCGGGCGCGCACCGGGTCCGGGTACGGGCGCGGCAGCTCTGTCATCAGGCGATCATCGGCTGATGGGCCCTCGATCGGGCGGCACCGGCTTCTCCGCGAAGCCGGTGCTTTTTTATTTCCTGATAAATAGGGTCTAGCCCGGAGATGTGGTTCTTGGTAGAAATTGCCGCTGGCAGCTACGCGCTGCTTCCTGAACCGGTCATCCACCAATTCCTATAGTGAGCGGGCCGATTTTAACGTGCTTGCCGATGATTTCTTCTTCGTCTCCTGGGACGCGACGGGCTCGGGCAAGCCTCGCCTGCATGCCCCGGGCGTGGCGCTCGGCCTGGCCGGGGCGCTGATCGCGGAACTGGTGCTGGAGCAGCGGATCGCCGTGGAAGGGGTCCGGCTGCGAGTGGTCGACGGGCGCAGGGTCCAGGACGAGCTGGCCGGAAAAGTGCTGACCGAAATCGGTAATTCCCCGCAGCACACCGACGTGCGAACCTGGCTGGCGTACCTGGCACAACGCTCGGTCACCGAGGTGACCGGGCGGTTGATGGCGAACGGCCTGCTCGAACGCGAATCCCCGAGACTGCTCAAGCGTAAACAGTTCCGCTATTTCTCGACCGACTTCAGCCGGGCCATGTGGCCCTCCGCACGGCTGAGGCTGGCGCTGGTCAAGTGGCAGCCGCTGACCCCGTACGACATGGCCCTGGCCGCCCTGGCCGAGGCCTGCGACCTGACCGACATCGTCGTCGAGGACCCGGCCGACCGGCGCGGCGCCCACCAGTACCTGACCACTGTGCTGGCCGCGATGCCCCAGCCGCTGAGCGACCTGGGCCGCCAGGTGGGCGCGGCCGTCGGCGACGCGGTCCTGACCTACCGCACCTGAACCCCCCAGAAAGGAATCCGATGCCCTCCGCGAGATCCGGCACCGGGCCCGACCCCATCGCGGGCGCCCTGGCCGCCGACCGCCTCGGCGCGCCCTCGGTCGTCTACTTCGTCCTGTCGGCCGCCGCGCCGCTCACCGTCGTCGCCGGCGTGATCACCACCGGGTACGCCGTCACCGAGATCACCGGCCTGCCGATCGCGTTCCTGGTCGTCGGCGCGGTGCTGGCGGTGTTCGCGGTCGGGTACGTGGCCATGGCCCGCCACATGGCCAACGCCGGGGCGTTCTACACCTACATCAGCCGCGGCCTCGGCCGTCCCGCGGGCATCGCGGCGGCGTGGGTGGCGCTGATCGCCTACAACGCCCTCCAGGTGGGCCTGTACGGCGCCTTCGGCACAGCGGCGACCCCGCTGCTCGAACGGTGGTTCGGCGGCGCGCCGCCCTGGTGGGTGATCTCGCTGGTCGCCTGGGCGCTGGTGGGCGTGCTCGGCCTGATGCGGGTGGACGTCAACGGGCGGCTGCTGGCCGTCCTGCTCACCGCCGAGGTGGCGGTCATCCTGCTGTTCGACGTGGCCGACCTGGTCAACCCGGCGCCGTCCGGGTTCTCCGCCGAGACGTTGTCGCCCGCGGCGCTGTTCGTGCCGGGGGTGGGGGCGCTGCTGGTCATCGCGACGCTCGGGTTCGTCGGGTTCGAGTCCTCCGTGGTGTTCTCGGAGGAGAGCCGGGACCCGCGGCGTACCGTGCCGCTGGCCACGTACGCGTCGGTGGCGATCATCGCGGGGCTCTACTCCCTGTCGTCGTGGGCGATGACGGTCGCCACCGGGCCGGCGAACATCGTGGCCGCCGCACAACGCGACCAGGCCGAGACGATCTTCAACATCGCCGGCCAGCACCTCGGCGGGACGGTCGTGGACATCGCCCGGGTGCTCTTCGTCACCAGCGTGTTCGCCGCCATGATCTCATTCCACAACACCACCGCCCGGTACTTCTTCGCCCTCGGGCGCGAGCGGGTGCTGCCCGCTTTCTTCGGTCGTACCCGGCCGCGCAGCGGCGCGCCGAGCTCGGGCTCGATCGCGCAGACCGTGCTGGGGCTGGTCGTCATCGTGGTCTACGCGGTCCTGGGGCTCGACCCGCTGGTGCAGCTCTTCTTCTACGGCGGCTCGTTCGGCGGGTTCGGGGTGTTGCTGCTGGTGTTCGTGACCTCGGTCGCGATCGTCGTCTTCTTCGTCCGGCAGCCGAGCGGGGAGGCGCTCTCGCGGCGGATCCTGGCGCCCGTGCCCGCCGCGCTGGCGCTGGCGGTGATGGTGTGGCTGGCGCTGGACAACTTCTCGACGCTGCTCGGGGTGCCGGCGGGCGACCCGCTCGCGTGGATCCTGCCGGTCGTGTACGCGGTCGCGGCCCTGCTCGGCGTGGGCTGGGCGCTGGTCCTGCGCAGCGGGCAGCCGGGCGTGTACTCGCTGGTGGGCATGGGCGCCAAGGCCGCCGCCACGCCGGAGGCGGTCCGTTGACGCGGTCGCAGGAGGTCGTCGCGCGGGACGTGCGCCGGGCGTCCGCCGGGGACGCCGGCACGGTAGCCGAACTCGTGGCGACCGCGTTCGCGCCGCTGCCCGCGGTGTCGTACCTGGTGCCCGAGCCGGCCGGGCGGCACGAGATCATGGTGGCCGACTTCCTGATCCTCGTCTCGCACGCCATCGAGCACGGCGAGGTCGACCTGGTCGGCGACGGGCGGGCGGCCGCGGTCTGGTTGCCGCACACCGCCGAGGCGCCGCCGCCCGAGCCGCCCGACTACGACCGCCGCCTCGCCGCCGCCACCGGCCGGTGGGCCGACCGGTTCCGGCTGCTGGACGAGCTGTTCGAACGGCACCACCCGAAGCCGCCGTACCACCACCTGGCGCTCCTGGCCGTGCACCCGGACGATCAGGGCGCCGGCCTGGGCTCGGCACTGCTGCGCCGCCACCACGCCCTGCTGGACGGCGCGCCCGCGTACCTGGAGGCCAGCAGCGCCCGCAGCCGCGACCTGTACGCCCGCCACGGCTACCGGGCCGAGGAGCCGTTCGCGCTGCCGAACGGCGCCCGGTTCTGGCCCATGTGGCGGCCCGGCGTCAGCCCGTGACCGGCGTCAGCTCGCGACGCACGGGCCGTCGCAGACGTCGGCGACCACGCCGGTCTTGAGGAACACCGACTTCTGGAGCTGGGCGGCCGGGGTCCTGCGAGGCTTCTCGTGGGGGTCCTCGCCCTGCGTGGGCGGTGTGTTGGTGAGCGGCGGCGCGGGGGCGCCGCTGTCCCACATCACCAGGGCCGAGCCCGGATAGGCCCGTCCGCGGATCTCCGGGATGCCCCAGAACGGCACGGCGTCCGGGCTGCGTCCCGGGGCGAGGGCCGGGGTCAGCAGCCGGGCCCCGGCGGTACGGGCCTCGACCTCGGCGGTGACCGTGGCCACCTGGTGGTCGCCGAAGGCCACGTGCATGAGCACCCGGTGCCGCGGCGTGCCCGGGTAGGGCTGGTCGGTCAGGTGGGCGGCGTAACCGTCGGCCTCGCCGCGGTCCCACAACATCTGCATGAGGGCCAGGATGAGCTGCTGGTCCAGCTTGTCGGGGTACGCGCGGTCGAGGGCGGCCTGGAAGGGGGCCGCGTCGGCACTGCGGTTGAACAGCGTGCTGTAGTTCATGCCGGTCACGCCGAGCACGCCGCGCTCGATGTCCTTCGACAACGCGACCAGCGCGCCGCCCAGGATGCCGCCCTGGCTGTTGCCGTCGTACACGAGGCCCTTGCGGGTGTCGATCAGGGGGCGGCCGCGGGCGGTGCGGAAGGCCGGGTGGGCGGCGAAGCCGTCGGAGGCGGTCATGGCGCGGCCCAGGAACATGAAGTTCAGGAATCCCTGGAGGGTGCGGTCGGGGATCGTGCCGAAGCGCGAGATGTCGGTGAAGACGGAGACGACGTGGGGGATGTCCTCGTCGGCCATGCCGATCCACTTGGTGGCGCAGAAGAGGAAGCCGTGCTCCTGGGCCATGGTCTTCACGTTCGAGGCGCCGACCTCCGAATGCCTGCCGAGCAGGCCGCGGCCGTACAGGGAGGGGCGGGCGGGGCGGTCGAAGGCGACGCGGGGGATCTCGCAGCGGAAGGGCGCGACCTGCTCGTTGCCGGGCAGGCGGGCCGGCAGGCCGTCGGGGCCGCGGTTGAGCGCCGAGCCGGGCGGGCCGCCCGGCCGGTCGAGGTAGCTCGGCACGCGGACGGTGCCCTCGACCCGGCGGGCGATCTGGGCGTCCTGCTCGGGGGTGAGGTCGGTGACCGCCGTGACCTCGAACGCGGGCGCGTGGCCGCGCAGCGCGCGCAGGGCGTCGTCGCGCATGGCCAGCGCCGGACCGGCCAGGCTGCGGGCGCTGGCGACGGTGAAGTCCCAGGCCAGGTAGAGGCCGCTGGTGCCGACGCCGGCCCGGCGCAGCGCGGACAGCGTGGGCTGGAGGGCGCGGCGGCGGTCGTACAGGTCGTGGCCCGGGGGCAGGGGCGGGCCGACCACGGCGGCGAAGGCGGCGTTCGGCGGGATCGGGGCGCCGGCGGCGTCGCGCAGGTCACGCAGGGCGACGGCGTACCGGTGGCCCTCGCGCAGGTTGCGGGCCGGGCGGACGATCAGCGCCTGGCGGTCGGCGGGCGCGTTCGCGTCCAGCTCGGCCCAGTACGGCCAGCGCTCCCCCGTCGCGGTGTCCAGCAACACGATGGGCGCGTCCCGGTCCAGCGACCGGCCGATGTCGGTGATCGGCGCGGCCCCGGTCCTGGCCAGGTCGAGCCCCGGCACCCTGGCCAGCAACATCGAGCCGGGTGAGAAGCCGTCGTTCCTGTTCCACTCGCCGGGCGCGATCGGCACGCCCGCGGCGGAGACCGGCGTCGAACCGGCCGACAAGGCCACCCGGCGGCCCGTGGCGGTGCCCCGGTCGGCGACGGTGAACCAGTCGTTCGGGAACGGGAGCAGGCAGGCGGCCGGGTCGATGGGATCGCAGCCGGACGGCTCCGGGGCCGCCGACGCCGGTGACGCGGGTGGCGTCGTGAGCGTCGCGCAGGCCAGGGCGAGGACGGTGAGAAGACGGGGAAGGACGCGCACAGGCACCTCGGGAAGCTGATCGAGGCCGGGGGTTCGGGCCATGGTGGATCGTGCTCGCGCCGCCGTCAATGGCTTCACGGAATGCCGTTCAGATTTGTGAGGCGTCACAGATTTGACCGCGCGGATTTACCGCCGTGTCCAGTTCACAGAAGGACGAGCAGGGCTCATCGTCATGTCTGCGAATTCAAACGACATCGAACGACGCGAGCCACGTGGAGTGATGATGCGCCGTCGTACCTTCATCAGGACCGTCTCCGCGGCGGTCGCGTTCTCCGGGGCGATGTGGCACGACGCCGTCGCCTCCGCGGCGGGGGCGGGCGTGAGCCCGTACGGGCCGCTCGGCGCCCCGGACGTCAACGGCATGGCGCTGCCCGCCGGATTCACCAGCCGGGTGGTGGCCAGGTCGGGCCGGGTCGTCGGCGGCACGCTGTGGCACCCCGCTCCTGACGGCGGCGCGTGCTTCGCCGACGGCTCCGGCTGGATCTACGTGTCCAACTCCGAGGTGCCGCTCGTGGGCGGGACCTCGGCGATCAAGTTCAGGGCCGACGGCTCGATCGAGCGGGCGTACCGGATCCTGAGCGGCACGAACCTCAACTGCGCGGGCGGCGCGACCCCGTGGGGCACCTGGCTGTCCTGCGAGGAGATCTTCCGCGGCAAGGTCTACGAGACCGACCCGTACGGCAACCGAGGGGCCCAGCAGCGCCCCGAGATGGGCAAGTTCAAGCACGAGGCGGCGGCCTGCGACCCCGACCACCGGGTGGTCTACCTGACCGAGGACGAGAGCGACGGCTGCTTCTACCGCTTCACTCCCACCACCTGGGGCGACCTGTCCAGCGGCCGGCTCGACGTGCTGTGCGGGCTCGGCGGCGACAACGTCGAGTGGCGGCCCGTGCCCGACGCGACGCCCGGCGTCTTCGACACGCAGACCCGCAACCAGGTCTCCGCGGCCCGCCGCTTCGGCGGCGGCGAGGGCTGCCACTACGCCGCCGGGATCTGCTACTTCACCGCGAAGGGCGACCGCAAGGTCTGGGCCTACGACACCGCCCGGCAGACGGTCACCGCCGTCTACGAGGGCGGCGGCACCCTCGACGGCGTCGACAACATCACCGGCCGCCCGTCCGGCGACCTGTACGTGGCCGAGGACGGCGGCAACATGGAGATCAACATCATCACGCCCGACCGCGTGGTCGCCCCCGTCATGCGCCTGGACGGCCAGGCCAAGTCGGAGATCACCGGGCCCGCGTTCTCCCCCGACGGCACCCGGCTCTACTTCTCCTCCCAGCGCGGCACCAGCGGCGAGACCGCCGGGACGGGCGGGATCACGTACGAGGTGACCGGGCCCTTCCGCCGCTGACCAGCCCGCTGACCAGCACGGCTTCCGCACCCCCCATCCCTGCCGGAAGGAGTCCTCATGGTCCGACGGTTGCTCGTCCTGCTCTCCGCGACCGCCCTGGTACTCGGCGTCGCGGTCCCCGTCCACGCCGCCCGGAGCGAGGTGTACGTCGCGCTCGGCGACTCCGCGGCCTCCGGCCCCCTGGTGCCCAACCAGGTGGTGCCCGACCTCGGCTGCTGGCGTTCCAACCACAACTACGCCCACCTGACCGCCCAGGCCATCGGCGCCGCCACGTTCAGGGACGTCACCTGCTCCGGCGCCAAGACCCGCGACATGTACAACTCCCAGGGCACCGACCTCGGCAGCGTGGCGCCCCAGCTCGACGCGCTCAGCTCGGACACGACCCTGGTCACGGTGCAGATCGGCGCCAACGACGTGGGCCTGACCGGCTTCATCGAGGACTGCCTGAACCTGCTGCCCCCGCCCGTCGGCGACGCCTGCAACGACGACTACGTCGTCGACGGCCAGGACTCCTGGCGGGTCAAGACCGACGCCCTGCGTCCCAAGCTGACCACGCTGGTGAACGACATCCGCGCCCGCTCCCCGCGTGCCCGGATCTTCGTGGTCGGCTACGCCACGTACGCGCCGCCGAACGGCTGCTACCCGACCGTCCCGATCATCAAGGCCGACGCCAACTACATCCGGGCCACGCTCCAGTACTTCAACCGGATGCTGGCCGAGCAGGCCGCCGCCGCCGGGGTGGCGTTCGTCGACCTGCAGACGCCGAGCGTGGGCCACGACCCGTGCAAGGCCCCGGGCGTGCGCTGGATCGAGCCGTACGTGCCCGCCTCGCCCGCGGCGCCGTTCCACCCCAACGGTCTCGGGATGCGGAACTTCGCGACCGTGGTGACCGCCGCGGTGTCCGGGACTCTCTGAGCGGCGCCGGGACCCGGCTCACCTGCCGTGCTGGCGCCTGGCCGCGAGGGCCGCGCCGATGCGCTGAAGGTGGGCCGGGTCCACGGGGTCCAGGCCGGTCAGGCTGACGGCCCGGCGCAGGCGGTAGTCGACCGTGTTGGGGTGCACGTGCAGCAGTTCGGCCGTGCGCCGCCGGTCGAGGCCGTTGTCCAGGTAGACCGTGAGCGTCCTGAGCAGGTCGGGGTTGTCGAGCAGCGGGTCGAGCAGGCCGGCGAGCACGGCGGTGGCCTGGCTCGGCCGGGTGAGCTGGTACTCCAGCAGCACGTCGGCCAGCCGGTAGGCGCCGGGCGGCTGCTCGAAGACCTGTACCACCTCCAGGACCTCCTCGGCCAGCTTGACGGCCTCCGGAACCCCGTCCGGCGGGGCGATCTCGGCCGCCGCCCACACGGGCACCCCGGCCGCCTTGCCCATCCCGGCGGCCGTCTCGCCGACCTCGTACCAGTCGGGGTCCTCGCCGGTGATCGGCACGAACACCAGGCCGCCCGTGGTGTCCAGCACCGACAACACCGGCTCGGCGGCGCCCCGCCGGAGTGCCGTCCTGATCCGGTGGAGCTTGCGGCGGCCCGCGATCGACCCGCCCGGCTCGTCCCGCTCCTCGTCGGGATGCCGGCCGACCGCGAGCGCCAGCACCAGGTAGCGCGGCGCCAGCCGCACCCCGGCGAGCGCCTCCCGGTCGCCGCCGAGCAGCGCCGACACCGCGGCGTGCATCGCGTGCTGCTCGTGGCTGAGCATGCCCTCGCGCTCCTCCAGGTACGCCGTGCACACCGCGGCCGTCACCGACTCGGTGTAGAGGAGGATGAGCCGGTTGGCCGCCAGCACGTCCTCGAAGTCGGCGGGCGTGGCCGTGGCGAACAGGTGCTCCCACACCTTGCGCGCGCCCAGGTGGTAGGCGGCCAGCAGGGCCTCCAGCGGCACGCCCTCCTGGGCGCGGCGGGCCGCCGACGAGCGCAGCGGCGCCAGCTCGGCCCTGGTGGGCGGGCGGCGGTCGCGGAACATGCGGGCGATCAGGCGCAGGTTGTGCTCGGTGATGCCGGTGATCTCGCCGTCGAGCTCCTCCTTCGGCAGCCGCCGGTAGAGGGGGATCTCCTCGGCGAAGCCGCGTACGAGCTGCCTGGCCAGCTTGGCGGTCTGGCGTTCGAGCAACTCGTGCGCGACACACCCGGCCAGGGTGAGGGCACGGACCACGTTCCGAACCCTTCCAGAACATCCGTCTTCAGTGAAGGCCCCGCCGACACGGCGGGGCCTTCACCGGCCGTAGCCGGCCGGATCACTGCCTGGTGAGCTTGAGCCTGACCGTGTAGGTGTAGTCCGTCTCGTCGTGGCCCTCGACGATGCTCGTCTCGGTGGTGTCCGCGCCGACGGCCAGGCCCGCGCAGACCGAGCCGTGGGCGGTCGCCTTGCCCAGGCTGTCGCCCTCGCTCACGGCCGGCGGGGTGACCTCGCGCAGGTCGAACGTGACGTCCTCGCTGCCCACGAGGAGCGTGGAGGGGTGCTCGAAGTCGGCGGGGTCGCCGTCGCCGCCGGTCTTCATGGAGAAGTACTTCGCGTTGAACTTGGGGAACAGGTTCCCGTCGACCTTGAAGCGGAGTTCGTCCTTGCCGTCGCGTTCGGCGACGTTGTTGGCGTCGATGTCGTACAGGGTGACGACGCAGGAGGTGGTCGCGGCGGCGGCCGGGACCGCGGCCAGGGCCACCGGCGCGGCGAAGCCGGCGGCCAGGGCGAACGTGGTGATCAGTCGGTGAGCGTGCATGCTGTCGTGTCCTTCGGTCCGCGTACGCTTCGCGGTTGTCGCGAAGCTCGGCACCAGAGTGCGGAGGGCATCGTGAGCACATCGTGAGAGCCCAGGTCAGTGGCGCGGGACACGCCCTTTCTGTGGCTTTTGACGCAGCCGGTCCGGGTTCGCGCGCCTACTGTCGTCGGGCATGGGAGACTCGCTGACCCTGCTCCTGCTGGGGCCGCCCGACCTGGCCGTCGGGGGCGCGCCGGTGGGCATCCGTTCGGCCAAGTCCAAGGCCCTGCTCTGCTATCTCGCCACCACGACCGGGCCGCGCCCGCGCTCGGAGCTGGCCGCGCTGCTGTGGGGGGAGCGTCCCGACGCCAACGCGCGCGGCAGCCTGCGGCTGGCCCTGTCGGAGCTGCGCAGGGAGGTCGGCGGGTGGCTCGACATCAGCCGCGAGCACGTGTGCTTCCGCGGCGGCGACGGCTGTTTCGTGGACCACCGGCAGCTCGTCGGCGGCTCGACGGTCGCGCAGGCGCTGCGGTTGTGGCGCGGGGAGTTCCTGGACGGCGTCTGCATCGGCGACGCCCCCGCCTTCGCGGGCTGGCTGGAGGACGAGCGCCGGCGGGTGCGCACGCTGCTGCGCGAGCTGCTGGTCGAGGCCGGGGCCGACGGTTCCGCGCAGGTGGTCCGGCTGGCGCGGATCGTGGCCGGGCTGGACCCGTTCGACGAGGAGGCGCACCGGCTGCTGATGACGTCCCTGGCCAGGGCGGGGAACCGGGCGGCAGCGCTGGCCTGCTACGACGGCCTGCGCCGCCGGTTGGCCGCCGAGCTGGGCGTCGCACCGGCGCCGGAGACGCAGGCCGTCCGCCGCGATCTGGTCCCGTACGCGGTCGCGCCTTCGCGGCTCTCTCTGCCCGTTCCGGGCTCCGAGCTGGTCGGACGTGAGGATGAGGTGCGGCGGGTGCGGGAGCTGACGGCGCGGCGGCGGCTGGTGACGCTGGTCGGGCCCGGCGGGGTCGGCAAGACCCGGCTGGCCGTCGCCGCCGCCGCTGAGGAGCGGGAGGTGGCGTTCGTCTCGTTCGTGGGCGTACGTCCAGAGGCGGCCGTCACGACGCTGGCCCGCCGCCTCGGCGTGGACCTCTCGCCCCCGCGTCCCGCCCTCGACCTCCTGCTGTCCGCGCTCGCCGGCCGCCGGCTCCTCCTCGTGCTGGACAACCTGGAACACCTTCCCGGCTTCGACCCGGTCGTCGGCGAGATCCTGCGGGCGGCCCCCCGCGTACGGGTCCTGGCGACCAGCAGGCGGCGCCCGGACCTGCCCGGCCAGGTGGCCGTCGAGGTGGCGGGGCAGCCTGGGCCGGCCGCCGAGGCGCTGTTCGCGGCCAGGGCGATCAGGGCGCAGCCGTCGTTCGACCCCGATCGGGAGGCCGCCCTGGTGGCCGCGATCTGCGCCGCCACCTGCGGCTTCCCGCTGGCCATCGAGCTGGCGGCCGGGCTGCTGCGCGCCGTGCCGTGCGCCGAGCTGGCCCGGCGGCTCGGCGTGGACCTGGGGCTCCTGTCCGCCACGGGCCCCGCCGTACGGCCGCGGCACGCGTGCATGGGCACGGTCTTCGAGACGTCCTGGAGCCTGCTCGGGCCGCCGGAGCGGGCGGCGCTGGCCGCGTTGTCGGTGTTCGGGGGCGGCTGCACGCTGGCCCACGCCCTGGAGGTCACCGGTACGACCCCGCAGGTCCTGGTCCGCCTGGTCGACCACAGCATGCTCCACCTCACCCCGTCCGGCCGGTACGCGGTCCACCCGCTCGTCCAGCAGTTCGCCGCCGCCCGCCTGGCCGAGGACCCGGCGGCCCAGGAGGCGGCGCGGAGCCGGCACGCCGCCTGCTTCGCCCGCCTGCTCGACCGGCACGCCACCGCCCTCCAGGACGCGGCCGACACCGAGGCTCCCCGGGTGCTCGGCGCCGACCTGGACAACATCAGGACGGCCTGGGCCTGCTCGGACGACCCCGCCTTCCTCGACCGCTACTGGACGTTGTGCCTGCGGTTACGCCTGTACGAGGAGTCGGCGGCCATCGTGCGCCACCGGCTGGAGGAGACCGTCCACGTGCCGTACCTGCGGGCGCGGTGGCTTCGGATGGCGGGGGTCAGCGCGTACCAGCTGGCCAGGGAAGGGGAGGCGGCCCGCCTGGCCAGGGCGGCGCTGGACGCCCTCGGCGAGCCGCTGCCCGCCCGGCCCCTCGCCCGCGCGCCGGCCGCCGCCGCCCGGCAGGTCGTCCACCGGCTCCGGCCGCCCCGGCGGACGGACGCGGCGGGCCCCGAGGCCGCCGAGGCACTCTCACTGCTGGCCCGGCTCGCCTACCACCAGCAGGACCTGCCCACGATGCTGGCGGCCTCGCTGCGCCAGCTCAACGCCGCAGAACGCGCGGCCGACCCCGCGCTGCGGGCCGAGGCGTACGCGAACTTCGCCACGATCGCGCGGATCGCCGGGCGCGGCCGGCTCGCCGGACGCTACGGTGAGCTGGCCGACCGGGCCCTCGCCGCCGTCCCGCACCCGACGGAGGCGGCGAACCGGGCCCGGCTGGCACGCGGCCTCGACCAGCTCCACTCGGGCGCGTTCGGGGCGGCCCGGCGCTCGTTCGCCGAGGGCCGGGCGCGGACGCTGGACCCGAGGATGGCGGAGAACTGCGCGGGCATGCTGGCCGAGACCGCGCTGTGGCAGGGGGAGTTCGCCGAGGCGGTGGCGCTGTTCGCGGAGACCGAGGAGCTGTCGGTCAGGCGGGTGGGCGGCGACGACATCGGCCGCCACTGGTGCCTGGCGGGCCGGGCCGAGGCGCTGCTGCGGCTCGACGGCGTGCCCGCCGAACGGATCGGGGAGGCGGTGAGCGCCGCCCGCGCGTCCACGGACCGCAGGCGGGCACTCGCGGACCGGCTCGGGCTCCGCGACGGCCCGGTCCTGCGCACCATCCAGGAGATGCGCCTCCTGACCGCCTCCGCCCGCCTCACCCTCCACCCCGCCCTGGAGGTGCGGGGAGGCCCTCTTGCGGAGGTGCGGGGAGCGCTGGTCAGGGTGCTCGCGCTGGCGGACGGCCTGCCGTCGGCCCAGCCCGGCATGCTGGAGTGCTGGTCGGGCCTGGCGGAGCTGCTGTGGCACGTACGCGACCACGTGGACCGCCCGACCGCCCGCCGCCTCCACGCCTTCCTGACCGCCTACCTGGGCCGCAACCCCGGCGCCGCCGCCAGGATCGGATGGGCCCGCGCCCTGACGCTGGCCGCCGCGGGCAGGAGGGGAGCCGCCGTACGGGCCGCCGGGCAGGCGATGACGGCCGCCGCCCGCCTGGCCGCGCCCTACGACCGTCGAAGGGCGGCGGACCTGCTCCGGCGCCTGGACCGGGCGTGAAAGTTTCACCGTCTTCGAGCGCCGATGCCACGCACCCGTTGACGGGGCACCGGCGGCCAAGGAGGATCGGGATCGCTCCATTGGGAGCGCTCCCAACCCCCCGAAGGACCTCCATGACCCGATGCCGGGCCGCGCTGCTGGCCCTCCTCACCATGGTCGCCCTGTCCCCCGCCGCGTCCGCCCGCGCCGCCGACTCGCCGGCGACACCTACGCGTACCGGTTCGCGGCCTCCGCCACCCCCGCGAGGGTCGGCAAGGCCCTGATCCAGCTCCCCGTGGACCCGTGGACGCAGTACCTGTCGGCCTCCCCGGAGCTCAGCGTCTCGGGGAACGACTACTCCTACACCTTCACCGCCCCGGTCTCGCTGCCGAACGCCCAGGTGGCGTTCCAGCTGGGCGGCAGCGCCGAGCCCTGGAGGTTCTGCATGGACGACGTGTCGCTCAAGGGCGGCGCCGAACCCGAGGTCTACGAGCCGGACACGGGCCCGCGCGTCCGCGTGAACATGGTCGGCTACCTCCCCTCGGGCCCGAAGAAGGCCACCCTGGTCACCGCCGCGACCACGCCGCTGGACTGGGAGCTGCGGAACGCGGCCGGGGAGACGGCCGCGACCGGGCGTACCAGCCCCAAGGGCACGGACGTCAGCTCCGGCCAGAACGTGCACACGATCGACTTCGGCGCGTACGCCAAGCCCGGCGCGGGCTACACCCTGACCGCCGACGGCGAGACCAGCAGGCCGTTCGACATCGGCGCGGACGTGTACGACTCCCTCCCCACGGACGCGCTGAAGTTCTACTACACCCAGCGCAGCGGCATCGAGATCCTCGACAGCCTGCGTCCCGGCTACGGAAGGCCCGCCGGCCACGCGGGCACGGCCCCGAACCAGGGCGACACGGACGTGCCGTGCCAACCGGGCGTCTGCGACTACACGCTGAACGTCAAGGGCGGCTGGTACGACGCCGGCGACCACGGCAAGTACGTGGTCAACGGCGGCATCTCGGTCCACCAGCTCATGGCGGCCTACGAGCGCGACCGGGCCGCCTTCACCGACGGGCAGCTCAGCATCCCCGA
Organism: Nonomuraea sp. WAC 01424; assembly: GCF_003947315.1. Classification (NCBI taxonomy): domain Bacteria; kingdom Bacillati; phylum Actinomycetota; class Actinomycetes; order Streptosporangiales; family Streptosporangiaceae; genus Nonomuraea; species Nonomuraea sp. WAC 01424. Next base: position 27,770 of record NZ_QHHZ01000014.1, read on the forward strand.
GAGCGGCAACGGCGTCCCGGACGTGCTGGACGAGGCCCGCTGGGAGCAGGAGTTCATCCTGAGCATGCAGGTGCCGGACGGCAGGCCGTACGCGGGGATGGCGCATCACAAGGTCCACGACCAGAACTGGACCGGCCTGCCGCTGCTGCCGCACCTCGACCCGCAGAAGCGCGAGCTGCACGCGCCGTCCACGGCCGCCACGCTCAACCTGGCGGCGACGGCGGCGCAGGCGGCCCGGCTGTTCGCGCCCCACGACGCGGCGTTCGCGGCCAGGAACCTCAAGGCGGCGCGCAAGGCGTGGGCGGCGGCGAAGGCCAACCCCGAAAGGTATGCCGACCCGGCCGACGGCGTGGGCGGCGGCGCCTACGACGACGCCGACGTGAGCGACGAGTTCTACTGGGCGGCGGCCGAGCTGTACATCACCACGGGTGAGAAGGAGTTCAGGGACTTCGTGCTGGCCTCGCCGCACCACACCGGCGACGTCTGGCGCGAGCGCGGGTTCGACTGGGGCAACACCGCCCAGCTCGGCCGCCTCGACCTGGCCACCGTGCCCAACGCGCTGCCGGGCCGGGACGAGGTGCGCCGATCCGTGGTCGCGGGGGCGGAGAAGTACCTGGCGATCCAGCGGGCGCACCCGTACGGGCTGCCGTACGCGCCGGCGCACTTCGACTGGGGCTCCAACAACCTGGTACTCAACAACCTGGTCGTCCTTGCCACCGCGTACGACCTGACCGGCCAGGAGAAGTACCGGGCCGCCGTACGGGAGGGCATGGACTACCTCCTCGGCCGCAACGCGCTCAACCTCTCGTACGTGACCGGCTACGGCGAGGTGTCCGCCCAGAACCAGCACAGCCGCTGGTACGCCCACCAGCTCGACCACGCGCTGCCCCACCCGCCGCGCGGCTCGCTGGCCGGCGGCCCCAACTCCGCCGTCCAGGACCCGGTCGCCCAGCGGTTGCTGCGCGGCTGCAAGCCGCAGTTCTGCTACGTCGACGACATCGAGTCCTGGTCCACGAACGAGCTGACCATCAACTGGAACTCGCCGCTGGCCTGGGTCTCGGCGTTCCTGGCGGACAAAGGCGAGCGGTCGGCCTGCCAGGTGCGCTACTCGGCGCACGGCTCCTGGCCCGGCGGCTTCACCAGCCAGATCGTGATCGAGAACACCGGGACGAAGAGCGTGGACGGCTGGACCCTGAGCTGGTCGTTCCCCGGCGGCCAGCGGATCAAGGAGGGCTGGGGCGCCGGGCTGAGCCAGTCCGGCGCGGTGGTGACGGCCCGGAGCCTCGGCTGGAACGGCCTGATCAGGCCCGGCAGGTCCGTGACGTTCGGGTTCGTCGGCACGCACACCTCGGGGCCCAACCCCGACCCCGAGGTGTTCCGCCTCAACGGCGACCGCTGCCGGTGACGTGACGCCGGCGGCCCTCCCCGCCCGGGGGCCGCCGACGTTGCTCACACTTCGTTGAACGGAATAATGTCTCCTCCATGCCCAGGGGAACCTCAGAAGTCAGCGAGCCGATGTACTTCGTGCTCGCCGCGCTGCGTGCCGGCCCGCTGCACGGCCACGCGATCAGCAAGTCGGTCAAGGAGCTGTCCGGCGGCCGGGTCCAGCCCTCCGTCGGCACGCTCTACGGCATCCTCGAACGCCTCAACGAGCGGGGCGTCATCACCGTCGACCGCGAGGAGACGGTCAACGGGCGCAACCGGCGCTACTTCCGCATCACCGACGAGGGCCAGGCGCTGGTGGAGGCCGAGGCCAGGCGCATGCAGGCGGCCGCCTCGCTGATCCTGCGGCCGTCGGCCGGATGACGGCCATCGGGTCCGTACGAGCCGTGTCGGCGCTCGAACGGCGTTACCGCAAGCTCATGCTCGCCTACCCCAGGCCCTACCGCGCGGCCCACGGCGACGAACTGCTCGACGTGCTGCTCGAATCGGCCGCCCCGGGACGCCGGATCCCGGTGCCGCGCGAGGCGTGGGGGCTGCTCAGGGGCGGCGTGCGCAGCCGGATCGTCCACCTGGCGACCGGCAGCCCGTGGAAGGACGGCGTGCACCTCGCCGTCACGGCCCTGGCGGCGGCGAACCTGGCCGCGCTCCTGCCCTACGCGGGCACGCTGCCGCTGTGGACGCTGCTGTCGGCGCTCACGCTGCTGGCAACCGTACGGGGATGGCTGCGTACGGCGGCCGTGCTGACGCTCCTCACCGGGGCCAAGGCGGTGGCGCTGGCCGGCGGGTGGCAGCCGTTCGACGCGACCCTGTTGCCGGTCTATCCGACGTTCCTGCAGGACCGGCCGCTGTTCATGGACAGCGACCCCTACCTGGTCGCGGGCGGTTACGCGGTGGCGCTGGCCGGGCTGCTCGTGCTGCGGCGGGCGCCGCGCAGGAGGTCGTGGTGGTGGTGGGCGGCGGTCGTGGCGGCGGCGTGGGCGGGGCCCGAGTGGATGGAGGGCGGCGGCACGTTCCCGATCAGCCTGAGCAGGATGGCCGTGGAGGTGCTGGCGTTGGGGCTGGCGGCGGGGAGCGCCTACCTGGCCCGCGACCATCGCTGGACGCTCGCGGCGGGGATCTACATGACGATGGCGTCCGGCGGGCTGGCGCTGCACTCCGATGTGCTGACCAGGCAACACCTGGCCTACTGGGGGGTGCTCGTGCTGTTGCTCGTGGGGGCCGCGTTCGCACCCTTCCGCCAGCGGCGGCACTGCCTGGATTGACCATGCTTCGTTAAACGGAGTATGGTCTGCCGCCATGATGAGGAAGACACTGCCCGTCGCGCTGCTCGCGCTCGCCGTCCTCTGCGGCTGCGGGGGCGCCACCGAGAGCGCCGCGCCCTCCGCCGGCTCGACCGCCGAGGGCAAGGAGGTTCAGCTCGAGGCGGCCAAGGCGGACTGCATGAAGCAGAAGGGCTTCAAGTACGTCGCGTACGTGACGCCGCACAAGCCGGACACCGAGGACGACAAGAGCCGCATGCGCGGCAATTACCCGGCGATGAAGAAATATCGCGAAAAATACGGCTTCGGGGTCTTCGCCCAGCACGTCTATCCCAAGGAGATGGGAAGCACGACCAGCCTCGACAACGAGCCCAACCCCAATATGAAGATCCAGTCCGCGCTCTCCAAGGCGCAGCTGCAGGCGTACCGGAAGGCGCTGGACGCCTGCCAGGTCTCGGCGGCCAACAAGGTCCTCGGCCTGAAGCTGAAGTCGGCGGAAGACTTCTACGACGCGCAGTTCAAGGCCTCCGTCCGGGCCCGCAAGGGCAAGCTGAACACCGACCCCGAGCTGGTCGAGCTGGCCACGGCCATGGCCACCTGCCTGAAGGGCAAGGGCTACGCCGTCGGCGACACCGCGCCGGTCGCCATGGCCGAGCTGGGGCAGAAGACGTGGCTCGGCAACGAGGACAAGCTGGGCCGCGAGCAGATGGACGATGTGCCCGACGTGGCTCCCCCCGCCACGGACGACAAGGTGCCGATGTACTATACGCCGACGCTCACTCCCGAGCAGGCCAAGCCATATCTGGCCAAGGAGATCAGGGCGGCGCTCGAGGACCTGGAGTGCGGCAAGGACTTCTACCCAGCCTTCCTGCCGAAGGAGCAGGCGGTCCAGGGGCAGGTCAGCGCCCAGTTCGGCATGTGACCACCTCATGAAGTCACCGCGCAAGCTCCTCGCCGGCATCGTCGCCGGAGTGGTGATCATCGCGGGCGCCGGCTGGGCCGTGGGCTCCCGGCTGCGCTCCCCCGCCGACGAGGCCGACCTCCGCGCCGCGCCGCGGGCCTCGCTCGTCACCGCCGCCGTCGAGCGCCGCAAACTCGTCAGCACCGTCGTGGTCAGCGGCACGCTGGAGTACGGCTCGCCCCTGCCGGTCAGCCTGGCCGGGGCGGTCGGCGGCACGGCCGAGCAGCAGCGGGCCACCCGGGCGCCGCGCCAGGGCCGGCTCACGGAGGGCGCGGTCTTCCTGGAGGTAAACGGCCGCCCGGTGTTCGCGCTGCGCGGGTCCGTGCCGATGCACCGCACGATCGCCCCCGGCGGCAAGGGGGACGACGTCAAGCAGCTCCAGCGGGCGCTGCGCAGGCTGGGGTACGGCGGTCCCGTCTCCGGCGTGTTCGACCAGGCCACGATCGCCGCCGTCACCCGCATGTACACGAAGAAGGGGTACGAGGTGCAGCAGCCGACGCTGACCGACCGGCAGGCGTACGACACGCTGCGCAAGGCCGTACAGACGGCCCAGGAGACCCTCGCCGCCGAGAAGAAGGCGCTGGACCAGGGGCGCGACGTGCTGCCGCTCAAGATGAGGCTGGCCAACGCCAAGGCGGACCTGAAGACGGCGGAGCGCGCCCTCCAGGAGGCCGAGGCCCGGGTGGTGACGCCGGAGGACGAGACCAGGATGGCGACGGCGGAGGCGGCCGTGCGCGCGGCGCAGGAGAAGCTGGCCGAGGCCGAGCAGGCGCTGGCCGAGGCCAGGAAACAGCCCACGACCACGGCCACCGCCACCCCGCAGCCCACGGCCTCGACCGACACGAGCCTGCTGGAGCTGCGGGTCCGGAACGCCCAGGCCGATCTGGCGGCGGCTCTGGAGGCGCGCGAGCGGGTCGCGGAGGAGGCGCGGCAGGCCAGGGAGAAGAGCCTGGTGGAGCTGCGCAAGGCCGTACGGACCGCGAAGGAGGCCAAGGCCACCGCCGAGCAGGCGCTGCGCCAGGCCAGGCAGCTCTCCCCGACCAAGCTCAAGGTGACCAACGCCGGTAAGGACGTGGCGGCGGCCAAGGGGATGCTGGCGGAGTTCGTGCGTACGTACGGGACCTCCATCCCGCCCGGCGAGGTGGTGTTCCTGCCGAAGCTGCCCGCCCGGGTGCGCAAGGTCTCGGTCAAGCAGGGGCAGCAGGTCGAGAAGGAGGTCGCCACGGTGACCAGCTCGGCGCTCACGGTGACGGGGTCGGTGGAGGCGACGGAGGCCGAGCTGCTGCGCACGGGCATGGAGGCGGCCATCGAGCTCGACACGGGCAAGACGTACGAAGCGCGCCTCACCGCGGTCGGCGACCAGGCCAAGGTGCCCGGCGCCGAGGAGGCCAAGGACGGGTCGGAGCCCGTCCTGATCACGCCCGCCTCGATGAAGGGGCTCAAGCCGGGGACCGCCGTCACGGCGCGGGTGACGGTGGGGGAGACCAAGGAGCCGGTGCTGGTCGTGCCGGTGGCGGCCGTGATCACGGGGGCCGACGGGAGGGCCCGGGTGCGGGTCGAGTACGCCACGGACCAGACCAGGGACGTCGAGGTGCGTACGGGCCTGACCGCCGACGGGAACGTCCAGGTCGCCGGGGCGCTCAAGGAGGGCGACCGGGTGGTGGTCAGCGGTGCCTGAGCCGGTGATCTCGCTGGCGGAGGTCAGCAGGGAGTTCGCCGCCGAACCGCCGGTCCGGGCGCTCGACCGCGTCACGCTCCGGGTGGACAGGGGCGACTACCTGGCCATCGTCGGCCCGTCGGGCTCGGGCAAGTCGACCCTCCTGAACGTGCTCGGCCTGCTCGACCGCCCCAGCTCGGGCAGCTACCGCCTCGACGGCACGGAGACCACCACCCTGCGCGACGGGGCCAGGACCAGGTTGCGCGGCGACCGGATCGGCTTCGTCTTCCAGTCCTTCCACCTGCTCTCCCACCGCAGCGTGGTCGAGAACGTCATGCTCGCCGAAACCTACGGCGGGCAGGCGCGTAAGGGCAGGCGGGAGCGGGCCCTGGCGGCGTTGGAACGAGTCGGCCTCGGCCACCGGACCGGGTTCGCGCCCGACCGGCTGTCCGGGGGCGAGCGCCAGCGTACGGCCATCGCCAGGGCCCTCATGGGCGCGCCGTCCCTGCTGCTGTGCGACGAGCCCACGGGCAACCTCGACAGCCGCAACACCGAATCGGTGCTCGGCCTGTTCGACGAGCTGCGGGGGCAGGGGATGACGCTCGTGGTCATCACCCACGAGCAGGAGGTCAGCAAGCGGGCCGGGCGCCGGGTGCGGATCACCGACGGCATCCTGGTGGAGGAGGAGTGATGCACGTACGCGACCTGTTCGGGGAGGCCATGGCCGGCATGCTCGCCCGGCCGGTGCGCTCGGCGCTCACCACGCTCGGGACCGTGCTCGGCATCACCACGCTGGTCATCACGCTCGGCGTGGCCGCCACCGCGGGCAACCAGATCGTCGGCCGCTTCGACGCGCTGGTGGCCACGGCCATCACGGTGGAGGTGCCGGAGTCGCCGAACACGCCGCTCGTGGAGTGGGACTCGATCGACCGGCTGACCAGGCTGCGCGGCGTCGAGTCCGCCGCCGCGCTGGCCGAGTCGGAGGACAGCGCGAACCTGTCCGTGCGCTCCAACGACATCGTGGACCCCACCAGGGTCACCGCGCAGTCGTTGACCGTGCTGACGGCGACGACCGGGCTGCCCGAGGCGGCGCGCGGCAGGATGGTGCAGGGCAGGTTCTACGACCGAGGGCACATCGAGCGGCGCGACCGGGTGGCGGTGATCGGCGACCAGGCGGCCAAGCTGCTCGGCGTCGGCCGCCTCGACCGGGCGCCGGCCATCTTTATCGGCAAGCACGCGTACACGGTCATCGGCATCCTGGGCAACCTGCGCCGCGAGCGGAACCTGAGCACCGCCGTGTTCGTGCCGCCCACGGTGGGCAGGCAGTTCGGGCTGCGGAACGTCACCAGGGTGCTGGTCAACACGAGTCTGGGCGCGGCGGACCTGGTGGCCCAGCAGGCGCCCACCGCGCTCAGCCCGGGGAACGGCGACATGCTGCAGGTGATGGCCCCGCCCAGCCCCACCAGGGCGCGCGACCAGGCGCAGGACGACGTCAACGCGCTCTTCCTGATCCTCGGCCTGGTCTCGCTCGTGGTCGGCGCGGTCGGCATCGCGAACGTCACGCTCGTCACCGTGATGGAACGCGTGCCGGAGATCGGCCTGCGCCGCTCGCTCGGGGCGGCCAGGCGGCACATCGCCGCCCAGTTCCTGCTGGAGTCGACGCTGGTCGGGCTGGCGGGAGGCGTGATCGGCACGAGCCTCGGGGTGGTCACCGTCGTCGCCGTCTCGGCCGCCCGGGAGTGGACGCCGCTGCTCGACGTGCAGCTCGCGCTGGCCGCGCCGGTGGCCGGGGCGGTGGTGGGGCTGCTGGCCGGGCTCTATCCCGCGCTGCGGGCGGCGAAAATGCAGCCGGTGGACGCTCTGCGATAGCGGGCCCGCCATTTTATGATGTGCCCGACATATGGGGAAAAACGTCCGGCTGGTGCTGCTCAGAGCGGCCAGACCGCTGCTCGTCAAGGCCGCGGTCCTGTCCGGCCTGCGCGGACGCGAGCGCACCCTCGCCCTGCTCAACCGCACGCTGGTCTACCTCGCGCTGACCGTCGTCGTCGGCGCCGTCTACTTCGGGGTCGGCGCGCTCGACGCCCTGCTCGGCTCGTAGTCCGACCTGATCGCCGCGCTGGCCGCCGGCGCGCTCTTCCAGCCCGTACGGGTGCGGCTGCAGAGCGCGGTCGACCGGCTGTTCAAATGGGAGCGGGATCCGTACCGGCTGGCCGACCGGGTGAGCCGGAGTGTGCAGGAGGCCAGCGGGCCGGCCGAGGCCCTGGCGTCGGCGGCCCACGCGGTGCGGCTGGCTCTGGGGGCGCGCGGCGTCGCGGTCGAGGTGGTGCTGCCCGGCGGCCGGGTACGCAGCGTGGCCGCGGGCGAGGTGGGCCCCGCCCCGACCGTCGAACGCCTGGTGTGGCAGGGCAAGTCGATGGGCTGGTTGTCGATCGCCGGCGAACCGCGCGACCGGGCGCTGCTGGACATGCTGGCCAGGCAGCTCGCCGAGGTCGCCCACGCCGTACGGCTCAGTGCCGACCTCCAGCGCTCGCGCGAGCGCATGATGTCCACCCGCGAGGAGGAACGCCACAAACTCCGCCGCAACCTGCACGACGGCCTCGGGCCCACGCTGACCAACCTGGCGATGAGCGTCGACCAGGCCCGGCTGAGCCTGACCAGCGACCCCGGCTCGGTCGAACCGCTGCTCAGCACGGCACGCAGGCAGATGACCGAGGCCATCGTGGACGTCCGCGACCTGGTGTACGGCCTGCGCCCGCCCGCGCTCGACGACGGCGTCCTGGACGAGCTCGGCCTGGAGAGCGCCCTGCGGCTGCTCGCCGACGCGCCCGGCCCGAGGGTGGACGTGGTGGTGTCGGGGTCGCTGGCCGACCTGCCGGCCGCGGTGGAGGTGGCGGCGTACAAGATCGCGCATGAGGCGGTGGCGAACGTGCGCCGGCACGCCCGCGCCACCACCGCCCTGATCAGGGTGGAACGGCGGGACGCGCTCTGGCTGACCGTGTCGGACGACGGGATCGGGCTGCCCGAGCAGCGCCGCCAGGGCGCGGCCCTGATGCGCGGGCGGGCGGAGGAGGTGGGCGGCGTGTGCGACCTGGACGTACGGCCCGGTGGCGGCACCGAGGTCGCCGCGCGACTCCCCCTCAGGGAGCCACGATGACCCCCCGGAACGGTCCCACCTCCACGCCCCCTGGCCCTGGGCAAGGGGCTGAGGGCGGTGCGGCCGGGCGGTCCCGCGCGAGGGTGTGGCGGCGGCGGGCCGTGCTGACCGGAGTGTGGACCCTGGCCGTGGTGTCGCTGGTGGCCGTGCTGGTGGCGGCGGTGCTGGCCGCGCAGGTCGAAGGGCTGGCCGACACGCAGGGGCTCGACCCGATCGGGCTGATGTTCCCGCTCGCGGGCGCGTTCCTGATCTCCAAGCGGCCCCGGCTGCCGTTCCCGTGGCTCATGTGGGGCGTCGGCGTCATCTGGTCGGCGTACTCGCTGTTGTTCGGCCTGACCGGCTGGATGTACGTGCACGCGCCCGGCCCGCTCCTGCCCTATGTCGCCTGGCCGGCCATCTGGTTGTGGTTGCTGGCGGTGCCCACGTTCACGGGGATCATGCCGCTGCTCTTCCCCGACGGGCGGCTGCCGTCCAGGCGCTGGCGGCCGGTGCTCTACGGGAACGTGACGCTCATGGTCGGGCATTCGCTGCTGCTCGGCCTGTCCCCCGACCCGTCGTTCGAGCTGGGCGTGCCGGTGGGCAACCCGTTCGGGGTGGCGGCGCTGGGCACGGTCCCCGAGGTCGTGGAGTCGTGGATCGGGCCTCCGATGATCCTGCTGTGCCTGCTCGGCGTGGTCTCGCTCGGCTTCAGGTACCGGGCGGCGACCCCCGAGGTACGCCGCCAGATCACCTGGTACTTCTACGCCATGGCGATCTTCGTCGTCTACTGGATCGTCAGCGCGGGCAACCAGGACACCTTCATCATCGGCCTGCGGGTCTTCCTGGCCGCGGGAATCCCCATCTCGATCATCGCCACCGTGCTGCGCCACCAGCTCTACGGCATCCGGCTCATCCTCAACCGCACGCTCGTGTACGGCACGCTCGCGGTCGGCGCCGGTCTCACGTACTCGGTGCTCATCTGGGCGGCCAACAGCGTGGCGGGCGACTACGGCGCGGTGGCCGGGCTCGCCTCCGCGATGGTCACCGGCGCGGCCTTCCATCCCGTACGCCTGCGGCTCCAGCGCTCGGTGGACCGGCTGTTCGACGTGGAACGCGACCCGTACCGGGCGGCCGACCTGCTCAGCCGTACCGTGCAGCGGGCCGGTGGCCCGGCGGGGGCGCTGGCCGAGGCCATCTCCGTCGTGCGTACGTCGCTGGCCGCCCGCGGGGTGGGCGTGGAGGTGGCGGGCGAGCCCGCGTTGTCGTTCGTGGACGGCGAGCTGGGCGCCCGGCCGCGGACCGTCGAGCTGACCTGGCACGGCGAGCCCGCCGGGTGGCTGCGGATCGCCGGGGCGCGGCCGGGCCGCGAGCCGCTGGCCGTCATGGCCAAGCACCTGGCCGAGCTGGCGCACGCCGTACGGCTCAGCACCGACCTGCGGGACTCGCACGAGCGGATCAGCGCGACCCGCGACGAGGAGCGGCGCCGGCTGGGCAGGGAGCTGCACGACGGGCTCGGCCCGACGCTGACCAGCGTGACGATGACCCTGGACGAGGCGCGGCGGCGGCTGGAGCGTGACCCGGAGTCGGTGGAGGAGCTGCTGGTCCGGGTACGCGAGGAGATGACCAGCACGCTCATGTCGGTGCGCGAGCTGGTGGACGGGCTCCGGCCGCCCGCGCTGGACGAGCTGGGCCTCGCGGGCGCACTCCGCGCCTTCGGCCAGGCCCCCGGCCCGCACGTCGAGATCGTCGTGCCCCCGGCCCCCGACGGGTCCGAGGGGGTGCTCGACGGGTTGCCGGCGGCGGTGGAGACGGCCGCGTACCGGATCGTGCAGGAGGCGCTGACGAACGCGCGCCGCCACGCCCAGGCCACGTCGGTGCTGGTCACGTTGCGGCGGGAGGACGAGGCGCTGCGGCTGTCGGTCGCCGACGACGGGACCGGGCTGCCCGATGAGCCGTGGCCGGGCGTGGGGCTGACGTCGATGCGGGAACGGGCCGCCGAGATCGGCGGTACGTGCGCGATCGGCCCCCGTACGGGCGGCGGCACCGAGGTGACCGCCGTCCTGCCGCTCACCCCGGACTAGGCGCCGCCTCCCGGAAGCCGGTCGTACGGGACGGCATGACGGGTACGGCCGCCGACGCCTGTCGTGGTCGTCGCCATGAACAGGGAATTGAGCAGCGCCTCCTCGACCGAGTCCATGACCGCGGCGAACACGGGGTTCAGCGCGGCGTCGGGCATGGCCGTGAGCTGCGGTGGCGCGGTGGTGAAGGCGATGGCGTAGTCGCCGCTCCCGTGGGAGTACGACGCCCCCACGCGGCCCATCGCGAAGATCGCCCGGCGGGACAGGCGGGCGAGTTGACGTGCGTCGAGTGGCGCGTCGGTGGCCACCACGATCATGCAGGAGTTGCCGGCGGGCTCCTCGTTCGCCTCTCCCGGGATGAGTTCTTCGACCGGCATCGGGATGCCGCGCACGGTCAGCACGCCGCCGAAGTTCGACTGGACGAGCGCTCCGACCGTGACCGGAGCGCCGTCCACCACCAGCTGCCGGGACGAGGTGCCGATGCCCGCCTTGAACCCCAGTGCGGTGGTCCCGGTGCCGGCCCCCACGCATCCCTCGGCGGGCAGTCCGCCGGAGGCCCCTTCCAGCGCTTCGAGCACGTGCCGTTCGGTGATCGGGCGGCGCCGGATGTCGGACAGGAAGCCGTCGTTGGTCTCCCCCACGACCGGGTTGAAGGAGATGCCCTCCGGGTCGCCGTCCATGAGATGGGTGACCAGGGCGTCCGCCGCCCGGAACGCCGACAGGGTGGCGGTCAGGACGACGGGTGACTCCAGCACGCCGAGTTCGTCGATCTGGGTCGAGCCGACCAGCTTGCCGTATCCGTTGCCGGCGTACACGGCCGCGGGCAGCCCGCGCCGTTCGGCGGTCAACTGCCGCGGGACGATGGCGGTGACCCCGGTGTGCAGATCGGCGCCGTCGTCGATGGTGGTGTGGCCCACCAGGACGCCTTCGACATCGGTGATCGCGTTCAACGGCCCGGTCGGCAGGGCGCCGACGACGACGCCCAGGTCGCGCGCCCGCGCACGCGCGGTGAGTTGTTTGTCCATGATGATCCGATTATCGGGGCTACGCTCCGCCGACGTTCGCGCGGCGTCGCGGCATCTGGTGCCAGTGGCACGTCCTCCGAGCGGTCAGTCGGTCAGCCCGGGACGCAGCGCGAGGAGGGCGCCGAGGGTGGCGTACCCGATGACCAGGTGGAAGCCGCCGACCCAGTTCGAGACCGAGTCGCCGAACAGCACGTACGTCGGCACCGTCACCACGGCCCAGCTCTCGGCGACGAGCGGCCACCACCGCAGGGCCCCTCGCCAACGCCCGGCCAGGGCGACCTTGATGCCGATGGCCATCATGCCCAGCATGGACACCGGCCAGAACACGTCGAGCGCCTGCATCACCGGCCCGTCCTGGAGCTCGTCGGGCAGGACACCGTGCAGCAGGGACCAGACGGCGGCCAGCCCGAGCAGGACCAGCTCGACCTTGAGCATGACCCTGGCGAAACGGGAGATGCCCGTCGCCCGGGTCCGGATCTGCACGGCGAGCAGGGCGAAGATGCCGAGCTGGAAGAGCAGCCCGGTCAGGTCGCCGACCCGCTCGCCGAAGCCCTGGGCCTGGCTGCCGTAGACGAAGATGCTGGCGGCCCAGCTGAGAGTGCCGGCGCTGAGCGCGAGACCGAGCTTGCGCACGGCGGCCGGGCTGATGGCGGGACCGGTGTCGGGGGCGTCCGAGGGGGCGTCGGAGAGCGGCGGGGTGGTGGTGGTGGGCACGTCGGTGCGGGCCCTCGCGGGGGTGGTGCTGATCTTGGCGTCCACGGGACGGTCCTTCTCCTTCAGGGGATGTCGTGCCTCCAGGTTTCCGGCGGGCCGCCCCGGGCGGGCAGAGCCGCCGGTCCCGGCTTCGGCGGGACTCCTGTCCCGGGACGTGGGGACACGGCGTCGGGTGTAATACATGCCGTGCCAGAAAACGCACGTCTCCCCCTTGCCGCGGCGGCCCCGGACACCGCCGCGTCCGAGCCGCCCGCCGCCCGTGACCGGGCCGCCGCCGGGACGGCCATCCTCGGAGCGGCCGTATTCGGGGTGGCCGTACTCGGGGTCGGGATCGCGGTCGCCACGGTCGTGCTGGACGTCGTGGCCCGCGACGTGCGGTTGCCGGCCGCGTCGGAGCTGGAGGCCGGGTGGCCGGCCGCGCTGACCGGGCTCGCGCAGCTCGTGCCCGGCGTGCTGCTGCTGCGCCGCCTGCCGCGGCATCCGGTGGCCTGGGTCCTGGTCGTGTTCGGGCTGCTGTGGCTGCTGGACGGCCTCACGGGAAGCTGGGCGACGTACGCCGCCTACGTCTCGCCCGGCCTGCCCGGGGCCGCGGCGGCGTACTGGTCCTACTCGCGGTTCGGGGCGTCGTTGCTGCTCGGGCTGCCGCTGCTGATCCTGCTGTTCCCCGACGGCCGGCTCCCGGCCGGACGGGTGTGGCGGGCGTTGTCGGTGACCAGCCTCGTCCTGACCGGGCTGCTCACGGCCCTGCTGGTGACCGCGCCGACGGCGGTGATGGAGCGATACCACGACCGGACGATGCCGCCGGAGATCGCCCGGCTCGGCCTCGACTTCCTGTCCGTGGACCTGCCGTACGCGTTCTGGGAGCCGGCGCTGGCGCTGGCGTACGCGTCGGTCCTGGTGAGCCTGGTGGTGCCGTTCGCGTCGATGGTACGCAGGTACATACGGGCCGACGCCGAGCGGCGGGCCCAGATCCGGTGGCTCATGTGGGCCGCGCTGATCGACATGATCGTGCTCCTGCTGCCGCTGTCGTTGTCGCCGCAGATCCCGGCGGTGCTGCTGACACTGGCCATCGGGCTCACCGCGGCGGCCGTGGTGGTGGCGGTGACCAAGTACCGGCTGTACGACATCGACAGGCTGCTGTCGGCCACCGTCGCCTACGGCCTGCTCGCCGCGCTCGTCGTGCTCGTGGACGTGGTGGTGTTCACGCTGGTGGGCAGCGTGCTCGGCGAGCGGGACTCGGCGCTGGCCGCCATCGCGATCGTCGCCGTCCTGTACGCGCCGCTGCGCACCTGGTTGTGGCGGGCGGTGCGCCGGCTCGTACGCGGCTCCAGGGACGACCCGTACGCCGCGGTCTCGACGCTGGCCGAACGGCTGGAGCTGGCCACGGACCCGGACGAGCAGCTGGTCGCGGTGGCGAGGACGCTGGCGGAGGCGTTCCGGCTGGCCTACGTGCGGGTGGAGATCGAGCGGCCGGGCGGCGAACGTTCCGTGGTCGAGCACGGGTCGCCGCGCGGGCCGTCGGTGTCGCTGCCGGTGGCCTACCGGGGCGAGACGGTGGGGCGGCTCGTGTTGTGCCGTACCGATCTGACCGAGCGGGACCAGCGCCTGCTCGGCGACCTCGTACGCCAGGCCGCCGCGGAGGCGCGGGCCGTCGAGCTGAGCGCGGACCTCCAGCGCATCCGCGCCCGGCTCGTCCTGGCCCGCGAGGAGGAACGCCGCAGGCTCCGCCGCGACCTGCACGACGGGCTCGGCCCGAGCCTGGGCGCGGTGGTGCTGCGCATCGAGGCGGCCCGCAACCTGGCCGGCAGCGCGCCCGAGCAGGCCGACCGCATCCTGGAGCAGACGGCCGCCGAGGTCGGCGGGGTGCTGGCGGACGTACGCAGGCTGGTGCACGACCTGCGCCCGCCCGCGCTCGACGAGCTGGGCGTGCAGCGCGCGATCGAGCAGCAGGCGGGCCGGTTCCGCCCGGCCGGGCTGGACGTGCGCGTCACCGGCGAGGGCCCGCTGGACGCGCTGCCCGGCGCGCTGGAGGTGGCGGCCTACCGTATCGTGTCCGAAGCGCTGGCCAACGTGGCCAGGCACGCGGGCGCGACACGCTGCGACATCACGCTGACCGCGCGGGAGGGGACTCTTGTGGTGGCGGTGCACGACGACGGCACGGGCATCGGCCCCGACGTGGCGGCGGGCGTGGGCATGCTCTCGCTGCGCGAGCGCGCGGCCGAGCTGGGCGGCGACTGCCGGGTGACCTGCCCGCCCGGCGGCGGCACCCTCGTCACGGCCCGGCTCCCGATGTCCCCGCCGGAGAACCCCGATGCCTAGCCAGGAGCCCGCATCCGGCGGCGCGCCTTTGTCCGGCGGGGTGCCTTTGTCCGGGGGCGAGGCGATCAGGGTTCTGCTGGCCGACGACCACCCGGTCTACCGGGACGGGCTCGCGCTGCTGCTGGGCTCGATCCCGGGCATCGAGGTGGCCGGGACCGCCGCCGACGGCCCCGAGGCGGTCGAGCGCGCCGCCGACCTGCAACCTGACGTCGTGGTGATGGACGTCCGCATGCCTGGGCTCGACGGCATCGAGGCCACCAGGCGCATCGTGGCCGACAGCCCGCACGTCGCCGTCGTCGTGCTGACGATGTCGGAGGAGGACGCCACGCTGTTCGCGGCGATGCGCGCGGGGGCCCGGGGCTACCTGCTCAAGGGCGCGGGCCAGGGCGAGATCGTACGCGCGATCACCGCGGTCGCGCACGGGGAGGCGATCTTCGGCCCGGCGGTCGCGCTCCGGGTCGCCGAGTTCTTCCAGGGGGCCGCCGCGGCTCCGGACGGCCCGGCCTTCCCGCAGCTCACGCCGCGCGAACGGGAGATCCTCTCGCTGGTGGCGGCCGGACGTTCGAACGCGCAGATCGCCTCGGCCCTGTTCCTGTCGCCGAAGACCGTGCGCAACAACGTCTCCAACATCTTCGCCAAGCTCCACGTCGCCGACCGCGCCGAAGCCATCATCCGCGCAAGAGACGCCGGCCTCGGCAAATAAGCCGTTCAGGACGTAAGACGCCGACTCGGCAAATGAGCCGTTCGAGGCTGCGGCACGTCATAAGGGTATGAAGAACTGGCGAATCGTGCTCCTGCCGGCGCTCGCGCTGGCCGCCACGGTGTCCGCGTTGCCCGCCGAAGCGGCGACCGCGCAGAAGAAGGTGCTGGTCGAGCTGCGCGAGGAAGGCGGCTACGCGGGGTTGCAGAACCGCGTGACGGTCTACACCGACGGCTGCGTACGGCTCGGCCGCCGTACCGGGCCGGTGGTGGCCAAGTGCCTCACGGGCAAGGAGCAGCGGCAACTGCGCGGCTACCTGAAGGAACTGAAGATCGGCCGGTCCGAACGCCCGCCGCAGGGCGCGGACTTCCTCAGCTACACGCTGATGTACAAGGGCCACCGTGCCACCCGCTACAACCTGCCCCGGAGCTGGAAGCCGGTGGTGGCGCACCTGGACAAGATCCTCGTCAAGTACTGGGCGGCGGACTGAGCAAAGTCCTCCATCAAACGATTGACCAAGAGGGTCGGGCGGAACTACCGTCGGTCGTATGACACCTGCCGACGGCGGACAGCCGGCCGTGATCCTCAAGGCGGCCACCCAGCTCTTCGCCGCGCTCGGCTACGACGGCACCTCCACGCGCCAGATCGCCGACGCGGCGGGGCTGAACATCGCCACCGTCAACTACCACGTGGGCGGCAAGCGCGAGCTCTACCTGACCGTCATGGAACGGGCACACCTGGCGGAGAAGGCGGCGCTGGACCAGGCGCTCGCCCGGCTGCCCGGTGACGACCCGGTCGCCTCCATCCACCGCCTTGTGGACGACTACCTCGACTTCTGCGTGGACAACCCCGAGATCCCCGCGCTGTGGATGCACCGCTGGCTCTCCGACGCCAGTGACATCACCGAGCTGGAACGCCAGTACGTCCAGCCCCTGGTCTCCGCCGTGACCGGCCTGCTGCGCCCGGCGGTCGAGGCCGGCGTGATCGACGCCTCGGTCGATCTGGAGTACGCCATGTGGACGGTCATCTGGTCGGTGCACGGCTTCGCCAAGGGCGGCGTCCTGGACGCCGACGGCCGCCGCCGGGGCGCGGGCGACCGGGCCGCGCTGCGCCGCTTCCGCGCCCACCTGCACCTCACCCTCCACCGCACGCTCGCCCTGCCCGGCGACCCGCGATGACCGTCGCCCGGCGGCCCGCGACGCCCCCGGCGGGCGCCGACCGGCTCGGCCGCGACCGGCTGCTGGGGTACGGCGTCGGCTCGGTCGGCACCGGCGTCTTCTCCGCCGTGCCCGGCCTGCTGCTGCTCTACTACCTGACCGACATGCTCGGCGTGCCCGCCGCCGTCGCGGGCGCCGTACTGGTCGCGCCGAAGATCTGGGACGTGCTGCTCAACCCGCTCGTCGGCGCCGCCAGCGACCGCGAGGCCGTGCGCACCGGCCGCCGGACGCGGCTGCTGGCGGTGGGCGCGGCCACGTTGCCGGTGGCGTTCGCGCTGATGTTCGCCGTGCCCGGCGGCGTCTCCGGCGGCACGGCGGGGGCCGTGTGGTCGGGGGTGGCGTTCCTGCTGGCCGCGACCGCGTTCGCATGCTTCCAGGTGCCGTACGTGGCCCTGCCCGCGGAGATGTCGGCGAGCCCGGCCGAGCGGACGAGGATCATGTCCTGGCGGGTGGTCTGCCTGACCGTCGGCATCCTGGTCGCCGGCGGCCTCGCCCCCGCCGTGGTGGACCTGGCGGGCGGCGGCAGGCCGGGGTACGCGGTCATGGGCGTCGCGATCGGCGCGGTCATGGCCGCCGCGCTCGTGGCCGCCACGCTGGGCACACGCTGGATGTCGTCGCGTCCCGGGCCCCGCCAGCTCGGGCCGGTGGCGGCCTTCCGCATGGCCAGGGGCAACCGGCCGTTCTTCGCGCTGCTGGCGGCGTTCGTGACGCAGGCGCTCGGGGTGGCGGTGATGCTGGCGGGCGCGCCGTACGTGGCGTCGTACCGGCTGGGCGACTACGGGCTGACCTCGGTGATGTTCGTCTGCCTGGTGGGCCCGAGCATGCTCGCCGTACCCGTCTGGGCCAGGCTGGCCCGCGCCTATGGGACCGTACGCTGCTATCTGGCCGCCTCGGCCGGGTTCACCGCCGTGGCGCTCGCCCTGGTCCCGGCCATCGCGGCGGGCAGCCTGACCGCCACGCTCGCGCTGACGGCGCTGGCCGGGGTCTGCTACGCCGCGCTGCAACTGCTGCCGCTGTCGCTGCTGCCGGACACCGTGCACGCCGACGCCGTCCGTACCGGCCACGCCCAGGCCGGCGCGTTCACCGGGTTGTGGACGGCGGGCGAGACCGCCGGGCTCGCCCTCGGCCCCGGCCTGTTCGCGCTGGTCCTGGCTGTCTCGGGGTTCGTCTCCGCACCCGTGGAGTCGCCCGTCGCCCAGCCGCCCGGCGCGCTGACCGGGCTGCTGCTCGGCTTCACCGCGCTGCCCGCCCTGCTCATGCTGATCAGCCTGCCGTTCGTCATCAGGTACGGCCGGCTCGCCCTCGCCAAGGAGACCGTGTGACCCTCCCCCCGACCGGAAGAACCGTCGAGGACCTGCTGGCCGAAGTGGCCAGCATGAAGCAGCACGACCTGCCGGTACGGGGCGGGCAGGTGACCGCGTACGTCTACGACACCGGCCGGCCCGAGGTGCACGAGGCGGCGGCCCGCGCCTACTTCGAGATGCTGGAGGTCAACTGCCTGGACCCGACGGCCTTCCCCAGCATCGTCGAGATGGAGAAGCAGGTCGTGGGCGCGGTCGCCGACCTGCTCGGCGGCGGCCACGGCGTCTTCACCAGCGGCGGCACCGAGTCGATCATGCTGGCCGTCAAGGCGGCCAGGGACGCGGCCGGACGGGCGACCCCCAACCTCGTGCTGCCCGTGACCGCGCATCCGGCCTTCCACAAGGCGGCCCACTACCTGGGCCTGCGGGTCAAGGCCGTGCCGGTGAACCTGGAGACGTACAAGGTGCGGGTGGAGGACGTCGCGGCGGCGATCGACGAGGACACGGTCCTGGTGGTGGTCTCGGCGCCGTCGTACCCGCAGGGGGTGATCGACCCGGTCGCGGAGGTCGCCGCCGTGGCGGCCGAGGCCGGCGTGGCCTGCCATGTGGACGCGTGCGTGGGCGGCTGGCTGCTGCCGTGGCTGCGGGAGGCGGGGGCGGACGTGCCCCCGTTCGACCTGTCGGTGCCCGGGGTGACGTCCCTGTCCTGCGACCTGCACAAGTTCGGCTACGCGCCGAAGGGCGCCTCGGTGGTGCTGTTCGCCGACCCGGCGACGCGGCGCAGGGCGTACTTCGCGTCGGCGGCCTGGCCGGGCTACACGATCATCAACGCCACCGTGCAGAGCTCCAGGTCGGCCGGGCCGCTCGGCGGCGCCTGGGCCACCCTCCAGGCACTCGGCCGGGAGGGGTACGTCGAGCTCGGCCGCGCCACGCTGAAGGCGGCGTCCCGGCTCCGGGAGGGCATCGCCGCGATCCCCGGACTGCGGGTCCTGGGCGAGCCCGAGTCCTCGCTGGTGGCCTTCGCCGGCGACGGGATCGACGTGTTCGTCCTGGCCGACGCGGCCCGCGAGCGCGGCTGGTTCCTCCAACCGCAGCTCTCGTACGCCGGAATCCCGGCGAACCTGCACATCACGGTCACCGGCGTGACGCTGGCCGGGGTGGAGGCGATGCTCAACGTGATCGCAGACTCGGCGGAGACGGCCCGGCGGCGCGGCCCTGCCGCGGTGCCGGACGGCCTGCTCGAACTGATCGCCGACCTCGACCTGGACGCCCTGGACGACGCGACGTTCGCCGAACTGGCCGCCTCGGTGGGCGTGGACCTGCGTCCGGGCGCGGGCCAGCCGGGGATGGCGACGGTCAACGCGGTCCTGGACGCCCTCCCCGCCGAGACCCGGGAAGCCCTCCTCCTCCGCTTCCTGTCCGTGATCTACGCTTCCTGAGCGTCCTCAGGGCAGGTCGAACTCGCCCTTGGCGGCCCCGTCGAGGAAGGCGAGCCATTCGTCCCGGGTGAAGGCCAGGGTCGGGCCTTCACCCTGATCCTTGGTGTCCCGGACGAGAACGCCGTCATCCGCCCGCCACATCACCTCGACACAGCTCCCGCCGTTCCCACCCGACGCCGCCGCCTTGGTCCACACTCCTGTACGGAGACCGCTCGCGTCACTCATAGCTCTCCATCACCTCGCGGATGATCTCGCGGCTCCTGTCCACGGGGAACGCCATGCCGGACAGGGCCTCCCATCGCACGATAAGCGCTTGCACGGTTCTCGCGCGATTGGTCACCCGGCCTTCCTCGGCACTCTCCAGATAGGCGTGATCAGGCCCCCCGTCCAGAAGCGTGGCCACCTCGAAGGCGCCGAGGCATCCAACGGTGAGCCCCGCCCTCAACGGGACGACTCGCAGCGTGACGTACGGAGGGTTGAGCACGTCGAGCAGCTTGGCGAGCTGTTCTCTCATCACCTCCGGTCCCCCGACCGGCCGGTGGAGGACGCTCTCGTCCACGAGGGCGGAGTAGATCGGCGGGGTTTCGCGACCGAACACGGATTGCCGGTGCAGCCGGAACCGCACGGCCTCCTCCGCCTCCCGCTGCACGGCCCCCGGCTCTCCCAGAAAGACATGTCTGGCGTAGCTCTCCGTCTGCAGGAGGCCGGGGATCAGCAGGGGTTCGGACGTCCTGATGGTGTGGGCCGCCGCCTCCACCTTGGGCCACTCGCGGAACCAGCGCGGGCCCAGCGCGCCGTGGATCTGGGGCAGCAGCTCCGTCAACTGGCCCTTGAGCCCGAGTGCCTTCTCCACCTCGCGGGTGAAGTCCTCGCTCGGCTTGCGCAGGAGGCGTTCCACGTGCCCGACCGCGCTCTCGCTGTAGGCCAGCCGGTCCGCCAGACGCTCCTGGCTCAAGCCGTGATCCGTACGGAAGGTACGCAGGCGTCTGGCGTACTCGGCCCACGCCTCCTTGCTGGCGTCTGCTTCTTCCTGCGGCATGTCACGCCCTTCCACCAGAGTTTCACGCAGAGGCATGGCGTACTCACTGTAAGGAACTGTACGGCCGATTCCACAGGCTAGTCGGCCGAATCCACCGCATCCTGAGAACCCGCGTACACGCGATCTCAGCCTGTACGCCCATCCCGGAGGTGATCATGTCCAGTTCCCTGCACGCGGGCGTCAAGCTGTGGACGGTCGGCGAGCTCGACGACCCGGCGATGCTGCCCCGGCTGGCGCGTACCGAACTGGCGGCGTGGTTGAGGGCGGATCACCAAGCCCTGGACGACCTGCGGCTGATCGCTTCGGAGCTGGTCGCGAACGCGTTGCAGCACGCGGCGGCGCAGTGGGTTCGGCTGTCCCTTGCCCCAGAGGCGGGGTTCTGGCGGCTGGCCGTGACCGATCCGGGCCGGGACGGGCTGGTTCCGCGTCCCCGCGTGCCGGCGGACACGGACGCGTCGGGACGCGGGCTCCTGCTGGTGCACGAGCTGACCAGGGGGCTGTGGGGGACCTACCAGGACAGGACGGGGGAGCGGACCGTGTGGACGCTGGTACCTCGATAGCCGCAGTTTCGATACTCGGGTTGCGTAATTCGTCCGCCGCCAGTTACGCTACCTAGGTAGCGAAAAGGAGGCAGGGCATGGTGGGACGGCCGCGCAGGAGTGATGTCGACGAGAGCGTGATCAAGGCGGCCACCGAGCTGCTGCTCACCCGCGGCTACGCCGGTCTGTCCCCCGACGAGGTCGCCGAGCGGGCCGGCATCGCCAAGACCACGCTCTACCGCCGCTGGCCGACCAAGGACCACCTGGCCGTGGCGATCGTCAACCGGCTCCAGGACCATGACGAGATCACCGACACCGGTGACATCCGCCGCGACCTGCCTGCGTACCTGGAGAAGATCGCGGCCGGGCTCAACCGGATGCGCACGGCCGGCCGCGCGCCCGGCGACGACGACCCGTCGGCGGGCACGGTGGCCGAGCTGGTGGCCGCCGCCGCCCGTCACCCCGACGTCGGCGAGCTGGAACGCCAGATGTACGCCCGCCGCAACACCCTGGCCCGCGCCCTGCTCGAACGGGCCAGGGACCGCGGCCAGCTACGCGCCGACCTCGACATCGAGGCCCTGTTCGACCAGCTCGCCGGGGCCCTGTACTACCGCGTCCTGATCACCGGCTCCCCCGTGGACCGCGCCTACGCCGAACGCCTCGTGGACACCGCCCTGCGCGGCGCCACCCCCGAGAACGGATAACACCATGTCGCTCATCGACCCCCGCACCACCGCCGTCATCCGCTCCGTGGACGCCGAGCGCACCGGCGGCCCGCCCAGCACGGGCCGCATGCTGCTCGACTCCAGCGCGACCGGCGGCGCCCTGAGCACCATGCGCATCACCCTCGGCGAGGGCGCCGACGGCGCGGTCCCGCACACCCACACCACCGCGTCCGAGATGTTCTACGTTCTGGACGGCCGGGTGCAGGTGTTGTCCGGCGACGAGGTGATCACCCTTGAGCAGGGCGACGTCGCCGTCGTGCCGCCGGACGTCGCCCATGCCTTCGGCGCGGCCCCTGGCGCCGAGGCCGACCTGCTGATCGTCATCACGCCGGGCGTCGAGCGGTTCGAGTACTTCCGCCTGCTGGCCCGGCTCAAGGCCGGCGAGGCCACGCTCGAAGAGCTGCTGGCCTCGCAGGACCGCTTCGACAACCACTTCCTCGACAGCCCCGCCTGGACGAAGGCCCGCTCGTGAGGGTCAGACCTTGGTGATCCGGACGGCGTCGGCGATCACGTAGCCGGTCGCCGAGGTCCACCGGCTCACCCCGACCACGTTGTACGTCCCCGCCGCCAGCGTGTACGTCCCCAGCACCCGCCACGCCCCGCCGCCCGTGCGCTGGTCCACGTTGACGGTCTGGTTGCCGCCCGAGGCCGCCACGATGTGCGGCGCGGAGCCGTTGTACCCCGCGTTGGCCGGATACCAGACCTCCACTCGGTAGCTGCCCGCGCTCGGGATCGCCGCCCGGAACCAGGCCGGGTCGCTGGCCGCGACCGGGTCGGCGAAGCGGTAGTCGGCGCCGTGCGCCTGGGTGGAGTAGGACGAGGTGCCCCAGGACGCGGAGGCCGTGAAACCGGCGTCGGCGTTGTCGATCACGACGCTGAAGCCGCCCGTGCCGCCCGACGCCCGGCCCGCGCTCGGCGCGCTCTCCTGGTGGGTCCTGCTCAGCGCGGTCACGTAGTAGGTGGACGCGCCGCCGCCGGGGTCGGTGTAGGAGGTCTGCCTGGTGGTGGCGATCAGGTTGCGGGCGTCGGCGAAGAAGCACGGATCGGCCGAGGGCGGCGTGCCGGCCACGCGGTAGACCGCGTACGCGGTGCCGGAGCCGGTCCAGGTGAGCTGGACGCCGTTCGAGCCGGCCGTGGCCGAGGTGATCGAGGGCGCGGCGGGCGCGACCCCCGAGCCACGGGCGGGCAGCAGGGCGGGCTTGGCGTAGTGGTCGGTGACGAGCTTCGTGATCGCCCCGATCCGGTCGGCCTTGACGTCCTTGGCGCTGAAGTAGACGTCACCGGCGATCTCAGGATGTTTCCTGTTGTCGTACAGGTGGTCGCTCAGCTCGGCCGGGTCCTGCCAGGCGGCCTCCTGCCCCGAGGCGCCCGCCCGGTAGGCGGCCTGCCCCACGACGAGCTGCACGCCGGTGCCGCGTACGACGTCCGACCACCACGCGGTCAGCACCTCGTAGGCGGCCGTGGAGAACCCGATGTGCCAGTAGATCTGCGGCGCCAGGTAGTCGATCCAGCCCTGCTTGACCCATTGGCGGCTGTCGGCGTAGATCGCGTCGAAGGACTGCAGGCCGGACGTGCGCGAGCCGAGCGGGTCGGTCGAGGAGTTGCGCCAGATCCCGAACGGGCTGATCCCGAACGACACCCACGACTTGGCGGTGTGGATGCGCTGGCCGAGCTCGCGGACGAGCAGGTTGACGTTGTCGCGCCGCCAGTCGGCGATGTTGGGGAACGCGCCGCCGTACTGGGCGTAGGCGGCCGAGTCCGGGATGGCCTGGCCGCTGACCGGATAGGGGTAGAAGTAGTCGTCGAGGTGCACGCCGTCCACGTCGTAGCGGGTGACGGCGTCCATGATCGCGTCCTCGATGAAGTCGCGTACCGCCGGAATGCCGGGGTTGTAGTAGAGCTTCCCGCCGTAGGCGAAACGCCAGTCGGGGTGCTGCCGCGCGGGATGCGTGGAGACCAGCTTGGACGGGTCGTCGTTGTTGGCCACCCGGTACGGGTTGAACCAGGCGTGGAACTCCAGGTTCCGCGCGTGGGCCTCGCTGACCATGAACGCCAGCGGGTCATAGCCCGGGTTGGTCCCCTGGGTGCCGGTCAACCACTGCGACCACGGCTCGTACGGGGACGGCCAGAACGCGTCGGCCGTCGGCCTGACCTGCACGATCACGGCGTTCATGCGCTTGGCGACGGCCAGGTCGAGCCAGGCCCGGAACTCGGCCTGCTGGGCGGAGACGCTGAGCCCGGTACGGCTCGGCCAGTCGATGTTGGCGACCGACGAGATCCACATGGCCCGGAGCTGCCGCTTGGGCGTCGCGGGATCGGTCGCGCAGGCGGCTGCGGAGGTTGTGGAGGTGGGGGCTGCGGAGGCGGGGGCGGGAGCCACGGCGGTGACGACGGCGGTGACGACAACGGCGGTGAGCGCCGCCAGGACGGTACGCAGGAGCGCGGTCACGAAGGGAAGTTTCAGCCTCTTGACAGCAAAGCGCAATAGTTTTCAGGGGCCCAACTTTCAGGCCACCTGTTCGCCAACGGGCGGAAAGTTTCACCTAACACGTCTGTAATGTCAATTATCGACATTGTGTCAGGAGTGACGTACGTTGGGCCGCATTCGGCGGCCAAACGCGGGTCGGGCTTCCGCGCCCGCGTTCCATCCGTCACCCCCCAACGAGGAGCATCCCCATGATTCTCGCCCGCACGCGATTAGCTGCCCTCGCCACCTCCGCCCTCACCGTCGCCCTGATCACCGCGGGCCAGCCTGCCGCCCAGGCCGCCAGGGAGCCCGCCCTGCCCGCGGCGTTCGCCAAGGCCGCCGCGGCCAGCGACGTGCCCCGCGACCTGCTGGTCGCCCTCGCCTATGCCGAGACCCACCTCGACGACCACCAGGGCAAGCCGAGCGCCAGCGGCGGCTACGGCCTGATGCACCTCGTCAGCAACCCCACGAACCACGCGCTGGAGAAGGCCGCCGAGCTGACCAGCCTGCCGGTCGAGAAGCTGCGCTCCGACAACGAGTCCAACATCGTCGGCGGCGCGGCCGTGCTCCGCTCGTACGCCGACGAACTGGGCCCGGACGACGCCGCCCGCAAGGACGCCGGCCGCTGGTACCAGGCCGTCGCCAAGTACGGCAACGCCTCCTCGCCGGAGACCGCCCGCCTGTACGCCGACTCGGTCTACGAGCAGCTCGGCCTGGGCATCAAGGCCAGGGGCGTGACCGTCAAGCCCCAGGAGGTCACCGCCGACCGCGGCGAGTACGCCAACGCCCCCGACCTGAACGCGCGCTCCGACGTCGGCGTGCTCAGCACCGACTACGGCCCGGCCGCCTGGGTCCCGGCCAGCTCCAGCAACTACACCGCCTCCAGCAGGCCGTCGAGCTACGCCATCGACCGCGTGGTCATCCACGTGACGCAGGGCTCGTACGCCGGGACGATCTCCTGGTTCCAGAACTCCGCCGCGCAGGTCTCGGCGCACTACGTCGTCAAGTCCTCCAACGGCGCCATCACCCAGATGGTGCGCGAGAAGGACGTCGCCTGGCACGCCGGCAACTGGACGTACAACACCAGGTCCATCGGCATCGAGCACGAGGGCTACGTCAGCGAGGCCTCGTGGTTCACCGACGCCATGTACCGCGCGTCGGCGGCCCTGACCAAGGCCATCTGCGACAAGTACGGCATCCCGAAGGACCGCGCCCACATCATCGGGCACAACGAGGTCCCCGGCGCCGACCACACCGACCCCGGGTCGTACTGGAACTGGACCACGTACATGAACTACGTGACCGGTGGCGGCACGCCTTCGTGGTCGACCACGGTGGACAACACCACCTCCGGCAAGTTCACCGCCAGCGCCAACTGGGGCACCTCCGCCTACTCCAGCCAGCGTTACGGCGCCGACTACCGCTTCGCCGACCCGGTCGCCTCCAGCGACCCCGCCTGGTACCAGGCCGCGATCCCCAGCGCGGGCACGTACAAGGTGGAGGTCTGGTACCCGGGCGATCCGGGGTACAACAGCTCGGCGCCGTACATCGTGGCGGCCTCGGGCGGTAACCAGACCGTCTACGTCGACCAACGGTCGGGCGGCGGAAGCTGGCACAGCATCGGCACCTTCTCGCTGAACGCCGGCACCTACAACGTCGTCGGCATCAGCCGGTGGACCGCCGGCACCGGCCTCGTCATCGCCGACGCGGTCCGGATCAGCAAGGTCTGAGCAGGCCGGACCACCCGAAAGCCGGCTCACACCCTCGCCCCCGGGGGTGTGAGCCATTTCACTTTGCCAATCATGTAATCGATTTCATAAGCTGCCGTGTAATCGATTACACGGAGGAACGATGGCAAGGATCAAAGATGTCGCCGCGCAGGCCGGTGTCTCCGTCGCCACGGTCTCCCGCGTGCTCAACGAGAACCCCTCGGTCAACGAGGAGACCCGGCGCCGAGTCTATGACGCGATGAACCAGCTCAACTACGTGCCGAACGCCGTCGCCCGCTCCCTGCGCACGACCGCGACCAGGACGATCGGGCTGATCATCGGCGACGTCCTCAACCCGTTCTTCACCGAGCTGGCCAGAAGCGTCGAGGACGAGGCAAGGCGCGAGGGCTTCACGGTCGTTATGGGCAACGCCGACGAGCGCGCCGACCAGCAGGACCACTACGTGCGCACGCTGCTGGAGCAGCAGGTCGACGGCCTGCTGATCTGCCCGACCGCCGAGGTCACGCCGCTGGTGCAGCAGCTCGCCGAGGCCGGCCGGCCGGTGGTGTTCCTCGACCGTACGATCTCCGGCCTCGACGTGCCCTCCGTACGCTCCGACGGCTCGGCCGCGATCGGCGAGCTCGACCGCCACCTGCGCGAGCAGGGCCACCGCCGGATCGCCCTGGCCTCCGGCCCCGCCACCCTGTCCACCGGACGGGAACGCACGGCCGCCTTCGCCGCCGCGATGACCGCCGAGGGCCTGGAGGTGCGCCCCGAGTACGTGCGCCCCGGCGACTTCCGCGAGGGCAGCGGCCGGCGCATCACCGCCGAGCTGCTCGACCTGCCCGAGCCGCCCGAAGCCATCTTCTTCGGCGACAACCTGATGACGCTCGGCGGGCTGGAGGAGATCCAGTCCAGGGGCCTGCGCATCCCCGCCGACGTGGCCGTGGCCTCCTTCGACGACGTGACCTGGTTCAAGCACACCGCGCCGCCGATCACCGCCATCGCCCAGCCCACCGCCGAGATGGGACGCCTGGCCGTGCGGCTCGTGATCGACCGCATCCAGCGCGGCCAGGCGGCCGACTCGCACGTCCTGCCTGCGCACCTGGTGATTCGCCGATCATGCGAGCGGAAAGGGATCATGGAGTGAGCGCGGAGATACTCAAGGCCGAGGGCCTGCGCAAGGTCTTCCCCGGTGTGGTGGCACTCGACGGCGTCGACCTGAGCCTGCGCCCCGGCGAGGTGCACGTCCTGCTGGGCGAGAACGGCGCGGGCAAGAGCACGCTGATCAAGATCCTGTCCGGCGCGTACCGGCCGGACGGCGGGCGGGTCAGCGTGGACGGGCAGCCGGTGGACATCCGCGCGGCGGGCGACGCCCAGCGGCTCGGCATCGCCACCATCTACCAAGAGTTCAACCTGGTCCCGCAGCTCACCGTGGCCGAGAACCTGGCGCTCGGCCGGCCGCCGCGCCGGTTCGGCCTCGTGGACAAGAAGCGTATGGAACGGCAGGCCAAGGCGCTGCTCGACCGCGTCGGCGTGGACGTCGACCCGGCGACCCCGGTCTCCCGGCTCGGCATCGCCCGCATGCAGATGGTGGAGATCGCCAAGGCGCTCGCGCTCGACGCCCGCGTGCTCATCATGGACGAGCCCACCGCCGTGCTCACCTCGGGCGAGGTGGCCAAGCTGTTCACGATCGTCCGCCAGCTCCGCGACGAGGGCGTCTCGATCGTGTTCATCACCCACCACCTGGAGGAGATCGCCGCGATCGGCGACCGGGTGACCGTGCTGCGCGACGGCAGGTCGGTCACCGAGGTCCGCGCGGACACCCCGCAGGACGAGCTGGTCAGGCTCATGGTGGGCCGCCCGATCGACCAGCAATTCCCGCGTCAGACCACCGAACGCGGCGAGGCGCTGCTCAAGGTGTCCGGCCTCGGCCGCAGGGGCGTCTTCGACGACGTGTCGTTCGAGGTGCGCGCGGGCGAGGTGGTCGGGGTCGCCGGGCTGGTCGGCGCGGGCCGCACCGAGGTCGCGCGGGCCGTCTTCGGCGCCGACCGCTACGACGCCGGCGAGGTCGTCGTCCGCGGCAACCGTCTGGCGCCCGGTGACGTGCACGCCGCCATGGAGGCCGGGCTCGGGCTGGTCCCGGAGGACCGCAAGGGCCAGGGCCTCGTGCTCGGCGCGGACGTGGCCGAGAACCTGGGCCTGGTCACCATGCGCGCCGCCACGCGCGCCGGCTTCGTCGACCGCGCCGGCCAACGAAGGGCCGCGGCGAAGGTGGCCGAGCAGCTCGGCATCCGGATGACCGGCCTGGACCAGGAGGTCCGCACGCTGTCCGGCGGCAACCAGCAGAAGGTCGTCATCGGCAAGTGGCTGGTCGCCGACGCGGGCGTGCTCATCCTCGACGAGCCGACCCGCGGCATCGACGTCGGGGCCAAGGTCGAGATCTACCAGCTCATCAACGCGCTCACCGCCTCCGGGCACGCCGTGCTCATGATCTCCAGCGATCTGCCGGAGGTGCTCGGCATGAGCGACCGCATTCTGGTCATGGCCCGCGGCAGGCTCGTCGGCGAGCTGCCCGCGGCCGGGACCACGCAAGACGACGTCATGGCCCTCGCGGTCACGGATGTGGAGGGTCCCCGTGCCAAGTAGCACCGTTCCGAACAAGCTCACCGGGCGCCGGTCGCCCGCCGCGGCCTGGTTCGCCGAGAACGGCGCGCTCGCCGCGCTCGTCGTGCTGGTCGTGGCGCTGTCGTTGTTGTCGTCCGACTTCCTCAGTGTGACGAACCTGCTCAACGTCGGCGTCCAGGCGGCCGTGACCGCGATCCTGGCCTTCGGCGCCACGTTCGTGATCGTCACCGGCGGCATCGACCTGTCCGTCGGCTCGGTCGCCGCGCTGTCGGCGATCGTGCTGGCCTGGACGGCCACCAGCGCCGGGCTGCCGTGGCCGGTCGCCGTCGTGGTCTCGCTGGCCGTCGGCGTCGTGTGCGGCCTGGTCAACGCGGCCCTGATCGCGTACGGCAAGCTGCCGCCGTTCATCGCCACGCTGGCCATGCTCGGCATCGCCCGCGGCCTGGCCCTGGTGATCTCGCAGGGCAGCCCGATCGCGATGCCCGACGCGGTGTCCCACCTGGGTGACACGCTCGGCGACTACCTGCCGATCCCGGTGCTGGTGATGCTGGTCATGGGCGTGATCGCGGCCGTCGTGCTCAACCGCACGTACCCGGGCCGGGCCATGTACGCCATCGGCGGCAACGAGGAGGCCGCCCGGCTGTCCGGCATCAAGGTCAACCGGCAGAAGCTCATCACGTACGCGCTGTCCGGCGTGTTCGCGGCGGTGGCCGGGATCGTCCTGGCCAGCCGCCTGGCCTCGGCGCAGCCCCAGGCCGCCGCCGGCTACGAACTGGACGCGATCGCGGCCGTCGTCATCGGCGGCGCGAGCCTGTCCGGCGGCAAGGGCAGGGCGCTCGGCACCTTCGTCGGCGCGCTCATCCTCGCCGTCCTGCGCAACGGGCTGAACCTGCTGTCCGTCTCGGCGTTCTGGCAGCAGGTCGTGATCGGCGTGGTGATCGCGCTCGCGGTCCTCGTCGACACCCTGCGGCGCAGGGGAACGAACTAGGAAAAGGAAGTAAAGATCATGCGGATTCCCGCGATTGTCATGGCCGGCGCCGCGCTCACGCTCGGTCTGGCCGCCTGCGGCTCCTCCGGCGACGGCGGATCCGGCGGCACGTCCTCGGGGGGCGGGGACATCAAGATCGGCATGTCGGTGTCGACGCTGAACAACCCCTACTTCGTCCAGCTGCGCGACGGCGCTGAGGCCGAGGCGAAGAAGGAGGGCGTCACGCTGACCGTCACCGACGCCCAGAACGACGCCTCCCAGCAGGTGAACCAGGTCCAGAATTTCACCAGCCAGAGCATGAAGGCGATCATCGTCAACCCGGTCGACTCCGACGCGGCGGCCCCGGCGGTCAAGGCGGCGGACCGGGTCAAGATCCCGGTGATCGCGGCCGACCGCGGTGTCAACGGCGCGGAG
The DNA here is from genome assembly GCF_003947315.1 of Nonomuraea sp. WAC 01424. NCBI lineage: Bacteria > Bacillati > Actinomycetota > Actinomycetes > Streptosporangiales > Streptosporangiaceae > Nonomuraea > Nonomuraea sp. WAC 01424. The sequence continues at coordinate 57,525 of NZ_QHHZ01000014.1, forward strand.
GTGGCCCAGACCGTGGCCTCCGACAACGTGGCCGGCGGCAAGCTGGCCGCCCAGGAGCTGGCCAAGCAGCTCGGCGAGAAGGGCAACGTGGTCGTGCTGCAGGGCACGGCGGGCACGTCCGCCTCGCGCGACCGGGGGCAGGGCTTCGCCGAGGGCATCGCCGCGTACCCGAACATCAAGGTCGTGGCCAAGCAGCCGGCCGACTTCGACCGCACCAAGGGCCTGGACGTCATGACCAACATGCTCCAGTCGAACCCCGACATCACCGGCGTCTTCGCCGAGAACGACGAGATGGCGCTCGGCGCGATCAAGGCCGTGGGCGCCAAGGCAGGCCAGCAGGTCAAGATCGTCGGCTTCGACGGCACCCCCGACGGCCTGAAGGCCGTTCAGGCGGGCACGCTGGCCGCCACCGTCGCGCAGCAGCCGAAGCTGCTCGGTCAGCAGTCCGTGCAGGCGGCGGTCAAGGCCGCCAAGGGCGAGGACATCGCCAAGACGGTGGCGGTGCCGGTCAAGGTGGCGACCAAGGAGAACGCCGCGGACTTCCAGTGAAACGCGCGGGGATTCTGAACGCCGAGCTGGCGGGGGCCATGGCCCGGCTCGGCCACACCGACCAGTTGCTGGTCTGTGACAGCGGGATGCCCGTGCCGCCCGGCGTGCGGGTGGTCGACCTGGCCTTCCTGCCGGGCATCCCGGCCTTCGCCGACGTGCTCGACGGCCTGCTGGCCGAGCTGGTCGTCGAGGCGGCGACGGCGGCCGAGGAGGTGCGCGTGGGCAATCCCGGCTGCGCGGACCTGCTCGCGGCCCGCCTGGCGGCGCTGGCGTACGTGCCGCACGAGGAGCTGAAGCGGCTGTCGGCCGGGGCGCGGCTGGTCGTCCGTACGGGGGAGGCCACGCCGTACTCGAACGTGATCCTGCGCTGCGGGGTGGCGTTCTAGGTACGCCGATAGGGTGATCGCGCACAGAACGGGAGCGTTGATTGTCGCGATTATCCCTGCTGGCCTGGGCCACCGCCCTGGCCTCGGCCGCCTTCTCCACCGGGGAGGTCTGGGACCTCCGGCAGCAGCCGCCGGCGGAGATGCACGGCGGCATGTGCCCGGCCTCCGGGCCCGCCGGCGGGCTCCCGTACCTGTCCCGGCTCCTCACCCCGCTGGTGGGGGACGCCTCGTCGCTGGCGGACCTGGCGGTGCTCTACGCCGTTCCCGCGCTCCTCGTCGTCGCGGGCTTCCTGGCGGCCGGATCCCGCCCGCGCGCGCCCCGGGCGGGACGCCGGGTCGCGGGGCTGCTCACGCTGATCGCCCTGGCCTCTCCGCTCGGCGCCCAGTACTTCGACTTCGAGACGTGCCAGGTCGCCGCAGTGTTGTCCTGGCGGTGGTTCACGGAGGTCATGGCCGCCTGGGGCGCCGCGGAGCTGCTGCTCCTCGTGGCCGCGGTGCTGGTGCTGCTCGTGACGCAGGACGACGCGGAGCCCGCGCCGGCGGACCTGGGCGCGCGCCGGTCGGCGGCCTTCGTGATCGACTACCTGATCGTCGTCACCCTCGCGAGCCTCGCCGGGCTCCCGGCCTCCGAGTGCGGCCCCCTGAGCTCCGACGCCCTCTCGTGCCTGCTGCTCCTGCCCGTCGCGGTCGTGTACGCGCTGTCCGGCCGGACGTTCGGCAAGCGGATCGCGCGGATCGAGGTGGTGTCCGCGACGACCGGCGGCCCGCCGCGTTGGCGCGGGGCCGCCGTGCGGGCACTGGTGTTCCCCGGCCTGGTCCTGCTCCCCGGATTCGGGGTCGTCGCCCTCGTCGTGGACGGCCTGTGGTGGCTCGTGGACGGTCACCCGCTCCATGACCGGCTGTCGGGGACCGTTCATTTGGCCGTTCATTTTCGGCCGGAACCTGTTACTGTTCAAATTCTTCGCGCATGACGTTTGATGAACGGAAGGCGGTCCCCCCGTGGCGCTCATCGGCCTGGTCCGGGTCAGCACCGACAAGCAGAAGACCCAACGCCAGCACGACGCCCTCGACCCGATCTGCCTGAAGGTGTTCGAGGAGAAGATCAGCGGCAAGCTCGCCACCGACGACCGGCCCGCACTGCTGGAGGCGCTGTCCTACCTGCGCGACGGGGACATGCTGACCGTCCAGGAGGTCGACCGGCTCGGCCGCAACCTCCTGGAAGGGCTCATCGTCCTGAACGACCTGTTCCAGCGCGGCATCGCGGTCAAGGTGCTGGAGGGCATCGCGGCCGGCGAGCACACCGAGCGCTCCCTGATCCTCGACCTGGCCCTGGCCTTGTCTGAGGACCGGCGCCGCGACATCGTCCGCAAGACCAAGAACGGCCTGGAGGCGGCCCGCCGCCGCGGCCGGGTCGGCGGCCGCCGACCCGTGGTCGACGACGACAAACGCGCCATCATCCTCGCCCGCCGTGAGCGCGGTGAATCCATCCGCACCATCGCCGCCGGAGTCGGCGTCTCGGTCGGCGTCGTCCACAAGACCCTCGACGACGCCAAGGATTGCCATATTCCGGTGGCACCTGTTTTGGAATCATCGACACCGACCGGCGAAGATCTCGATGAGGAATGAGCCACGATGACCGACCCCCTACGCGACGGCGACCCGGCTCACATCGGCCCCTACCGGCTGCACGCAAGGCTCGGTGGGGGTGGGATGGGAGAGGTGTTCCTGGGGCGCTCCCCGGGCGGGCGCCTGGTCGCCGTCAAAGTGGTGCGCCCGGAGCTGGCTGGCAACAGCGACTTCCGGCGTCGCTTCGCTTCTGAGGTGGACGCCGCCCGCAAGGTCGGCGGGTTCTACACCGCCCAGGTCGTGGACGCCGACACCGACGCCGCCCAGCCGTGGCTGGCCACCGCCTACATCCCCGGCCCCTCCCTGCACCAAGCCGTCGACGAGCACGGGCCGCTCCCCTTGGAGTCGGCCGCGGTGCTCGGCGCCGGGCTGGCCGAAGGGCTCGCCGCGGTGCACGCCTGCGGGATGGTGCACCGCGACCTCAAGCCCGGCAACGTCATCCTTGCCGAGGACGGGCCTCGCCTGATCGACTTCGGCATCGCCCGAGCCCTGGACGCCACCAGCCACACCCAGACCTCCACTGTGCTGGGCACCGCCGCGTTCATGTCCCCCGAACAGGCCATGGGCCGGGAGGTCGGGCCGTCCTCGGACGTGTTCTCGCTCGGCTGCGTGCTCGCCTTCACCGTGACCGGCCGCAGCCCCTTCGGGACGGGGCCCGTCCACGCGGTCGTCTTCCGCGTGGTGCACGCCGATCCCGATCTTCAGGGAGTGCCCGGCCCGCTGGCCGCTGTGGTGGCGGCCTGCCTGGCCAAGGACCCCGCCGCCCGGCCCAGCCTGGAGCAGGTGCTGACCCAGCTCAGCGTGCTTGCTTCGCCCGACCAGGGGCGGTGGCTGCCTGAGGCGCTCACCCAGGTCATCGTCGAGCGCCGCACCCTGGCTCTGACCGCCCCTCACGACCCGGCCACCAGAACGATGGCACCGCCACCGTCCGGCCACGCGAATCCGCCGCAGGCTCCTCAGCCCTTGCTGGTCAACGAACGCCGCCATTTGCGCGGCCGTGACCTGCTGCACTCTGCCACCAGCTACCAGATCGCCGCCTATGTGCTGCTTGCCCTCTTCGCCCTGGCCTCCGTGAGCACAGTGGTGCACCAGCTCCTTTTTGCCGACGAAGCGAGACGATGGCATGCGGTGGAGAGCTACGACGAGATTGAGACGGTCGGCCAGATCATGTTGGCGGCCCAGGTCGTCGTCGGCGTGGGATTGACGGCGTGCTGGCTGCTCTGGTTCTTCCGGGTACGAGTCGTCGCCGAACGGCTCACGCCCGGCCGGCTGCGCTACCGGCCCTCCATGGCCGTATTCGGCTGGCTCATCCCGATCGGCAACCTGTGGCTGCCCAAGCAGATCGCCGACGACATCTGGCACGCCTCCAGCCCCCCTGGACGCAGCGGCACGACAGCCCCGGCCGGTCTCCTGCGCACATGGTGGGCCCTGTGGCTGGTCACCTTCCTGACCTGGCCCCTCTTCTGGATCGAGTGGACGAGACTCCTCACCAGAAACTACGACTCCACGACACACGAAGACACCCTTGGCCTGAGGTACGAATTCACGTGGGCGACCTGGGCCAGCGTGGCCGTGCACATGCTGGTCCTACCGACGGCGATCGTCACCGCCCTGTTCGTACGGCGGCTGGGCGCCATGCAGGCGGCCAGACTCGGCAGCTGATGACCGAGCCCCGTCACGTCGGCCAGAGGGGCAGTGCCCTCGGCCAGCAGGATCACAAACGGCCGCACCACCCCGTAGTGGGTGGCCAGCTGCTCGCGCATCGCGGGCGGCAGACGCATCTGACTTTCTTTACTCGCCGTAAGCATGGGCCACGCGCCTGGTGTGGGCGGGCGTGCGCGAGCGGTTGGTGCCGGGCGTTGGAGGGCGACGTCTCCGGAGCACCCGCCTGATCGTGGGGGCGGGTGTCGCAGAAATGCCGGGTTTTCGCGGGGAGAGCGGCGAGACAGCCTCGCGCCCCCGCAGCTACCGTGGAAGCGGGCCGATGCGCTGGCCCGCTTCCGAGCCTCCTGCCCCCACGCGGCGGAGGCGACGAGGACAAGGTCCCCCGGATCGCGCCGATGAGACTCCGCTCCGCTGCTGGTCGTGACGACTCTGGCGGGGTGGCGTGGGCACCCTTGCCGAGAGGACCAGGACATGACCAAGAACTCCGCCCGCTCTATTGACCGGACTAACTCGTAGATCTCGCTCCGATTCCTGGCATGCTCCTGCGAGCGTGGCGGGGGTTGGCGTAGCGTCCGTTCTAGGTTGTCGCGCCTGCCTGTTCCGGTCCCGTTGATCGCGAGCAAGGTCAAGGTCCCTCGGATCGCGCTTCTTTCAGCATGCATGGAGGAAGCACAATGGAGATCGAACGGGATATTGCCGCCATCACGTTGCCCAGGTGGGGCCATGTTGAGCCCCAGCTGACTGACGTCGTCCCGTACGCCGTCGTCGATGACGAGGGGCGGCAGGTGGAGCCGATCAGTGGCTATCTCCGAGACTTCCTGGCGTGCGGGAACCGGCCGTCCTCGACGCGGAGCTATGCCTACTCGCTGCTTCGGTGGTGGCATTTCCTGCTTGCCGTGGGTGTGCCCTGGAACCGCGCGACGCCCGCTGAAGGCCGTGACTATGTCCTGTGGCTGGCTCAGGCTCTCAAGCCCATCGCGCAGCGCCGGGCCGAGTCGGCGGGACGGATCAACCCGATCACTCGCAAGCAGTACCCGGGCGACCGCTACCAGCCGCGGACCATCCGCAACGGCAACGCCGTGGTGCGGGCCTTCTACGAGTTCTGGATCGAGCTGGGCGCCGGCCCGCTCCCCAACCCCATGCCGTTGCGAGATCCCGACCAGCGCGCCAACGCCCATCACAACCCGATGAAGCCGTTCCCCGCCCAGGGACGGCTGCGCTACACTCCGCCGGCGCCCCGCCGGCGCCCCAGGCTGATGCCGGACGAGCGGTGGCAGGAATTCTTCGCAGCCCTGCGATCGCACCGTGACCGAGCTCTGGTGTGCCTGGCCATCAGCACGGGCGCGCGCGCCAATGAGCTGCTGGGGCTGACCGGCGTGGACGTGAACTGGGGAGAGATGCTGGTCTGCGTCCAGCGCAAGGGAAGCGAGGCACGGCAGTGGCTGCCGACGAGTCCGGAGGCGTTCGTCTGGCTGCGCCTGTACCTGGCTGAAATCGGCGAGGTTGGGCCGAACGACGCGCTGTGGCGGACCATGCGCCGCTACGACGACGACGGCCGACGCGAGCACTGCCGGCTCACCTACGACGCTCTACGAGCGGTGTTCCGGCGGGCCAACGCGACGCTCGGCACCAACTGGACCATGCACGATCTGCGCCACACCTGCGCCGTACGGATGCTGCGGGACGGGAACCTGTCGCTACGCGACGTGCAGGTCATCCTGGGGCACGCCCATCTGGCACGACCGAGGTCTACCTGGTCGAAGACGATGATGTCGTGATCGACCGAGTGCGCCGGCACCACACCGACCGTCAGGACAGAGTCGATCGCCGGCCGGACCCGCCGCCGTTGGCCCTGGGATACGACCCTGCCGATTTGGAGGTCCTGTTCGGCAAGGGCCAGCACCGGTGAAGGGGACCGCGGTCATGACGCCGGGCAGCGCGGCGAGCCGATGGCTGCAGGGCCCGCACGTGCCGGACCCGACCCGGGTGCACGTACACCGGCGCGGATCGCATGACAGCCTGCCGGCCGCGGCCGTGGTGAACCTCCTGCCCGGCCTGGCCTACTGGGACCGAAGCGCCAAGACAACGCATTCGCTGCAGCGCCTCGGCGTCAAAGCCCTCTTGGCTTGGCTCACCACCTTCCCCGGCGATGGCTGGCAAGAACGCTGGATCGCCGCCGGCGCCGATACGCTGCCCTGGTCCGACACCCGTTCCAGGCTCCCGATCCCTGACAGGCGCGCTCAGGTGGTGGCGGCACTGCGTCCGCTGCTGCTGTTGCGGGTGATCGCACCCAGCTACGACCTGTTCCGCACCTACCGCTCCTGTGGGCTGGTCACCAACGCCTGGGAGATCCTCTACACCGGTGACGAGCGCCGGCGAGTGGCGCAGGCCATGGATGCGTTGAAGATCGCCGGACGGCACCGGCACGAGATCGCTCACGCGCTGACCAAGCTGCTGCTGCACACCGGCGCCTCCATCGACGCCGTGACCGCTGAGGACATCTTCGAGCTGTGGTCCTGGAGCATCGCCCGGCAGGTGCACGTGCCCGGCCTGCACGGAGCCTGGGAAGTCGCCTCCAAGATCGGCGCGATCTCCGGTGAGCAGACCCTGCGCGGTGCACTGCGCGCAGGCCCACGCCCCACCGAGGAACTCGTCGACCGCTACGGCCTCGAGCACCGGCACATCCGCGACCTTCTGGTCCGCTACCTCAACGAGCGGCGGCCAGCCTTGGACTACAGCTCCTTCCTGACCCTCGTGGGCGTCCTGGCCGGTGCGTTCTGGGGCGACATCGAACGCCACCATCCCGAGCAGGACAGCATCCACCTGCCCGACGCCATCGCGCAGGCATGGAAGGAGCGGCTGACCACATGGACCGACTGGCGCACCGGGAGACGCCGGCCGCGTAGCATCGCCGACCAGATGTGGATCAAGGTGAAAGTCCGCGGCTTCTACCTCGACCTCCAGAAGTGGGCACCGGAGGATCCACACTGGGCGGCCTGGGTGGTGCCCTGCCCCATCCGGAAAAGCGAAGTCGCGGGTCTGGCCAAGCTGAGACGAGCCAGCAGCGCACAAATCCATCAACGGATCCGGGACCGGCTGCCTCGCCTGGGGGAACTCGTCGATGCCGCCGAATCCGCACGCGCTGAGCAGCAGCACCTGCTCGCCGCCGCACTGACCGTCTCCGCCGGGGACATCTTCCAGTGCCACGGACGCGCCTACCAGCGGTTTGTCCACGACGCCCACACCATCGGGCCCTCCGTACGCCGGCCCGGTCTTCCCGACGTCATGGCCACGGATGTGGAGGCCGGCGAGCAGCTCAACCTCAGCGTGAGTGAAGAGAACGCCTTCTGGGCCTGGGCCATCATCGAGATCCTCCGCCACACCGGCATCCGGCTGGAGGAACTCCTGGAACTCACCCATCTCGCGCTGGTGTCCTACCAACTCCCAGCCACCGACGAGATCGTTCCCCTCCTGCAGATCGTCCCGTCCAAGACCGACGCCGAGCGGCTGCTGCTGGTCCCGCCCGAACTGGCCAGCGTGCTGGCCCAGGTCATCACCCGCCTGCGTAACGAGGACGGCAGCGTCCCCTTGGTCTCCCGGTACGACCCCTACGAGCGCCGGACCGGGCCGCCGCTGCCCCATCTCATGCAGAGGCGGCGCGGCTGGCGCCGGGAGACGTTCTCCCCCCACTACATCGACAGGCTCCTCAACGCTGTCGTCGAGCGTGCCGGGATCCGTGACGCCGCAGGTCAGCCCATCAGATACACCCCGCACGACTTCCGGCGCATCTTCGCCACCGAAGCCGTCACCGGAGGGCTGCCAGTGCACATTGCCGCCAAGATCCTCGGCCACGACCACCTCGGAACCGCACAGCATTACCTTGCCGTGTTCCAAGAGGACCTGATCCGCGCCTACCAGGACTTCCTCCGCGCGCGCGCCTGTATCAGGTGCCCGATGCTGCAGGTGAATCCTCGGGAACGTCCCCGCCTGATGGAGATCGTCGATAGTCTCCGGGCGCGCATCGACGAAGCCCAGAACCGGGGCTGGCTCGGCGAAGCCCACGGGCTCGGTGCCAGCTTGGAGGCAGCCGAAGCCAAGCTCGCCTCACTCGACCGGCGCGGTCGTGTCGACCTCGGTCTCCCGTCCATGCGATACCGGGACTGACAGACACTGGTGGGTGCGTCAGTCCCGCCAGCAGACGGCTCGATCAGAGGATGTGCGCCTCACGCGACAGGCGGCCGAGGCCGGACAGGAGGCGGCCGACCCGCGCGGCGCAAAGGAGCTGGCGCAGGTCGCGCCGCGGGAACTGGTGCACGAGTTCAAAACCAAGGGCCCGGCCTACCGGACCACTGGCTTCAGCCCTGCCAAATGGCGCCGGGGCCGAGCAGCGCCTTGACATCGCTGTAGAAGGCCGGCTCCGGGGTGACCCGGAAGAGCTGCAGGTTCAGCAGTAGCCCTTTGGCGCCTTGGCGGTGCAGGCGGACGTGGACGGGCGCGCGGCCGGGGTGGGTGGTCAGGATGTGCTTGAGCTCCCGGACGACGTGGGAGTTCAGGCGGCTCTCCTGAATCGAGAGCACCACGGGTGGCTCGGCGTTCGCGTGGGAGACGTCGAGGATTTTGATGTCCTCGCCGTATACGCTCAGCGTCTCATCGCGGACGTTGACTCGTCCTCGCATGGAGATCACGCGGTCCTCGGCGAGCGCTTCGCCGTACAGAGTGTAGGTCTTGGGAAAGATGAGGCACTCGACGGCCGCGTCGTGGTCTTCGAGGGTGACGATCGCCCAGGGGCTGCCCTGCTTGGTGATCTTGCGTTGCAGGCCAGAGACGATGCCGCTGATTCGGACGGTCGCGTCCTGCCGTCCGGAGGCCTGCAGGTCTGCGATGGTGGTGTCGCGGTTGGCGTCTAGGACGTGTTCGGCTCCGTCGAGCGGATGGCTGCTGACGTACATGCCGAGCATCTCACGTTCGAAGGCGAGCATGGTGGCGCGGTCCCACTCGCCCTGAGGGATCGCGGTCGAAAACGCGCTGCTCTGGCCGGGCTCGCCGAACAGCGAGTCCTGGCCGTGGGCCTCGTTGCGCTTGAGGTCGACGACCGCGTCGACGGCCTGCTCGTGCACCGTGACCAGGGCCTGGCGGTGATGGCCCAGGCTGTCGAAGGCGCCGGACTTGGCCAGCGACTCGATGACGCGCTTGTTGCAGACGATGGAGGGAACCTTGGTGAGGAAGTCGTTGAAGTCGGTGTACTTGCCCTTGGTCTCCCGGGCGGCGACGATCGCGTCCACGACACTGGTTCCTACATTGCGGACGGCTCCCAGGCCGAAGCGGATGTCGGAACCGACTGCGGCGAAGTCCAACCGGCTCGCGTTGACGTCCGGGGGCAGCACTTTGATGCCCATGCGGCGGCAGTCGGCCAGGTAGACGGCCATCTTGTCCTTGTCATCGCCGACGGAGGTGAGCAGCGCGGCCAGGTACTCGCAGGGGTGGTTGGCCTTGAGGTAGGCGGTCCAGTACGACACGAGGCCGTACCCGGCGGTGTGTGACTTGTTGAAGCCGTACCCGCTGAAGGGCACCAGGACGTCCCAGATGGCTCTGGTCGCCTCGCTGGAGAAGCCGCGGCCGCGCATGCCGGAGGAGAAGCGGTCCCATTCGGCGTCCAGCACCTCTTTCTTTTTCTTGCCCATGGCCCGGCGCAGCATGTCGGCGGCGCCGAGGGAGTAGCCGGCCAGTTGCTGGGCAATGGCCATCACCTGCTCCTGAAAGACGACGAGATGGAAGGTGTCGCCCAGGATGGGCTCCAGCGCCCGCTCCAGCTCCGGGTGGATGGGCTCGACCGGCTGCCGGCCGGTCTTGCGCAGCGCGTAGTTGGTGTGGGCGTTCATCTCCATCGGGCCGGGCCGATACAGCGCGTTCACCGCGGCGATGTCGGTGAAGGTGGTCGGCCGCATGAGTTTCAGCAGGACCCGCATGCCGCCGCTGTCCAACTGGAAGACCCCGAGGGTGTCGCCGCGGGCCAGCAGTTCGTACGTGGTCGCGTCGTCCAGCGGGATCTGCAGGATGTCGATGTCCACGCCCTTGTTGGCCCGGACGTTCGTGATCGCGTCGCCGATGACGGTGAGGTTGCGCAGGCCGAGGAAGTCCATCTTCAGCAGGCCCATGTCCTCGGCCTGGGTGAACGGGAAGCCGGTGATGACCGGTCCATCCGCCTTGGGTCTGACCAGCGGCACCACGTCGAGCAGAGGATCGGAGGACAGGATCACGCCTGCGGCGTGGACGCCAGTGCCACGGGTGAGGCCCTCGATGCCGATCGCGGTGTCGATCACCCGCTGGACATCGGGCTCCTGCTCATACATCTGGCGCAGCTCGGCAGCCTCGCCGTGGCGCGGGTGGCCGGCGTCGTGGATGGCGGCCAGCGGAATCTCCTTGCCGCCGTCCGCGGCCGGGAAGGCCTTGGTGATGCGATCGCCCAGGGCGTACGGCAGGCCCAGCACCCGGCAGGAGTCCTTGACGGCGGCCTTGGCCTTGATGGTGCCGAAGGTGACGATCTGGCAGACGCGGTCCTCGCCGTATTTCCGGGTGACATAGTCGATCATCTCGTCGCGGCGCCGGACGTGGTCGTCGAGGTCGACGTCCGGCATGGTGATGCGCTCAGGGTTGAGGAAGCGTTCGAAGATCAGCTTGTGCTCTATCGGGTCCAGCTGGGTGATGCCGGTGCAGTAGGCGACGATCGATCCGGTGGCCGAGCCGCGGCCGGGGCCCAGGCCGATGCCGTTCTCGCGGGCGTGCCGGCAGATGTCGGCGACCACCAGGAAGTAGCCGGGGAAGCCCATGGTGTCGATGACCGACAGTTCGTAGTCGATGCGCTCCAGGACCTCCCGCGGCGGGTGCCCGCCGTAGCGGTGGCGGGCGCCCCGCAGGGCCTCCTTGCGCAGCCAGCTTGACTCGCTCTCGCCCTCGGGCACGGGAAAGCGCGGTGTCAGGTCGCGGTGGGCGAACACCTCGTCGTAGTCGCCGACGCGCTCGGCTATCAGCAGCGTGTTGTCGCAGGCGCCGGGGACCTCGGCGTCCCACAGGGCGCGCATCTCCGCTGCGGACTTGACGTAGTAGCCGCTGCCGCCGAAGCGGAAGCGGTCGGGGTCGGCGAGCCGTTTTCCGGTGCCGACGCACAGCAGCGCGTCGTGGGCGCGGGCCTGGTCCTCGGTGACGTAGTGGGAGTCGTTGGTGGCCAGGGACGGCAGCGCGAGTTCTCTGCCGAGTTTCAGGAGCTCGTCGCGGACGCGGCGCTCGATGGCGAGGCCGTGATCCATCAGTTCCAGGAAGTAGTTGTCCTTGCCGAAGATGTCGCGGTAACGGGCGGCGGCTTCGCGTGCTTGGGCGTACTGGCCGAGGCGGAGCCTGGTCTGCACCTCGCCGGAGGGGCAGCCGGTCGTGGCGATGATGCCGTGGCCGTGCTCGGCCAGCAGCTCATCATCCATGCGCGGATATTTCTGTACATGCCCCTCCAGCCACGCTCGCGACTGCAGGCGAAACAGGTTGCGCAGACCCCGGGCGTCCGCCGCCCACATCGTCATGTGCGTATACAGGCCGCGCCCGGAGACATCACCGCCCTCGCCGGTGTCGTCGTTCGAGCGGCGCAGCGACAGGTCGTCGCTGTAGTAGACGGGCTTGCGGTGGCGCCGCGAGGCGGGCGCGACATAGCTCTCGATGCCGATGATCGGCTTGATACCCGTCTTGAGCGCCGTCCGGTAGAACTCGTACGCCCCGTGCACGTTGCCGTGGTCACTCATCGCCACGGCCGGCATGCCGAGCCGCGCCACCTCGTCCATCAGCGGACCGACCTTGGCCGCGCCGTCGAGCATGCTGTACTCGGTGTGCACGTGGAGATGCACGAAGGACCCCATCAGCATCCACTCCCCCTGGTTGTAGGCTGCCGCGAAGACCCCGCATTCGACCCGAGAGGAAGCCGGGTTGTCCAACAACCGACACGCCGACCATCCACAACCATCGGTGGTTCCTGCGGCTGACCTGGACCTCGCGGCGGTCCGCGCCTTCGTCGCCGTCACCGACGAGCGCTACTTCAGCGAAGCCGCCGCCGCGCTGGGCATCAGCCAGCAGGCCGTCTCCAAGCGCGTCGCGAAGCTGGAGGTCGACCTCGGCGTGCGGTTGTTCTCCCGCACCCGCGTCGGTGCCGAGCTCACCCAGGACGGCCGGGCGTTCCTCAACCACGCACGCTCCCTCGTCGGCCTAGCCGACCAGGCGTTCGCGATGCTGCGCAACCGGCACCGGTCGCTGCGCGTCGATGTCCTGGACACCCGGCTGGGGGCCATCGACGTGATCCGCGCCTTCCACCGGGCCACCGCGGACGCCGAGATCGACATCATCACCTCCAACGGGCTCCGCTCCGCGCGCGCCGCGCTGGCGAACGGGTCCGTGGACGCGGCCTTCGCGCGGGCCAGCGGGCCGCTGGGCGACGACCTGGTGTCCACCCGCGCCTACCTGGAGCAGGTGCACCTGCTGGTGGGCCGCGGCCATCCCCTGGCCGGCCTGCCGCAGGTGGAGACGGAGCGGCTCGCGGGGATGACCGTGTGGATGCCCGGCAACGCCGCCGGCAGCGAGTGGGCAGACTTCTGGGACCTCTTCGGCGCCGAGTTCGGCGTCCACATCGACGCCTCAGGACCCGACTTCGGCTGGGAGTACTACGTCGAAGAGATCGGCTCGGGTGAGCGAACCGGGCTCGTTGGGGAGTGGTGCCGCCTGCCCAGCCATGTGCACGCCGTGCAGATCCCGGTGGTCGACCCGGCACCCATGTACCCCTGCTCGCTGCTCCGCCAACGGCAGAACCATCACCCGGTGCTGACACTGCTCGCCCGCTTCGTCAAGGAGCGGTTCCGCCCGCTCGACCCTGGACGCCAATGGCTGCCCATCGCCGACCGCGCCGCCTTCGTTGGCACTGATGCTTAGTCCTGTCCTTTAGGACGCTGCTGTCACCCGGACTTTCGGTGGCGGGCCAAGCGGGCGAATGACCTCGTTCGTCGTGGCCGCTCTGGGCGGCAGCGGCCACGAATACAAGACGAGGCGGGCTGGGGCAACTGGGGCCGTGGTCCGCTGGCACGGCCACCTGCTACCGCGTAGTGCACACCAAGGCAGCGCTGGGCTCGGCGAAACTGGCGAGATGGTTCGAGCGGCGTTTCACGCGCTATGTTTCTTCCTGGAGTCAGGACGCGCACGCTCCTCGCCGCTGCCACCGCCGCCCACGCCGACGCGGTAGCACCGCCGGCCAAGGTCCCTTGGGCCCGCGAAGTTCGTCTTTCCTTTCTGCTGATCGCATGTGCATCCGCGAAGGCAAGGCAGCGTGGGAGCCCTGCCGGAACAGGACGACACCATGCCCAGGAACAGCAGTGCCGCCCGCCGCGAACAAGCCCGCGCTCTCGCCGCCGCCGAGGGAATCTCCTACACCCAAGCCCTTCGCCGCCTTGACGAGGGCCGAACCGCTGTCGGCGAGGCCGACGGCGAAGAGGTCGCACCGGTAGTCCAGAAAAGTAAGAAGGCCGTCAGAGCCCGCCAGGCCGTCACCGGCGAGGCGTACAACGCCGCCCGCCGCGCCCTCGACCACGACCGGGATCCGGCTGCTGCCGTGTGGGTGCTGGTGACGGTGGCCCTCGACTTCGCGGCAGAGGGCCGTGACCAGTACGCCATCCCCACACGCCAGGACCGGGCAGCCATCGCCCTGGCCCTGTCCGGGGTCTGGAAGTACGCCACGGTCCCGTGCCCGCGGGTCGTCGTCTACCCGGTCGAGGCCGGCGCCCACCGCATGGTGCTGCTGACCCGCCTGCTGTTTGCCCGCCCGCCCGCCGGCGGCGGCCTGACCGTCGAAGAGCTGGAGAGCCTGGCCGAGGCCGCCCGGCACGCCCTGGTGATGCGCGGCCGCCGCTCTGCCACCGCCACGGCGCAGCTCGCCCCGGCCGACGACGTCGACCAGCTCGGCGAGCACGCCGTCGAGTACGGCGAGCACAGCCCGCAGATCGCCGAGCGGGACTGGTGGCGGCACGCGCTGGTGCGCCTGACCCAGGACGTGACCACGGGCAGCCCATACACCGAGCCGACCCACCACCGCGCGGGTCGCGTGCTGGACCTGTGGCAGACCGGCCGCAAGGACTGGCCCATCGACACGAGCAAGTGGACCACCAGCCTGGACATCGACCTGATGGGCTTCGTCGAGGATGAGGCCGTCGAGCTGTTGGAGGTCCTGGATGAGACCCCGTCGCTCCTGGCCGACCAGGTCGAGCCGATGCACGCCCGGCTGGCCCGCCGCTGGGCGCACGCCCGCGCGCTGCTGGCAGGCGCCGCCGGCGACGACACCATGACGCGCGCGGACTGGGTTCTGGTGCACGACCACCGCCAGGAGGTCACCCGGCAGGTGCAGGACGAGGTGGACGATGCCGCGCGCGCCGAGGAGTGTCCGGAGCCTGAGCTGCTGCGCCTGGCCGCCGACATCCTCCAGGAGGTCGTGCAGCAGGGCGCCAGCGGTTACCAGTGGGACGTCGACGGCACTCGTGCGGTCGCCGCTGACCTGCGTGCTCTGGCCGACACTCCGGTGGCCGGGCCGCACTTGAGGGCGCGCCTGTGGGCTGCGGAGAAGGCCCTCAGCACGGCGCTGCAGGTGGATGGCGCGGTCGGCGTGGACGCCCGGCTGAGTCCGCGCGAGCGGAAGGAGGCGGAGGTTCGGTTCGGCGAGCGCTTGGCCGCCGTGCTCGGCAACCGCGTCTGATCTGCGTCGTTCCCCCACCCTTCCCTACCAACGAGGGCCTTCTGTGCCGCCGACCCCCGGCGCACGGGATCCCCTGCAGGAGGAACAGCGGAGTGATACATGTGACACAGAATGTGCATTATCTGTCACACCGGCTGCCGACGGATCACCTCCGCCCAGCTCGGCGCCCGCCGCCGCGCAGTCGACTCGGCTACATTATGTGTCACATCGCCTTTCGGGAGGCGGCTCCGTGTCCATCGTGGCGTTCCCCAGCCAGCCCGACCCTGCGACCGCCGACGTGACGGTCACGACCGCAGTCGAGCGTTTCCTCGAATCCCTCGCTGCGGCCACCACCCGCGCCGGCTACGCCGAGACCCTCACCCGGCTGACCGCGGCCACCGGCCCGCACCATCCGGTCGCCGCCCTGCAGTCTGAGCACTACGCCTCGGCGATGGACCAATGGAGCGCCGCAGCAGCCGCGACCTGGAACCGGCACCTATCCGCGCTGACCTCGTTCACCACCTGGGCTCAGCGCCAGGAGCTGCTGGCCACCAACCCAGCCCGGCGGCTGGAACGCCGAAAGACGGCACACCGAGGCGACCGCTCCATCCCGCGCACCCGACTGGAGAGGCTGTTCACCGACCCTGCGCACGCCCTGCGGGAAAAAGTCCTCTGGAGGCTGCTGTACGACACGGCCGCCCGCGCCGAGGAAATCCTCACCCTCAACGTCGAAGACCTCGACCTGGAGTTCCGCCGCGCCCGCGTCGTCTCCAAGGGCGGCGCCATCGAGTACGTGCACTGGGCCACCCCCACGGCCCGGATCCTGCCCCGCCTGCTGGCCGGCCGCACCACCGGGCCGGTGTTCCTGGCCGACCGGCGCGCCCCCACCTCCGGCCGACGCGCGCCCGCAGCCGCCGACATCTGCCCCGTCACCGGGCGAGGCCGACTGTCCTATCCGCGCGCCGAGTACCTGTTCAAGAGCGCCTCCGCAAAGCTCGACCCGCACCGACAAGGGTGGACCTTGCACCAGCTCCGCCATTCGGCGCTCCAGCATCTCGCCCAAGCCGGCCGAACAGCGCCCGAACTGCAGGCCAAGAGCCGCCACCAGCACCTGGCCAGCCTCGGCCGCTACGTACGCCTCGGCGAAGAGACCTCCGCCCGCCTCACCGCCGAAGCCGACCCCGCCCAACGTCGCCGAACCCGCTGACCCTGGACCAACCCCACCTTGCAGGGGATGGTCGCGCCTACCGCCGAACCCGCTGAGCTGCGACTACAGCAGCCAACGGCCCCTTTCTGGCGTATTCCGGCCGCCCCCGACCTATGACCGGATCGGGGTCCTGGCCCCGATCCTTCTGCTGGCCCTGCGGTTGTTGCAGGGCCTGAGCGCCGGCGGCGAGTGGGGCGGCGCGGCCCTGCTCGCCGTCGAGCACGCCCCGCCCGGACGGCGTGGCCGCTACGGGCTGTACTCCCAGATCGGCGTGCCCGCCGGGCTGATCCTGGCGCAACTGGTCTACGTCGCGGTGACGGCCGGGCTGTCGGACGCGCAGTTCGCGAGCTGGGGCTGGCGGCTGCCGTTCCTGCTCAGCATCGTGCTGGTCGGGGTCGGGCTGTTCATCCGGCTACGGGTGGCCGAGACGCCGGTGTTCCGGGAGCTGGCCGCCGAGCAGGCCCGCAGCCGGCGGCCCGTACTCGACGTCTTCCGCGAGCGGCCGCGCGCGCTGCTGCTCGCCTCGGCCAGCTTCGTCGCCAACACCCCGATCGGCTACGTGTTCCTCGCCTACCTCCTGTCCTACGGCACGCAGGTGCTGAAGATCAGTCGGAACGTCATGCTCGTCGTCGTGATCATCGGCAGCCTGACCTGGCTGGCCGGGATCGTGGCCAGCGCGATCTGGTCCGACCGGATCGGCCGCAAGCCGTTCTACCTGGCCGGCTCGGTGCTCCTCGTGGTCTGGGCCGTGCCGTTCTTCCTGCTGGTCGACACCAAGGTCACCGCGCTGCTGGTGGTCGCCGTGGTGGTGGGTGGCCATGAAGGAGACGCGCACGCCGGCCGCCGTCGGCTGAGGTCAGGCCGTGGCGCCGCCGTCGATCACATGGTCCTGGCCGACGACGAAGCTCGACGCCGGCGAGGACAACCACAACGCCGCCGCGGCGATCTCCTCCGGGGTGGCGACGCGGCCGATCGGCAGGGCGTCCCTCATGCGGTCGTCGCGTTCGGCGGGCGTCTCGCCGGGGCGCATGGACATGGGCGAGTCGATGGGCCCGGGGCTGACGGCGTTGACGCGCACGCCGTCGGCGATGTGGTCGCGGGCGGCGGTACGGGTCAGGTGGCTCACCGCGGCCTTCGAGGCGGCGTAGGCGGCGGCCCCGGACAGGCGCCAGTGAGCGCCGAGGTTGCTGGCCACGTTGACGATCGTGCCGCCGCCGTGCTCGCGCATGTACGCGATCTCGTGCTTCATCGACAGGAACACGCCCTTGAGGTTCACCGCGAGCACGGTGTCCCAGGTGTCCTCGTCGTAGTCGGCCACCGGGGCCAGCATGCCGAAGACACCGGCGGCGTTCAGTGCGACGTCGAGCCCGCCGTACCGGGTGACGGCGGCCTCGACCATGGCGGCGACGGAGGCCGAGTCGGTGACGTCCACGGCGAACCCGGCGGCCCGCCCGCCCTCCGCCTCGATCTCCTTGACGACCTCGCCGAGCCTTCCGGTGTCACGCCCGGCGACCAGCACGGACGCCCCGGCACGCGCGTACGCCAGCGCGGCGGCCCGCCCCACGACCCCGCCGCCCCCGGTGACGATTGCCACTTTTCCTTCAAACACCACAAACTCCTAGAACGATCGGTCTCAAATTTGCACGGCAATCATGGCCTGCTCGACCGCGTCACGCAGCCGGCGCGGCTCGGGATCGGCGCGCCCGAGCACGCGCAACCCCTGGAGCAGCACGAGCAGGAACCTGGCCAGCGCGTACGGGTCCTTCGACGCGGGGATCTCCCCTTGGGCGCGGGCGCGGACCAGGGCGGCGGCGAGCGCGGTCTCCAGCTCGGCCCAGCTCGCCGTCACCCGGCGCGACAGCTCGGCGTCCCGCGAGGCGAACTCCACGGCCGTGTTGACGACCATGCAGCCGCGCCGCAGCTCGTCGGCCAGGATCTCGGCCACGAGCTCGTCGAGGAAGGCGCGTACGGCCGGCACCGCGGGCCCCGGCTGGGCCAGCGGCTCGACCACGTTGCGCCGGGCCAGGTAACGCTCCAGCGCCTTGATGTAGAGCTCCCGCTTGCCGCCGAAGGTGCCGTAGATGCTGGCCCGCGCCAGCCCCAGACGCTCCACCAGGTCGGCCATCGAGGTCGCCTCGTAACCGCGCTCCCAGAACAGGTCGAGCGCCCGGTCCAGGGCGACCTCCGGATCGAATTCCTTGCTCCGTCCCACGCGGCGAAGCTACCACATTCAAGAACGAACGGTCTAATTAGCGGGTGACGGCCCCCGCTACGCGCCCGGTTCGCGGAATCGCGGGGTCTGGTCGTCGTCGTCGGGCCGGGTCCCCGTCGGGTTGAGGTATTCGAGCGGCGTGTCGTCCTCGACGGCCCGCTCGGCGGCGGGGGTCACTTCGACGGGCCGCTGCCGGGGGATCCGCAGGAGGCCGAGGCTGTCCTGCTCGCCCCGCCGCCTGATGACGCCGTTGATCGCCTCGGCCATCTCCTCCCTGGTGTACCTGCCCTCGGGCACCTCGTTGAGATGGGCCAGCATGTCGGCCGGGATGCGCAGGTGCGCGGAGACCCGCGCGTACACCTCGCGCATCGCGACCCGGTCCCGTCCCTGGAACGCCTCGTCCAGGGCCTGTTGCAGCTCGTCCAGCACGACCTGATCAGCCATTTCCGTACCCCTTCGATAGCTCTTCGACCTGCTCTGTCACGTTGTCCACCGAGACGGCCGCGACCAGGTGGCGGGCCGCCGTAGGAACCGGCTGGAGAAGCGCCCGCCGCTGTGGCTCCGCACCGCCAGGTCGAACGCCGGTTCCCGCAGCTCGGCGCAGGTCCCGGCGGGCACCGGGTGGTCGCCGATCGCGCTCCCGGCCGCGCCGGTGGTCGCCATCAGCGCGTCGAGGTCCGAAAGGCCGTGCATAGCGGCCGGGCTACCCGATAGGGACGGCCCATAACATCGAATACGGATGAACCCATTAAAGCCACTACGTGTTTGATCAGGGCTTTTGCAGTTATTCGCCCTCTATGGGGACCCGAGACGAGAAGACGGTCAGCGCGGTCGTCGTCGGCGACGTCATGCTCGACTCCTGGTTGCGCGGCTCGGCCGAACGGCTGGCCCAGGAGGCGCCGGTGCCCGTGATGCGCCTGGAGGCGGTCGAGGACGTTCCGGGCGCTGGCCGGGCTGCCGCTGCTCGTGGTGGACGCGCACGCGGTCGCGCCCTGGGGCGAGTGCGCGCCGGCCGCGGTGCTGCCCAACTACGCCGAGGTGATGGACCTGCTCGGCGAGGCGCAGCGCCTGATCAGGCTGATCCGCCCGGAGATCTACGTCAAGGGCGGCGACTACACCGCCGAGATGCCGGCCGAGGCGCCGCTGGTGCGCTCGCTCGGCGGCGAGGTGCTGGTGCTCGGCTACCTGCCCGACCGCTCGACGACCGCGATCATCGGCCGCATACGCTCGGTGCCCGGCGACCTGGACGGGATCAGGCCCGTTCCGCCAGCACGTCCATGACGAGGGAGCGCACCATCCGCACGGCCTCCTCGACCGCCCCGCGTACGGGCTCGCTCAGCTCCGGCAGCACGTCGTCGGTGACCAGCCTGGCCGGCTCGCAACACAGGACGAGCACCCGGGCGGGCGCCCGGCCGAGCTCCCGCGCCATGCGCAGCACCTTGACCGGGTCGAGGCCGTGGCTCTCGGCCGGGACGCCGCCGGGGTCGGGCATGTCCGGTTCGAGCAGGGTGAGCGTGCCCGGCGGCTCGCCGCGCGGCGCGGCGTCCAGGAGGATCGCGGCCTCGTAGTCGCGCTGGAGCGCGTAGGCCAGGTCGAGGCCGCGGCTGCCGAAGTCGATCACGTCGGCGGGCAGGTCGTCGTCGGCCAGGCGATGGACGACCTCGACGCCGAAGCCGTCGTCGCCGAGGAAGACGTTCCCGATGCCGGCCACCAGGACACGCGGCCGGCAGCCTCCCCCGACGGGCTGGAGCTCCTCCGCCGAGTAGAAGAACCGGTGGCACGGCAGCCTGGACTCGCCCAGGTCGCGCAGCGGGTCGGCGGCGAGCGTGACGCCGACGTGGAAGCCGCCGACGTCGTCCCGCTCGACGCTCTCGATCACGGCCAGGCGGCCGTTGAGCGCGAGGTCGAGGATGTCGGCGCGGCTCTTGGGCCGCAGGCGCACCCGGCTGCCCGGGGACAGCCGCACGCCGTCGACGATCACCTCGGCGGGGCCGAGCCGTTCCGTCTGGGACCAGGTTTCCATGTCACGTCTCCCGCATGGTGCCGTGCAGGCGCATGAGCTCTTCGGGGGTGGGCGAGAGCACGCTGAGCGTGAGGAGCCGGTCGATCTCCGTGGCGTCGAACGTGCCGCTCTCCGGCGCGATCCTGGGATGGTCGTACAGGATGACCGGCGCGGACAACATCGTGTGCCGGTCGCCCTCCTCCCCCACCAGGACGGGCCAGGTGCCGACGTTGTGGCAGCCCGCGGCGAGCGTGCGCAGCCCGTCGGGCGGCTCCATCAGCGAGACGAACCGGCCGCCCGGCGAGCTGACGACCGTGTGCGCGGAGACCAGGGTGTGCTTCATGGCCTCCGCGCGCGAGTCGCCCTGCCAGGGGCTCGTGTTCGCCACCCGTACGGTGAGCCTGAACAGCCCCTCGCACAGGCGCTCGGCGAACACCTCGGCCAGGCCGCTGAGCGCCTCCCAGCCGCGCAGCAGCACACCCTCGCCGTCGAGCCATTCGGCCCGCTGGCCCGGCGGCACGTCGATCTCCATCCGGACCGGGCCGGACAGCAGGTCGGTCAGCCGCAGGCCGGTCTCGGCCACCTCGCGTTCCTTGGCCTCCTCCCGGGGCAGGTGGCGGGTGCCGCCGACGGTCAGCTCGGGCACGGGGACCAGCTCGCCCTCGCGCCGCACGGCCACCTCGCAGGTCACCAGGTGGAGGAAGCGGACATGTACGTCGACGACGTCGTCGCCGTGCGCCTCCAGCAGGCACTGGGTCTGGGTCAGCCACGGGTTGCCCTCGTGCGCCCGGCCGTAGGACTCGGGGTGCACCCCGCCGAACGTCCAGCGCCGGCGGTCGGGCACCGGCGAGCGGCGGTTGGGCCACAGCAGGTAGCCCTCGTAGAGCACGGCGCGGGCGATGCGCCTCACGTGGTCCATCTGCCGGTCCCCACCTTGGGCAGCGGCTGGACGATCTCGATCCGTTCGACCTCCGGCGCCGCGTCGCGCACGGCCCGCCGTGCCGCGTCGGCCGAGCAGCGACCGCCGTCGTCGTCGAGCCGTACGCGGACGAGGTCGCCATCGACCGAGACCACCTCGGCGCCGGTGCCGCGCAGCTCGTCCTCCACCCGGGTGCGTACGTCGATCGGGTGGAGGTCGTGCAGCAGCAGCAGGTGGGCGACCACGTCGTCGTCGGCCAGTCGCGCCGCCAGGTCGTCGTCGGCCGCGGCCATGATCCGCGTCAGGCCCTCGCCGTAGAGGTCGAGCAGGGCCTGGGCCAGCTCGACGGCGGGCGGTTCGGCCCGTTCGAGCAGGCTCTCGATCCTGCCGATGCGTGCGTTCAGCGACATGGCGCCCCCAGGACGGTCACGCCGTCGAGCAACCTGTCGTATTTAGCGGCATTCATCGGCCTTTAGCCCCCCAAGTGGCCATTGCAGAGGTTTAGCGATGGCGGCACTTGGTAGCCGACCGGTACCTCTACGTAGCGGGCATACCGCGTCGGCGGAGACGGCAAACCACGACCCAGCCCCGCCCGCGTCGCCGGGGCCGCCGGGAGCGCCGTCAGACCAGCCGGACCGGACCGGCGTCGATCGCCACCCGGAACAGCGCGTACGGGTGCCGCCGCAGGTCCCGTCCCTCCTGGAACCTGGCCTGCCGGTGCAGCTGGTTGGCGGTCACGTACAGGTGGCCGTCGGACACCGACAGCGTGTCGGGCCACAGCAGGCGGGCGTCGTGGACCAGGGTGTCGATCGTGCCGTCGGGCAGGCGGCGCAGGACGGCGTTGTGCTCCCAGTCGGTCAGGTAGATGCGCCCGGCGTCGTCGGCCTCCAGGCCGTCGGCCGCGCCGCCCTTGTCGCCCTCGTCCCTGACGGTCGCCGCCACGTCGGCGTCGTCCAGCGTACGGTCCACCAGCGCGTCGGTGGAGACGCTGTACCAGCGGCGGGACAGCAGGGGGCAGTACCAGAGCCGCTCGCCGCCGGCCGGCAGCGCGATGCCGTCCGAGCCCATCAGGACCGGCCGCGGCGGGCCGTCCGCCGGCCGTTCCAGGAACGGGCGGCCCTCGGCGACCGGCAGGAAGTCGGGCGGACGTTCCGCCTTGGTGCTGGGGTGGTCGTGCAGCCGCCGCCAAGCCTGCCCGCTGGCCAGGTCGACCACGACGATCGCGTTGGGGCCCTTGTCGGCGGAGTCGGTGAGGTAGGCGACCCCTTTGCGCAGGTCGAACCGTACGTCGTTGAGGTAGGAGGTCTCCAGGGCGGCGCCGCGGTCGAACAGGATGACCTTGACCACGGTGTCGGTCTCCAGGTCCACGCAGACGAGCTTCGGACCGCCCTTCCTGGTGGGCCGGAACATCGGGCTGCCGGTGTCCAGGATCCACAGCCGGTCCATGGGATCGACGACCACGCTCTGCACCGAGACCAGCCACTTCGACGGCTCGTCGGCCTCGTCGTTCCACACCTGGTCGGGGTAGGGCACGACTTTCCCGTCCACCAGCTCGACCACGGTCGCCGGAACGTCGTCACCCCACCTGGGGAAGTTGACGAAGATCCGGCCCGTACGCGAGACCGTGACGCCCGTCGGCATCGGACCGGATTCGAAGGCGTGCACCAGCTCCAGTTTCCCGATGGGCTCATCGACCGGCTGAACGCCGCCGCGGCCGTTCCCCTTCGCCATGTTCCCCCCGTTCCCCGGACTGCCGGGCAACTGCCCAGGTCAGGCCGGGAGAAACAGCGTCTTCTCCAGCCAGGGCCGCAGGATCGGCAGCGCGTTCGCCGACTGCATGGCCCCGGTGTGGTCGAGCCCGTCGAGCACCTCGACGTCCCACCCGAGCGCCTCGATGGCCGCCCGGTCGCGCAGCAGCGGGCCCGCGATGCTCACGTGGGTGCCGCCCCAGCGCTCGTCGTACACGATCTCGTCCTGCGAGCCGGCGAAGCACAGGCGGGGGCAGGACAGTCGCACCTGGCTGTCGTCGAAGCCGCGCAGCGCCTGGTAGAGGCTGAGGAACTGGCGGGCCTGCCCCTCGCCCAGCGTCACCTCGGTCGACGACCAGTCCCCCGGCTCGCCCGTCCCCGTGGCGGGCGGCGTGGCGGTCTTCGGCGCGACGGCCATCTCGTACGTCGCCTCGGTGACCCGCAACATCGCCGCGTACGGGCCGTTGAGCGGCGGGAAACCACCCATGACCAGCGCCGAGAGCCGGTCGGTGCGCAGGGCGAGCTGAAGCCCGCTGAGCGCCAGCCAGGAGTAGCCGTAGTAGGCGAACCGGTCGGCCCCCACCGCGTCGGCCACCGCCAGGATGTCGGCGGACACGTTGTCGGGGGTCAGCGTGTCCGGCTTGGGGTTGGCCAGCACGTGGCCCTCGTAGTCGAAGGCCACGACGCGGAAGGCGTCGGAGAGGCCGTCGATGAGCGAACGGCCGAGCGCGGGGTCGGCGCCCCACTGCCGCATCGCCTCGGCCTGCTCGCCCTCGACCGGCGTCGGGTTGACGGGCATGAGCACGACCGGCCCCGAGCCGTGGACCTCCACCTCGATGGTGCTTCCGTCGTGCAGCGTCGCCTTGGTCATCGCATCTCCTCGAATTCGATACACCGTAAACTGTTTGTCCGGCGAGGATAGCTTATGGCGTAAAGAGTCGCAACGGACTGGGCGCCGGCACGCACCGCATGTCCGCGCCGTCCGCCTCCAGCCAGCGCAGCAGCAGGTTGGCCTTGGCCGGCACGTACGGGTCCGCGAGCAGCGCGCGCAGCTCCTCGGGCTCGCCGAGCTCCCCCGCGCACCCGGCGAACACCGCCCTGGCAGCGGCCCACAACTCGGCCCGCAGCTCCGGATGCCGTTCGGCCACCGCGCCGGCGATCTCGACGAGGTTGTTGACGACCAGGCAGTACAGCAGCCGTTCCCAGCCGTAGGCGGCGCTCACGACGGGCGTGCGGGCGCCGGGCAGGCTGTGGTGGTCCGCGGTCAGCTTGACCCCCTCGTGGTCGCGGAAGATCGCCTGGCCGGGCACACCCCGCTCGTCCACGCCGATGAGCACGTTCTGCAGGTGGCATTCGAGCACCACGCCGTGGCGGAAGTAGGCGTGCAGGACCGGCGGCACGACGTGGTCGAGGTAGTGCCGCCACCACACGAGCGCGCCGTCGGCGTCGAGGCCGTCCAGCGGATTGCCGGGGAAGCCCTCGCTGACCCCCGCGGCCAGCAGCGCCGTCAGCCCCGGACGCAGGTGCCCGCCCAGCCCGTCGCGGACGATCACCGCCAGCGCCTCGCCGCCGTCCGCCCCCAGCTCCACGCTGCGGTAGCCGCGGTCGCTGAGCACGGCGGGCCGCGGCCGGTGTTCCGGCAGGTCGTCGAACGCCACCCGCAGCAGGTCGTCGATCAGGCCGAGCCAGCGCAGGTCGTGCAGCCACAGGCGGCGGATGTCGTTCGTGATGCGCACGTCCAGGCTGAACTTGCAGAACAGGTCCGCCTCCGGCAGGTACACCGTGCGGATCGAGGCGGTCGGCACGGCCGTCGCCGTCGTGACGCCGAGGTGGCGCAGCTCCTTGAGACCGCCCAGCAGCTCCACCTGCCACGGGTGGGCGGGCAGCAGCACCAGGCCGTCGGGGGCGGGCGGCCCGAGCCGGTCGAGCGCGCCCGCGTCGCCCTGCTGGACCAGCGCCTCGACGGGCACCCCGAGCAGCGGCAGCGCGAAGCTCGCGTGGACCTCCGGCGAGTAGGCCAGCCAGGACTCCGGGCCCGACCCGCCGCGGGCCTTGGGCGCGGGGTGGTAGCGGTGGCCGGCGACCAGCGCCTGCTCCGAGCGCAGGTACGGGTCGGCGGGTGGGGTGGCGGTCCGCCGGGCCGTCAGCAGCGTGGCCATGACGTCCCGGCTGCCGGCGATCTCCCCGGCCAGGGACGGGTTGGCGTGGCCGGTGCCCGCCAGCAGCTCGGCCTCGGTCAGCGCCACCAGGTCGGCCAGCGACAGCGGGTTCGGGCCGCCGGAGGTTTGGAGGGAGGGCGGGCCGGGGTAGCGTCCGGGTCCGACGCGCAGCACGTGCCCGGTCGCGGGCAGCTCCCACAGGCCGCCTTCCGCCTCGGCCCCGGACGGGGTCGCGACGGGACGGGCGACCTCGCGGAGCAGGCAGTTGAGCAGGGCCGTCACCGAGAGGGCTTCGGCCTGCTCCGCGGCCTGCCGGTCCCGTACCTCGTGCTCCGCGCCGGTCGGCGGGAGGAGGTCGTCGATATATGCCATGGCGACCTGTCCTACCCTTTTGTACTGATCAGTGTCCACAGGGTTGTCACCGGGGATGTTCCTGGATACGGCGGGGGTCATGCGGCATTCGGTGGAGTTCGCGGCGGAGCTGGCCGCCGTGCGCCCAGATCTCTCACCCGGGTACGCCGCGGCCCTTCCCGGCGCACGGGCCGCCGTCATGGGCCGGTTGTGGCGCGGCCTGCTCTGCGAGCCCCTGCCCGGCCTCGGCGAGCGCGTCGCCACGGGCGGCGACGTCCGCGTACGGCTCGCGGACGGCCGCGACCTGACCCGGCCGGCCCGGCTGCCGTACGACCTGACCGGCGAGCCGGTGTTGCGGCTGGACGGCGTCGCGTACGCCGATCCGGCCGGGCTGCTGGCCGCGCTCGGCCTGCCCGGCTCGGAAGGGCTGGTCGACGACCTGGACAACAGCGTCGCCTCCATGGCGCTGTCCCGCGCGGGCGCGGCCTCCCCCGTCCGCGAGCCGGGCCCCGAACACCACGAGCAGAGCGTGGTCGACGGCCATCCCTACCATCCGGGCTGCCGCAACCGGCCCGGGGTGTCGGTGGCCGAGCAGCTGGCGTACATGCCGGAGCACCGGCCCGTCGTCGCGCTCGACCTGGTGTCGGTGCCCGCCGCCGAATGCCTGGTCACGGGGCCGTGGCCGGGCTCGCTCATGGACGGCGACCGGCTGCTGCTGCCCGTGCACCCCTGGCAGACCCGTCACGTGCTGCCGGAGCTGGGCGTGCGCCCGTACGCGACCGGGGTGCTGCCGTGCCACCCGCTGATGTCCGTACGGACCCTCGCCCCCCTGGACGGCGGCCCGCACCTCAAGACGGCCTTCACCGCCCGGATGACCTCCGGCGTCAGGGACATCTCACCCGGCTCGGTACGCGACTGCGTCCCCCTGTCGGACCTGCTCACCACCCTGTCGGCCCGGCTGGGCGGCCGGCCGCGCATCGCCCGCTACCTGTCGGGGGCCGCGGCCACCAGCCACGGCGAGCACACCGCGGACCTGTCCGTCATGCTGCGCGAGCCGACCCCGCGCCGGCCCGGCCGCACCGTGCTCCCCGTCGCGGCCCTCGCCGTCCCGCCGGCCGGGGACGGGACCGCGTTCCCCCTCGCCGGGCTGATCGGGACGGCCCGGCACGAGGCGGCGCGCGAGTGGCTGGCGGCCTTCGCCGACGTGGCGATGGCGGCGGCGCTCGGCCTGCTGGCACTCGGGGTCGCGCTGGAGGCCCACGGCCAGAACCTGCTGGTCGTGCTCGACCGGCGGGGCGCGCCCGTCGAGCTGGTCTACCGCGACCTGGCCGACGTCCGGATCAGCCCGGCCCGGCTGGCCCGCAACGGGTTCGGGACGCCGCCGGTCAGCGCCCGGCTGCTCAGCGACGACCCGGAGGTCCTGCACGCCAAGCTCTTCGGCTCGCTCGTCGGGACCACGTTCGGCAGTCTCGTCTCCCTTCTGGGTCAGGGGGACCGTACCTTTGAGTCACGTCTGTGGGCCGTCGTGGCGGCGGCGGCGCGGCGGGCCTTCGACGCGCTCCCCGACACCGCGGACGTGCGCGCCGACCGCGACGCCCTGTTCGGCGAGCGGATCCGGGTGAAGGCGCACCTGCTCGCGCGACTGGCCGGCGCCCCACCCGGCGACAGCTGGACGACCCTGCCCAACCCCCTCACCCAAGGCGCGTCCTGGGCCCTCGCTCACGCACAGTGAGCGCCTGGCTCTTTTCCCGGCCGAGGAGGAGGATGGAGCAAGCCCGCCCCTGCGGCGCGCCGATCTCCGATCACGCAGAGTTCAGGGAAGGAGCGGATCCGGTGATGCAGCTATCCGTACGGCTCGTCCCCGTCGGCGACACCACTCTGGTGATCGCCCTGGCGGGCGAACTCGACTCGACGACCAGTCCCATCCTGGCCGCCTTCCTCGACCCCCTGCCGCGCTCGCGGGTAAAACACGTGATCGTGGCCGCGGGAGACCTCTGGTTCTGCGACCTCAACGGCCTCGAACAGCTCGCGATCACCCACCGCGCCATGCAGGTGAAGGGCGGCCACCTGGCCGTGGCCGAGGCCCAGCCCGCGCTCCGCCGTCTCGTCGCGCTCATGGCCGAGCACGGCGGCACCGCGATCCCCGTCTTCACCACGATGCCCGACGCCCTGGCCGGGACCGGCATCGAGATCTACGAGCAGGCCGGGCCGCCCAGGCCGCTCGGCCGGCACCTGCCGCACTTCCGCCGGGCCCGCGACCCCCGCCTCGAACGGCCCCACAGCACGCGCCCCGCCCGCTGGCCGACGATCATCCACCGGCTCCGGTCGGCCAACGAGGAGCTGGAGAGCGCGAACGAGGAGCTGCGCTCGGCCAACGACGAGCTGCGGCACGCCAACGACGCGCTCACCGCTCGTACGACGGAGCTCGACGAGGCCAGCAGGTTCGCCGACTCGCTGGTCCGCGGCCTGGGCGACGCCGTGGTGGTGCTCGACGCGGACATGCGGGTGGTCATCTGGGGGGCGATGGCCGAGGAGTTGTGGGGGGTGCGGGCCGGCGAGGCGGTGGGCCGTCCGCTCGCCTCGCTCGGCACCGGGCTGCCGGTGGAGGCGATCGTCCCGCTCGTCCGCGACACGCTGGCCGGGCGGGCCGGGTCCAGGATGGTCGCGCTCGACGCCGTCAACGAGCGCGGACGGCCGACGCCGCTCACCGTCGAGCTGTCCCACCTGCGTACGGGCGGCGACTCCGGGCACGGCCTGATCATCGCCATGAAGGTGCCGCGGTCCGGCGACTCACATGATCGCTAGCTGCCCGCCGTCGATCACCAGCTCGGTGCCGTGGATGAACGCGGCGTCGTCGGAGGCGAGGAAGGCGTACCCGGCGGCGACCTCCTCGGCGAGCCCGGCGCGGCCCAGCGGGATGTGCTCGCGTTCGTAGGAGGAGACGAAGTCGTCGGCGAGCCCGGACGAGATCGACGCGTTCAGGGGGGTCTGGATGTAGCCGGGGCACAGGGCGTTGACCCGGATGCCGTGCTTGCCGAGCTCGACGGCCATGGTCTTGGTCAGCAGCAGCACGCCGCCCTTGGAGGCGTTGTAGTGGGCGTAGTCGGCCTCGCCGCCGAGGCCGTTGGTCGAGGACATGTTGAGTATCACGCCGCCCGTCCCCCGTTCCACCAGGTGGCGGGCCACGGCCTGGGCCATCAGGAACATGCCGCGCAGGTTCACCGAGACGATCCGGTCCCAGTGGCCGGGCGTGATCTCCAGGAACGGCTCGCGCCAGGCGGTGCCGGCGTTGTTGATCAGCACGTCGACGCCGCCCAGGGTCTCGATCGCGCCCGCCACCAGCCGGGCGACGTCGTCCTCCGAGCTGACGTCGCCGGCCAGGCCGCCCACCTCGCCGAGCGGCGCGAGCTCGGCGACGGCGCGGTCGACCTCGTGGCCGGCGAGCCCGGTGAGCACCACCCGCGCGCCCTCCTCCAGGAACCTGCGGGCGGTGGCGGCTCCGATGCCGCTGCTGCCCCCGCTGATCAGCACCCGCTTCCCGGCCAGTCCCCGCATGACTCCGTCCTTCCTCAACGCACCGCGCCGCGGGCCGCGACGCGCAGACCAGTGGTGACCCGCCCGTTCTCGACGCCGTGCGCGACGTCGAAGAGGTTCACGACCGAGCAGGCGTGACTCGGGATGAGCTGCACGCGCGTGCCGACGGGCAGTTCCCCGGTGTGTTCGGGGTCGAGGCGGGCGACGGCGTGCTCCTCGTTGAGGAACACCATGTGCACGTACGGCCGCCCGGCCACCCTGATCCAGTCGGGCATGCCGCTGCCGTCGGAGGTGAGGCACTTGGTGCCCGCGTCGAACACGACCCGTTCCGGCGTCGGCCTGGCGATCACGGTGGCCAGTACGCGGGCCGCCACGGTCTGCTCGGTGGCCACGCCGAGGCGCATCATCGAGGCGTCGTTGAAGATGTAGGTGCCGGGCCGGATCTCGGTCACCCCGGCCACGCCGGCGACGTGCCGGGCGGTGGGGGTGGAGCCGACGCTGATCTCGCGCAGCTCGATGCCGTCGGCCGCGCACAGCTCGGCGGTGGCCACCAGGTCCTCGCCCTCGCGGCGGGAGGTCTCGGCCAGTTCCTCCGGGGTGCGGGAGTGGTAGGCGTGCCCGGCCAGGGTGAGCAGCCCGATGACGTCCACGCCGGGGATCGCGGCGATCTCGGCCACCAGGTCGGCCGTGGGACGGCCGGGCGGGCGGCCCAGCCGGTGCTGGCCGGTGTCCACCTCGACCAGCAGCTCGATCGGCGGCCCCGGCCGGCGGGCGAGACCGGCCGCCACTTCGGGGGAGTCGAGGCTGACCCGTACCCGGGCGCGCTCGCGCAGGGCGGCCAGGCGGCGCAGCTTGGCCTCGCCCCAGACGGGGAACGCGAGCAGGATGTCGTCGATCCCGGCGTCGGCCATGATCTCGGCCTCGCCGAGCTTGGCGCAGGTGATACCCGTCGCCCCGGCTTCGAGCTGGGCCAACGCCAGCTCGGGCATCTTGTGGGTCTTGATGTGCGGGCGCAGCCGGACGCCGTGCCGTGCGGCGGTCTTGGCCATCTCCGTGACGTTGCCCCTGACCACGTCGAGGTCGATGACCAGCGCGGGAGTGTCGATCTCGGGGTACATACGTGGTTCGCCCCTCTCGAAGTTCATCAGAAAATAGCACTATTCCGCATCACGCACTAGCGTTCCGCTACACGGAACTGATTGACTGGCCGACGACGACAGCGCCTACAGGCGTGCCGTCAAGTCATCGGAACAGCATTCCGTATCAAGGAAAGTAGGGGTGTGTATGAGGCTCGGCACCGTACGGGTCGGGGAGAGCGGCCGCGCGGCCGCGGAACGCGAGGAAGGACGGTACGCCCAGGGCGTCCGTCCGGCGGCCTCCCCGGTGGTCGTGCGATGAGGGCGCTGGTGTTCACCGGTCCTGCCGCGGTCGAGCTGCGGGACCTGCTCGAGCCCGCCGTCGGGGCGGACGAGGTGCTGGTCCACGTGGCCGCCTCCGGCATCTGCGGCAGCGAGCTGCACGGCGTCAGGACGCCCGGGTTCCGGGTGCCGCCGCTGGTCATGGGGCACGAGTTCGCCGGACTCACGTCCGACGGGCGGGCGGTGGTGGTCAACCCGATCCTGTCGTGCGGCTCGTGCGACGTGTGCCGGCTCGGCCTGCGCAACGTGTGCCGCGAGCGGCGGATCGTCGGCGTGCACCGGCCCGGCGGGTTCGCGGAGCGGGTGGCCGTGCCCGAGAGCACGCTGGTCGAGCTGCCCCAGGGCCTCGGCTGGACGGCGGCCGGGATCGTCGAGCCGGCGGCCAACGCCGTCCACGCCTGGTCGCTGGCCGGGGCGCCCGCCGGGACCCGGGTGGGCGTGTACGGCGCCGGCGCGATCGGCCTGTCCTGCCTGCTGGTCGCCCTGTCGGGCGGGGCCGCCTCGGTGGAGGTGGCCGACCGCTCCGAGCGCCGCGTGGAGATCGCCCGCCGCCTCGGCGCGCGGTCGGCGGGCGCGGCGCTGACCGGCGAGTACGACGTGATCTTCGACGCGGTCGGCGCCGCGGTCACCCACGAGCGCTCGCTCGCCCTGCTGCGCCCCGGCGGCACGGCGGTCTGGCTGGGCCTGGCCGACCCCACGGCCGGGTTCGACGCGACGGCCCTGGTCCGCGGCGAGCAGCGGGTGCTCGGCTCGTTCGCCTACACCGACGCCGACTTCGCCACGGCCGTGGAGACCGTCGGCGAGTGGGACCTGAGCTGGGTGCGGACGTTCCCGCTCGCCGACGGCGCGGAGGTGTTCACGACCCTGATGAACGGCCACGACACCCCCGTCAAGGCCCTCCTCAGCCCGTGACGGGCAGGGGGCGGCCCCGCCGCCCCCTTACTTGCACGGCTTGTACGGCATGTCCTTCAGCGAGTAGTCCACGGCCTTCTTGATCGCGTTGATGCCGAGCTTGGCCGCCTTGGGGCAGAACGTCGCCGGCGCCGTCTCGTACTCGACCTGGAACACCGGCTTGCCCGCCTTGACGAACACGCTCAGCTCGCCGCACTCGTCGAACTGGAAGCACTCCTCGTTGACGGCGTAGTCGAAGCTGGAGACCAGCTCGCCCGCCTGGCTGAGGTCGTTCTTGAGCGCCGCGGACAGGCCCTTGCGGTGGGCCAGGTCGGCCAGCGCCCGGTTGTAGACGAGCTGGGTGGCGGGGCTGACGGTCCAGCCGGTGACCGTCTTGCCCTCCTCGTGGGCGTTGACGACGTCGAACTCGACCCCGTCGAAGCCCGCCTGGGCGCACTTGTCGACCCGGGCCGCCATCATCCTCAGCAGGAAGTCCCGCTGGCCCTGGTCGTTGTTGATGTTGGCCCAGCGCTCGTTCGGGAACTCCTTGCTGAACGGCTTGCCGAGCAGGGAGTTGCCGTGGCTCTTGTGCCAGTCGACGAACTGCTGGTAGTCGGGCCGGTACTCCTCGATCGAGCCGGCGTCGACGTAGCAGATCGCCTTCGCGCCACGGGCGTGGACGGCCTTCACGGCGGCGGTGTTGAGCGTGGTGTTGTTGCCCACCACGTCGCCGTCGGCGTACAGGTCGATGTCGAACACGCTCGGTCGCACGCACGCGCCGCCCGACTGGGGCGCCACGCAGATGTCGACGTTCACGCCGCCGGTCGCGGCATATTTGGCGTTGCCTTGGAGCTGGTACTGCCAGCGGCTCTGCAGCGGCGGCTTCCACGGTCCCGCCTGCGCCGTCGCGGGCGCGACGAGTGCCGCGAGCGGCGCGCAGCTCAGTGCCGCGACCACTGCCAGCCGGGCTAAGAGCGTCCTGGTTCGCACGTTCACCTTCATTCCGTCTAGTGGAACTCTAGTCTGCATCGTGGATGCGTGACTATACTCGCCGCACGCAGCGGGCCGCCACGCCCGCCGTGCTCTGTGGAGGGAACCCCATGGCACGAGTCATTCACAACATCCGCGAGACCGGCCGATGAGGCCCGGTACGACGGTCGCCGTCGTCGCCCTGGCCCTGGCCGTGGCGAGCTGCGGCGGCGGAAGCCAGGAACAGGCGACCGGCCCGGTCGAGATCACCATCTGGCACGGCCAGGAGGACACCTCTGCCAAGTCGATCGAGAAACTGGTCTCCCGGTTCAACCAGAGCCACCCCGACATCAGGGTCAGCACCGAGTCCGGTGGCGCGACCGCCGACGGCATGCTACCCAAGATCACCGCCGCGCTCACCTCGGACGCCTACCCCGACATCGCCTACCTGTACGGCTCCTGGGCGCCCAACGTGGCCAGGAACCCCAAGACCGCCGACCTCACCTCATACGTCAAGGACCCGGCCGTCGGTTGGACCGACTTCTGGGCCAACGAGCGCGAGGCGGTCACCGTCCAGGGCAAGGTCATCGGCTTCCCCGCCGTGGTGGACAACATGGTGGTGCTCTACAACAAGAGGCTGCTGGCCAAGGCGGGGGTCAAGGCCCCCGGCCCCGACTGGACCTGGGACGACTTCCGCGAGATCGCCAAGAAGACCACGGACGCGCAGAGCGGCGTCTTCGGCACCACCTGGGCGATCAGCGGCGGCGAGGAGGCCGTCTGGGGCCTGTGGCCGCTGCTGTGGCAGTCGGGCGGCGACATCCTCACCCCCGACCACAAGAAGTCCACGTTCAACTCGGCGGCCGGTCAGCAGGCGCTCGGTCTGATCAGGGACATGGCCGTGGACGACAAGTCGGTCTACCTCGACTCCAGCCCGGCCGAGAAGGGACAGAAGCTGTTCGAGTCCGGACGGCTCGCCATGTTCCTGTCGGGCCCCTGGGTGCTGCCCGACCTCCAGGCGGCCAAGGTCGACTACGGCGTCGTCCGGCTGCCCGGCACCAATGGCAACCACGAGACCGTCTCCGGCCCGGACAACTGGGTGGTGTTCGAGCACGACGAACGCCGGGTGAAGGCGGCGACCACGTTCCTGACCTGGCTGACGGCCGCGCAGCAGCAGCTCGTGTGGATGAGCGACACGGGCTCCCTGCCCGTTCGGGAGTCGATCACCAAGCTGCCCGGCTACCAGGACTATCTCCAGAAATATCCGGGTATCGAGGTGATCTCCGAGAACCTGGCCAACGCCAAGCGCGTCCGGCCGCCGACCACCAAGTACCCCCGCGTGTCCTCCTTCGTCGCCGAGGCCATCGCGGAGGCGCTGCTCGGCAGGACCGACACCAAGACCGCCCTGGACGAGGCCGCCGCCAAGTCCGACGCGGTGCTGGCGGTACCGGGATCATGAGCAGCGCCACGGTCAGCGCGCCGGCCGCCCGGCACGCCAAGGAACGGCGCAGGCTCGGCGACCACGTCGCCGGCTGGTCGTTCGCCGGCCCGGCGACGCTGATCATCCTCGGGTTCGCGCTGGTGCCGATGGCGTGGGCGCTGGCGCTGTCGTTCACCGACTCCGACCTGATGAAGACGCCCGAGAACGTCGGCCTGGACAACTACCGGGCGCTCTTCCAGGACCAGGTGTTCTTCCAGGCGGTGCGCAACACCGGGCTGCTGCTGGTGCTCTACATCCCGGCCTCGCTGGTCTTCGGCCTGGTCGTGGCGGTGCTGCTGAACAGGAAGGTGCGCGGGATCGGCTTCTACCGGACCGCCTTCCTGGTGCCGTACGTGGCCTCGGCCACCTCGGCCGGCCTGCTCATGGGCTACATCTTCGACCGCGACTTCGGCCTGATGAACGGTGTGCTCGTACAGCTCGGCCTGCCGATGCAGGGGTTCCTGAGCAGCCCGTCCCAGGCCATGTACGTGCTCACGCTGATCTTCTTCTGGACCAGGTTCGGCTTCGCCGTGGTGATCTATCTGGCGGCCATCCAGGAGATCGACAAGGCAGTGCTGGAGGCGGCCTCCATCGACGGGGCGGGACGGTGGGCCACGTTCCGGCACATCATCGTCCCGTCCGTACGGCCGATCACGCTCTTCCTCGCGGTGTGGGGCGTGATCGACGCGCTGCAGTTCTTCGACCTGGTCATGACCACGACCCAGGGCGGCCCGGCCAGCGCGACCGTGACCATCGTCTACTACGTGTGGCAGCTCGCCTTCCGCTACTCCGCCGCCGGGTACGGCGCGGCCGTGGCGTACACGCTGTTCGCCGGGACGCTGCTGCTGATCGTCGTGGGCCTGGTGGTCGCGCGGCGGAGAGGGGCCGTGCGATGAGAGGACGCCTGCCCAGCAAGTGGCATCTGGTGCTCGCGCCGATGTCGCTGGTGACGCTGCTGCCGTTCGTGTGGCTGGTGCTCAGCTCGGTCATGACGCAGGCCGAGCTGAACCGGTTCCCGCCGCCGATCCTGCCCGACGGCATCGATCTCGGCGGTTACCGCACGGTCATGGAACGTTCGGACTTCCCCCGCTGGTTCCTCAACAGCGTGCTGGTGTCGGGCGCGATCGTGGCGGCCCAGGTCGTGCTCTGCAGCATGGCCGGGTACGCCTTCGCCCGGATCAGGTTCATCGGCTCGCGGCTGACGCTGGTCCTGATCATCGCGACCGCGCTGATCCCGTTCCAGCTCACCGTGATCCCGACGTTCCTGATGTTCAGCCAGG
This sequence comes from Nonomuraea sp. WAC 01424, assembly GCF_003947315.1. NCBI lineage: Bacteria > Bacillati > Actinomycetota > Actinomycetes > Streptosporangiales > Streptosporangiaceae > Nonomuraea > Nonomuraea sp. WAC 01424. The sequence continues at coordinate 92,662 of NZ_QHHZ01000014.1, forward strand.
CCGGGCTCGTGGACACGCTGGGGGCGCTGATCATCCCGCAGCTCAGCTCCTCGGTCGGCATCTACCTGATGACCTCCTTCTTCCAGTCCTTCCCGAAGGAGCTGGAGGAGGCGGCGCGGATCGACGGGTGCTCGCGGGTCGCGCTGTTCTTCCGGGTGGTGTTGCCGGTCGCCAAGCCGGCGCTGGCGGCGCTCGCCGTGATCACGTTCATCACGGCCTGGAACGATCTCTTCTGGCCGCTGGTGGTGATCAACTCCGAGGCGAACTACACCGTCCAGGCGGGGCTGACCACGTTCCAGGGCCAGCACCGGGCCGACTGGCCCGCGATCATGGCGGGCACGGTGCTCACCACGCTGCCGGTGCTGGCGGTGTTCCTGTTCGGCCAGCGCCGCTTCGTGCAGGCGCTGACCGGGGCGGTCAAGGGGTGAGACCCCTGTAGGGGTTCGCCGGCAGGCCGGTGTGGGGTGTGCGGCAGCGCCACAACTCCCCGCCGGCGCTGCCGTCCCAGGCGGTGGTCACGTAGAGCACGTCGAGGTCGGGGCCGCCGAAGGCGCAGCTCGTGACGTTGGCCGCGGGCACGTCCACGGTCAGGTCGGTACGCCCGTCCGGCCGCAGCCGTACGACCGCCCCGCCGCCCCACAGCGCGACCCACACGTGGCCTTCGGCGTCCACGGTGAGGCCGTCCGGGCCGGGCAGGGCGGTGAACTCCCGGCGGCCGTCGAGGTCACCGGTCTCCGGGTCGTAGTCGAAGACGTCGACGCGGTCGGTCGCGGTGTCCACGTAGTACATCAGGCGCTCGTCGGGGCTCCAGCCGATGCCGTTCGAGATCGTGACGCCGTCCAGGACCTTCTCGCACGTACGGGCCGGGCCGAGGCGGTAGAGGGAGCCCGCGCCGGGGGTGTCGTCCTCGGCCTTCGTACCGGCGAAGAACCGGCCCGCCCGGTCGCAGGCGCCGTCGTTCATGCGGTTGCCCGGGGGCTCGGGCGGGCTGGCGACCAGCTCGGTGCGGCCGTCGGCGTGGCGGGCGAAGCCGTCCCTGAGGGCGACCATCAGGCCGCCGGCGGCGTCGGGCACGGCCACGCCGACGGGGCGGCCGAAGTCGATCGTCTCCTGTTCGTCGCCGGCCGGGTCGAGTCTGTGCACGCGGCCCTTGGGGATGTCGACCCACAGCAGGGTGGCCGTGGCGGCGTCCCACCTCGGGCCCTCGCCCAGGGTCGCGGGAGGCACCGGGACCTTTTCCAGCTTCATGCTCTGTCTCCTGGTCCGTGATGCGGAACGTGGTTCCGCTTCTTGCTCGACCGTAGTCGGCTGAGGTCCCTTTGGGGGAGGGGGCGACACCCGAGAGGGCCGCCGTTCGAAGGGGTCGCCGTCCGGGGAGCGCTGTTCTTGTGTACGGCGGGGTCAGACCTCGGTGGTTATGGCGCGGCGGAGGCCGAGGCCGACCTCTTCCAGGCGGGCCACCGACATGCGGTCCTTGATGGCGGTCACGCTCACCGCCGCCACCGGCGCCGTCTTGCCCATGAAGACCGGCGCCGCCACGCACCGCACCCCGGGCTCGTTCTCCTCCAGGTCGAGCGCGTACCCGCGCTGCCGGACCTGGTCGAGGTGGGTGGCGAGCTTGGCGGGGTTCGTGATCGTGTTACGGGTCCTGGTGGCCAGCGGCCCGTAGCGCTCGGCCCACGCCTTGACCGCCTCGTCCGTCGGGTACGTCCAGGCCAGCAGCGCCTTGCCCACCCCCGTGCAGTGGGCCGCGTTGCGCCCGCCGACCACCGAGGTCATGGTGATCGACCGCACCGCCTCCACCTTGTCCAGGTAGACGACCTCGCCGCCGTCGAGCATCGCCATGTGCACGGTCTCGGAGAACTCCTCGCTGAGCCGCAGCAGCAGCGGCCGGACGAGTGTGCGCAGGTCCATGGACTCGTAGAACCTGAAGGCCGTGGCCAGCAGCTCGGTGCCGAGGAAGTACGGCCCGCTCGGCTCCGGCTGGGCCGCGAAGCCGCGATGCTTCAACGCCCCGAGCAGGCGATGGAGCGAGCTCTTCGGCAGCCCCAGCCTGGTGGCCAGCTCGTCGAGCGTCACCCCCCTGCTGTGCTTTCCGATCTCCTGCAGGATCAGCAGGGCACGATCGACGCTCCCCACAGGGGACTGAGTCTCAGCCACTGAACTCTCCCTCGCCTATTCCGCTGATCGGAATGCTAGCGCGTAATACGGAACATCGCCGCACACGCGGTCAACACAGTGGGTGTCTCAGCGTAGTCAGAACAGCCCTGTGCCAGCACTTCCGTGACCGGGAAAACCTATGCGAGGAAAGGCCCGGCGGCGTTCGCGCGGAACTCGGCGACCGGGATGCGCCGGAAGACAATACTCTCGTACGGCCCGAAGTCCCCGGTCTCGAACAGCAGCCCGACCGTGTCGTCGTCCACCCTGACCAGGTCGGAGTAGGCGGCGGGCAGCCCCGAAACGGTGTGCGCGGAACGCCAGGTGACGCCGAGGTCGTCGCTCGCCCGTACGGTCATCAGAGCCCGCGCGTCGGGCGCGGCCGGACCGGAGAACAGCAGCACGCCGGGCGGCTCGCACCACAGAACGCTGCCCTCGACCACCGGCCCGGCCAGCCCGGCCTGCGGACGGAAAGGCAGGTCGAGCCGCTGGCCGCCGTCGGAGGAGCAGGCGTCGGCCCGGGTGCCGGGGGCGGCGGAGTCCGTCCTGGCGTTGAGGTAGAGGCGGCCGTCGGGCAGCTCGGTCGCGGTGGTCTCGTTGACATTGACGTAGCCGTCGGGATTGTCGTCGACGTACCCGATCCGCCAGGTACGGCCGCCGTCGTCGCTGAGCAGCGCGTGGCCGCCGTTGTACTTGCCCTCGGTGCCGTTGTCGGAGCCGGTGGGCGGCAGGGAGTGGTTGCCGGGCACCACGACGCGCCCGCTCCTGAGCCGGACGGCGTGCCCCGGGCCGGTGGCGTACCAGCGCCACTCGGGACGCTTGACGCTGCCGGTGATCTCGCGCGGAGCCGGCCAGGTGACCCCGTCGTCCGCGCTGACCTGGACGAACACCCGCCGCCCTTCGGCTGCCTGCACCTGACCCCGCCGGATCTTCTCCTCCGTCGCCGACGGGCCCTGGCGGACCGTGACGAGGACGATCCGGCCGTCGTCCAGCACCACGGGCGCGGGGTTGCCCACGGTGCCGCGGCGCGGCTCGGTGGCCACCACCTGGAGGGGACCCCACGTCAGCCCGCCGTCGGTCGACCGCCTGAGCACCAGGTCGATGTGGCCCGAGTCGCCGGCGGACCCGCGCCGCCCCTCGGCGAAGGCCAGCAGCGTCCCCGCCCCGGTCACCACGACCGCCGGGATGCGGAAGGTGTGATAACCCTCGGTCGCCGCCCGGTACACGACCGACATGGGGTAAGGAGTCATGCCGGCACGCTAGGCCCCGCGGGTTAACGTCTGCCGACATTCGGCGGACGTCTCAGTGCCAGCCCGGCGGCCAGGCACGCCAGCGGCACGGCCGGTACGACGTAGCGCACGTCGTACCCGTGCAGGAACGGTGGCGCCAGGACCAGCACGGCGGCGGCCAGGCCGGGCAGCAGCGCGTCCGGCCGCCGCCGTGCCACCGCCACCGCTGGCGCGCCCCCGAGCAGCACCAGGAGCACCGGGTACGGCAGGTACCCGAAGCGCTGGTAGGCACGCAGCCAGCCCGCGTACGGCTCGACGAGCCGCGTGTCCGCCGGACCGCCCTCGTAGGACTCGGCGGTCCCCCGTACGGAGTCGCGCAGCGGGCGTTCCTCGTAGGGGAACCAGTAGGGATTGGTCTTTCTGGCCGCGACCGTCCAGGCCGTGGTGCGTTCCCAGCGCAGCAACCACCGCAGGTCGCGTGCGACGGCGGCCAGGTAGTCGCCGGGCTGGGCGAGCACGGCCGCGCGGGCGAAGCGGCCGGCCAGGGCGTTCCGGTCGCCGGGGACCCCGGGCAGGGTGGGCCCCCACATCCAGTGCGCGGGAGAGGGCCGCCCGGCCACCGGCGTCCTCGGGCAGAGGGGGGTCAGCTCGGGCTCCGGCCTGATGACCGAGCAGTCGGCGAAGGTCATCGTGCGGGCCCACATGAACAGGCCGTCGGCCCTGGTCAGGCCGAAGGTGCCACTGGTGGCCCACATCCAGGAGGCGTACCCGAGCAGCGGCGCGGCGCCCGCCAGGACCAGGCACAGCAGCGCGCGCGGCCCGGGACGGCGCAGCAGCAGGCAGGCGGCGGCCACCACGAGCACGGCCACCCCGATCGTGCGGGTGACGGCGGCCAGGCCGAGCAGCGCGCCGCCGACGCCCGCCGTGGCCGGGGTGAGCCGCCGCGACAACGCCAGGATCCCGGCCGTGACCAGTACGGTGAACAGCGCGTCCGCCATGATCATGTGCTCCAGCAGGATCAGGAACTCGTCGAGGAGCAGCGGCACGACGGCGGCCGTCGCACCCCAGCCGGGCAGCCCGCGCCGCCGCAACAGGGCGTAGACGGCCACGGCGAGCCCCAGCCCGAGCGCGTGCTGCACGGCGGCCACCAGCGCCAGGCTCTTCCCCGGCCCGAGCGCGGCCAGGAAGAGCGAGTACCCGAGCGGCCGGAACGTCCCGGGCACGGGATCGCCCGCGGCCCTCAGATAGGAGAACGAATCCGCCCAGAACCACAACGCCGGCCGGTACCCCACCATCGCCAGCACCCGCAGCACGACGGCGGGCACCAGCGCGACCAGCAGCGCCCGATGCCGCCTCCAGACGTTTCCGGGCAGCACGAACACAGGAGACGGCGCCGGCACAGGGAGGCTCCTTCGCGAGAGTGCCGAACGGGCTCCCCGGACGGCGCGGGCATCTACCTGGTCTTGTCGTCGCGCCGCGAAGGGGTTCACGCCGGTGGCCGTCGCGGTCATCACGGGCAGGGCATGAAAGAGTGCGAATCGAGGACGAGCATGGGGAGGCAGCGTGGCTGAGGAGTTCGACGTCATCGTGATCGGAGCCGGTCCGGCGGGCGAGAACGTCGCCGCCAGGGCCGTACGCGGTGGGCTGAGCGCCGCGATCGTCGAGGAACGGCTGGCCGGCGGCGAGTGCTCCTACTGGGCGTGCATCCCCAGCAAGGCGCTGCTGCGCCCGGTCGACCTGGCCGGTGAGGTGTCACGGGTGCCCGGCCTCTCGCTCGGGCCGATCGACGTGGACGCGGTGCTCGCCCGGCGCGACGAGGCGGTGTCCCACTACGACGACTCGGGGCAGGTCGGCTGGGTCGAGAGTGTGCCGGCGGAGTTCGTCCGCGGCAGGGGACGGCTCGACGGCGAACGCCGGGTGGTCGTCACGACCGCGGACGGCGGCGAGCGCACGCTCACGGCCAGGCACGCCGTCGTGCTCGCCACCGGCAGCACGGCCGCGGTCCCGCCGGTGCCGGGCATGGCCGAGGCGAAGCCGTGGACCAGCCACGAGGTCACCGCCGCGAAGAAGGTGCCGGAAAGCCTGATCGTGATCGGCGGCGGCGTGGTCGCCTGCGAGATGGCCCAGGCCATGCACGGGCTCGGCGCGCGGCACACGACCGTGCTGGTACGCGGCGGGGGGCTGCTCGGGCGGGTCGAGCCGTTCGCCGGCGAGCTGCTCGCGAAGTCGTTCGCCGAGTCGGGCATCGACGTGCGTACGCACACCGACGTGGTCAGGGTCGAGCGGCGCGAGCCGGGCGGCACGGTGACGGTGCACCTGTCGGAGGGGCAACCGCTGGAGGCCGACGAGCTGCTGGTGGCCACCGGCCGCCGGGTCGCGACCCGCGGGATCGGGCTCGACACGGTCGGCCTGCCCGACGACGCGCCCGTCGAGGTCGACGACAGCATGCGCGCCACCGGCGTGGCGGGCGGCTGGCTCTACGCCGTCGGCGACGTCAACGGCCGCGCGCTGCTCACCCACATGGGCAAGTACCAGGCCCGGATCTGCGGCGACGTGATCGCCGCGCGGGCGCACGGCGACGACCTGCCCGCCATGCGCGACATCGCGGACGGCTTCGGCGCGCCGCAGGTGGTCTTCACCGACCCGCAGGTGTGCGCGGTCGGCCGTACGGAGGCCGAGGCCAGGAAGGCCGGTTTCCGGGTGCGCGCGGTCGAGTACGACCTCGGCTCGGTCTCCGGGGCGTACCTGCTGGGCGACGGCTACCGGGGCCGGGCCAAGGCCGTCGTGGACGAGGACAGGAAGGTGTTGCTGGGCGTCACGTTCGTCGGTCCCGGCGTCGGCGAGCTGCTGCACGCCGCCACGATCGCGGTCACCGGCGAGGTGCCGCTCGACCGGCTCTGGCACGCCGTCCCGTCGTTCCCGACGGTGAGCGAGATCTGGTTGCGGCTGCTGGAGACCTACGGGTTGTAGGGGCCCGCGGCGAGCATCAGCTCAGCCACGGTCTCCTCGACGCTGCCGCGCAGCTCCACGTGCGAGAGCAGGTCCGTCAGCCGCAACACCGACAACAGGTGTTCCGACGGACGGACCAGGATGATCCGGCCACTCGACTCCGCCTCCATCCGCCGCATCGCCACACCCAGCACGCCGATGACCGAGGAGTCGTAGAAGACCAGCTCCGCCAGGTCGAAGACCAGGACGGGCCCGGGCGACCAGTCCCACACCGTGTCGAGGTGGGCGCTGAACCGGACCCGTCCGGAGTGGTCGAGCTCGCCCGCGGCGCGCATGACCGTGCACTGGAGATGCCGGGTCGTCTCGATGCTCAAACGCCTGCCCACCCTTGGCAACTGCCCTCAGAGCGGCGTTCTCACAGGTGATCTCGGGCTTTCTGCGGCCGCGACGGTCCGGGCTAGTCCGATATGCCGAACTCCAGGGTCGGCAGGACACCCGGACGCGGCTCGATCACCACCAGGAACGGCGAGGCCGTGGGGCTGGGCAGGACGAGCTCGGTGACGTTCCCGTGGACGGTCTGCCCGAAGGGGCCCGCCTCGCCGTCCCTGAGGCTGTAGACCCGTTCCACCTTGGGGGCGGCCGTGCCCAGGAGCTTCCTGGTGGCGTGCCGCAACCAGCGCAGCTCGCTGTTGACCCGCCGCCAGGTGGCCGGGATCATGCTCGCCGCCTCCGCCTTCGTGCCCAGCCGCAACGTGATCCGGCCGCTGGACCCGAACGTGTCGCGCAACACCGGGTTGACCACGAACATGCCCGACCGCAGGACGCGCACGCCCTGCCGGTTGAGGTTGGCCAGGCCGCCGCCGCTGATCAGGGAGGACAGCTCGCAGCGGGAGCCGTCGAGCGTGTCGGGGTCGTAGTCGACCTCGGGCGGCTCCTCGAACACGATCTTGTCCAGGCGCAGCCCGGCCACCCCGTCGGCCTGGACGCGACCGGCGAGCACCGCGCGCACCTCGTCGCAGACGCCGTCGCCCTCCATGACGTCCAGGGCCTCGACGCAGATGAGCCCGTCGTCGGGGATCTCGTCGGGCGTCAGGTCGAAGGCCACGCGGGCGTGCGGGTTGCGTCCGCGCAGCAGTACGCACTGGCGCAGGCGTCCCTGGGAACGGATCTGGATGAACCGGGGCAACGTGAGGTCGGGACCGGTGTTGCCGTTGTGCCAGCCGCTGGCCGACCGCTCGTCCATCGACAACGACATCTGCACCCGCAGCGGCCGCCCCTGCGCGGACACCTTGAAGCCGACCAGCCCGGAGGTCTCGAACCTGCCCACGATCTGGCTGCCCCGATGCAGCCGGTCGGTCACCTGCAACGCGGGGAAGTGCCCGCTCAGCACGTGGACGGGCGGGATCGCGGGCAGGATCACCGGGTCGAGCTCGGTGCTGGGTCCTGTTCCGGTCATCGGGCGCTCCTCGCGGGGGTCAGTGTGGTCCTTGTCAGGTCCTGGAAGTCGAATCGGGTGAGTACGGGCTCGCGGCGTTCCCACATGCGGCGCACCGCGTCGAAGAGTGGGTCGCCGTCGCGCTCCGCGTGCCGCAGCGCGACCGTGAGGGCACGCGGGTAGTCGGGGCCGAGCTCCCAGCGCGGCAGGATCTGGGTCGGCACGTCGGCGGCGCAGCGGCGCAGCCACAACCACAGGCGGGCGCGTTCGCGCTGCTCCGGGCCGAGGATCGTCTCGCCCTTGCCGTGCGTGGCGACCGCCTCGCCGAGCCGGTAACGCAGTTCCTCGGGCGTGCGCACGACGTGCGTGGCGCCGCAGGCGGCGCCCTCCGACCAGCCGGCCTGCACGACCGGCACGCCGAAGGCGGGCAGATCGCTGCCGCCGAACGTGACCGCGACGTCGGTCATGCTCCAGAGGATGTTCGCCGACAGCGCGCCCGATCGGAGGCGGTCGAGGAACAGCCAGTTGGCCGACTCGTCGGCGGCGGCGTACCGCTCGGTCTCCTCGAACAGCTCGGTGTCGCGGCCCGGCATGTGGCCGAACACCGTGATCGTGGGCCGGCCGGCGTCGAGGCGGAGCCTGGAGCAGCCGTAGAGGCGGAGCTGGCGGCGTTCGGTGTCGGTGCGGACCTGGTAGCCCTCCTTGGCCCGCCAGGCCGTACGCTCGGCGCTCGGCGCGATCGTCTCCCTGTTGGGCCAGACCCACTGGTCGAAGAACTCCGCGACCCGGCCGGGCAGGTCCTCCCCGAAGGAGCCGGGGCTCTGCCCGGGGAACAGCGCGTACGCCCGAAGCGCCCCCGTGCCGTGCACGTGCACCACCGGGATGTCGGTGCGCACGCACCGGTCCATCCGGCTGGTGACCAGCGCGTCGGGCGGCCCCAGATCGGCGGCGGCGCCGAACGCCTCCGCCAGCGGCCGCCACCGCGGGTCGGTGAGCACGACCAGCCGGGCCGACAGCAGCCCGCACACGGCCTTGGCCACCATGACCGTACGCACCACCACCCGGACGTCCTCGTCGAACGCCTCGGCCACGACGCAGCCCGCGTCGCCGGCACTGTCCCCCCAGTGATCCCTGGCGGCCGAGACCAGCTGATCGACGTGTTCGTCGTCCACGACACGACGCATGAAACCCTCCACCGAGGCCAGGAAGAATCGCCCCGGCAGACGTTGCCAGACCCTCGCGCGCGCACCCGCGCGACAACACGCTTCTTTGCCCGGCGCTGGCCGAATCTCAGCCGGCCGCCACCTGGTCGATGACGAAACGGCTGTTGGGGATGGCCGGGGCCCGCCAGGGCGGCATGCGCAGGTCCTGGGCGGGCACCCCGTACGTCATCCAGCGGGTCAGCGCGGTCACCGCCAGCTTCATCAGGTCGATCGTGAGCCACTCGCCGGGGCAGCGGTGCCCTTCGTAGTGGTCGCCGCCGCCCTGGGGCACGAAGTCGTACTCGCCGCCGTCCCATTCGGCGAACCGTTCGGGGCGGAACTCGTCCGGGCGGTCCCACAGGCGCGGGTCGTGGTCGATGCCGTACAGGTCGAGCAGGGTGCGGCGGCCCTCGGGGAAGTGCTCGCCGTGCCAGGTGAAGGGTCTGGCCGCCTTGGCGGCGACGAACGGGAAGAACGGGTAGAACCGGCGTACCTCCTGGACGAAGTGCTCGACGAACGGCTCGTCGCCCTCGCGGATGCGCTCGTAGTACTCGGGATGGGTGTGGAGGGCCATGGCCGCGAACGTCACGAACCTGGCCACCGCCACCGTGGGCCGCAACACGTTGTGCAGTTCGACGGCCGCGGTCCTGACCGGGAGCAGGGCGCCTCCGGGGTCCCGGTAGCGGGCGATCAGGCCGGTCACCGTGTCGTCGAAGCGGCGGGGGTTGTCGCGGGCGCAGCGGATCAGGCCGGACAACCACAGGTCGCCCTTGATCCTGGCGTACCGGCCGCGCAGGTAGCGGGCGCCGAGCCCGCCCGCGCCCTCGATGGCCGCCTGGATGGTGGCGGTCACGGCGGGCACCCGCGCGGGCGGCAGCGGCACGCCGGTCCATTCGCACGCCGCCTGGCACAGCAGCCTGCTGACCTCCTCGTACAGGACGACCCGGGGCATGCGCTCCCACTGGCTGATGCGCTCGCGCCAGCGCCGGCCGGCCAGCTCCGTCAGCCGGTCGCGGCCCTCCCTGCCCATCAGCGACATGAACATCGCCTTGCGGGCCCGGTGGACCTCGCCGTCGAGCGCCTGGACGCCGTTCCTGCCGAACAGGGTCACCTGGAGCCGCCGGGGCGCGGCGCCGTGCCGGACGAACAGCTCGGGGTCGTAGAACAGCTCGGCGGCCTCGGCGCCCGTCATGCAGACGGTCCGCCGGAGCATGAGCCGCGTCTCGAAGACGTCGGAGCCGAGCCGCCGCGCCCGGTCCCCGATGAAGCGGTACGGGTCGAGCAGCAGAGGCAGGGTCTCGTCCAGGACCGGCCCCTTGTGGGGAGCGGCGACCGGCTCACGGACCCGCGCCCGCTCGCGTGGCATCACTCGGTGAGTAGTCATGACCTGGCCCTATCCCCACAGACCCGCAGGAAACGATTTCGTCGGGAAAGCCACCGAACCAAAGCCCCTGCCAGGGCGTCTCATTCGGGTAGAGGCATCCACCCGCGGACCGCGCGCTTCGTCTTTTTACCGAGAGCAGGTCATGGCCGGGTTTAGGATGCAGCCAAAAGCCAAATAGGGAGGTTTTTCCGCATGGGTTCCCGAATGTCGAGCATCGTGCGCCTGACCGGGGCTGCGATGGCCGCGGGAGTGGTGGCCGCCGCCATCGCGTTGCCGGCGGTCGGTGGCACCGGAGCGATGTTCGTCTCGGCATCGGAGGAACTGAACATCAAGCCCGAGGACCTCAAGGAACCGCCGCTCGCCGAGAAGACGACGGTCCTCGACTCCAAGGGCAACCAGATCGCGCAGTTCTACGAGGAGTACCGCGAGAACGTCGCCCTCGACGAGGTGGCCGAGATCATGAAGACGGCCATCATCTCCATCGAGGACTACCGCTACTACGAGCACGGCGCGATCGACATCGAAGGCACCATGCGGGCCCTCGCCAAGAACCTCAGCTCGGGCGGCGTCGCCCAGGGCGGCTCCTCCATCACCCAGCAGTACGTCAAGCAGGTGCTGTTCAACTCCGCCGCCACCAAGAAGGAGAAGAACGCGGCCCTTGAGGCCAGCTACGCGCGCAAGCTCAAGGAGCTGCGCTACGCGATGGCGGTCGAGGACAAGTACAGCAAGGACGAGATCCTCGGCAAGTACCTCAACATCGCCTACTTCGGCGCCGGCGCGTACGGGATCGAGGCGGCGGCCAAGCGCTTCTTCGGCGTTTCGGCCTCCGAGCTGACGCTGTCCCAGGCGGCCACGCTGGCAGGCACGGTCCAGGACCCGAACAGGACCTCCCCCGACGCGGGCAAGGAGGCCCGCGCGCGGCTGCTCACCCGGCGCAACGTGGTGCTCGACCGGATGCTCGAACTGAAGAAGATCACCCCCGAGCAGCATCAAGAGGCCAGGGTCAAGAAGCTCGGCTACAAGGGCACCCCGCTGCCCGGCGGCTGCGGCGCCAGCCAGTACCCGTACTTCTGCATGTACGTGCGCAACGAGATCCTCAGCAACCCGGCCTTCGGCAAGACCGAGAAGGCCCGCACCCAGCTGCTCAACCGGGGCGGACTGACGATCCAGACCACGATCGACCCGAAGATGCAGGAAGCTGCCGAGCAGGCCATCAAGAAGCACGTCTACGCCTCCGACAACCCGGTGGCCTCCGAGGCGCTGATCAAGCCGGGCACGGGCGAGATCAAGGCCATGGCCGCCAGCCGCAAGTACGGCAACTCCAAGCGCAAGCACGAGATGTCGTACAACGTGGTGGCCGACGCGCAGCACGGCGGCGGCATCGGCTTCCAGGCCGGTTCGACGTTCAAGACGTTCACGCTGCTCACCGCGCTCAAGCAGGGCATGAAGATCAACGACGGCTTCAGCGTGGGCAGCGGCTACACCGCCCCCAACTACTGGGCGTTCAAGAACTGCAAGGGCCAGAACGTCGGCGACCCGAGCCACACCGTCACCAACGACGAGGGCGGCGGCGGCTTCAAGTCGCTGGCCACCGGCACCTGGGGCTCGGTGAACACGTTCTTCATGACGCTGGAGCAGAAGGTCGGCCTCTGCAAGGTGGTCGAGACCGCCAAGTCGCTCGGCATCAAGCGCTCCGACGGCAACAAGCTCCAGGAGTTCGAGACGTTCACGCTCGGCATCAACGAGATGGACCCGGTGACCGTGGCCACGGCCTACGCGGCGATCGGCGCGCGCGGCAAGTACTGCCCGCCGACGGCCATCACCAAGATCACCGACCGCAACGGCAAGGTGACCGAGTACAAGCCCAAGTGCACGCAGGCGTTCGACCCCGAGGTGGCCGACGCGGCGGCGAACATCCTGTCCGGCGTCTTCACCAAGGGCACGATGCGCGGGGTCGGCGGCATCGGCCGCCCGGCGGCCGGCAAGACCGGCACCACCGACGACCAGGCCACCGCCTGGTTCGCCGGGTTCACCCCCGACCTGGCCGGCGCGGTCAGCATCGGCGACCCGCGCGGCTCGACGACCCACAAGCTGAACAGCATCACCATCGGCGGCGACTACTACCCCTCGGTCTTCGGCGCCTCGATCCCCGGCCCGATCTGGAACGCCACCATGAAGGCCGCGCTCAAGGACACCCCGGCGACGGCCTTCACCCCGGTCGACTCCTCCCGCTTCGGCGGCTGCGGCCAGAGCTGCGCGCCCCGCAGGCAGGAGCCCGACGAGGACAGGGGCCAGGACCTCAACGACGTCAACCCCGACGGCGACTTCGGCCCCGGCCAGGGCTACCAGAACGGCAACGGCAACGGCCACGGGCGCGGCAGGGGCCGTCGCTAGAGAAGGACGTTCGGGGGTATCCGGCGGGTCGCGGATACCCCCTATCGGCCGGAAAATATGGCGTGATCCACATACGGCCCAAAAACCTCTGGCGGTAACCAGCGCCCCTACCTGAGCCGATTCGGAGTGGGTCCGCACACCCCGACGCACTCCCTGCAAAGGCCCTATTAACAGCGGCGAAACATTGGTAACGTGGGAGCGCTCCCAGGATCTTTCCGCGAGGTGCTCCATGACCGAGCAGCCCACACTGGCACAGGTGGCGGCCGCTGCAGGGGTTTCCCCCGCGACCGCATCTCGAGTCCTCACGGGCTCCGTGCGGGTCAGTACCTCGACCCGCCGGCAAGTCTACGACGCCGTCTCCCGCATGGGCTACGTCCGACAACGCGCGCCCAGGGGAAGTGCCGCCAAGACGCTGACGGACGGCGTCACGGCGGTGATCTGCGACCATCTCCCCCGCCTGTTCTCCGAGCCCTACTACGCGCGGCTCCTGTCCGCCGCGGGCGCGGTGATCGCCGAGCACGGCACCCACATGCTGGTGACCACCGTGACGCCCACCTCCTCCACGCTCCCCGCGCTGTCGGGCGCCGTTCTCATCGTCGGCGCGAGAGAGCGCCATCCGCTGGCCATCAAGCTGTCCACCTCGGGCATCCCGGTCCGCAACATCGGCCGCCCGCCCCACGACCTCAAACTCCCCTACGCCGACGTGGACAACCTCGACGGCGGCCGGCAGGCGGCCGAGCACCTGCTGTTACAGGGCCGCAGGAACGTGGCAGCCATCGGCGGCCCGCCCTCCCTGCCCGCCGCCCGCGACCGGCTCGAAGGGCTCGTACGCACTTTGCAGACGGCCGGCGCCCCCGACGTGCCCGTGGCGTACGGCGACTTCACCGCGGCCTCGGGCACGCACGCCATGCAATGGCTCTTACGCCACGCGCCGGGCCTCGACGCCGTCTTCGTCGCCTCCGACCTGATGGCGGCCGGCGCGATCCAGGCCCTTCGCCGGGCCGGCCGCAAGGTCCCCTCGGACGTCGCCGTGATCGGCTTCGACGACGCGCCCGTGGCCCGGCACACCGTCCCCGCGCTGACCACCATCCGCCAGCCCGTCGAGGAGCTCGCCACGGTCGCCACCCGCCTTCTCCTGACGGGGGCGACGGGCATCGACCCCGTCCTCCCCACGGAACTGGTCATCCGTGAGTCAGCTTGAGCCGGGGGACGTGCTGGCCCGGCGGTACCTGCTGCTGGACCCGCTGGCCCACGGCGGCATGTCGGTCATCTGGCGTGCCTTCGACCAGTCACTGCACCGGCTGGTCGCGGTCAAGGTGCTGACCGCCTCGCTGCACACCGACCACGGCGAACGCGTCCGGGTCCGCAGCGAGGCCCGCGCCGCGGCCCGGTTCATCCACCGGGACTCGATCGAGATCTACGACTACGGCGAGGCCGTCACCGCCAAGGGCGGCGTGGCCGCGTACGTGGTGATGCCCCTGCTCGACGGCACCCCGCTGGCCGAGCGCATCGCCGAGGGGCCGCTGCCGTGGACCGAGGCGGCGGCCATCGCCCTGCGCCTGGCCCGCGTGCTGATGGCCGGGCACGCCCGCGGCCTGGTGCACCGGGACGTCACCGCCGAGAACGTGTTGCTCACCGCCGACGGCCCGAAGCTGCTCGACTTCGGCATCGCGGCCTGGGCCGGCGCCGCCGACGACGACCGCGGCACCCCTCCCTACGTCGCCCCCGAACGCCTCCTCGGCGCCCCCACCCACCCGGCCGTGGACGTGTACGCCCTGGGCGTGCTGCTGTTCGCCATGATCACCGGGCGCACGCCGTACCCGGAGACCACGTGGGAGGAGATCGAGGCCGCGCGCCGGACCGATCCCCCGCCCCGGGTGACCGGCGTGCCGTACGGCGTCGCCTCGCTCTGCCAGAGCTGCCTGGCGCACCTGCCCGACGAGCGGCCCACGGCCGAGGAGATCGTCGTCTCGCTGACCTCGGCGCTCGGCACGGCCGGGATCGCCCGGCAGGTACGGCGCGGGCTCACGGTCGCGGGGTCGGCGATGCTGGCGCTCTCCGTGCTGCTGTGGTTCCAGCGGCCGGAGCCGGAGCCCGTGTTGTCGCCGCAGGTCACGCCGCCCTCCTCGGCGCCGGCGTCGGCCCGGGTGATGGAGAGCTCGCCGGCCGTCCCGGTCCCCGTCGAGCAGGCGGTGGACGGCTTCCACGACTCCCTCGAAGCCGGCAAGACGTGCGACGCGACCGACGCGGACGTGGTCCTCGACCTCAAACAGGTGCTCGACCACCTGGTACGCGGCTCGGCGGTCACCGACACGGCCGAGCTGCGGCGCAAGGTCGCCGACCGGGCCCGGGAGGGCCGCCTCGCCCCCGCCTGCCGCGCCGAACTGCTGGCCAAGCTCACGGTGATCGACCGGGCCATGAAGCCCGACTGAGGGGTACGACGGCCTCCCGTACCCCTCATGACGCTGCTCAGGCGCAGGTGTAGCCGGTGGGCACCTGCGTGTCGCCGTCGGGACGGGACGCCTGGAAGCCGAACGTGGTGCTCGCGTTCGGGGCCAGGGTGCCGTTGTAGGGCAGGTTCCGGACGGTCACGGTGCCGCCGCCGACGGAGACGTTCGCGCCCCACGAGCCGGTGATCGTGTGGCCCTGCGGGAGCGGGAAGGTGACGGTCCAGCCGTTGAGCGTGGCGGTGCCTCGGTTGGTGACGGTGACCGGCTGGATCACGTACCCGTTGTTCCAGGCGTTCTGGGTGGTCGCGGTCGCGGTGCAGCCGCCGCCTCCGCCGCCGTTCTGGGTGGTGACGGTGACGGCCGCGGACTCGGGTGAGAGGTTGCCCGCGCCGTCGCGCGCCCTGACGCGGTAGCGGTAGGTCGTGGCGGGGGTCAGGCCGGTGTCGGTGTAGGAGGTCGTGGTGCTCGTGCCGACCTGGGTGAAGGTGTCGCCGGTGGCGCGCAGGACGTCGTACCCGGCCAGGCCGCTGCCGCCGGTGTCGGTGGAGGCGCCCCAGGTGAGCGTGGTGGCGGCGGCGGTCGTGCCGGAGGCGGCCGGGGTGCCCGGCGTGGTGGGCGGCGTCCGGTCGGTCGTGCCGCCGCCGGAGCCGAAGGAGAACGAGCCGACGGCCAGCCCGGCGCCGCCCGCCCACGGCTCGAACCCGGCCTGGACGCTGGTCAGGTACCACGATCGCTGGGCGTACCCGCGGCTGATCGCGTCGGAGTAGAAGGTGTCGACGGCGAAGTCGAGCGAGGAGGTCGCCGAGGTGCGCACGTAGGAGACGACGTTCCAGCCGATGTTGCCGTACCAGACCTGCCAGGTGCCGCCGGCCAGGTTCGCCGTGCCGACCTGGGAGCCGACGGGCTGGATCGAGCCGCGTTTGTTGAGCCAGATCATCACCTCCGCGCCGGTGTTCTGGCCGTCGGTGCGCGGGGTGGGGTCGAACCAGATGTCGTACGCGGCGTCCCAGGTGCCGGAGTTCGGGTAGGTCATGGTGATGCTGGACCTCAGCGCGCCGAAGCCGGACGAGCCCGCCTGCATCGGCAGGCCGCTGCCGGTGGTGCAGGCGGCGTAGTGGCAGCCCGCGTAGATGGCCGGGTAGGCGGCCGGGGCGCCGTTCGTGGCCTTGTCGTGGTCGGCCTGGGTGACGGTGAAGCCGGCGTTCTGGTTGACGTCGACGCACTGGGCGGTGTCGGCGCCCCAGACGTTGTTCATGACGATGTAGCGGCCGTTCTGGACGGTGGTCGAGCCCCACTTCTCGCACAACACCGGGGCGGCCTGCGCCGGTGCCGGGAACAGGCCGGCGCCGAGTAACGCCGCGACGGCCAGGATGATGATCTGCACGCGCCTCATGGCATGTTGCTCCCGCTTCTCTGATCGGAGGGGCTGCTGGGAGCGCTCCCATAGCCAGGTTCCCGGCGTCGCCCCCCGTACGGCAAGCAGCCCCGCCCCCGTCCGCCACCTCGGGGCCGGGCCACCAGGGCAACCGTGACCAAGATCGGCTGAAAGTTTCACAGCGCGTTGTCGAGGCGAGGGCCGCCGTGGTTCAATGCGCTCGCCGGGCGGGCTGATCGTGGGCAGATTCCTGTGTTCCCATGCGCGAAGGAATCCCCATGAAACACTTTCGAACGGCGGCCCTCACCGCCGCCCTGGTCCTGCTGGCCACCTTCCTGATCGCGCCGCCGCAGGCGCAGGCCCACGGCGTGTCCATGTTCCCCGGGGCCAGGACGTTCCTGTGCTGGCAGGACGGCCTGCGGGAGAACGGCCAGATCATCTCCTACAACCCGGCCTGCGCGGCGGCCGTCGCCCAGAGCGGCCCGACCCCGCTGTACAACTGGTTCGCCGTGCTGCGTTCCGACGGCGCGGGGCGTACCAGCGGGTTCATCCCCGACGGCCAGCTCTGCAGCGGCGGCACCGGCGGCCCCTACGACTTCACCGCCTACAACGCCGTACGCTCCGACTGGCCCCTGACGCACCTGACCTCGGGCGCGACCATCCAGATGCGGCACAGCAACTGGGCCCAGCACCCCGGCACGTTCGTCTACTACGTCACCAAGAACGGCTGGAACCCCGACGCCCCGCTCAAGTGGTCGGACCTGGAGTCGTTCGGCAGTTCCACCAACCCGCCCGCCAACGGCGGCCCCGGCGGGCTCAACTACTACTACTGGAACGCCCAGCTCCCGTCCGGCAAGAGCGGGCGCCACATCATCTACACCCACTGGATCCGCTCCGACAGCAACGAGAACTTCTACAGCTGCTCCGACGTCACCTTCGACGGCGGCAACGGCCAGGTCACCGGCGTCGGCCCCGGCGGCGGCACGCCTTCGGCCACACCCACCGCCACCCCGACCGTCACCCCGACGGTGACCCCGACCGGCCCCAACCCGGGCGGCTGCACCGCCACCTGGAAGGCCACCGACACCGGCTGGGCCGGCCACTTCCAGGGCGAGGTGACGGTGAGGAACACCGGCTCGGCCTCGCTCAACGGCTGGACGGTCAAGTGGGCCTACGGCGGCGGCCAGGGCTTCGAGGGCGCACCCTGGAACGGCGTCCTGTCCGCCCAGCCACCGAACGTGGCCGTCAAGAACGCCGCCTACAACGGCCAGCTCGCCCCGAACGCGACCACCACGTTCGGCTTCAACGCCACCGGCTCGATCCCGAGCCCCGCACCGGCCCTGACCTGTACGAGCCCGTGACCGCGACACGTCGCGGGCGGCTCGCGGCGGGCGTCGCCCTGGCCGGCCTGGCGCTGGCCGGGGTGACGCTGTTCGCCGTCCACCAGGAGTCGGCGCGGCTCGACCAGGAGCTCGCCGCCCAGGTGACGCTGATACTCGAACGGGCCACTCCGGAGGAGCACCAGGGCCACGGGCACGGGTTCGAGGCGCGGGTGGTGTGCGCGGTGGAGCCGTTCGGCATGGACCCGCCGGACGCCTCCAGCCTGGTCGAGGTGCGCCGGGTCTACGCCCGGCATCTGTGCGCGATCGTCGGCGAGAGCCGCGACTGGGCCATGTCCGTACGGGCCTCGGGGCCCATCGCCGTACGGCTCGGCGTCCCGCCGCGGGTCGAGGTGCCGGCGGCCGGGCCCGGATACCCGGAGCGGGTCAGGAGGCTGATCCCCGAGCGGTACCACGACGAGGCGTTCGCCGGGTTCTCGGACGAGACGGCCATCGACGCGGCCCGCGAACGTTTCGCCCACGCCCTGGACCAACGCTGACACCCGCAGCCTCCAGGGGGAGGTTCCTGTAAGCAGGGCAAACGGACGCGGCCGGCTGGGGGTTCGCCGGCCGCGTCCGTCCCATCCGGGCGGGATGGTTCGCAGGCAGGATCAGCGGGTCGGCCTCACCTCCTCCTTCTCTAGCCGGCGCAGGTGTAGCCGGACGGTACGGACGTGTCGAAGTTCGGGCGGCCGGCCTGGATCCCGAAGCTGGTGGCGGCGTCGGGGGCGAGTGTGCCGTTGTAGCCCAGGTTCCTGGCGGTCACGGTCTGACCGCTGACGGTCACGGCGGCGTTCCAGAACCCGGTCACCGTGTGGCCCGCGGGCAGCGTGAACGTCACCGTCCAGCCGTTCCGGGTGGTCGTGCCGGTGTTGGTCACCGTGACGGGCTGCAGGACGTACCCGTTGTTCCACTGGCTCTGGACGGTCCCGGCCGCGGTGCAGCCGCCGCCACCGCTGCCGGGCAGGGTGGTGAAGGAGGCCGTGGGCGAGGCGGCCGACTGGTTGCCCGCCGCGTCCCTGGCCTTCACGTGCACCTGGTAGGCGGTCGCGGGCGTCAGGCCGGTCAGGGTGATCGAGGCGGTGGCGGTCGCGCCGAGCGGGGCGCCGGTCGAGGTGTAGACGTCGTAGCCGGTCACGCCCACGTTGTCGGTGGAGGCCGTCCAGGTCAGGGTGGCTCCGGAGGCGGTGACGTTCGAGGCCGACGGGGTGCCGGGGACGGTCGGCGGGGTCGGGTCGGTGGTGGTGCCGCCGTAGACCGTGGCCTGCCTTGCGGTCGCGGCGATGCCGTCGGCACCGTCGAACAGCCGCCGGCCCCACGAGGTGAGCTGGGTGACGTCGAAGTTCGTGACCTGGTCCAGGTACTCGACGCCGCCGCCGTTGCCGCTCCACGACCAGCCGAGGTAGCCGACGCCGCGGCTCACGGCCTGGGCCATGATCGTGTCTTCGTCGGGGTTGCCGTCGGAGTGGTTGAACCCGAACTCGCCGATGACCAGCGGCAACCCGGCCGTCCGGAACGCGTCCAGGTACGAGGTGATCTCGGCGGCCGTGTCGTAGACGCCGTACATGTGCACGGAGAAGATCGTGTTCTTGGCCGGGTCGGCGTTGAAGACGGACGCGGCGCTGTCGCGCATGACGTTCTGCCAGTCCTGGCCCCAGGCGGGGGCGTCCACCATCAGCGCGTGGCCGAAGCCGTTGGCGCGCAGTTTCTGGATCGCGGCCTTGGTGGCGTCGGCCCAGCCGGGTGTGGTGGCGTTGTTGCCGATCGGCTCGTTGCCGATGTTGACGACGACGTAGTCCTCCTGGCCGACCAGGGCGCTCTTGATGCTGATCCAGTAGTCGGCGGCCTGGTCGAGGGTGTACGCGCCGCTCTGCTCGCCGTACCCGGTGGTGTCGTGGTCCTCCAGCACGCAGATGAGCTTGTTCTGCTTGCACAGCGAGACCACATTGGCCACGTCGGAGACGGAGTTGGCGCTCCACCGGCCGCCGCTGAGCACGACGCGCACGGTGTTGGCCTTCAGCGACTTGATGTCGGCGAACGCCTTGGTCCGGGTCGGGAACCAGGTGTGGGCGTGGCTGGTGCCGCGCATGACGAACTCCTGGCCGTTGCCTTCCAGGATCTTCGTACCGCTCACGTGGATGCCGGTGGCGGCGCGCGCCGCGGTGCCTGGCACGGTCACGAGGGCGGTCACGAGCGCGGCCACGAAGGCGGCAGCGAGGGCCGGCGCGGTGAACAGTGATCGCATGGGCTGCCTTTCACTGAGCCGTGGATCCGCCCCCGCCGCTCCTGCGGCGGGGGCGGGGTCTTCGCTCAGCAGGGGGTGCAGGTGATCGGGTCGGGGGTGGCGGGGGTGCCGTTGGCGATGAAGCCGAACGTGGTCGTGGCGCCGGCGGCGAGCCCGCCGTTCCACGACTCGTTCCTGACCGACACCGCCGAGCCGTTCTGGGTGAGCTTGCCGCCCCAGAGCTGGGTGATCTGTCCGCTGGACGACCAGGCGGCCGTCCAGCCGGTGACGGGCGCGGCGCCGGTGTTCTTGACCGTCACCTCGGCCTGGTACGCGCCGCCCCAGGCGTTGGTCACCTTGAACATGGCCGCGCAACCACCGGCCGGCGCGTCCGCGGTCGTGAACGACGTGCCGTCGGAGGCCGCCGAGCTGTTGCCGGCCGCGTCCCTGGCCACCACCGAGACGGTGTACGCCGTCGCGGGACTGAGCCCGCCCAGGTCGTACGACGTGCCGGTGGCCGTGCCCGCCTTGGTGGACCCCAGGTAGACGTCGTAACCGGTCACTCCCACGTTGTCCGTGGAGGCCGTCCAGCTCAGCTTCGCCGCCGTGCCCGTGATCCCGGAGACCGCGGGTTTGCCCGGCTTGCTGGGCGCTGTCGTGTCCTGCTCCTCCGGCCCCGGGGGCTCACCCCAGATCTTGGTGGCGCCGCTGTAGAGGGTGATGTTCTTCGTCAGCACCGGCGTCGCGCCCGGCGTGGCCGGGATGCCCTTGTACGACCAGTCGTCGGACGGGTCCCAGGAGCCCGCGCTGCTGATCCGGAACTGCACCTCCCTGCGGTGTTGCGACTGCCCGGCCGGGGCGATGGCCTGCCCGGAGCAGTCGATGTTCACGTAGTACACGCTCCCGCCGGCCGGGCCGAGCGTGGGGGCCTTGCACTGCGTGTAGGCCGACGACACGCTGATCTGCGCGGCGGTCGTCGAGCCGTCGAGGGTGAAGTAGTAGCGGAACGAGCCGTCCGGCAGGACCCGGGCGGGCCAGGCCGACTGGTTGCGCACGATGGCCTTGATCTCGGTGAAGTTCGTGCCGGAGGCGTTCACGCCCGCCTCGACGAAGATCTCCGGGCCGTCCGGGGTCTCGGCGGGCGGGAAGCTCGCCGAGGGCGCTCCCCCGTACTCCTTGTAGAGCCTGGCCAGGGCGCTGGTGAAGCCCGCGTTGTAGTCGGTGGCGACCTCGTTCATGACGTAGTCGTCGCGCTTGTCGGTGTAGACGTCGTCGGGGTCGGGCGGGCCGCCGACGAGCGCGCCGTACAGGGTGTGGCGGCTGTTGACCGGGTTGGTGATCTGGTCGGTCCACGAGCCGTGCGCCGTACGGTGGTGCGGGTTCTTCGGCGGGTCGGCCCCGAACCCGATCAGGTACGAGGAGTTGCGCGGGTTGTCGCCGAGCGCGTAGTTGATCTGCCGGACCGCGAAGTCGTGGTAGCGGGCCTTGCGCTCGGCGTCGGTGATCGAGTCGCTGTGCACGAGCGCGACGAACGAGGTGTTGGCCGCGTACCGCAGCGACCCCCATCGGTCCAGCACGGCCTCGCCGCCCGGCGAGTACTTGACCTTCGAGCCGTTGACGCCGACCGTCCACCAGTCGAGCCAGCGGTTGGCGTCGTCCAGGTACTTCTGCTTGCCGGTGAGCTTGTGCAGCAACACGTACGCGCCATACGACTTGTCGTCCCAGGCGATCGTCCACTTGTACGACTTCGTCGTGGTCTGCGGCTCATTGCCAAGGTTGTCGTAACCGGCCTCGGCCTTGGCCAGGTACGCGGCGTCGTTCGTGGCCCGGTAGAGCCAGATCGCGCCCCACACCAGCTCGTCGTTGTAGCCGCTCCAGGAGTTGTAGTAGCCCTGGGCGTCGCTGACGCAGTCGCTGTACTTCTTCCTGACCGTGTCGGCGAAGGAGTAGAGCTGCTTGGCGTGCGTCACCAGCGTGTCGGCGTATGTCGGGTTGGTCGGGCGGAAGACGATCGACGAGGCCGCCATCGCCGCCGCCGTCTCCCCCGCCAGGTCCGAGCCGCCGCAGGACGCGTCGATCTTGTAGGCGGGCCGGTTCATCTGCATCGCCTCGGCCGGGCCCCACCAGGCGTGGTCGGTGCCGCCGTTGCCGACCTGCCCGTACAGCACATTGGCCGACGGGTGGGCCTTGATGAAGTAATCGTTGACGAACTTCAGGTTGTTCAGCAGGTGGGTGAGCTGGCCGGACCCGGCGTACGCGTCGCGGTACTCCACGCCGCCCCACGCCAGCATCGTGGCCGAGAAGGCCATCGGGAAGCCGAACTTGACGTGGTCGCCCGCGTCGTACCAGCCTCCGGTCAGGTCCAGCCCGGCGTCCTTGCCGTCGTTCATGCCCGAGTCGCCGCGCCAGGAGACGCGGTTCCAGTCGGGCAGGTCACCCGACTGCTGGGCCTCGTAGAACCACAACGACTTCTGCAGCGCCTCCCCGTAGGCGAAGGCGGGCGCGGCCGCGTGGGCCGCCGGCCCCACCCCTGCGAGCAGGGGCAGGACCAGCGACGCAGCGGCGATCATGGCCGCCTTTCTCACGGGAAGAGCCGCCCGTACTCGGCCAGGGCCACGGCCACGTCCACCTGCGCCCAGAAGCGGTGGTAGTTGAACGTGGGCGCGGGACCCGTGCCCTGGAGGTAGGCGTTCACCTTGGGCCAGTCGGGGTCGTTCTTGTAGAAGGACCTGATCGACATGAACGTGGAGCTGGAGTTGATCGTGTCGCCGTTCGGCATCCTGCCGCTCCAGCCCGGGGGCACGTAGACCGGGTCGTTGAGCCGCTTGTAGTCGGTCTTCGTCTCCGGCACCGACACGCCCTTGGCGTCGCGGTTCTTCCACACGCCGTCCAGCAGCGCCTTGGCCATGTTCCTGGCCGCGGTGTTGTTCGCCTTGGCCGCGTAGTACATCAGCGTCTTGGCGTACGAACCGGCCACGCCGACGTCGTTGGTGTAGTCGGCGACCGTCACGTGCAGGCCGGGGTTGGGCGGCGGCATGCGGTTCGGGTCGCTGAAGTCGGCGACGGGCTGACCGGTCCACTTCAGCGTCGACGGGATCTGGTACGTGCCGTCCGTGTTGATCGTGGTGTTGGCCATCGCCCAGGAGACCCACTTGTCCAGCAGCGCCTTGGCGTCGGCGTTGCCCGAGGCGTAGTACAGCTCGGCCACCCGCTCCATGGTCCACGCCTGGAAGCCGAACCACTGGTTCGACGGCGGGTCGTGGTAGACGGGCTGCCAGTCGTAGGTCATGCCGTGGAACTTCGGCAGGCCCGCCGGCGGGGTGGCGTAGTGGCCCTCCCAGCTGTTGGTCGCGCCGCCCGCGATGGCGCCCTCTGCGGACTGGAGCCAGGTGTAGAACTGGAGCTGGCGGGTGAGGCTGGTGCTCCAGTCGGCCACGCCGGTGCCGCTCTTGGGCTTCAGCACGGCCACGTTCGCCAGCGCCCAGGCCGCGAGCGGGTTCTGGTAGCCGGAGTGGTTGTGGCTGGAGCCGATGCGCCAGGCCCAGCCCGCGCTGGAGTCGGTCGCGCCGCCCCAGGCGTAGTACCAGGACAGCAGGTAGTTGGAGGCGTCCTTGCCGGTGCCCGGGGCGCACGAGGTGCTGGTGCAGCCGGGCTTCTTGAAGTACTTGTCGTACATCGCGTAACGCAGGTAGTCGCCCATCTTGGCGGCCTTGGCGACCGACGCCGAGATCTGCGACTCCTTGCCCTGCTGCTTGGCCCACGTCTGCGCCCAGTACGCGGCCTGCACCGCCCGCGCGTCGGCGTCGGGGGCGTTGGTGTACTTCCACTGCTTGGCGTACGAGCTGTCCTTGATGAACAGGTCGAGGTAGCCGTTCGTGCCGCCGTGCTTGAAGGTGTCGCAGGAGGGCTGCGGGACCGTCTCGAAGACCGACTCCTCCGGCCCGCGCTGATAGGTGTTGATGTAGGCGGGCCTGGTGGTGCCGTCGCCGCAACGGCCGAAGCCGTAGGTGTTGTCGACGTCCAGCAGCCAGTGCATGCCGTAGACGTCGCCGGTCCCGTACGCGCTCTTCAGCTCGTTCGCCAGCGGGTCGGTGCCCACCGGGACGCCGGAGTCGATCTGCGTCGGGTACTGCTTGATGTCGTTGTACTCGGCCGCGTACGTGGCCGGCTTCGAGGGGTTGTAGAACGAGTTCGTCGGCTGGTCGGCGGTCGAGGGGATGATGTACTTCTCCATCGAGGCCCAGGCGTTGTTGAACTTCGCCCAGTCGCCGGTCACCTGCCCGTACGTCGCCTCCAGCCACAGGTAGTAGCTGTAGGCCTCGGACGTGGTCTCGTGCCCCTGGTCGGGCGCCTCGACCATGAACGTCTCCACCGAGTGGTACGGCACACCCTCGGGCGAGAAGTACCCGTTGGCCGGGTCGTGCAGTTCGTTGTACATCTCGACGAAGCGCTTGACGTACTCGTTGTCGCCGCCGAGGTCGTCGTCGGCCTCGCTGGCGGTGACCTTGACCGGGGTGTAGCCGGTCGCGCTCACCGTGAACTCAGCGGTGCCGCTGGTGGTGTCGGCGTCGTTCGCGGCGGCCAGGGTGACGTTCTGGGCGGTGTTCCAGTTGGCCGGGGTGAAGGTGAGCGTGCCGCCCGAGCCGACGGTCAGGTCGGTGTCGCCGCTGGTCCTGGCGGTGGTGACGGTCACGTTCGCGGTGGGCGCCTGCGAGAGCTTCACGCCGAAGCTCGCGGTCCCCTGCTCCGGCACGGAGATCGTGGCCGGGCTCACCACGAGGGCGGGGCCGTTGTTCTGGGAGACGGTGATCCCGACCGGGGCCGAGGTCGTGGTCGCGCCCCCGTTGTCGGTGGCCTTCGCGGTGATCGAGTAGCTGCCCGCGGGCACGTTCTGCCAGCTGTAGCCGTAGGGCGCCGAGGTGTCGGTGCCGAGCAGCGTGGAGCCCTGGTAGAAGTCGACCTTGGAGACCGTGCCGTCGGTGTCGGCGGCGTTCGCGGCGATGGCCACGGTGGCCGGGGCGGTGAACGTCTGGCCGGCGGTGGGCGAGGTCAGCGCGACCGTGGGCGGGGTGTTGGCGCCGCCGCAGGTCACGCCGTTCACGGTGAACGAGGTCGGGCTCGGGTTGCTGCCCGTCCAGGTGCCGTTGAAGCCGAGCGTCGTCGAGGCGCCGGTGGCCAGGCTGCCGTTCCACGGCATGTTGGTGGCGGTGACGCGCGTGCCCGACTGGCTCCAGTTGGCGCTCCAGCCGGCCGGCGTGTACTTCTGGCCCGCGGTCGGGAAGTCGAAGCCCAGCGTCCACGAGGTGATCGGGTCGCCGGTGTTCTTCAGGGTCAGGTTGGCGGTGAACCCGCCCTGCCCCGGGCCGCTCGTCCACTGGTTGGCCGCGTACGTCACGTCACAGGCGACGGCGGCGTGCGCGGGAAGCGCCGCGAGGGTCGTGGTCGTGCCCGCCGCGAGGACGAGGGTCGTGGCCACGGCGAGCCGCCTCGATAAGCGGGAAAGACGGGAAGGAGGTCTGTACTTCACGGGATCTCCATGGGAGTAGGGGTGTGGGAGCGCTCCCAAGGGGGATTGTGGGTGCCCGTCGGCGTATGTCAACGGAACGGCCGTCCGGCGACCCCCGCGTTTCCTCTCACCAGGCTGCCGGTGATGAAAGTTTCATCCACCTTCCGGGGCATTCGGCGAGCATGCGGCCCGAGGGCGGCCCCGGCGGAGTGTGCCTCATTTACAGGGCTGTGAGGGCGTCTCACTATGGGAGCGCTCCCAGCCAACTGAGTTCTGGAGATGATCGCTAGTGAGACTCCACAGCGGCCCGCGCCGATGGGCCGTGACCATGACCGCCGCGAGCGTCGCGGCTCTCGGCCTCGTCGTCGGCCAGACCACGGCCGCCAGCGCCGCGGTGAACTGCGACGTGACCTACTCCGCCAACTCGTGGACGAGCAGCCCCGGTCAGGGCGGTTTCACCGCGAACATCACGTTGAAGAACACCGGCGACCCGATCACGTCGTGGACGCTGGGCTTCGACTTCCCCGGCACCGGCCAGACGTACACGCCGACCGGCTGGAGCGCCAACTGGACCCAGTCGGGCACGCGCGTCACCGCGACGAACATGCCCTACAACGGCAGCCTGGCCACCGGCGCCTCCACCACCATGGGCTTCAACGGCACCTGGACAGGCAGCAACAACCCTCCCACCTCGTTCACGGTGAACGGCGTGACCTGCGGCGGCGTCACCCCGACCACTCCCTCGGTGGTCACCTCGGCCAGCTCGGTCGCGGTCAACGAGGGCGGCACCGCCACCTTCACCGCCAAGCTGTCCTCCGCCCCCACCTCGAACGTGACCGTCACCACCCAGCGGACCAGCGGTGACACCGACCTGACCGTCAGCGCGGGCGGCTCGCTCACCTTCACCCCGTCCAACTGGAACACCGCCCAGACGGTCACCCTGGCCGCCGCCCAGGACGCCGACACCACCGCCGGCACGGCGGCCTTCTCCGTCGGCGGCACCGGCGTCACCTCCGCCACCGTCAACGCCACCGAGGTGGACGACGACGCGGTCGTGGAGCAGGCGCTGCTCGTGACGCCCACGTCGGTGACCGTGCCCGAGGGCGGGACGGCGACGTACACGGTCAAGCTGGCCGCGCAGCCGTCCGCGAACGTGACCGTCACCTCGGCGGCGGGCAGCGGCGACGCCGACCTGACCGTCTCCGGCGGCGGCAGCCTCACCTTCACGCCGGCCAACTGGAACACCGCCCAGACGGTGACCCTGGCCGCCGCCCAGGACGCCGACAACGCCAACGGCACCCGCGCCTTCACCGTCGCCTCCACCGGCCTGACCTCCAAGACGGTCACCGCCACCGAGGCCGACGACGACGGCCAGCCGCCCACGGGCCACGTCGAGAACCCGTACGCCGGCGCCACCGGCTACGTGAACCCGCAGTGGAAGGCCAAGGCCGCGGCCGAGCCCGGCGGCTCCGCCATCGCCAACACCTCCACCGCCGTGTGGATGGACCGCATCGCGGCCATCGCCGGCTCCTCCTCGGCCATGGGCCTCCAGGCCCACCTGGACGAGGCCGTGGCCCAGGACGCCCTCAACGGCTCGGCCCCGCTGGCCGTGCAGTTCGTCATCTACGACCTGCCCAACCGCGACTGCTCGGCCCTGGCCTCCAACGGCGAGCTGCTGATCGCCGAGAACGGCTTCAACCGCTACAAGGCCGAGTACATCGACGTGATCGCGAACATCCTGCGCGACCCCAAGTACGCCAACCTGCGCATCGTCACGATCATCGAGCCCGACTCGCTGCCCAACCTGATCACCAACATCAACAACTTCCCGAAGTGCGCCGAGGCCAACGGGCCCGGCGGCTACGTGGACGGCGTCCGGTACGCCCTGAACAAGCTGCACGCGATCACCAACGTCTACACCTACGTGGACGCCGCCCACCACGCCTGGCTCGGCTGGGACACGAACTTCACCCCCGCCGTGAACCTCTTCTACAACATGGCCGCGGGCACCACGGCCGGCGTGGACAGCGTGGACGGCTTCATCGTCAACACCGCCAACTACTCGGCCACCAAGGAGCCGTACTTCACGATCAACACCATGGTGAACGGCCAGTCCGTCCGCCAGTCCAAGTGGGTCGACTGGAACTACTACGTGGACGAGTCCACCTTCGCCACGGCGCTGCGCACCGCGCTGGTCTCCAAGGGCTTCAAGTCCGGGCTCGGCATGCTGGTCGACACCTCGCGCAACGGCTGGGGCGGCACCACCCGCCCGGGCGGCGCGAGCACCTCGACGGACGTGAACACGTTCGTCAACCAGTCGCGCGTCGACCGCCGCATCCACGCCGGCAACTGGTGCAACCAGAGCGGCGCGGGCCTCGGCGCCCGGCCGACGCCCAGCCCCGAGGCCGGTTTCGACGCCTACGTCTGGATCAAGCCTCCGGGTGAGTCCGACGGCGCCAGCACCGACATCCCGAACGACGAAGGCAAGAAGTTCGACCGGATGTGCGACCCGACCTACACCGGCAACAACCTCAACGGCAACAACATGTCGGGCGCGCTGGCCGGCGCCCCGCTGTCGGGCCAGTGGTTCTCCGCCCAGTTCCGGGAGCTGGTCAGGAACGCCTACCCGCCCGTCAGCTAGCCCGCTGAGCGGCCGGGGGCTCCGGGGCCCCCGGTCTCCGGCAGAGGGACCCGCCTGACCCGGGCCCCTCGCCTGAACGAAGGGGCCCGGGCCGGAACCCGGGCCCCTTCACCGTCGGCTCTCGCGCCACTCCGACACGACGCTCTCGACGTCGAAGGGCATCAGGTTGAGCGGCGGCCCCGACAGACCCTTCCTGATCGCCTGCCGGATCTTCTCGTTGACCTCTTCGAGCAGCTGCCGAACCTCGGTCTCGGACCTGGCCCCGCGGGCCTGCCGCAGCGCCTCCTCGGCCTCCTTGCGCAGCGCCAGCGTCGGGGGCAGCGGCATGGACAGCCCCTCGCTCTCCAGCTTCTGCTTGATCCACCACATCTCGTCGTGCGGCCGGTCGAGGCCGGGCAGCGGCTTGCCCGCGCCGGGCAGATCGTCGAACTGCCCGCGCTCGGTCGCCTCGCGGATCTGCCTGTCGACCCAGCTCTCGAACGGCATTCCGGGCGGCTTGCGGTCGGTCACGGACGCGGCTCCTCTCACGCCAGATTGTGGCTCGGCGCGACCGGCCCGCGCCAGCCGAGCACGGCCTCGGTCATGCGTACGGACGCGACCGTCGCGGCCACGTCGTGCACCCGCAGGATCCGGGCGCCCTTGAGGATGGCGACCACGTTCGCGGCGATCGTGCCCTCCTTGCGCTCTCCCTGAGGGCGGTCGATGGTCTCGCCGATGAAGTCCTTGTTCGACAGCGCGACCAGGGTGGGGTAGCCGATCGCGGTGATCTCCTCCAGCCGCCGCGTCAGCTCAAGGGAGTGGAAGGTGTTCTTGTTCAGGTCGTGGCCCGGGTCGATGATGATCCGGTCGGGGGCGATGCCGGCCTTGAGCGCGAACTCGACCCGTTCGCGCAGGAAGCCGCCGACCTCGGAGACGACGTCGGTGTAGCTCGGGCGGAAGACCCTCTTGCCGGGGCCGCCGAGGCTGTGGGTGACCACCACGCCGGCGCCGGTCTCGGCCGCGACCTCGGCCAGGCCGGGTTCGCGCAGGCCGTTGGTGTCGTTGATGACGTCGGCGCCGGCTTCGAGCGCCGCCCTGGCGACCTCGGGGCGATGGGTGTCGACCGAGATCACGGCGTCGGTCGCGGCCCTGACCTCGGCTACCACGGGGGCCACGCGCTCGATCTCCTCCTCGACGCCGATCGCCGCCTGGGCCGCGCTGAAGGCGAACCCGCCGATGTCCACCCAGTCGGCGCCCTCTTCGACGGCCCGCACGCAGGCCGCGACCGCGCGGTCGAGCTCGTACGTGCGGCCCTGGTCGTGGAAGGAGTTGGGCGTCCTGTTGACGATGGCCATGATGGCGACCTGGTGTTCGAAATCGAACTCCCGCCGCCCGATGCGGCGGACCGGAGAGATGATCTCTGGGGGAATGTTTCCGCCGCTCACGTAGTGGCCCCTTCCGTCTCCTGCCGAGCCTACCCGCCGGGATCAGGAACGCCCGCCTGGGGCGGGAACGCACGCCGGGATCAGGAACGCCGGCCGGTCCCCGTCGCCAGTTCCCTGACCCGGCCGACCGGCCCGCTGTCGGGCGCGAGCGGCGGGGTCTCCATGCCGGAGCCGTCGTGCAGACCGTCCAGCAGCTCGCGCATGGCGTCCCAGGAGGAGTACCGCGGCCGCCAGCCCAGGACGTCCCTGGCCCTGGCGGTCTTCATGACGGGGATGCGCAGGGCCAGTTCGAGCAGCCCGGGCGAGGCGGGCACGAGCCGCAGGTGCCAGCCGGCCGCCATGAGCGTCCTGGCCAGCCAGGGCGTGACGGGCATCGTCCGGGTGCCGAGGAGCTTGGCCAGGTCGGCGGGGTCGAGCACGGGCTCGGCGGCCAGGTTGAACGCCCCCGACACCGTACTGGTCACCGCCAGCCGGTACGCCTCGGCCGCGTCGTCGGCGTGCAGCACCTGCAACCGCAGCCCCGGCACGTCCGGCACGAACGGGATGCGGCCCGGCCGTACCAGCCGCCGCGGCAGGAACGGCCCGGCGAACAGGCGGCGCTGCTCGGCGGCCGCCGCCCGCTGGAAGATGAACCCCGGCCGCATCCGCACCACGCGGATCGCCGGATGGTCGTGCTCGAAGACGTCGAGCACCCGCTCGACGTACGCCTTCTCCCGCCCGTACGCGGCGCCCGGCCAGCCGTGCGTGGGCCAGCTCTCGTCCACCGGGCGGTCCTTGGGGCCGGGCGAGTAGGCGCCGACCGAGGAGGCGTGGATCAGCGCGGGCACCCCGGCCTCGGCGACCGCGCGGAACACCCGCATGCTGCCCAGCACGTTCGCCCGCCAGGTCACGGCCGGGTCCCTGGTCGGCTGGAACAACCACGCGAGGTGCACGACGGCGTCGGCGCCCTCGAAGACGCGCGCGAGGTCGCCCGCGGCGACGTCGGCCTGCCGCCACTCGGTGCGGTCGATGTGCCATCCCGGCAATCGGCGGGCCACGCCCACGATCGACGTCACGCTCTCGTCGGCGGCGAGCGCGCGTACGACGCTCGTGCCGACATTGCCGGTAGCCCCGACCACCACGACTCTCATGCCCGCACCGCTGCCCGCCCTCCGGACGGCGAAACCCCAGGTCAGGGCTGGAGCAGGATCTTGATCGCGCCGTCCGACTTCTTCTGGAACATGTCGTACGCCTGCGGCGCCTCGGCCAGCGGCATGCGGTGGGTGGTCAGGTCCATGACGCCGAGCGGGTCGGCGTCGTCGGTCACCAGCGGCATGAGCCGGCTGATCCACCGCCGTACGTGGGCCTGCCCCATGCGCAACGTGATGCCCTTGTCGAACATGCGCAACATCGGCAGCGGGTCGGTCATGCCGCCGTAGACGCCGATGACGGAGATGACGCCGCCGCGGCGGACCGAGTCGATGGCCTGGTTGAGCGCGGCGAGCCGGTCCACACCCGCGTGGGACATCAGCGGCGCGGCCACGGCGCCGGGCAGCAGCCCGGTGAGCGTCTGGGCGATCTTGGCGGCCGGCGATCCGTGGGCCTCCATGCCGACCGCGTCGATCACCGAGTCGGTGCCGCGCCCGGAGGTGAGGTCCCGGATCGCCCCGGGCACGTCGGTCGTCTCGCTCGCGTCCACGACCTCGATGCCGTGGCGGCGGGCCATCTCCAGGCGTTCGGTGACGCCGTCCACGCCGATCACGCGGTGGCCGAGGTGGCGGGCGATGCGGGCGCACATCTGGCCGATGGGCCCGAGGCCGAGGACGGTGACGCTGCCGCCGTCCGGAATGTGCGCGTAGGCGACGGCCTGCCAGGCGGTCGGCAACACGTCGGACAGGAACACGAAACGTTCGTCCGGCGGGCCCTCGGGCACCTTGATCGGGCCGAACTGGGCCTCGGGCACCCGCAGGAACTCGGCCTGGCCGCCGGGCACCTGGCCGTAGAGCTTGGTGTAGCCGAACAGCGCGGCGCCCATGCCATGCTCCTTGACCTGCGTGGTCTCGCACTGGGCGTAGAGCTCCAGCCCGCACATGTGGCAGTGGCCGCAGGAGATGGTGAACGGGATGACCACGCGGTCGCCTGGCTTGATGGTGGTGACGGCGGCTCCGACGGCCTCGACGACGCCTATGGGCTCGTGGCCCAGGATGTCGCCCTCGGCCATGAACGGGCCGAGGACCTCGTACAGGTGGAGGTCCGAGCCGCAGATGCCGGAGCTGGTCACCCTGATGACCGCGTCGTTGGGCTCCTTGATGGCCGGATCGGGGACCTCCTCGACCCGTACGTCGCGCTTGCCGTGCCAGGTGACGGCCTTCATGACGCCTCCAGATGGGATTCGGACGGCACAAATGCCGCATACCCCCACATACGACTCCAAACGGCTTTACCGATCGCCGCTGGTCGAGCCCCACCGACGACCCATAACACCGTGATAGGGGTGTTTTGACACGACCACTCCTCGTATTCGGACTCGTACCGTGCAGACACCCCCCTGTACGCGAGGAGACGTGCAAATGCTCCCCAGAAAGACCGTGACGGCGGGAATCGCGATCGCCGTCACCATGATCAGCGTCCCCGCCCTGGCCTTCGCGGCGAAGGGCGCGACGGCCCAGGACGACACCCCCTACTCCATCGCCCAGGCCGACGCCAAGGCCGTCGCCGGCCCCCCGCAGGGCCTGGTCGACGCCATGAGCCGGGACCTCGGCATCTCCGGTCAGCAGGCCGAGGCCCGCCTCGTCAACGAGGCCGCGGCGGCCAACCTCGAACCCGCCCTGCGCGCCCAGTTAGGCGCCTCCTACGCCGGTTCCTGGGTGACCGGTCCCACCTCCACCCCGGTGACCGCCACCACCGACAGCTCGCAGGTGGCCGCCATCGCCAGGACGGGTGTCCAGGCCCGCGTGGTCGCCCGCTCGCTGGGCAGCCTCGACCAGGTCAAGGCCACGCTGGACGCGGCCTCGACCAAGGCCCCGAAGACCGCGCCCGTCTGGTACGTGGACGTCGTCAACAACACCGTCGTCGTCCTCAGCTCCAGCCCTGCCAAGGCCGCCGCCTGGGTGAAGGCCAGCGGCGCCGACACCTCGGCCGTCCAGGTCGTGCGCTCGGCCGAGAAGCCCACCCTGTTCTACGACGTACGCGGCGGCGACGCCTACTACATCGGCTCCGGCACGCGCTGCTCGGTCGGCTTCTCGGTGACCAAGGCCGGCTCGCAGGGCGGCTTCGTCAGCGCCGGCCACTGCGGCAACGCCGGTTCCAGCACGTCCGGCTCCAACCGGGTCGCCATGGGCACCTTCCGCGGCTCGTCCTTCCCCGGCAACGACTACTCCTGGGTCGAGGTCAATGGCCAGTGGACCCCGACCGGCGTCGTGTACGGCTACAGCGCCGGCATCCTGCCCGTCCGCGGCTCGACCGTGGCCCAGGTGGGTTCGGCCGTCTGCCGCGCCGGATCGACCACCGGCTACCACTGCGGCTCGGTCCAGCAGCTCAACACCAGCGTCACCTACCAGGAGGGCACCGTCTCCGGCGTGACGCGGACCAACGTCTGCGCCGAGCCCGGCGACTCCGGCGGCTCGTTCATCTCCGGTGACCAGGCCCAGGGCGTGACCTCGGGCGGCTCGGGCAACTGCAGCTCGGGCGGCACGACGTACTTCCAGCCGGTCAACGAGATCCTGTCCACCTACGGCCTGACCCTCGCCACCCAGGGCGGCGGCCCCGGCCCGACCAGCACCCCGACCGTCACCACCACCGTCCCGGGCGGCACGTGGGCCGCGGGCACGACGTACGCGGCCGGCGCCACGGTGACGTACGGCGGCCAGACGTACCGCTGCCTCCAGGGGCACACCGCGCAGCCGGGCTGGGAGCCGCCGAACGTGCCGGCTCTCTGGCAGCGGGCCTGACGCCCTAGAACGTCCAGGCGGAGAAACCCCCTCCTCAACCTGGGCCGCGCGGCCGGATGATGTCCCACTCCTCCGTCAGGGACATCATCCGGCCCTATGCGTCCGGGCCCTCCCCGGCCCGTCGACCACGCGGCGCCGCAGCCCCAGCGACTCCAGGATCCCGATCCCGACCTTGACCTCCTCGACCGGAGGCGCGCACAACGAGACCCGGATCGTGTCGCCGATGCCCTCGTCGAGCAGGATCCCGAACGCCACCGCCGACCTGATCGCGCCCTGCATGAGCGGCCCCGCCTCGGTGACACCGAGGTGCAGCGGGTATTCGCAGCTACGGGCCAGCATCCGGTAGGCCGCCGTCATCACCTGCGGGTCGTGGTGCTTGACGGAGATCTTGATGTCGCGGAAGCCGTGCTCCTCGAACAGCGAGCACTCCCACAGCGCCGACTCCACCAGCGCCGCCGGCGTGGCCTTGCCGTGCTTGCGCAGCAGCCGGGGGTCGAGCGAGCCGGCGTCGACTTCGATCCGGATGGGCACCCCCGCGTCGGACGCGGCCCGCGCGATCTCGCCCACCTTGTCGTCGAACTTCTTGATGTCCCCCGGATTGACCCGGACCGCCGCGCAGCCCGCCTCGATGGCGGCGAGGACGTGACGCGGCTGGAAGTGGATGTCGGCGACGACCGGGATCCGCGCCTTGCGCGCGATGGCCGGCAGCGCGTCGGCGTCGTCCTGGGTCGGCACGGCCACCCGTACGATCTGGCAGCCCGCCGCCGTCAGCTCGGCGATCTGCCGCAACGTCGC
The DNA here is from genome assembly GCF_003947315.1 of Nonomuraea sp. WAC 01424. Taxonomy (NCBI): domain Bacteria; kingdom Bacillati; phylum Actinomycetota; class Actinomycetes; order Streptosporangiales; family Streptosporangiaceae; genus Nonomuraea; species Nonomuraea sp. WAC 01424. The sequence goes on from NZ_QHHZ01000014.1 coordinate 127,135, forward strand.
GTCGGCGTCGGCCGTCACCGTGGTCGTCATCGACTGCACCGAGACGGGCGCGTCACCGCCCACCGGCACCGACCCCACCATGACCTGCCTGGACGCCCTCCGCGCCCGATGTCGCACCGGCAGTCCGAGATCTACAGCGGCCACCTGTCCAGCTCCCTTCGAACGGTGCGCGAGGCCACGGGCACCGGGGCCGTCAAGACTTCCACCCGGCGGTGTTGCGACGAGTCAAAAGAATAGTTGAAAGGCCCAAGACACTTTACACGCTCTGTATTCAAGTAGTAACTATTGGTAGTGCGTCCCGACCAGAAGGAGCCGCGCGGATGCCGGTGAGCTTCACACAGCACTACCTCGGCAAACGGGTCGAGCAACGCCTGGCCGATTTCCTGGAGACCTGGCGGGCCCCCGTCTCCGACCCCGACGTTCAGGCGGCCTACCGGTTGCTGACCGAGTTCATCCTCGGCGGCGGCAAGCGCATCCGCCCGCTGCTGTGCTACTGGGGCTGGCGGGGCGCGGGCGGCGACGACTGCGACGAGATCGTGAGCGCCGCGGCGGCCCTGGAGTTGTGCCACGCCGGGCTGCTCATCCACGACGACATCATGGACGGCAGCGAGCTGCGCCGCGGACGGGCGACCATCCACCGGAACCTGGCCGACCTCCACGCCGGCCCGGCCGCGGAGTCCTTCGGGCACGCCGGCGGCATCCTGCTCGGCACGCTCAGCCTGGCCTGGTCCGACACCCTGCTGTCGTCGTGCGGCGTCGAGCCCGTACGCCTGCGGGCCGCGCACCACATCTTCGACGCCATGCGCACCGAGGTCATCAGCGGCCAGTACCTCGACATCCTCGCCCAGCTGCGCGCCGGTGCGAGCGTGACGGAGGCGCTCACGGTGATCCGCTACAAGACGGCCAAGTACACCGTCGAGCGGCCCCTGCAGATCGGCGGCGCCCTGGCCGGCGCCCAGCCGGAGCTGCTCGACGCCTTCTCCCGGTTCGGCGTGCCGCTCGGCGAGGCATTCCAGCTCCGCGACGACGTGCTCGGCACGTTCGGCTCGGCGGCCGAGACCGGCAAGTCGGCGCTCGACGACCTGCGCGAGGGCAAGCACACCGTGCTGATCGCCCACGCCGTGGCGCACGCCTCGCCCGCGCAGCTCGACCACCTGCGCGCCTGGCACGGCAATCCGCGCCTGACCGAGGAGCAGGCCGCCGGGCTGCGCGCCATCCTCATCGACACGGGCGCGCTCGACCAGGTCGAGTCGATGATCGACGAACGTGTGGGCGAGGCCAGAGCCGCCCTGGCCCTGGCGCCGATCGGGCCCGAGGCCGGCAGCGCGTTGTCCGTCCTGGCCGACCAGCTCGCGCACCGTACCAAGTAGGGGGCATTCCGATGGGACGCGTACTGCTCGCGGCCCCGCGCGGTTACTGCGCGGGCGTCGAACGGGCCATCCTCAGCGTGGAGGAGGCGCTCAGGCGCTTCGGTCCACCGATCTACGTCCGCAAGCAGATCGTGCACAACACGTTCGTGGTGGCCGATCTGACCAGGCGCGGCGCCGTCTTCGTCGACGAGCTCGACGAGGTTCCGGACGGCGCGCTGGTGATCTTCTCCGCCCACGGCGTCTCGCCCGCGGTCCGGCACGAGGCCGGCCGCCGCGGCCTGCGTACGATCGACGCCACCTGCCCCCTGGTCACGAAGGTGCACAAGGAGGCCGCGCGGCTGGCCGGGGCCGGCTACGAGATCGTGCTCATCGGCCACGCCGAGCACGAGGAGGTCGAGGGCACGGTCGGCGAGGCGCCCGACCGCATCCACGTCGTCGACCCGGCCAAACCCCACGAGGTCACCGCGGGCGGCGCGGCGCGCATGAGCTGGCTGTCGCAGACCACGCTCTCGGTCGACGAGACCATGGGCGCCGTCGCCGAGCTGCGCGAACGTTTCCCCCAGCTGGCCGACCCGCCGAGCGACGACATCTGCTACGCCAGCCAGAACCGCCAGGAGGCGATCACCCGGATCGCCCCCCAGTGCGACCTGGTCATCGTCGTCGGCTCGGCCAACTCCTCCAACTCCCAGCGGCTGGTCGAGGTCGCCCTGCACGCCGGCGCCCGCGCCGCCCACCTCGTCGACCGCGCCGCCGACGCCGATCCGCGATGGCTCGGCGGCGTGGAGACGGTCGGGGTCAGCTCCGGCGCGTCCGTGCCGGAAGTGCTGGTCGACGACCTGCTCGACTGGCTCACCGGCCACGGTTACACCGACGTCGAGTCCGTGACCGTGGCCGAGGAGACGCTCACGTTCTCCCTCCCTCTCGAACTTCGCTCCTCTCGCAACCCTGGCTAGACCCCACACCGAGATTGGCGGTGCACCATGACAGAAACGACCGACTCCAGCGTGCCCACGAACGGCAACGGGCAGCTCAGCCTCAGTACAGAGGCCGCCAAACAGCTCGCGACCACGACCAAGACGCCGCCGCAGATGCAGGAGATCACCTCTCGGTGGCTGCTGCGGCTGCTGCCTTGGGTGCAGTGCTCCGGTGGCGTGTTCCGGGTCAACAGGCGCCTGACGTACACGCTCGGCGACGGGCGTATCACGTTCTCCACGACGGGCTCCGACGTACGGGTGATCCCGGCCGAGCTGACCGAGCTGCCCATGCTGCGCGGGTTCGACGACATGGAGGTGCTGGAGGCGCTGGCCGACCGTTTCCAGCAGCGCGAGATCGAGCCGGGTGAGGCCATCGTCAGGGAGGACGAACCGGCCGACCAGCTCGTACTGATCGCCCATGGCCGGGTCGGCAAGGTCGGCCAGGGCGCCTACGGCGACGAGCAGAACCTGGGTGTCCTGGCCGACGGCGACCACCTCGGCGAGCAGGCGCTGGTCGGCGGCGGCACGTACGAGTTCACCGCCACCGCGAAGACGCACACCACCGTGCTCACCCTGTCCAGGCAGACCTTCGAGCAGCTCGCCGAGCAGTCGCCCGCCCTGCGCGAGCACCTCCAGAACTGGCGTGCCTCCGGCGACCACGCCCAGAACGCCTACGGCGAGGCCGCGATCGACATGTCCTCCGGCCACTCCGGCGAGGTGGCGCTGCCCGGCACGTTCGTCGACTACGAGCAGTCCCCCCGCGAGTACGAGCTGAGCGTCGCCCAGACGGTCCTGCGCGTGCACAGCCGGGTCTCCGACCTGTACAACCAGCCGATGAGCCAGCTCGACCAGCAGCTCCGCCTCACGATCGAGGCCCTGCGCGAGCGCCAGGAGCACGAGCTGGTCAACAACAGGGAGTTCGGCCTGCTGCACAACGCCGACTTCAGCCAGCGCATCCGCACCCGTTCCGGTCCTCCGACGCCCGACGACCTCGACGACCTGCTGGCCGTCGTGTGGAAGGAGCCGTCCTTCTTCCTCGCGCACCCGCAGGCCATCGCCGCGTTCGGCAGGGAGTGCAGCAAGCGCGGCCTCTACCCGCAGGCCAGCGAGGTCAACGGACACCGCATCCCGGCCTGGCGGGGCGTGCCGATCTTCCCGTGCAGCAAGATCCCGGTCACGGGCAAGCGCACCACGTCGTTCCTGCTCATGCGTACGGGCCAGGAGAACCAGGGTGTCGTCGGCCTGCACCAGACGGGCATCCCCGACGAGTACCAGCCCAGCCTCTCGGTGCGCTTCATGAACATCAACGAGAAGGCGATCATCTCGTACCTGGTGAGCGCCTACTACTCGGCCGCCGTCCTGGTGCCCGACGCGCTCGGCGTCCTGGAGGACGTCGAGCTCGGCAGGAACGGCTAACAGCCGAATCGTCCGTCCGGTCCAAGAATTGGTGGTGTTTGAGTTGACGGAGTCGGATCAGCGGCTGAGCCTGGATACCGCCGCGGCGCGGAAGCTCGCCACGACGACCAAGACGCCTCCGCAGATGCGGGAGATCTCCTCCCGCTGGCTGCTGCGGATGCTCCCATGGGTGGACACCGCCGGCACCTACCGGGTGAACCGGCGGCTCACCTACATGGTCGGCGGCGGCAAGGTGGGCTTCTCGCGTACCGGCGCCCGGGTGCGGGTGGCGCCGCCGAGCCTGACCGAGCTGCCGCCGCTCCACGGGCTCGACGACGACCGCCTGCTCGACGCCCTGGCGGGGCTGTTCGAGCAGCGGGAGTACGCCCCCGGCGACACGATCGCACGGGCCGGACGGCCGGCCGACGAGATCATCCTGATCGCGGACGGCCGGGTCACCAGGTTCCAGCACGGCTCGTACGGCGACCGCCTCGTGCTCGGCACCCTCGGCGAGGGCGACCACGCGGGCACCGAGCCGCCGGACGAGCGGGCCGTGTGGAGCCACACGCTGGAGGCCGGCACCAGGTGCACGGTGCTGGCCCTGCCATGGGAGGAGTTGCGCGCGCTGGCCGGCGATTCCCCCGCCCTGCTCGACGTGCTCGAACACCATCGCGCCCGGCGGGCCGCCCCGCAGACCAAGCACGGCGAGGCGGCCATCGGCATGGCGGCCGGCCACCGGGGCGAGCCCGCGCTGCCGGGCACGTTCGTGGACTACGACCCGGGTCCGCGTGAGTACGAGCTGAACGTGTCGCAGACCGTGCTGCGTGTGCACACCCGGGTCGCGGACCTGTTCAGCGACCCGATGGACCAGACCGAGCAGCAGCTCAGGCTCACCGTCGAGGCGGTGCGCGAGTCGCAGGAGCGCGAGCTGGTCAACAACCGCGACTTCGGCCTGCTGCACAACGTCGACCCGTCGCAGCGCATCCGTACACTGACCGGGCCGCCCACCCCCGACGACCTGGACGACCTGGTCAGCCGCAGGAAGAAGTCCCGGTTCTTCCTGGCCCACCCGCGGGCCATCGCGGCCTTCGGGCGGGAGTGCAGCGCGAGGGGCGTCTATCCCGACACCGCCGAGATCGAGGGTGTGCCGGTGCAGTCGTGGCGGGGGGTGCCCATCCTGCCGTGCGACAAGATCCCCATCAGCCGGGCGGGCACCACGTCCATCCTGTGCATGCGGACCGGCGAGAAGGACCAGGGCGTCGTCGGGCTGTTCCAGACCGGCGTCCCCGACGAGCGCGAGCCGGGGCTCAGCGTGAAGCTCACCGGCATCGATCGGAAGGCGGTCATGTCGTACCTGGTCAGTGCCTACTACTCGTGCGCGGTCCTGGTGCCCGACGCGCTCGGGGTGCTGGAGGACGTGGAGGTCTCGGGCTGATGGCCAAGCCGTTCGAGCTGCCCGACTTCTACCTGCCGTACCCGGCGCGGCTCAACCCGCACCTGGAGGAGGCCCGTACGCATGCCACGCTGTGGGCGCGCGACATGGGCATGCTGGAGGGCTCGGGCGTCTGGGAGGAGGCCGACCTCGACGGGCACGACTACCCGCTGATGTGCGCCTACACCCACCCCGACTGCGACGCCGCCGAGCTGTGCCTGATCACCGACTGGTACGTCTGGGTGTTCTTCTTCGACGACCACTTCCTTGAGGTCTTCAAGCGCTCCGGCGACATCGAGGGCGGCAAACGGCATCTCGACCGGCTCCCCCGGTTCATGCCGATGGGCGGTGACCTGTCCATGCCTGAGCCGGCCAACCCGGTCGAGGCGGGCCTGGCCGACCTGTGGCGGCGTACGGTGCCGGGCATGTCGGCCGACTGGCGGCGGCGGTTCGCCGAGAGCACCCGCCACCTGCTCAACGAGTCGATCTGGGAGTTGTCCAACATCAACGAGGGCCGGATCGCCAACCCGGTCGAGTACATCGAGATGCGCCGCAAGGTCGGCGGCGCTCCCTGGTCGGCGGGGCTGGTCGAGCACGCGGTACGGGCCGAGATCCCCGCGCGGCTGGCCGGCACCAGGCCCCTGCGGGTGCTGAAGGACAGCTTCTCCGACGCGGTGCACCTGCGTAACGACCTGTTCTCCTACGAGCGGGAGGTCCGGGACGAGGGCGAGCTGAGCAACGGCGTGCTGGTGCTGGAGACGTTCCTCGGGTGCTCGACGCAGGAGGCCGCCGACGCCGTCAACGACCTGCTCACCTCGCGCATGCAGCAGTTCGAGCACACCGCGCTGGCCGAGCTGGGCCCGCTCTTCGTCGAGCACGCCATCGACCCGGCGTCGGCGATGGGCGTGCTGGCCTACGTCAAGGGCTTGCAGGACTGGCAGTCCGGCGGGCACGAGTGGCACATGCGGTCGAGCCGCTACATGAACGAGGGCGCGGCGGCGGCCAAGCCGCTCGGCACGAAGTCCCTGATCGCCCTGACGGGGGCCAAGCGGCTGCGCAACTTCACCTCGGTCAGGCGGCAGCGGGTCGGGCCCTCGCGGATCCCCGAGCTGTACATGCCCTTCGAGCTGCGCCTCTCCTCCCATCTCGACGGGGCCCGGCGCAACGCGGTGGCCTGGAGCGCGGCCATGGGCCTGCTGGAGGCGCAGCCCGGCGTCGCCGGTTCGGCGGTGTGGGACGCGGACAAACTGGTCGACTACGACCTGCCGTTGTGCGCCGCGGGCCTGCATCCCGACGCCACCGCCGAGGAACTGGACCTGGCCTCGTACTGGTTGTGCTGGGGGACGTACGGGGACGACTACTTCCCGGCCGTCTTCGACCGGTCGGGCAACCTCGCGGCGGCCAAGGTCACGGTGTCCAGGCTCTCGGCGTTCATGCCGGTGGACGGCACGCCCGCGCCGCCGCCGGTGAGCGCGCTCGAACGCGGCCTGGCCGACCTGTGGACGCGTACGGCGGGGCCGATGCCGGCCGCGTCCCGCGCGCGGCTGCGTCGGGCGGTCGAGACGATGTGCGAGAGCTGGTTGTGGGAGCTGGGCGACAACGTGGTCGGACGGGTCCCCGATCCGGTGGACTACATAGAGATGCGCCGGCTCACCTTCGGCTCGGAGCTGACGATGAGCCTGTGCCGTCTGCGGCACGCGCGCACGCTGCCCGAGGCGCTGTCGGAGAGCGGCCCGATGCGGGCTCTGGAGAACGCGGTCATGGACTACGGGACGCTGATCAACGACATCTTCTCGTACCAGAAGGAGATCGAGTTCGAGGGCGAGGTGCACAACTGCGTCCTGGTGGTCCAGAACTTCTTCGACTGCGACTACCCGGCCGCGCTGGTCATCGTCAACGACCTGCTGACCTCGCGGATGAAGCAGTTTCAGCACATCGCCGAGCACGAGCTGCCGGTCCTGTGCGACGACCTCGGGCTCGACTGCGCGGCGAGGGGCGTGCTCGACGCGTACCTGGACGAGTTGCGCCACTGGCTGTCCGGCGTGCTCAACTGGCACCGGGCCTGCTCCCGCTACGACGAGCCCTCCCTGCTCCGGCACCACCGGCCGCCGGTCTTCCGCCTGGCCGGTCCCCGCGGGCTCGGCACGTCGGCGGCGACCGTCCTCTAGAGCGGCACGTCGTACGGGCGAGGGGTGTAGAACCAGCCCATCATGCGCAGCAGCCGCCGCAGGTGGGGCGTGAGGTTGTGCAGGCGGATCCACCGCTCGTCCGGGGGCAGCGCGGGCATGACCAGCACCCGCAGGCCGGACAGGTCGATGAAGGTCAGTCCTCCGGTGTCGACCCAGATGTAGGTGTTGCCCCCGCGTGAGTCCGACAGTGTGCTGGCGAGCGCGGGGCTGTTGGTGGCGTCGACCTCTCCGGTCAGGGCGACGGCCGGGGCTCCGGGCGCGACCCGCAGCGTGACGCTGAGCTGCCCGTCCTGATAGAGCAGCCGCTCTTCGAGATCGTTCACGACGTGCGCACCCCCCAACAGCTATGGACAGGGGGCTGCCTGCGGGATGACCGTCGGGGTTCCTCCCGGCCGTACTGGCCGTCCTGAGGAGGTCGCGGCTCCTTTCGCCGCACCGACGATTAACCCGAAACCAGGTTACACGCCGTATGTTTCGCTATGTAATATTCGCCGGAATTATGACCGAATTAGACGAAAAGATGAAGTGCGGCGGGCGGCCTCCGAGACGACCGAGGCCGGCCCAGCACGCAGGGCTGGGCCGGCCTGGACCGTCCTCGCAGCGGGCCCCGGCGTGCGCATCCTGTCACGGCCGAGCCGGCGGGCGTTCCCGGCCAGGTGCCGCCACGAGGGGTCGTGGCTGCCGGAACGCCTTCAGATCAGCGTGACGGGCGCGCGGACGGGCCGCCGCCGATCAGGAACTCTCAGTTGTTGTCCCCGTAGTGGCTCTGCGCGTCCAGGAGGTTGAGCTCGATGTCCTGCAGGTGCAGGGCGGTGATGATGTCGACGTACTTGACGGAGTCGTTCAGGACGTCGTTGGCGAGCGTCAGGTCGTCGAGGATGGACAGCTGGCTCAGGATGTTCTTGCCGCTGTTGTAGGCGTTGGGGCCGACGTCGGCGGAGGCGCTCGTGGCCGAGAACCCGATCAGCGCGCCGGCGATGGCTGCACCGGTGAGAATGCGACGCATCATTTTACTTCTCCTTCATCGGAATCGGCGCAGCGGTGCGCGTCATCATAATTACCCGCCTCCCGAGTGGCGAGATTTTCGCGAATAACAATGTCGTGGACCGCCGGGGCCCGCAAGGGGAATATGCTAAGGCAAAGTCAAGTGCCCGCACTTATTCCTTGGCCCGTGGTTCGGCGGAAAATCACCCCGACATGCCTCGAAATATTCGGACTTGTCGGGCTTGGCGCGGTGTTTTATCCCCATACTGCCGGAGCAAGTAATCGGGAGAACTCACCGAATAACGCCGTGCCGTATGGCGGCGCGGCCCCGGGTCACGGGAGCGCCGAATATGCCATGAACGGACGACTGCGACTACTGCCAATAGCATTGGCGCACACGATTGTGTGCGTTTTCCATTCGATTCCCGCGCACTCCGCGTCCGGATGTCCGCCGCAGGCGTGCCGCGCGGAGACCGTGGCCGTACGGTCGATGGCGGGCTCGATCGCGCTCCGGGCGGCGATAGAGATGATCGGCGTCCCGTACTCGTGGGGCGGCGGCGGGCCGGACGGTCCCGGGTTCGGGATCGGAAAAGGGGCCAAAACCTGGGGATTCGACTGTTCAGGTCTCGCCGAGTACGCGTGGGCGCGGGCCGGGGTGGCGATCGGGACCACGACGTACGAGCAGTGGCGGGCCGGGATACGGATACCGCGGGAGGAGATTCAGGCCGGGGACCTGGTGTTCTACGACAATGACGCCGGCAGTCCGGGCCCCGAGCACGTGGCGCTCGCGGTGGATGCCACGCAGATCGTGCACGCGCCCTTCTCGGGCGAATCCGTGCGGCTCGACTCGTTGGAGCGGCCGCATTTCCTGGGTGTCGTACGTCCCAGCGCGGGGCGTTCCGACGCTTTCGCCAAGTCCGCGTACGGGTGAGCCCCGCGGCCCGGGTCGTCCTGCAGTGATCGACCTGGACCGCGGGGCGTTCAGAGCTCGGTGCGCACCGAGCCCGTGCCGTGGCCTCGCGAACTGCCACGGCCCGTACGATCGGTCCACCTCAAGGCATCAGGAAGGCGACCTTGGCCGGGCGGCTCCACGGAATTGTCCGCGGGTCGCCGATCGTCTTCCTGCCTACGCCACGCGAGGAGGCTCAGTTGTTGTCGCCGTAGTCGTCCTGGTTGTTGAGGACGTTGGCCTCGATGTCGTTCAGGTGCAGCAGCGTGAGGATGTCGATGTACTTGACCGAGTCGTTGAGGACGTCGTTCAGCGCCGTCAGGTCGTCGAGGATGCTCAGCTGGCTCAGAATGCTCTGCCCGTTGTTGTACGGGTTGGGGCCGACGTCGGCGGACGCGGCGGTGGCGGAGAAGCCGAGAGCGGTGACCGCGATTGCTGCACCGGCCAGAATGCGACGGATCATGTTTGCTTTCCTCCATGGATCGGCGCTTAATTCGTGCGCCATGGTCGTTTGTGCAGGGCTGTGAGGTGCCGCCAATAACCATCGCGGCAGGCAGCGAAAACCGCAACTCAGAATGCCCTAACCAAGGTCAAGGGGACGCCTCGATTTCTTGGGACTCGGTTGTCGTGTCCATCGACGGCAGCAGGCATACATCCCTGGCCCGCTGCCCGGCGAACGGGATTCTTTTGGTCTTCAGGCGGGCAGGTTGGGGCGTTCGTGCCCTGCGGTTCAGGCAACGATCACCCGAAACTTGAGAAAGGACCTACGGCGAACGGCGTACCTGGAGTGCCATCCCGGGGCCGATGTCCGGGATGAACAATGCGGCGACGATGGTGGCCGAGTTCGGCGAATCCGGAGATCGGATGAGTGCGATGCGGCCGAGAATCCGCAAGAGCGCCGTGGTTATCCACGTCATCGTCTCGGTGGCGCTGCTGGGCGAGGTGTGGGGCTGGTCGTGCTGAATGTGGCGGCCGGTGTCACAAAGGATCAGGCGCCGGCCCACGGGGCCTATGGCCATTGGGGGGTGTTTCGCTATTACTGGACGGCGGTCAAGCTGGTGTTGCTGGTGGCGGTCGCCTGTGTGGGCAGGTGGCGGTGCTGGGGCGCAGATCGTCATGCTGATTTGCGCGACGGGGTTGTCGGTGTTCAAGCCGCGCACAAAACTCCGCTGATCCCCGAATAGGTCGCGGAACGGAAATGCCCCCCATTTCTCAGCTCCCCCCATTCCCCACCCGAAGGACAGATGGCCCCTCCCCGGGAAGTCCGCCTCGGGGTTGAAGGACGGCCCGGGAGGCGGAGCGGCCCAGGGGGCGGGGCGTGCCTCGGGGTCAGGTGTTCGTCAGGGTGGTCAGCGTGCTGGTCAGGTGGGTCAGGGCTGCCAGGGTGGTGCGGGCGGTTTCGGGGCCGAGTTCTGCCACCAGGCGGTCGGCGAAGGCGCGGTGGCCGGGGACGATCTTGCTGATCGCCTCGCGGCCCGCGTCCGTCGGCTGGAGCAGTTTGGCGCGACGGTGGGCCGGATTGGGGTGGTATTCGGCCAGCCCACGTTCCACCAGCAGGTCCGCGATGCGCTGGACCCCCTGACGGGTCATGCCCATCACCCGCGCGATCCCCGCCACCGGCAACGGCTCGCCCAGGACGGCGCCCAGCACCTGCCACCAGGCCGCCGTCATCCCGGCCGGCTTGGCCAGCTCCTCCGCCACGTGCAGGAACTGGCCGTTGAGCCGGAACGACGCCAGCGCCAGGCCGGACAGCAACTCGGCCGCGTCGCCGCCGTCCCCAGGGCTTCCGTCGCCGTCGGTGCTCATGCCGCCATCAGCACCTCGAACGCCGAGGCGTCGCTCTTGCCGAACAGGCGGTACCACGCGTCGAGCACCTCGGGCCGGTAGATGTCGAGGCGGCGGAAGATCTCCCTGGCGAAGGCGACGGGCTCGGTGGGGCCGGCGGTGACGAGGACGGCGTCGAGCACGGCGTCCCGGTCACGGTAGTGCTCGGCGCCGGCGTATCCCTGCTGCGCCTCCAGGTACGGGAGCACCGCGCTGGTGTGGTCGCGTACGTCGAGCAGGCCCTCGCGGGCGAGGCCGGCGGTGGCGCCGCAGATGGCGGCCACCGGGACGCCCGCCTCCAGGAACTCGCGCGCCTTGCGGGCGAACGGCGCCAGCTCGTCACCGGCGTCCCAGAGGTCGGCGCCCGGCAGGACGAGCAGCGAGCTGCCCTCGGGCGTGAGCCGGTCGAGCGCGAGGTCGGGCGTGACCCGCAGGCCGCCCATGCTGACGACGGGCTCGGCGGTCATGCCGACGTTGACGATCTCGAAAGCCCCCGGCTCGCGCTGGAAGCGCCCGCTGCGCAGGTGGGCGGTCGCGTGCCCGGTCTCCCAGTCGGCGTAGGTGTCGTAAACGGCGTGGTGAATGATTCCCTTCATGACAACATACTGTCATTTAGACAGCATGCTGTCAACAGAGAACCGTGGGAGGATAGGCGCCATGGCACAGATCGTCGGCGGAGGACGGCCGGTCAACGACGCCGAACGGCGCGTGATCTCCTACTTGCGCGACCACGCCCCCGCCGACTGGCTGCTGCTGCACAACGTCGAAGTCCCGCGCGGCGACGACGTGTTCGAGGTCGACCTGCTCGTGCTGACCGGCCACTCGCTCGCGGTCGTCGACGTCAAGGGCAGCCGCGGGCGCATCGAGGTGTCCGGCACCCGCTGGTACCCGCCGCGCAGGGAGGCGTTCGGCTCGCCGGTGACCAAGCTGCGGGGCACGGCCAAGGCGCTGAAGGGCCTGCTGGTGTCCAGGGCCACCCAGCTCGAACGTGTCTACGTCGACAGCCTGGTCGTGCTCACCTCGCCCGACGCCGAGCTGGTCGACCCGGCCGGCCGTGACGCGCCCAACGTCACCGACCTGCCCGGTCTGGTGGCCACGCTGGGCGACGTCTCGCGGGTCAGGCGGGGGTGCAGCCCCGACGTACGGCCGTATCTGACGGCGGTGCTCGACGCGCTCAACCACACCGTGCGCCGCAGCACCGCGCCGCCCAGGTTCGGCAACTGGGAGGTCGAGGAGCAGCTCGGCGGCGACGCCAAGGTCACCGAGTACCGCGCGTTCAACGCCACGCTGCCGGGCAGCGAGACCGTGCTGCTGCGGGTCTACCAGGCCGATCCGCTGGCCGACCACGAGGCGCGGGCGGCCGAACGCCAGCGCATCGCCAACGCCTACCAGTCGCTGGCCCGCATCCCGCCCCACCCGTGCGTCGTGCGTTCGCGGGACTTCTTCGCCATCGACGACGAGAGCCGGTTCGTGCTGGTGCTCGACGACGTCCATGGCGAGGCGCTGCACCTGTCGCTGGGCAAGGGCGCCAGGCTGGGCGTGATCCAGGACCTGCTGCGCGGGCTCGCGCACGCGCACGCCAACGGCGTCGTCCACCGGGCGCTCACGCCCGGGTGCGTGCTGGTCACCGACGACGGGCACGCGGTGCTGACCGGGTTCGACTACGCCAAGCCGGGGCCGCGCAACTACACGGTCGCCCACGAGCTGGGCAACGTGCTCGACGCCCATTACGTGGCGCCCGAGTGCCAGGAGCGTCCCGACCGGATGACCACCGCGTCCGACGTCTACGCCGCGGGGGCCATCGCCTACCAGTTGCTCACCGGGGAGCTCCCGACCAGCTCCGACGTCCACGGTCCCGACGTGCCCGACGTGGTGCGCCGGATGCTCGACCACTCCCCCGCCAAGCGGCCGAGCGCCGCCGAGGCACTCGACGCGCTCCAGGGCGTGCCGTTGCAGCAGTCGCGGTTGCGGCGGCTGGTCCGCCGCCTGGTGTCCGGTCCGTAGCGCCGGTCAGACCGGCAGGCTGCGGCGCAGGGCGCTGGCGTGCCTGAGGTAGTCGAGGGCCAGGCCGGTACGTCCGGCCGAGCGGTGCAGTTCGCCGAGCAGCTGGATGGTCGACGCCTCGCCGCTGCGGTCGCCGAGCTCCTGGAAGATCTCCAGCGAGCGTTCGAGGCCGGTGGAGGCGCGGGTCAGGTCGCCGCGCGCCGCCTGGAGCCCCGCGATGCCCTGCAGCGCGTACGCCCCGCAGTGGCGGTCGCCCAGCGACTCGAAGATCTCCAGGGCGTGCCGGTGGAACGACATCGCCTGGTGCAGGTTGCCCATCTGGAGGCACACGCAGCCTTCCCGGTGGGCGTCCCCGAGCTCCTGGGCCAGCCGCATGGCCTCCGCGAGCGACTCCGACGCCTGGACCAGGTCGCCCGACTTCAGGCACACGCGGCCGATGGCCTGACGGGCGAAGGCCTCGCCGTGCCTGTCCCCCGCGGCCACGAACATGGCCAGCGCCTGGCGAATGTAGCCGAGCGACTGGGCGTGCCGGCCGCGGAACTGGCTGACGGCCCCGAGTCCGCAGACGGAGGTCGCCTCAGCCCTGATGTCTCCCATTTCGTGAAATATCTGGCGGGAACGGGTGAAGCCCTGGGCGGACTCCTCGTACCGGTCCTGGTACAGGCTGACCTGGGCCAGGCCCCTGAGCATGGCGGCCTCGACGTACCGGTCGCCCGCGGCCCGGGCGGCGGCCAGGGCCGCGGTGTGCGTACGACGCCAGGTGCCGAGATGGCAGTGCAGGTCCAGGTAGGGCACCATGGCGGCGGCCAGCCCCCAGGCCGACTCGGCCAGGCCCAGCTCGGCGGCCAGGTCCACCGCCCCGGACAACGCCTCGTGCTCGGACTCGAACCAGGTGATCGGGTCGCAGGTGAGCCGGTCGAGCGTACGGGCGGGCAACCGCCACCTGTCCGCCCGTGCCGCGGTGAGGCTGAAGACGGTGGTGGGCAGGCGGGCCATGGTGCCCTCGGCGGTCGCCGTCCAGCCGGCCAGCACGCGGGCCAGCGCGGCGCGGTCGGGGCCGCGTTCGCGCGCGTGCCTGCCGATGAGGTCGGGCACGCGGTAGCGCGGCTGGCCCACGTCGTCGGTGCCGACCGGGTCCAGCAGGTGCACGTCCACGAGCAGGTCGGTGATGTCGTGGGCGCCGTACCGGCCGAGTGCGGCGTCCACCACCCAGCCCGGCTGGGCCCCGGCGGCCGGTCCGAGGGCGCCGAGCGTGCTCAGCGTACGGGCGGCCTCCGCCGGCAACCGGCGGTACCCGGCGTCGAGGCAGGCCCGTACCTCCTTCAGCTCGGCCAGCCAGTCCTCCGCCAGCCGTTCGCGCAGCACCGACAGCGACCAGCCGGGCCGTCCCGCCAGCCGCGCGCCGGCGCTCCTGACGGCCAGCGGCAGGCCACCGCAGAGCGCCACGACGGCCAGGGCGTCGGCCGGTTCGCGGGCCACCCGCTCGGCTCCTGCGATGCCGCCGAGCAGCGTCAGCGCTTCCTCTTGTGACAGCTCGCCGAGTTGCACGCGCAGCGCGCCGGGCAACTCGGTGATCCGCCGTCTGCTGGTCACGATCACGGCGCTGTCGTTGCCGGGGAGCAGCGGGCGTACCTGGGCGGCGTCGCGGGCGTCGTCCAGGAGGACCAGCATCGGCCGCTCGGCCAGCAGCGACCGGAACAGCGCCGACCGCTCGCCGAGCGTCGGCGGCGCGTCGGTCACGCCGAGCCCGCGTAACGCCTCGGCCAGCAGCTCGGCCGGCGGCCTGCCGCCGCCCAGCTCCAGGTGGAGCTGCCCGGCGGGGAAGGCCGCGCGCAGGGTGTGGGCGGCGTGCACGGCCAGCGCCGACTTCCCGGCGCCGGGCGGCCCGGAGATCACCGCGACCGAGAACGTCTCCCCCAGCGCCGCCATGGCCGCCGTCCGGCCGATGAAGTCCGGCAGGTCGGGCGGCAGTTGCCGGGGCACGACGAGCGCCGCCCGGCCCTCGTCGGCCAGGATCAGCTCGTACGCGCCCCGCAGCTCCGCCCCCGGCTCGACGCCGAGCTCGTCCACGAGCTGGTCGCGTACCGCCGCGTACGTGCGCAGCGCCTCGGCCTTGCGGCCCCCGCGATGCAGGGCGAGCAGCAGCCCGCCCCACAGGTCCTCCCGGTAGGGATGCTCGGCGAGCAGGCCGCGCAGCTCGTCGGCCGCGCCGTCGTGGTCGCCGTCCTCGATGCGCCGTTCGATCAGCGCCTCGGCGGCCCGCAGCCGCAGCCGGTGGAGGTGTTCGATGCGGCGGTCCCAGACCGGGCTGCCGGGCAGGTCGGACAGGGGTGCGCCGCGCCAGAGCGCGAGCGCGCCGGCGTGGTCGCCGCGGCCCGCCAGCTCCTCGAACAGGCGCAGGTCGAGCGCGCCGTCCGCGACGTCGATCGTGTAGCCGGCCCCCGCCGCGGTGAGCCCGACCGGCCCGAGCTGGGACCTCAGCGAGCTGACGTAGGTGCGTACGTTGGCCAGGGCCGAACGCGGCGGGCGGCCCGGCCAGAGCACTTCGGCGAGCCGGTCGGCGCCGACCGTCTGCCCGGCTTCCAGCAGCAACGTGGCCAGCAGCATGCGGGGCTTGCCGCCGGAGATCCGTAGGGGCTTGCCGCCGGAGCGAATCTCCAGCGGCCCGAGGACGTGAAAGGTGACCGTCATGACAGCATCAGCCCCTCTACGGGAGATCTGACAGCTCTTTGTATCGGTTCTGGATGATTCTTGTGCGGCCAATGCGGACTCTGGTGTCACAGGTCCCACTGGAAAGGATCACCCCATGAAGCTCAGCCGATCAATGGTCGCGAGCCTCGCGTTGTTACTCGGCCTCGGTACGACCACCCCCGCCTTCGCCGACCCCGAACCGGAGTCCGCGCAGGCCCAGATCCTCGCGACCAACTTCCAGATGCCGTTCCCCTGCGGCCAGACGTGGACCGGCAACTCCAGTGCCAGCAGCGCCCACCAGTCGTGGGAGATCGACTTCAACAGGGGCAGCACGGCCGACGCCGACCTCGGCGACCCGGTAGTGGCCGCGGCCTCGGGCACGGTGGCGATCTCCGCGCACCAGGGCTCGACCAACGGCTACGGCAACCTCGTCAAGATCGACCACGGCGGCGGCTGGTCCTCCTACTACGCCCACCTGAACACCAGGCTGGTCAGCGCCGGCCAGTCCGTCTCCCAGGGCCAGCAGATCGGCACGGTCGGCAACACCAGCAAGCCGGGCAACAACATCAGCCCGCACCTGCACTACGAGGTGCGCCTGGGCACCAGCTACCCGTCCAACATCCAGAAGGCCGTGTTCAACGGCGTCACCTTCGGCTACCCGGCCCAGACGCTGAACTCGAAGAACTGCGGCGGCTCGACGAACCCGTACACGCCGCAGGAGGCGTGCGGCTCCGGCTACGACGTGATCGACTCGGCCGGGCTCGGCGCCGACGGGACCGTCTACCTGCTCTACAACAACTCCAACGGCAACAACTGCGTGGTCACGATGAAGGCGAAGTCGCTCGGCACGGCGACCGCGACGACCGCCTACCTGGAGGTACAAGGCAGCGCCAGGAAGACGGACTCGGGCAACTACGGCTACTACGCGGGTCCGGTCTACGCCGCCGCCGCGAACACGTGCGTCAAGTGGGGCGGCAAGGCCGGCGCCTCGGCGTACGACAGCCCGTTCGAGCACTGCGGCTGAAGCGGCTGAGGCGGCTCAGGCGGGCGTGATCGTGTCGAGGACGTCGATCACGTACAGCATGGGCCTGTCCCCCTGGGATCCGACGGCCAGCCGGATGCCGACCCGCTGGCCGACCAGCGCCTCCAGCCAGGCGGGCGGCACCGAGCCCGGCTTGAGCGTGAAGGCGCTGGGACCGCCGCGCCGGTAGGAGGAGTCCACCACCGCGCGGGACGGCCAGGACGCGGCCACGTACTGGATCACCACCTTGGAACCCGCCGTGACCTCCCGCCCCGAACCGTCGATGAGGGTCCGGGGCGCGGAGTCCGGCCGCAGGTCGGACGGGACGGCGGGCAGGGTGCGCCCGACGAGCCGGGCGTCGGGCGGGTAGCCGCCCAGGATGTCGAAGACCACGACGAGCGTGTCGGCCGGCGAGACGCCGGCCAGCGGCACGTTCGGGTTCAGGGCCTCGGCCGCCGGGCTGACCAGCATGACCCGGCTGCCGGCCGGGCGGCCGATGAGCGAGGCGCGCCAGGTCTCGGAGACCTGCCTGCCGTCGAAGACGACAGATGTGGGCTGGTTGCCGTCGTAGGTGCTGAGATACGGCTTGTTCCCTGTCCATCGCCGGATGTCCACGTCGGCGAGCACGACGTCCCCCGGGAGCGTACGCCGTCCGCTGCCCTCGGAGAGCACCGTGATCCGCGGCGTGCGCCCCGGCTTCCCCCGAGGTATGGCGACGACGGGTTTGCTGCCGAACGTGCCCGTCACGACGGGCTGGGAGCCGTCTTCCGCCACACCACACGAGGTGGCCAGCATGAGTACGGCAGGCCAGAGCAGGCGCACGATTTCCCCCAAGATGCCAGATCCGAAGGGGTTACTTGCCGCAATAGCCAAAAGGAAAGCTGCGGGTCTCGCCATCTCACGACAAAGGGACGCGGGAGACTGGACCGCGTGAGCAAGCCCAACCTGGCCCGCCGGGTCGCAGAAACAGCCGAGATCGCGTTGACCAACCGCCACTACGTGACGTTCATCGACGTCGTGACGGGTTTGCGCTGGTTGCACTCCCGCCATGTGGACACCTGGCGGCAGGGCCGGGCCGGCACGCTGGCCGAGCTGGCCGCGGTCGATGAGGAACGGTTGCTCACGACGGCCGTCCTGCTGCGCGACTGGGCCCTCGCCAAGGGCCTGCGGCCGGTGGACACGCCGTACGTGGCGAGCACGCGCGACCGGCGCGACCTGCGCTTCACCTCGGGGAACGGGCAGGACGCGTTCCGCGTCCACTGGCTGTCACCGGACCTGAGCGAGGCCCGGGTGCGACAGCTCACCGAGCGGCACAGCAAGGCGCCCGACCTGGTGGCCGTGGCCTCGCAGGAGCCGTGGACGTGCGCGTCCTGCGGCGACACCGGGCCGTACCTGATCATGGAGGACGATCGTCCCCACTGCCTGACCTGCGCCGACATGGACCACCTGGTGTTCCTGCCGTCGGGGAACGCGGCGCTCAGCCGCCGGGCCAAGCAGGAGAGCGGGTTGTCGGCGGTGGTCGTGCGGTACAACCGGCGGCGCAAGGTCTACCAGCGCCAGGGCATCCTGGTCGAGGAGGGCGCGCTGGCCGCGGCCGAGGAGCGCTGCCTGGCCGACGAGGAGGTGCGCGTACGCCGCCGCGAGCGCGACGCGGTGCGCAGGGCCGAGCAGGACGTCGGCTTCCAGGCGGCGATGGCGGCCGAGATCGCCCGGCTGTTCCCGAGTTGCCCGGCCGAGCGGGCGCGCGAGATCGCCGAGCACGCCGGCCAGCGCGGCAGCGGCCGGGTGGGCAGGACGGCGGCGGCCAGGGCCCTCGACGAGAACGCGATCACGCTGGCGGTGATCGCCTCGGTACGGCACCTCGACACCGACTACGACCGCCTGCTCATGTCCGGCGTCCCCCGGATGGAGGCCCGCGACCGGATCAGGGACACCATCGAGACCAAACTCACGGAGTTCCGGCGGCCGCTCCTATGACGCGACACCGGGCCTCTCACAACCCGGCGACCGCTTCGATGAGCGGGCGCCAGGTGGTCAGTTCGGCGAGGGGTGGGCGGGTGAGGCCCACCACCTTGCCCAGGTCGTCGGCCCTGCGCAGGGCGACGGCGGCCGGGCCGTACGGCGCGGTGGCGAAGGCGGCCGCCTCCGCGGCGGACATCGGGCCGCCCTGCAACGCCAGCGTCCGAGCCGACTCCGGTGACAGGCCGCGGTCCGGCTCCGCGGCGGCCAGGTAACGCTTGGCGGGCACGTGCAGCTCGACCAGCGCGGCCACCCGGTCGCCGAGCAGCCCCCGCACCGCGGCCGCGCCCGTGGCTCCGTGCCCGGCCCCGTCGCCAGGGGCCAGCAGGTGCCCGAGGTCGTGCACCAGCCCCGCCACCTGCAACTCGCGATCATCGGGAAACCGGTCACGCAGCACGGCGGCCACCTGGAGCCCGTGGTCGAGCAGGGGCACCGGGTCGCCGGTCCGGTCCGGGGTGTCCCAGGTGTCCTCGCAGCGTGCCAGCAGGTCCATCAGCTCGTCGACCGTCATGCGCCAAGCCTCGGACGCGGACGCCCGTGCCGCCAGACAGGACTTTTCGATACCGTCCATCGCATGGACGACTGGCACACCGTACGGGAAGAGCTGCGGTCCTTCGCGCTGAGCCTGCCCGAGACCCATGAGGACCACCCGTGGGGCGAGACGGTCATCAAGGTCAACAAGAAGGTCTTCGTGTTCCTCGGCATGGACGAGCAGACGGAGAAGTGGGACCCGACGTTCGGCGTGAAGCTGCTGTCGGAGGCGCACGGCCACGCGCTGACCGTCGAGGGCGCGGCCCCCAGCGGTTACGGCCTGGGCAGGGCGGGCTGGGTGACCGTGCCGTTCCTGTCGCCGCTGCCCGAGACCGAGGTGCTGCTCGACTGGGTGGAGGAGAGCTACCGGACCATCGCCCCGAAGCGGGCGGTCAAGCTACTGGACGGCCAGCCGTAGCGCGAAGGCGACCAGCAGCACCCCGGTCACCCGCTCGACCCTGGCCCGGATCCGCGGCCTGCGCAGCAGCGCGCTGACCCGGTCGATGATCACGTTGTAGAGGCTGAACCAGAGCGCGTAGAGCACGGCGATGATCCCCGACAGCAGCAGCGCCCTGCCCAGGGTGTCACCGTGGCCGGGCAGGAACTGCGGCAACCAGGTCACGAAGAGCAGCAGCACCTTGGGGTTGAGCAGGTTCGACAGCAGCCCCCTGCGTACGTGCACGAGCGGCGAGCCGGTCGGGAGCGCGGGGGCCTCCACGATCCTGGCCCGGTTCCGGCTGGACAGCAGCGCGTGCACCCCGAGCCAGAGCAGGTAGCAGATGCCGAGGCCGCGGACCACGGTGAAGGCGGTGGGCGAGGCGACCAGCAGCGCCGACAGGCCGATCGCGGCGGCGCCGGCGTGCACGGACAGGCCCAGCAGGCCGCCGAGCATGGTCAGCAGGCCGGCCACGCGGCCGTGGGCGAGGGAGTTGCGCATGATCAGAGCGGCGTCGGGGCCGGGAATCATGATCATGATGAGGGTCGTGACCGCGAAGGTCAGCAGCATGGCGGGGGTCTCCCGGAGCCGAAGGCGCGCTCCCGCCCGACCCCGCTGTGTGTGCGTAGGTCGCACGGTCACGCGGGCGAACATCGTCAGTGCCTTTTGGGCACTGACCATGCTACCTGGACCTATTTGGCGAAAGCCGCCAGGGCCACCCCGAGGCCGCGCTCGTTCTGGCCCTGGGCCTTGGCGTCGGTGGAGTTGATCGAGTAGACCACGACGCGGCTCAGGTCGCGGGTGGCGCCGATGCCGGTGGAGCTGCCGTAGCGCGCGCCGGTCTTGCCGTACGCGACGATGCCGCCGGGCAGGACCAGCTCGGTCAGGCCCGAGGTGTAGTGGGCGGGCTCGCTGCCGCCGTACATGGTCACCTTCGGCACGGTGAACATCGGCTCAAGCTGCTCGGCGGGCACGATCTTGCCGTCGAACAGCGCCTTGGTGAACTTCTCCAGGTCGGCGGTGGTGGAGATGAGGTCGCCCGAGGCCCAGGTGGAGGTGACCTCCATCTCGGTGACGTCCACCACGTACGCGTCGCCGTACGCGAAGGAGTCGGGGAAGCCCTTCGGGACGACCTGGTAGCCCTGGTTGTGACGGCCGTGGATCTTGACGGACTTCCCGGGGAAGTAACTCTGGCGCATGCCCAGCGGGCGCAGGATGCGGGCGCCGACCTCGTCCTCGTACGACCTGCCGGTGACCTTCTCGATCAGCAGGCCCTCGACGAAGGTGTTGATGTTGAGGTAGTGCTGCTTGGTCCCGGGGGTGAACTCGATCGGATTGAGCACGGCTCGGCGGACGTACTCCTCGGGGGTGATCGTGGTGAAGCGGTCGGCGTAGACCCGTTCGAAGCCGCCCTCCGTCTTCGGTGCGGGCAGGCCGCTGGTGTGGTTGAGCACCTGGGCCAGCTTGACCGGCGGGTAGTCGGCGGGCAGCAGCTCCGGCAGGTAGTCCTGGACCGTACGGTCGAGGGAGATCTTGCCCTCTGCCACGAGCTGGAGCACGACCGCCGTGGTGAACACCTTCGTCACGCTGCCGGCCCGGAACCTGGCACCCTCCTTGGCCTTGTGCTTCCCGCGCAGGTCGGTCACGCCCGAGACGCCGTGCCAGGAGCCCGCCCGGCCGCTCACCCTGACCTCGGCGGCGGTGGCGTCGGGGGCGGGCAGCCCGGCGATGCTCTTCCGCAGCGCCCTCTCGTTGATCGGCGGCACCTGCACGGCGGCAGCGGCGGCGGACGCGGTGACGGCGCCGGGTGAGCTCGTCGCGGCGTACGCGGGGGCGCTGACGGTCAGGGCGGCCAGGGCCAGGGCGGCGGCGGTGAGGCGGGTGCGCTTCATGGGGATCTCTCCAGGTCACATCGGCTTTCGATGGGACAATCCTGGCGAGCGGACCCCCGGTGGCGGATCGCCGACGACGGCGATCTACGGGCTCGCTCTCAGGAGGGAGAGGACTCGCCCGATCAGGTGACCGCGAGCCGCCGCGCGTACCGTTCGTCCCGCCACAACTCCTTGTCGAGCACCTCCAGCAACGTGGCGGCGGCGTCGTAGACGTCGGCGTAGCCGATGTAGAGCGGCGCGAAGCCGAACCTGAGGACGTCCGGCGCGCGGAAGTCGCCGTGCACGCCCCGGTCGATGAGCGCCCGCATGACCGGGTAGCCGTCCGGGTGGTGGAAGGAGACCTGACTGCCGCGCGACTCCGGCTCCGCGGGCGAGACCAGCTTGAGCGCGTCGCCGACCAGATCGACGAAGAGCGAGGTCAGGGCGACGCTCTTGGCGCGTACCTGTGCCATCGGCACCCGGTCCCACACCTCCAGAGCCGCCTCCAGCGCCGCGAACGACACCACGTGCGGCGTGCTGACCGCGAACCGCCGGACGCCCTCGGCCGGACGGTAGCCGGTCTCGAAGGCGAACGGCTCGGCGTGGCCGTGCCAGCCGGACAACACGTTCTCGGCGGTGGCGTGGTGGCGCGGGTTGACGTAGAGGAAGGCGGGCGCGCCCGGTCCCGCGTTCAGGTACTTGTACGTGCACCCGACCGCGAAGTCGGCCTGCGACACGTCCACCTCCATAGCCCCCACGCTGTGGCACACGTCCCAGACCATGAGCGCCCCCGCCGCCTGGACCTGGGCGGTCACCGAGGGCACGTGCCGCCTGGCCCCCGTACGGTAGTCCACCTCGGACAGCAGCAGCACGGCCGCGTCGTCGAACCGGCCCTCGGCGTAGTCGCGCACCTCGTAGTCACCGAGCAGCCGGGCCAGGCCCTGGGCGATGTAGTGGTCGGTGGGGAAGTTGCGCGGGTCGGAGACGATCACCTTGCGGCCGGGCCGCAGGCGTACGGCGGCGGCCAGCGCCTGGTAGGCGGCGATCGTGGTGGTGTTGCCCACGACGACCTGGCCGGGGCCGGCCCCGATCAGCGGCGCGAGCCGGTCGCCCGCGGTGAGGGGCTGCTCGTACCAGCCGGCCTGGTTCCAGCCGCCGACGAGCTGCCTGCCCCATTCGTCCTCGACCGTCCGGCGTACGCGCTCCGCGGCGCGGCGGGGCAGCGCGCCCAGCGAGTTGCCCACGAGGTAGACGACCCCTTCGGGCAGGACGAACTCGTCCTTGAACGCCCGCAGCGGATCGTCGGCGTCGAGGGCGAGGCAGGCGTCGCGGTCCAGCACCGGGGTTGCTCCTTACGGGGGTGGGATGGTGGCAATTATCCGGTTTACACCATTCTGGTACTGGCGGACGTACCAGTTCTGTACCGGATTGTGTGCCGCGTCCAGCTTGAACGGCCCCCGGGGACCGTCCAGCTCGCCCACCCCGGCCAGCGCCCGCGTCAGGTCGCCACCCGCGGCCGCCGCCCGGTCGACGAGCCGCATCGCGTCCCAGCTCTGCAACGCCACCGCGGACGGGTTCCGCCCGGTACGCGCCCGCCACCGGGCCACGAACGCGACGTTGTCCGGGTTCTCCAGCGCGGGCGACCAGAGCCCGACGCTCACCATGCCCTCGGCGTCCCGGCCGACCGCCCGCAGGACGTCCTCGTCGGCCAGGTTCTGGCAGGCCAGCAGCTTGACCCTGGCGTCGCCGAACCGCTTGAACGCCTTGACGAACGCGATCGCCTCGCCGCCCGCGTAGAAGGCGTACAGAAGCCGCGCTCCGCGCGGAATCCGGGCCAGGTACGGCTCCAGGTCGGCCGGCCCGCCGAAGGGCGTCAGGATGCGCTTGAGCGGTCCGGCGCCGTACCCCTCGGCGAAGCCGTCCAGGGTCTCGACGCCGGCGGAGTAGCCGGAGGCCATGAGCACCACGTCCTGGCCGGCGTAGTGCTCGGCGGCGTACCGGCCGGCCGCGTAGCCGTGGGCGCGGTTGGTGTAGGACACGCGGAAGACGCCGGGTCCGCCGAGTTGGTCGGCGCCCGCGTTGGCGATCACCACCGGGGTGTTGCCCGCCGCCTCCTTGACCACCGAGACCGCGACCGGCGAGGCGATCAGGCCGGTGAGCACGTCGGCGCCGCCGTCGATCAGCTTCCTGGCCTGCTCGGCGCCGATCTCCGGGCTGCTCGCGTCGTCGGCCACGACCAGCCTGGCCGGCCGGCCGCCGAGCAGGCCGCTGTGGTCGTCCAGGTAGAGCCGCATGGCGGTCTCCATGTCGTCCCCGAGGGTGGCGTACACGCCGGTCTGCGAGATGATCGCGCCGACCCGTACGGGCTCGTCCTCGGCGGCGAGGGGCACCGAGCCGCCGCAGCCCGCGACCATCAGCGCGACCAGTCCCAGCACGGCGACGCGCATGGGAGCCCCCTTCAGCCCAGGAACACCTCTGCGTTGGCGCCGAGCAGCTTCGCGCGCGCCGGGGCGGACAGGAATCCGGCGTTCCTGATCAGCTCGCCCGCCGGTGACTCGCCGAGCGGGTAGGGGAAGTCGGAACCGAGCATGACGTGGTCCTCCCCGAGGGTGTCGACGAGCAGCCGCAGCGCCCGCTCGTCGAAGACGGCGGAGTCGACGCCGAACCTGCCGAGGTAGTGCGAAGGCGGCCGCTCACAGCCCCCGACCAGGTCGTGCCTGCGATGCCAGGCGTTCTCGACCCGGCCGAGCCAGAAGGCGAACGAGCCGCCGCCGTGCGCGCCGACGTGGTTGCCGATCTCCACGCCCCGGTGCCCGCCGGCCAGGCAGCGGTCGAGCTCGGCGCACCGCACGCCCTCCGCGGGCGTCCTGTCGTAGCCGAAGAAGACGGGCGTGGGCGAGACCACCTGCCGGTCCACGCCGTCCTCGTCCATCCGCGCCAGCCGGACGCGCGGGTCCCAGCAGTCGTCCTGGATCCGGCGGAACTCGCGGTCCCGTACGAGGATCGTCGCCTCCCGCTCGGAGTCGACCCGCAACCGCGGCGCCCCGGGCCAGCCCAGGTCGGGCCAGCCCTTGGGCACGTGGTGCGTGTGGACGTCGATGACCATCTAGCCCTTGCCAGGGTGCAACGCGCCGCACCGGTCACACGTACGGGCCCGCTCGTCGGCGTAGAACGCCTCGAAGACCGGCGGGAGGTCCTTGACGATGTCGCGTACCTGGAGCTCGACCTCGTGGACCTTGGCGCCGCACTCCGCGCAGTACCACTGGAACTTCTCCAGCTCACCCTCGGGACGGATCCGCTCCACCACCAGCCCCACGGACCCGGCCTCGGGCCGCTGCGGCGAGTGCGGCATGCGCGCCGGCAGCAACCACATCTGCCCCTCGCGGACGTGCACGGTCTCGGGCCCGTCCGCGGTCACCACGTTGACGTGCATGTTGCCGCGCACCTGGTAGAACAGCTCCTCGTACGGGTCCACGTGGTAGTCGGTCCTGGAGTTGGGCCCGCCGACCACCATCACGATGAAGTCACCGGCCCCCTCGAAGACGACCTTGTTGCCGACCGGCGGCTTGAGCAGATGGGCGTGCTCGTCGATCCACTTGGTGAAGTCAATCGGGGGGATCATGGTCGCTCCTGTGGATGGTGGGCGACGGCCTGCATCTCGATGAGCAGGTGCGGATGCGGGAGCTGGTGCACCGCGACCGTGGTCCTGGTCGGACCCTCCTCGTCGAAGAATTCGGCGTACACCTCGTTGTAGCCCTTGAAGTCGTTCATGTTTACCAGGTACGTGGTGATCTGTACGAGGTCGGCGAGCGAGCCTCCGGCGGCCTTGAGCAGGTCGCCGATGTTCTCGATGACCGCCCGCGTCTGGGCGCGGATGTCCAGGTCGGTGACGCCGTACCGGTCGGCCTGCGCGCCCGCGAAGGTGCCGTCCGGCCTGCGGGAGCTGGTGCCGGACACGTACAGGAAGTCGCCCGCGCGCTTGACGTGCGGGAAACGTCCCCGGGGCACGGCCTTGCCGGGGACGCGGATGGCCTCGCGGCTCACGTGCCGAACACCGCCCGTACCGAGCCGAGGCCCTCGATGCGCGCCTCGAACACGTCCCCCGCCTCGACGGGCACCACCGGGCCGAGCGCGCCGGTCAGCACGACGTCGCCGGCCCGCAGCGGACGGTCGCCGGCGGCCAGGGCGCCGGCCAGCCAGAGGGCGGCATTGAGCGGGTTGCCCATGCACGCGGCCCCGGACCCGGAGGAGACCTGCTCCCCGTTGCGGGTCATCGTCATGGCCGCCGCGCCCAGGTCGAGCCCGGACAGCGGCATCGGCGTGCCGCCCAGCACGTACGCGCCGCTGGAAGCGTTGTCGGCGATCGTGTCGGCGATCGTGATGTCCCAGTCGGCGATCCGCGAGTCGGCGATCTCGATGGCGGGAAACACGAACTCCACCGCCCTGATCACGTCCACCAGCGTGAACGGCCCTTCGGTCAGGTCCGCGCCGAACACCAGCGCGACCTCGGCCTCGGCGCGCGGCTGGAGGAACCGCCCGGCCCGTACGGGCAGCCCGTCGAGCTCGGCCATGTCGGCGAAGAGCATGCCGTAGTCGGGCTGGTCGATGCCGAACTTCTGCTGCAGCAGCGGGTTGGTGGCGCCGATCTTCCTGCCGACCAGCCGCCGGCCCTCCGCCAGCGCCCGCCGGGTGTTGATCTCCTGCACCGCGTAGGCGTCGGCGGCCGACGCGACGAGGTCCCTGACCGGCGCGCACGGCTTTCCGGTACGCGCCGCCTCGACGAGCCGCTCGGCGGCCTGACCCCGCGTGTCCACGGCCAGCGACCATTCGTCATGCATCGGGTTGCTCCAGTTTGATGGTGATCGTGGTGGGCTCGGAGTAGAAGTCGAGCGACTGCGTGCCACCCTCCCTGCCGATGCCCGACAGCTTCACGCCGCCGAACGGGGTACGCAGGTCGCGCAGGTACCAGGTGTTGACCCAGACGAGCCCCGCCTCAAGGCGCTGGGCCACGCGGTGGGCGCGGTCGAGGTTGGTGGTCCAGAGGGTGGCGGCCAGGCCGTACTCGCTGCCGTTGGCCAGGTCGATCGCCTCGGCCTCGCTGTCGAAAGGAGCCACGTGGCACACGGGACCGAAGATCTCCTCTCGATTGAAACGCGACCACTCTGACAAGCCTGTCACTACCGTCGGTTCCACGAAATATCCGGAATCGCGATGATCGCCGAACGCCGGGACAGTTCCTCCTGTGAGCACCTTGGCTCCCTCCGAGCGGGCCAGGGCGTAGTAGGAGAGCACCTTCTCGCGATGCTCGGCCGAGATCATCGGCTGCGGCTCGACCTCCTGCGCGCGGGCCGCGAGCCGACCGCAGAAGTCCTCGAAGATCGACCGCTCGACATAGAGCCGTTCGGTGCACAGGCACACCTGGCCGCCGTTGGTGAAGACCGACTTCACGGTCCCCTCGACGGCCCGGCCGAGGTCGCAGTCCTCGAAGATCAGGCCCGCGTTCTTGCCGCCCAGCTCGAACGAGATCGGCTTGACCCGGTCGGCGGCCGTCTTCATGATCTGCGTCCCGGTCCTGGTCGAGCCGGTGAACGTCACCCCGTCCACACCCGGGTGCTCGACGAGGAGCTGGCCCGCGGGACCGTGGCCGAAGATGATGTTGACCACGCCCGGCGGCAGGCCGGCGTCGGCGCAGATCTCGGCGAAGACCGCGGCCGAGCCGGGGGTGTGCTCCGACGGCTTGACCACCACGGTATTGCCGGCGACGAGGGCGGGGGCCAGCTTCCACGTCATGAGCAGGAACGGCAGGTTCCACGGCACGATCACGGCGACCACGCCGAGCGGCCTGCGCACGGTGTAGCTGAGCATGCCGGCCAGATGGAAGGCGTCGTCGGGGCGCTGGGAGGCGATCTCGGCGAAGGCGCGGAAGTTCGCGATGCCGCGTGGGACGTCGAGCGTACGGGTCTGGCCGAGCGGTTTGCCGGTGTCGGCGATCTCGGCCGTGACCAGGTCGTCGAAGCGGGCCTCGATGCCCTCGGCGAGGCGGCGCAGCCATCCGGCGCGCTCGGCGACCGGCATCCCCGCCCAGTCGCGCGCCGCCTCCCTGGCCGCGCGCACCGCCCGGTCGACCACCTCCGGATCGGCCTCGTGGACCTGCCTGATCACCCCGCCCGTCACCGGGTCGTGGACCGGGAACGCATTGCCCGCCGCCACGGGCAGCCCGCCGATGAAATGGGTCAGCACAGCAGCCTCCTCTCGCCTCACCTCCCGGTATAGATCGTCGGGCGACGGTCAGACAACAGTTCGGCGGGGCCGGAACCACGCGGGCCCGCCGTGCCGTGGTGGCATCGGTGACACTGAGCCACCCCTCAGCCGGACCCGCGCGGACCTGTCCATACAGACATCTTCCGGTACCCCTCGATCACCCGAGATGATGACCGAATGGCGCGCACGTGGGAATTATGGGGAAATATCATTATTGCTGGTACTTTTGCACTCCCGGTGGCCTTGCTGGCAATCATGTGGCTCTCCCGCCACCGTGTCCGCACCGGGCATCCCGCGCCGCTGCGCACCTCGCTCGCCGACATCGGCATCGCCGTCGGAACGGCTCCCTGGATCTGGATGATCCTCACGCCGTCAACCGGTCGGAGCGGAGTCAGCCTCGTGCCGTTCACGGACCTCGCCGATCTCGCCGGGGCGTCGTGGGAGACGGTGACGGTGCAGGTCGGGGGCAATCTGCTGGTGTTCGCCGCGCTGGGCGCGCTGCTGCCCGTACGCACTGCCGCGATGGCCTCGTACGGCCGTGTTGCGGCCATCGCGGCGGCCTTTTCGGTCACGGTCGAGTTCCTCCAGTACGCCCTGAGACTGGGCCGGTTCTCCTCCGTGGACGACGTCATCATGAACACCGCAGGTGCGCTGCTGGCCGCGTTGGTTACTCGCCGCTGGTGGGCCTCCCGAATAGCGGCTGGGACCGTTCCACGATAACGGCCTGCAAAAACGTCCCCGAATTCATCACACGGGCACGATCCGCTCAAAAGAAGCTCGGAACCAACCCCTGTATCTGTGCGATCGTGGACAAGACGGGGCAAGTTCTCTGGAGACGCCACAACCTGGTTGGTGACAGAGGGTGATCGAAACGTGTCTGAATCCCCGGTACCCCACGAGCCCCCTATTTACCGCCGCATCGCCGACGGCCTCCGCGCCCGGATCCTCTCCGGCGAGCTGCGCGACGGGGACCGACTACCGGGCGAGAACGCGCTCATGGCCGACTACGCAATCGCACGCGCCACCGCCAGGCAGGCGCTTGCCGTACTGATCAACGAAGGGCTGGCGGTGCCCAAACGAGGTTCGGGGGTCTACGTGCGCCTGTTCAAACCGATACGCAGGCACGGCTCGCGCCGCCTGTCACGAGAGCAGTGGGGGCAGGGGCGTGCCATCTGGGACGCCGACACCCGGGGCCGCCCGTTCACCGTCGACCTGGTGGAGGTGGTGCTGGAGCGTGCCCCGGAGGAGGTGGCGGGCGTACTGGAGAGCGGCGAGGTGTGGGTACGCCGGCGCCGCTACTCGGTCGACGGCAGGCCCGTGCAGCTCGCCACCTCCTCCTTCCCCGCCCGGCTGGTCGAGGGCAGCGCCATCACCCTGCCCGACACCGGACCGGGCGGCGTCTACGCCAGACTCGGCGACCTGGGCCTGCCCCCGGCCCACTTCACCGAGGAGGTACGGGCCCGCATGCCGGCCCCCCGCGAGACCGGGCTGCTCGACCTGCCCGGAGGAACCCCCGTCATCGTCATCGCCCGTACCGCGTACACGGCGGGCGGCCTGCCCGTCGAGCTCAACGAGATGGTGCTGGACTCGGCGGCATACGTACTCCAGTACGACTTCGACGCCTAGTTCATCCCTATCTGTCAAGCGATAGGTTGCTGTCCATCACGATCATTGAATTCTCTAGAGAAGTCCCTCATCTTCTAAGGAGACGGAACCGTTCAGGAGATGGAACCTTCGCCTGGGCCCGGGAAAGGTGGACAGAGATGCCCGTCGATCGGCATCTTGTCGAGATCGCCCGGGAGTACCCCCAGTGGACCATCTGGCGGAGCGACGCGGGCCGGTGGTGGGCCACCCGCCACCACCCGCTCAGCGCGGCGCAGCGCGACGCCGGATGTGCGATGACCATCGACGCGGACGACCCGGACGGTCTGCGCGACCAGCTCCGGGACCAGGAGGGACGGATCGGCCGGCAAGTCCGGTGGCGGGCCGGCCCCACCCCTCCATGACGCGGGCTGTGGAGCGTTCCCCAGCCTGTGCACGCGAGCAGCCCGGTGCCGGGTCCAGCGTCTCGGCGGCCCCGGTACCGGGCCCCCAACCGGGGCCATGAACGCGGAAGTCTCCGACCCTATCGGGGGCGGGGGCTTCCGCTCCCGCCCCCCTTCACCCTCTTCAGGTGTGGTACTCACCCAGCCGCAGGATGTGCACGTCGGTGTCGTCGGAGACGTGCCCTCTCGGCTTCTCCTCGACCTCCTCGACCTCCTCGACCTCCTCGACCTCCTCGACGATCACCCGCACGTCCTCCTGCGGCGACGGCTGCGGGGACGGCTGCGAAGCGGGCTGCGGGGACGGCTGCGAAGCGGGCTGCGCAGCGGGCTGCGGGGAAGGCTGCGGCGCGGCCTCGATGGCGGCCTCCGGCGCGGGCGGCGGCACGGGCACGGCCTGCTTGGCGGCGACCTGCGCGGGCGGGAGCGCCGCCTCCGGCACGAGCGCCCCGGCCGTCGACTCGGTGCGCATGAGGTCGCCGAGCACCGAGCCGATCTCGGTGAGCCGCCGCACGACCTCGGTGTGGGTGTTGGTCAGGTACTCCACGCGCCGCCCCGCGTGCTCGTCCAGGG
This sequence comes from Nonomuraea sp. WAC 01424, assembly GCF_003947315.1. Classification (NCBI taxonomy): domain Bacteria; kingdom Bacillati; phylum Actinomycetota; class Actinomycetes; order Streptosporangiales; family Streptosporangiaceae; genus Nonomuraea; species Nonomuraea sp. WAC 01424. Next base: position 157,701 of record NZ_QHHZ01000014.1, read on the forward strand.
TGGCCGTGCGCTGCCGCGCCGCCGCCAGCATCGACTCGGCCTCGCCGTGCGCCTCCGACAGCAGCTTCTCGGCCTGCGCGTTGGCGGTCGACATCACGCGCTCGGCCTCGTTCTGGGCCGCGCCGAGCAGCCGCTCGGCCTCGGTGTGCGCCTCACGCAGCAGGTCCTCGGCCTCGGTACGGGCCGACCCGAGCTGCTCCTCCGCGTCCGCGCCCGCCTGGGCCAGCATCCGCTCGGCCGCCTGCGTGGCCTCGGCCACCCGCCGCTCGGCCTCCGCCTGCGCCGAGGTCAGGATCTTGTCGGAAGTCTCACGCGAGGACGTCACCAGCCGCTCGGCCTCCGACCGCGCGCTCTCCCGCACGGCGGTCGACTCGGCCTCCGCGTCCGCGCGCTTGGCCGCGGCCTCCTCCTCGCCCAGCTTCAGGATCTGCGCGAGCCTCGGGCTGAGGTCCTCGTAGCTCTGGGGCGCCTCGACCATCCGCCGCCTGGCCTCCGCCAGCTCGACCCGGCCCTGTTCCGCCTGGTCGATCGCCCGCGCCAGCCGCTCTTCCAGATCCCGGACCTGGTTCCGGGTACGGATCATGTAGTCGTGCACCTGACGGCGGTTGTAGCCGCGCATCACGACTTCGAAGGTGTCCTCTTGCATCAGATCGGGAATGCTCTCGTGCTGGTTTGTCATGGGGGTTACCTAAGGGTTTGCGTGAGGCGGGGGAAAACTGCGAGTTGTGAGGGTCTGACGACGAGACGTCAGGAAACGACTTTCCTGCCATCTGCCCACGTCCGCAACCGGAACGCCATACCTGAGGCGGGAATTACGATTGGACGAATGTACATAGCAGCGTTGGATAACGGGGCAGTGCCGGACATCCACCCAGAGGCGTACATCGCGCCTGGTGCCGTCGTGGTCGGGAGTGTGCGGGTGGGCCGGGCGTCCAGCATCTGGTACGGCTCCGTTCTCCGAGGGGACGACGAGCGGATCGAGATCGGCGAGGAGTGCAACGTACAGGATCTCTGCTGCCTGCACGCCGACGCGGGCCAGCCTGCGGTCCTTGAGGACCGGGTCAGCCTGGGCCACAAGGCCATGGTCCACGGCGCCCACGTCGAGATCGGCGCGCTGGTCGGCATCGGCGCGATCGTGCTCGGCGGCGCCCGCGTGGGCGCGGGCACGCTGGTCGCGGCGGGGGCGCTGGTGGGGCCGGGCAAGAAGATCCCGTCCGGGGTGCTGGTCGCCGGCGTGCCCGGCAGGATCGTGCGCGAGCTCACCGACGACGACCGGGCTTCCTTCGCCCGCACGCCGGACAACTACATGGCCAAGGCGATCAGGCACCGGCAGGCGTCAGCAGTTTGATCAGGACCTGGTCCGACACCGAGGCGGTGTTGAGCGGGTCGGCGTACTCGGGCAGCTCGGGGCGGAGGAAGCGGACGAAGTCGACGGTCAGCTTGAGGTCGGGCGTGCCCTTGATCTGCTTGGCGTTGGCCTTGGCGGCGTCCTTCTTGAGGGTGCCGTAGCTGTCCCAGTCGGTGTAGGCGGTGACACCCCATTGCAGCACCTCGGGGAGGTTCGAGGGCCAGCGTCTGGCGACCTTCCAGGCGCCGCCGTCCTCCTTGTAGAGCGCGACGGCGACCCGGCCCAGCCTGGCCAGCACGAGGTCCACCCAGCCGCTCTTGACCGCCACCTCCAGCGGCTTCGAGCTGCCGTCCAGGGTGAACTTGGCCTCGACCTGCCCGGCCGCGTCGGCGGTGCCGGTGGTGACGGACATCCAGTTGGGTTTGTCGTACGTGCCGGGCTGGCGGGCCATCAGGCCGCCGAGCGAGAACTTGCGTGCGGGTTTGCCGCCCTTCGTGCCCGTGACCTTGACCCGGGCGTGCATGACGATGTCCCCGGCCAGTTCCTGGTAGACGAACGGGCCGCGGAAGCCGTCGAACCAGGTGGACGTCTTGGGCTCCAGGTAGAGGGAGCCCTTGGCGGTCTTGTTCACGTCGAGCTTGGCGATCCTGTCGACGTCCTTCTCGGTGTCGCTGAGTTTGCTCCACACGGCCAGCTCCGCGGCGTCGGCGAACTCGCCGGAGGCCGATCCGACCTCGCCACCGGGCGTGGGCGCCTGCGCGTTCTGGACGGTGAGCACTCCGGGACCGCTGGGGGTGGGCGGTGCACCGGCCGCGATCCCGCAGCCGCTCACCACGCTCGCCACAACCAACGCCCCCGCCACCTTTGCCCTCATAGCGGACATTCTGCCGTGAAATGCCGGTGGGTAGAGTCCGGAGGCCCAGTACGATGACGGCCGTGCGCCCCTGGGATGCGTTCACCTCGGCAGAGGCGGAGGTCCGCGCGATGGTCGCGGACCCGCGCTGGCAGGGCCTGTCCGTGCCCGACCGCGCGCACGTCCTGGCCGCCAGGGTCCTGGTCACCCAGGACGGCGACCGCTGGCTCTACGGCGCGTACGCACGCTGGCACCTCTACGACCCCGGCGACGGCCGCTGGCATCCCGCGCCGCCGCCCAGGGGCGAACGGGCGCGCAGGGTGCAGCACGCCGCCGCGGTGCTGCCCGACCCGGTGGTGCCCACCGGGCCCGACTTCGCCGCCGAGCCCGGCTCGACCCAGGCGTTCATCGGTCCCGACGTGCCCGCGGGGGTGACCGAGCAGATCGGCGAGATGGTCCGCGGCGCCGGGCGCAAGCCGGAGCTCGACTACCCGCTGACCGCCTTCGGGGAGATCTTCGCCGCCGACGTGCCGAGCACGGTCGCCGCCGTCTGGGGGACGATCATGTGGTGCGCGTACGCGCCGGCCTTCGACGGCAACGAGCGACTGATCACGCTCTTCGGCGAGTACCTGCGCCGCTCGCTGCCCGGCGACGAGTGGGTGCGCTGGTTGCCCGCGCCGCCGCTGCTCGACCTGGTCACGCTGGTGGCCGAACGCCTGCGCGCGGGCCGGTCGCGGGCCGCGCTCCGGCTGGCCGCGCTGATCGCCGACACGGCCCAGGTGCTGCTGGCCGACATCCGGTTCAGGCCGCGCGCGCTGGCGCTGCTCACGATGGTGGAGCCCATGCTGCGCCGGCCCGGCCGGGACGACGCCACCGCCCTGCGCGGCGACGACGCCGTACGCCGGGTCTGGCTGGAACGTTGCCCGCCGCGGCTGGCCCTGGCCCTGCTGCCGGAGACCGACCCCGACGCGTACTTCGCGCACTCGGTCTACGACCTGGTCGAGGCGCTGGGCTTCGTGGACGACGCGCCCACCGCCGCCGCCGCCTACCTGGCCGACCTGTCGGACTCCAGGAGGCTGCTGCCCGAGCGGCTGAACCACCGGCTCAGGCGGGCGTACGGGGAGTTGGAGCGTGCCGGGCTCACGGGCACCTCGGCGGCCGAGCGCACCGAGCCGGAGGGCTTCGCCGTACAGCCGGGCGGGGTGCCGGTGCCGCCCGTGGTGACGCCGCCGGACCGGGAGAGCAAGGCGGCCGTGCTGGGCGCCGCGTACGCGACGTGCCTCGCGTGGGGCCGGCTGACCGGGGCCAAGGTGCCGCAGCACGGGCTCGCCGGCCAGAGCGCGCTGGTACGCGAGCTGATCCACGAACGCGACGATCATCACATCGGTCACACGTAACGCACTAATATCGTTATTTCACCTTTACTCCTCCTATATCCCGCTATCACTTCAGTTACCGGGCCATTCGCTGAATTGTGATCTCGGGCTGGGGAAATGATCCCTGTGGGGCCCCCGTGACGCCGAAAGGAATGACTCCGATGGGCCATGTCGCGGGAAGGGCCCTCGCCGTAACCTCGTAGAGGGTGTGGGCTGCGGAAGAGAGGACGACGCGGTGGGGCACAACGACCTGGACTCTCGGGTCCACGACCGTGTCGCGTTGGACGAGATTGCGCTCTACGCCGAGGTGCTCACGGCCGTGGCTGTCAGCGAGCGGCGGCTGACCTTGGACGAACTCGACGACGCGCTCGGATTGCGGACTTCGGCGAGTCGCTGAAGACCATCGAAATTTACCTGTCCCGGGCTCCTGAGGGGTCCGGGACAGTGGTACCCGGGGATTCCAGGTAACTAGTCAATCGTGGGTGACCCTCTCCTACGTACGGAGGAGGCCGCTCCATGACGGCCCTAAGACCGGACGAGGCGCGCGATGGCGGCGGACGCCTCCTTCACCTTCGCCTCGGCCTCCGGCCCACCCGTGTTGATCGCGTCGGCCACACAGTGAGAGATGTGCTCCTCCAGCAGCCCGAGCGCGACGGCCTGGAGCGCCCGCGTCGCCGCCGAGACCTGGGTGAGGACGTCGATGCAGTAGGCATCGTCGTCGACCATGCGCTGCAGGCCTCTGATCTGGCCCTCGATCCGCCGGAGGCGCGTCAGATATGCCTGCTTGTCTCCGCTGTACCCATGCATGCTTCTACGGTACCCGTAACCCGTATGGGCTAGCGGAGATCTGACAAGAGCTTCTCCCACTGCTCGGCCACTTCCTCGGCCGAATGGCGTACGGCGGTGTCGAGGGCGCCGGCCGCGAGCGAGCGCCGCCGGCGCTCGTCGTCGATGAGCGCGAGCAGCGCCCCGGCGAAAAGTTGTGCCTCGCCCTCGCTCTCGGGCAGCAGCACGCCGTTGTAGCCGGTCGCCACGAACTCCCTGGGGCCCCTGGCGCCCTCGAAGGCCACCACGGGCACCCCGCAGCCCATGGCCTCCAGCACCGTCATGCCCAGGTCCTCGCTGCGTGAGGGGTTGGCCACGATCGACGCCTTGGCGAACTCCCCCGCCAGGTCGGGCGTGACGCCCATGAAGTAGACGTGGTTGTGCAGGTTGAGCTCGCTCACCAGTGACCGCAGCCGCCGTTCCTCGGGGCCGCCGCCGTAGAGCCGCAGCCGCCAGTCGGGACGTTTGTCGGCCACGATCGCGAACGCCCTGATCAGCCGGTCGTACGCCTTGACCGACACCCACCTGCCCCCGGCCGCCACGATCCGGTTGTCCATCCGCGAACGCGGCCACGGACCGAACGGCAACGCGTCCGGCACGGAATGGACGGCGGGCCCGTCGCCGAGCAGCCTGGTCCACTCCTCCTGGGCCGACTCCGTGGCCGTCACGACGGCGTCGAGGCGCGGGTAGAGCCGGCGTACCGGGCCGGGTACGGCGGGCCGCCCCCACTCTCTGGCGATCTTGAGGGTTTCACGTGGAGCATGCCGCGCCACCTGGACGCCGATCGCCGGTCTCGTCGTGATCAGCACGTCGGACCGCAGGCCGCGCAGCAGCCGCCAGAGCGCCACCTCGGTGCGCACCTGACCGCGCGGGAGCAGGTGGCGCACCCCCGGCCGGGCGTCGACCACGCTGCGCATGGCCACCTTGGGCCCGATGGAGAAGAACGGCTTCTCCTTCTGCCGCCTGACGCTGATGACCTCGACCTCGTGCCGTTCGGACAGGGCGGTGGCGAGGTTGAGCATGGCCCGCACGTCGCCGCGCATCCCGTACGCCGAGGCGAGGACCAGGCTGACCTTCATCCGCCCACCTCGATGCGCAGTTCGTCGTCGGCGGTGTAACACGGCCGGACGGGCACGCCGTCGATCTCCGCCGACGGGTAGTGCAGCCGTCTGCGTTTGCCGTCGACGTCGTCGAGCCAGGCGCCCAGGCGCAGCGGCGTAGACACGCCCTCGACCTCCAGGGCGGGTTCCCAGGTGCCGGCGGTGTCGGGGTCGGCCGCGACCACGTTCACCAGCGACACGGCCGCGTGGAAGCGCACCCCCTGGACGGTCGCCGTGGCCGACACCCGCTCTCTGGTCGGCCTGCGGGCGAGGGTGAGCGTGGCCTCGCGGCGCGCGTCGTCGTCCTCAAGCCCGGTGTAGGCCAGCAGCCCCGTCACCTCGAACCGGCCCTCCCTGAACCAGATCGCCCGCACCTCGGCCGCCGGCGCGGCGTCGGCTATCTTCAGGGCCAGAAACCCGTTACGCGTCCGGTACGACCGGTAGGCCAGCGTGCGCCGGCACAGCGCGTACGCGTCGAGGTGGTCGAGTGAGAAGCCGGGATCGACGCTACGCAGCCTGCTGCGCAGGCCCTCGTGCCGCAGGTAGGCGTCCCAGCGGCCGGCGGTCAGCTCCAGCGGCGCCAGCGAGACGGCCAGCGTGGCCTCCCGCGTCCGGCTGCCCGTCCGGCCGAGGCGCACGTCGCGCTCGACCCCCGTGGCGCGATGGCGCAGGACGAGCTCGGTGCCGTCACGCAGGGGTTCGTCGATGGCCAGTCGCAGGGAGAGCACGTCGGCCAGGGTGACTTCGGCGTCCGTGACCACGACGCGCATCACCAGCCCCCTCCCCGTCGAATAAGGCCATGCGACGTTGAGGTTACCGTGATTTTCCCGTTATGTGGATGGCAGATTTCCTGCATCTGTACCGCTGACGTGCGGAACTCCTCTACAGAGCCTGTAGAGGAGTCCGACTTTTCGTGGTCAGGAAGCGCCCTTGACAGATTTGATCAAGAGCTGGGCGACGTCCACGACTTCCAGGGATTCCTTGGCCTCGCCGCTGTTCTTCTTCTCGTTGATCGCGTCACCGAGCATCACCATGCAGAACGGGCACGCGGTCGAGACGGTGTCGGGGTTGGTGGTCAGCGCCTCGTCCACGCGCTCGGTGTTGATGCGCTTGCCGATGCGCTCCTCCATCCACATGCGCGCGCCACCGGCGCCGCAGCAGAAGCCGCGGTCCTTGTGACGGTGCATCTCCTGGGTCTGTACGCCGGGCACCTTCGACATGATGTCGCGGGGCTGGGAGTAGACCTTGTTGTGGCGGCCGAGGAAGCACGGGTCGTGGTAGGTGATCTTCTCCTCGATCGGCGTGACCGGGGTGAGCAGGCCCTCGTCCACCAGCTTCGACAGCAGCTGCGTGTGGTGCACGACCTCGTACATGCCGCCGAGCTGCGGGTATTCGTTGGCCAGCGTGTTGAAGCAGTGGGGGCAGGTCGCGACGATCTTCTTGACGCCGGCCTCGTTGAGCGTCTCGATGTTCTGCTGGGCGAGCATGTTGAACAGGTACTCCATGCCCAGGCGGCGGGCCGGGTCGCCGGTGCACGCCTCCATCGGGCCGAGCACCGCGAACTTGACGCCCGCGATGTGCAGCAGCTCGGCGACCGCCTTGGTGGTCTTCTTGGCGCGGTCCTCAAGGGCGCCCGCGCAGCCCACCCAGAACAGGTACTCGGCGTCCTCGGGCATCTTCTCGTCGACGACCTCGACCTCGAAGTCGAGCTCCCCGATCCAGTCGGCCCGCTTCATCTCGGACATGCCCCACGGGTTGCCCTTGTTCTCCAGATTCTTCACCATCACGCCCGCCTCGGACGGGAACGACGACTCCACCATGACCTGGTAGCGGCGCATGTCGAGGATGTGGTCGATGTGCTCGATGTCCACCGGGCACTGCTCGACGCAGGCGCCGCAGTTGGTGCACGACCACAACACGTCGGGGTGGATGACGCCGTCCTCGCCCACGAGCGGCTTCTCCAGCAGCGCGAGCACGTCGGTGTCGGCGTGCTCGGTGCTCGCGGCCATCAGGTACGGGGCCACCTTGAAGGCGTGGTCGCGCTGGTCGAGGATGAGCATCTTCGGCGAGAGCGGCTTGTCGGTGTTCCAGGCCGGACACTGCGACTGGCAACGGCCGCACTCGGTGCAGGAGTAGAAGTCGAGGAAGCCCTTCCAGGTCGTGTCGCCGATCTTGCCCCGGCCGAGGCGCTCGGGGTCGAGGTCCTCGTCCTCGAAGTCGACGAGCTTGCCGTCCACGCGCAGCTCGGACGCGGCGCCGAGGCCGTCGGGACGCCGGGAGAAGAGCACGTTGAGCGGCGCGGTGAAGATGTGCAGGTGCTTGGAGTTCACCACGATGACCAGGAACACCAGCATGAAGCCGATGTGCAGGAGCAGCGCGATCTCCTCCAGCAGCGAGCCGGCCGGGAGCACGTCGCCGAGCGCCAGGGAGACGAACGCCCCCGAGGAGTAGGGGAAGTTGCCGTTGGCGGCCGAGGCGCCGCGGGCCAGGAACAACGTCCAGATGATGTTGAAGATCATGAACAGGACGAGCCACGCGCCGCCGAGGTGCGAGCCGGAGAAACGCGACTTGCGACCCAGCGTCTTGGGCGAGTTCTTGACCCGGATGATCGCGAAGGCGACCAGGCCGAGCAGACACGCGACCGCGATGAAGTCCTGGAGGAAGCCGAGCACCCCCCAGGTGCCGATGAGCGGGATGTGGAAGTCGGGCTCACCGGTGATCGCGCCCTGGATGATCGCGCCGTACGCCTCGATGTAGACGGTCAGCAGGATGAAGAACGCCCACATGACGAAGAAGTGCGCCGTGCCGGACGGGGTCCACTTCAGCAGCTTCTTCTGCCCGAAGACCTCGACGAGCTGCGCCTTGAGCTCGTCGCCGGCGTGCTCCTTGGCGTACTCGATGCGTTCGGGGGCCGGTGGTCCCGAGGTCGCCAGCCTGTACAGGAACAGCACCCTGCGGCCGGCGACGGCCACCGCCAGGACGGTCATGACCAGCCCGATGATCGCTACCCAGAGCACGGGGTCCTCCCACAGACGACGATGGCTGCCAGCATACGGACACGTGTTTCCAGGAATCTTACCGGCCAGTAACTTCCTGGGATGACACCCATACCCTATGGTCAGTGCCCTATACCGAACAATGCTCTACGCCGTGAAGTACCTCTGGATGGTCGGAGCCAGCAGTTGGACCAGCTCCTCCGGGTCCGCACTGGCCAGAGGCTCCAATTTGATCACGTAGCGGCCCATGACGACGCCGTACATCTGGCCGAAGGCCGCCTCGATGCGCAGGTGGGGCACGCCGAGGCGGTCGGCCACCTGGAAGAGCAGCGCGTTCGTGATGAACTCGCGGAACATCGCGGCGGCCTGCTCGTTCGTCAGCGCCGAGCGCATCAGGGCGATCATCGGCTCGCGGGTCTCCGGGCGCGCCGTCACGCCGAGGATCATCCGCACCAGCCGCTCGCCGATCTCCTCGCGCGGGCCCTCCAGCAGCAGCGGAACGATCTCGTCGGGCGTGATCGGGAGCTGCATGGCCGCCGCGAACATGCCCTCCTTGGTCTCGAAGTAGTGGTGCACCAGGGCCGGATCGACCTTGGCCTCCCGCGCGATCCCCCGCACGGTGGCCTTGTCGAAGCCCTTCTCCGCGAACACCCGGCGCGCCGCCGTCAGGATCTCTCCGCGCGTGTCGGCCGACCCCGGCCGGCGGCCGGGCCTGCGTCGTACGTCGTTCATCGCCGTGCCCCGCCCGTCACCGGCCCACCGCCAGGTACACCCGCATGGGCACCGACAGCACACCCTCGGGGAACGCCTCGCGCAGCTCCCGGCGCTGCCGGCCGACCAGCTCGTCGGCCGCCTCCGGCGACAGCGCCGCCATGTACGAGTGGGACCGCAGGTCGAGCAGGAAGTCCTCGATGCCGACCAGCCGCGTCCACGGGATCCAGCGTTCCTCGATCACCTCGAAGGCCGCGGCGATGGGCGGCACCGACCACTCCTCGACCGCCGGCCCCCAGTAGGTGGGCACCGCCTCGGCCAGCCGCGACTCGTACGCGGCCAGCCACTCGGCCTGGGCCGCGTGATGCAGGTTCCAGCAGCCCGCGATCGCGCCGCCGGGCCGCAACACCCGCCTGGCCTCGGCGATCGAGACCACGGGATCGAGCCAGTGCCACGACTGGGCGTACGTCACCAGGTCGGCCACCCCGTCGGCCAGCGGCAGCGCGTTGCCGTCGGCGAGCACCGCGGCGACGGCCGGCCGCCCCCCGCCCGCGCCGGCGGTGCGCGAGACCAGCCGGGCCAGCATCTCGGCCCCCGGGTCGACCGCGATCACCTGGGACCCGCGGGCCCGCAGCGCGTGCGTGAGAATGCCCGTGCCCGCGCCCACGTCGACCGTGGTGGCGCCGTCGAGCTCGACCCCGGACACCTCGGTGAGCGCCCGGTACAGCTCGTCGGGGTAGGTGGGACGGCCCGCGTCGTAGGCGTCCACCACGCTGTCGAAGACCCTGGCCAGGTTTCTCATCGGCCCCACGTTCATCGGGACGCCGCCAGGTGCAGCCGGGCGAAGGCCAGCCCCTCGGCCAGGTCGTCGATGCGCTCGGTGCGGCTGGCCGCCTTGCGGGTGTTGATCTCCAGCACCACGAGGCCGCCGTAGCCCGAGGTCGCGAGGCGTTCGAGCATCTGGGCGCACGGCTGGTTGCCCCTGCCGGGGACCAGGTGCTCGTCCTTGTTGGTCACGCCCATGCCGTCGGCCAGGTGGAGGTGGGCCAGCCGGTCGCCGAGCTTGGTGGCCATCTCCATGGCGTCGGAGCCGGACACGGCGGTGTGCGACAGGTCGAGGGTGACCTGGGGGAAGTCGTAGTCGATGGGGTTCCAGTCCGGCGAGTACGGCACCACGTCGTTGCCCCGCGCGCGCAGCGGGAACATGTTCTCGACCGCGAACGTGACGTTCGTCTCGTCGCGCATGCGGGCCAGGCCGTTCTCGAAGTCGCGGGCGTAGTCGCGCTGCCAGCGGAACGGCGGGTGCACCACGACGGTCGAGGCGCCGAGGCGCTCGGCGGCCTTCTGCGCCCTGACCAGCTTGGCCCAGGGGTCTCTCCCCCACACTCGCTGCGTCACGAGCAGACAGGGCGCGTGGATCGCCAGGACGGGCACCTGATAATGCTCGGACAGCCGCTCGATCACGTCGATGTCCTGGCTCACCGGATCGGCGCCGACCATGATCTCGACACCGTCGTAGCCCAGGCGCGCGGCCAGTTCGAACGCGTCAGGCGTGCGTTCTGGATATACCGAGGCGGTGGACAATGCGATCTTCGCATTGGGCACGCGGATGACATCAGCCACATTGCCAGCCTAAGCCGGAGAGCCGCCTCTGGCGCGAGAGCCCCACCAGATACCCCGCCCGGAGCCTGGACGCCACGGTCGCCGGACGCGCCCGGCCACTACGGTTGTCCCCATGCCACGGATAGCCAGGGGCGCGATCCCGAGCCCGAACATCTGGAACGCTCCCCAGGTCTACGAGCTGGAGAACCGCGCCGTAGACCCCCAGGGCGCCGCCGACGCGGCGATGCGCGAGCTGCGTCCGTGGGCCGGCGCGACCGTCCTCGACATCGGCTGCGGCACCGGCTTCCATCTGCCCGTCCTGGCGGCGGAGGCGGCCCACGTGATCGGCGTCGAGCCCCACGGCGACCTGGCCGGGCTGGCCCGCCGCCGCTGCGCGGACCTGGCCCACGTGACGGTGCACGCCGCCACCGCCCAGGACCTCCCGCTCCCCGACGCGAGCGTGGACGTCGCGATGGCGCGCTGGGCCTACTTCTTCGGGCCCGGCTGCGAGCCCGGCCTGCGCGAGTTGTCCCGCGTCGTACGCCGCGGCGGCGCCGCCTTCGTGGTCGACCTCGACGCCACCCGGGGCTCGTTCGGCCGCTGGTTCTCGCGTACGGTGCCGTCGTACTCGGCCCGCGAGGTGGAGACGTTCTGGGACCGGCAGGGCTGGCTGCGGCGGCCGCTCGACCTCACGATGACCTTCGAGCGGCGGACCGACCTGGAGGCCGTGCTGCGCATCGAATTCGCCCCCGACGTGGCCGAGCAGGCCATCGCCGAGACCTCCGGCCTGGAGATCTTCTATCCCAACGTGCTGCGCTGGCGCTACTTCTGAGGCTTGACATTGACGTCGGTGTCAACGTTTACCGTGGTGACATGCGCATTGGGGAGCTGGCGGAACGCACCGGGGTGAGCACCCGTTCACTCCGCTACTACGAGCAGCACGGCCTGCTCTCGGCCAGGCGTGGGCCCAACGGCTACCGCGAGTACGCCGAGGAGGACATCAAGCTGGTGTCCGAGATCAGGTCGCTGCTCTCGGTCGGTTTCACGCTGGAGGACACCAGGCCGTTCGTCGACTGCCTGCGCTCGGGCCACAGCTCGGGCGGCTCCTGCTCGGAGTCCGTCGAGGTCTACCAGCGCAAGATCATGCAGATCGACGAGGAGATCCGCGTGCTGCTCTCCCGCCGCGCCGAGGTCGCCGCCCAGCTCGCCCAGTCTTGCCCGGGTTGTTTCGTGAGGGGATGAAAATGATCACATTGACCACCGACAACTTCGAGGAGCAGGTGCTCAGGAGCGACAAGCCGGTGCTGGTCGACTTCTGGGCCGAGTGGTGCCCGCCGTGCCGCATGGTGGCCCCCGTACTGGATGAGATCGAGGCCGAGCACGGCCTGGCCATCGGCAAGCTCAACACCGACGAGAACCCCGAGATCATGTCCCGCTACGGCGTGATGGGCCTGCCCACGCTGCTGCTGTTCGAGAACGGCGAGCCCGTCAGGCAGATCGTCGGCGCCCGGCCCAAGCGCCTGCTGGTGCAGGAACTGGGCCTCACGCGGTAGTCCGCGATTGTCGGTACGTGCCGCTAGCCTGCTCGACATGGCCAAGACAGCGCAGAAGCCCGGTTACCGCTGTGCCGAGTGCGGCTGGCGCACCAGCAAGTGGGTCGGCAGATGCGGTGAGTGCCAGGCGTGGGGCACCGTCGACGAGGAGGGCGCCCGCGCCGGGGTCAGCGTCGTCCAGGGCGGCGCGACCACCGGGCCCGCGCTGCCCATCGGCCAGGTCAAGGCCGAGATCGCGGCCGCCCGCACCACGGGGGTGAGCGAGCTCGACCGGGTGCTCGGCGGCGGCCTGGTGCCCGGCGCGGTGGTGCTGCTGGCCGGCGAGCCCGGCATCGGCAAGTCCACGCTCCTGCTGGAGGCGGCGGCCCGCATCGCCGAGCGCACCACCGTCCTCTACGTGACGGGCGAGGAGTCGGCGGCCCAGGTGCGCCTGCGCGCCGACCGCATCGGCGCCATCCAGGACAATCTCTACCTCGCCGCCGAGACCGAGCTGTCGGCGCTGATCACCCACGTCGACAAGGTCGAGCCCGGGCTGCTCGTCGTCGACTCGGTGCAGACGGTCGGCTCGGCCCAGGCCACGGGCGTGCCGGGCGGCGTGACCCAGGTGCGCGAGGTGGCCGCCAACCTGGTGCGCATGGCCAAGGAGCGCAACCTCGCCACGGTGCTCGTGGGCCACGTCACCAAGGACGGCTCGATCGCCGGCCCCCGCACCCTCGAACACCTGGTCGACGTCGTGCTCAACTTCGAGGGCGACCGCCATTCCAGGCTCCGCATGGTCCGCGCGATCAAGAACAGGTTCGGCCCCACCGACGAGGTCGGCTGCTTCGACCTGCACGAACGCGGCATCGAGGGCATCACCGACCCGAGCGGGCTGTTCGTCTCGCGGCGCAGCGAGCCGGTCGCCGGCACCTGCGTCACCGTCACCGTCGAGGGCACCCGCCCGCTGCCCGCCGAGGTGCAGGCACTGGTGGCCCGCACCGAGGCCCAGCAGCCGAGGCGCACCTCCTCCGGGCTCGACACCTACCGCGTCCAGATGATCCTCGCCGTGCTGGAGCGCCGGCTCAACGCCCGGCTCGGCGGTTGCGACGTGTTCACCGCCACCGTGGGCGGCATCAAGCTGGCCGACCCGGCCGTCGATCTCGCGGTCATGCTCGCCGTCGCGAGCGCCGCGGGCGACAAGCCGCTGCCGCCCGGCCTGGTGGCGCTCGGCGAGGTGGGCCTGGCCGGTGAGCTGCGTCCGGTCAAGGACGTACGCAGGCGGCTGACGGAGGCGTCCAGGCTGGGTTTCAAGCGGGCGCTCGTCCCCGCCGGATCCCTCGAAACGGGCACCGGTAAGCGCAACGGACAGCGGGCTCTGGTGCCCGTCGGCCCGGTCGCGTTCGCACCCGGCTTCGAGGTCGTCCAGGCGGAGAACGTCTGGGACGCACTCACGCACGTCACATAGCACGGCTAAGCTGGGCGTGACCAATCGACACGGGGGTCAGGTGGACAGGAGTCTTGACGACCGCCGTCGCGACGCTTTGGCCGCTGTGGCGCCGGGCACACCGCTGCGCGACGGCCTGGAGCGGATCCTGCGCGGGCAGACCGGCGGGCTGATCGTGCTCGGCTACAACAGGACCGTCGAACAGGTCTGCAGCGGCGGCTTCGAGCTCGACGTCGACTTCTCGGCCACCCGCCTGCGCGAGCTGGCCAAGATGGACGGCGCGATCGTGGTGAGCAACGACCAGAAGATCGTACGCGCGGCCGTGCACCTCGTGCCCGACCCCGCGATCCCCACCGACGAGTCGGGCACCCGCCACCGCACCGCCCAGCGCGTGGCCAGGCAGACAAGCCTGCCCATCATCGCGATCAGCAAATCCATGCGGATCATCGCCCTCTACCTCGACGGCATCCGCTACGTGCTGGAGGAGTCCGCGGCCATCCTGTCCAAGGCCAACCAGGCCCTGGCCACCCTTGAGCGCTACAAGCACCGGCTCGACGAGGTCTCCGGCACCCTCTCGGCCCTGGAGATCGAAGACCTCGTCACCGTGCGCGACGTGTCGGCGGTGGCCCAGCGCCTGGAGATGGTCCGGCGCATCTCCGACGAGATCAAGGGCTACGTCGTCGAGCTCGGCACCGACGGGCGGTTGTTGTCGCTGCAGCTCGACGAGCTGGTGGCGGGCGTCGACTCCGAGCGCGAGCTGGTCGTGCGCGACTACCTGCCGGCCCCGGCCGGCCGCCGCCAGAAGCGCCTGGTCGAGGCCCTGCACGACCTCGACCACCTCTCGGGCGCCGAGCTGCTCGACCTCTCGGCCGTGGCACACGTGCTGGGCCACGGCGGCACCGAACGGCTCGACAGCCCGGTGAGCCCGCGCGGCTTCCGTCTCCTCGCCAAGGTGCCCCGCCTGCCCGCCACGGTGGTCGACCGCCTGGTCAACCACTTCGGCGGCCTGCAGAAGCTGCTGGCGGCCAGCATCGACGACCTCCAGGAGGTGGGCGGCGTCGGGGAGTCCCGCGCGCGCAGCGTCCGCGAGGGCCTGTCCCGCCTGGCCGAGTCGTCCATCCTCGAACGTTACGTCTGAGCCGGCCCGCGTCATCAGCGCAGGTGGAAGACGCCCTTGCCGCTGCGCAGGGTGCCCATACGGGCGGTGGCCACGTACGTGCCGGGCAGGGCGGCCGCCGAGACCGAGCGGCAGTCGGTGCTCGACCGGCGCCGGTCCCACTCCAGGGTCCGCACGTACGGCACCCCGCGCTGCAGCTCCCTGACCTCGGTCCCGACCCCGCTCACGCAGTCGGCGGTGGACCAGATGCGGTCGGCGCCCGAGGTGATGCGGATCTCCATGGTCCGCGGCCCGACGTCGGCCGTGCACATCACCGGCCCGGTGTTGACCAGCGTGACGATGAAGCTCGGACGGATCTCGCCCGTGTAGATCGGCTCCTTGCCGCCCTGGAGGCTCAGCACCAGGCTGTCCTGCTGGCACGGCTCTCCGGGACGCCTGGGCCGGACGGACGGGCTCTCCTTGGGCGCCGGGGTGGGCGACGGGCTGGCAGTGCCCATGGCGAGCGTACGCAGCCCCGCGAGCAGCGGATCAGTGGCGGGCGTGGCGCTCGGTGAGGTCTGCGCGCTGGACGAGCGCTCCGGGCCGCTGCCCCCGCTGGAACACGCCCACGCCACCACGGCCACGACGACGAGAACGGCCACCAGCACGCTCATGCGACGCCGCCAGTAGACGTCACCGCCGTCGCCACCCATCGAATCCGGATCCATAGGCACAGCATGGTAATTGATCGGCTACCAACAGTGACGACACGCCGAACGAGTCCTTCTACGAATACGCTTGACCGCGTGGTTGAGCCGAACCTCCTGCACGCCCCCGTTCTGGCGTGGTACGAGGACAACGCCCGAGACCTCCCCTGGCGGGCCGACGACGCGACGCCATGGGGAGTGCTGGTGAGCGAGATCATGCTCCAGCAGACCCCGGTCGTCCGCGTTCTACCGGTGTGGCGGGAGTGGCTGGTCCGCTGGCCCACGCCCAAGTCGCTGGCCGAAGAGCCGCCGGGCGAGGCCGTACGGCATTGGGGCAGGCTCGGTTATCCGCGCCGGGCGCTGCGCCTGCACGCCTGCGCCCGTGCCATCACCGACGAGCACGGCGGCGAGGTGCCCGCCGACCACGCGACCCTGCTGGCCCTGCCCGGCATCGGCGAGTACACCGCCGCCGCGGTCGCCAGCTTCGCGTACGGCGGCCGGCACGCCGTCCTGGACACCAATGTCCGCCGGGTGTTCGCGCGGGCCGTACGCGCCGAGGAGTACCCGCCCACGGCCACCTCCGCGGCCGAGCGGCGGCTGGCCGAGACGCTGCTGCCCGAGCTGGGCGCCGCCCGGTGGGGCGTGGCCGTGATGGAGCTGGGCGCCCTGGTCTGCACGGCCCGCGCGCCGCGCTGCGCCGACTGTCCCGTCGCCGATCTGTGCGCGTGGCGGCTGGCCGGCAAACCACCCCACACCGGCCCCGCCCGCAAGGGCCAGACGTACGCCGGCACCGACCGCCAGTGTCGTGGCCGTCTGCTGGCGGTGTTGCGCTCGGCCCACGGCCCGGTGCCGAAGGCCGCCCTCGACGTGGTGTGGGACGACGCGGTCCAGCGCGAACGCGCCCTCGACGGCCTGGTCGCCGACGGGCTGGCCGAGGTGCTCGACGACGGCACGTACCGCCTCCCGCACGCCTGACCCGCCCAAAGGCCCCGCGTCAGCCCATCCACGGCGGCACGGTGCGGTCCGTGCCCTTGGGGGCCAGGTCGCAGGCGTCGGGCGCGGACACGCCACCCGGGTTGTAGACCTCGGTCCCCGGGGAGGCGACCACGATCGAGACGAACCCGCGCCCTGGGTCGGCGAACATCTGCCGGCTCACGTCGGCCGGCAACACCATGGTGTCGCCGGGCCCGACCTCGAACCGTTCGCCGCCCAGCTCGACGACCGCGCCGCCCTCCAGCCAGGTCCACACCAGCTCGCCGGCGACGGCGTGCACCGGGCCCTCCATGCCGGGGACGGCGTCCACCCGCCACATCGCCTGCCCAGCCCCGCCCTGGCTGGGCGAGGCGAGCGTGGTCATCAGGGCGTTGGGCGTACGGGTCCTGCGCGCGTCGGCGTTCACCACAACAGGCATCACGATCTCCTTCTCAGCTTGTACGGTCAGGCGATCCACGGCGGGGTGCCCAGGTCGGCGCCGTCGGCGCTGATGGCCCTGGCGCCGGCGGCCGCGGTGACGACGGCGGTGTAACCGGCGTCCGGATCGGCCAGCACCCGGCGCGCGACGTGGGCGGGCATGACCACGGTGTCCCCCGCGCCCACGGCGAACCGCTCCTCGCCCAGCTCGACGGTGGCCGCGCCGGAGATCCAGCTCCACACCTGCTCGTTGTCGAAGTCATGCAGCGGCCCCGCCGCGCCCGGCTTGGCGTCGACCCGCCAGAGCGAGCGCGAGGCTCCGCCCTGGGTCGGCGAGGCGAAGGTGGTCATGACCCCGCTCGGCGTCTCGGAACGCCGGGAATCCGCGTCACGAATGACAGACACGTTCGAACCCCTTAAGATAGGCAACTACGTTGTCTATATAGTTAACCAGGTTGTCTATCGTGTCAAGTGACGCCCCGGGCTTCGAACTGCCTCTACGACTTCTGCTCGCCTTCCGCGTGCTCATCGACGAGCTCCACGCCGAACTCGCCAAGCAAGGCCATCCCGACATGCGACCCATGCACGGATTCGTCATGCAGGCGATCGGCACCCGCGGCACGACCGCCGTCGAGCTGGGCCGTGCACTCGGCGTCTCCAAACAGGCCGCGGGCAAGACCGTCGAAGCCCTGGAACGCGTCGGCTACGTGGAGCGGACCAGGGACACCGCCGACACCAGACGCAAGATCGTGCGCCTCACGCCCTACGGCGTGGACGCACTCGACCGTTCGGCCCGGATCTTCGACGACCTGCGCGCCCGATGGGCCGCGGAACTGGGCGAGGACCGCCTGCGGGCCCTGGAGTCCGATCTGCGCAGGATGACGCCGGCGAACCTGTGGCGCCTGGACACCCCAGGCTGGTTCGCCGGCCTCTGAGAGGGGGTCAGGCGGCCAGTTGCAGGCCGAGGCTGGTGAGGTTCGTACGGGCCCAGGCCAGCTCCTCGGCCAGCAGCGACACCAGCGCCCCCGGCCCTTTCGCGCGCCCCGGCACGAACAGGTTGTGCGTCTCGACCTCGATGTGCGCACTCCCGCTGACCGCGCCGGACAACATCGCCGTCAGCGTGTCGTGCAGCACCGCGCCGGTGCTCGGCGTCTCACCCGTGTGGTTGTGCACGTGCCCCAGCTTGACGACGGGCGCGCCGGCCTCGGCCAGCCCCTTGAGTGCCGCGCCCGGCTCCTCGGCCCCGCAGGCGAGGTTACAGGCGTCCAGGCAGACGCCCAGGTGTTCGGAGTCGATGCCGCACACCCGCTCAAGCGCCTGCTCCGTCGTCTCCAGCACGCAACCGGGCCACGGCTCGAACCCGACCCGGATGGTCTTGCCGGTCACGCTGTAGATGCCGCGCAGCTCGCGGGCCAGCCGCTCCAGGCGGCGCGTGGCGATGGTGTGCAGGTCGGCCGGCCAGTCCCGGCGCCAGCCGATCGGTATCGTCGAGATGCTGCCGAACCGTACGTCGTCGGGCAGCAGGAACGCCAGGATCTTGGCCAGCGCCATGGTGTAGCGGTAACGCTCGGGCTTGGCCCAGTCGGGCCCGGGGACCTCCTGGTTGCGGCCGCCGGTGCCGTTCAGGCTGACGACCTCCAGGCCGCGCTCCTCCAGGGAGCGGCGCAGCCGTACGAGCTCGATGCGGTCGGCCGTGAGGTGATCGGCGACGCCGGGCGACAGCCACAGCCCGATGCCCATCCGCTCCACGCCCAACCTCTTGCGCACCGGCACCGCGTAGCGGGTCAGGTGGGCGATCAGGTTCTCCAGGTCCTCGGCAGGGTGGATACCTGCGTTGTAGGCGAGGTGAACGAGCGTTCCGTCGTTGTGACGCAGGCGCATCGGTTCCTCCACGGCTTGCTTGAGTGTTCCCGTCGCCCGCCTCCGGCGCGCGAACCCTGTCGAGCATGCCTGCTTCCGGGTGGCGCACGCGTCCGCCCTGAGTTGATCCCTTACTACTCCCTCGGGAGCAGCCCTGACTCTAGGAACACGCTCTTGCGGATCACTTGGATGAGACTTGGCGATGCTCTACGCAGTGTAGTACTACTAACGGTGGCGGTACACCCACTCATCCAACGATTAGGCAACAACCCCCACCCCACCGCCGCTCACCACCAAGGTGGCATTCCCCACACCCCGACGCGGCGCAATTTCCGGCGCTCGATGAGCGGCATGCACCGCAGCTCGCATCACCAGGCGAGGCGGTACACCTCGCGAGCCCCACTGCCGCGCCCGGCATACCGCATCAATCCGCCACGGGCTCCCGTTGGGGAAGCCCGAAATGCAGTGGACCCGCGCGCGCAGGGCGCACCGCGAGGCCGCACGTACAGGGGGCGCAGGCGCCGCTTGCGGGCGCTTTCTGGGGCGCCGCGCGGCGGGAGGTGGGACGGTGGGGCCCGGCGCCCTGAACGGCGGCCAGGATGGGCCACGGAGATGGGGATACGTGCGGCGTAACGACGGCCGACCCCGTGCGGGCTCAGATCCCGTCTCCCTGGAGGCCCCCGACCATGTACGGCGTCTGGGTCTCGCCGGCCCCGCCGTAAAAAGGATGGGCGTAAAAGCAAGGCACCACGAAAGACCCGGAAGACCCGGAAGACCAGAAAACCCCCGCCGGAGCGGGGGTTTTCGGTGGAGCGGTCAGTGCTGGATCGGCGCGGCGATCGCCGCCGCCGAGTCCGGGACCGTCGTGGCGGACTCGCCCTTGAAGATGAACTGGGCGTTGTCGCCTTCGCCCTCGATCGTCACCTTCACGACCTGCCCCGGACGGAGCTCGCCGTAGAGGATCTTCTCGGACAGGGAGTCCTCCAGCTCGCGCTGGATCGTACGGCGCAGCGGCCGCGCGCCCATGACCGGGTCGTAACCACGGTCGGCCAGCAGCTGCTTGGCCTCGGGCGAGACCTCGAGCCCCATGTCGCGGTCCTTCAGCCTGGAGTCCACCTGGGCGAGCATCAGATCGACGATCTTGATGATCTCGTTCGGCGTGAGCTGGTGGAAGACCACGATGTCGTCGACACGGTTGAGGAACTCGGGCCGGAAGTGCTGCTTGAGCTCCTCCTGGACCTTCGCCTTCATCCGCTCGTAGTTGGACTCGGTGTCGTTGGACTTCGCGAACCCGACCCCGATGCCCTTGGAGATGTCACGGGTGCCGAGGTTGGTGGTCATGATGATGACCGTGTTCTTGAAGTCGACCACGCGGCCCTGGGCGTCGGTCAGGCGACCGTCCTCCAGGATCTGCAGCAGCGAGTTGAAGATGTCGGGGTGGGCCTTCTCGATCTCGTCGAACAGGACCACGGAGAACGGCTTGCGCCGCACCTTCTCGGTGAGCTGGCCGCCCTCCTCGTAGCCGACGTAGCCGGGAGGCGAGCCGAACAGCCTGGAGACGGTGTGCTTCTCCATGAACTCCGACATGTCCAGGCTGATCAGAGCGTCTTCGTCGCCGAAGAGGAACTCCGCCAGAGCCTTGGACAGCTCGGTCTTACCGACACCGGACGGGCCCGCGAAGATGAACGAGCCGCCGGGACGGCGCGGGTCCTTCAGACCGGCGCGGGTACGCCGGATGGACCGCGACAGGCCCTTGATGGCGTCGTCCTGGCCGATGATCCGCTTGTGGAGCTCGTCCTCCATGCGGAGCAGGCGCTGGGACTCCTCCTCGGTGAGCTTGAAGACCGGGATGCCGGTGGCGGTGGCCAGGACCTCGGCGATGAGCTCCTGGGTGACCTCGGCCACGACGTCCATGTCGCCGGCCTTCCACTCCTTCTCCCGCCGCTCGCGCTTGAGCTGGAGCTGCTTCTCCTGGTCGCGGAGGGCAGCGGCCTTCTCGAAGTCCTGCGCGTCGATCGCGGACTCCTTGTCGCGACGGACGTTGGCGATCTTCTCGTCGTACTCGCGCAGGTCCGGCGGAGCGGTCATCCGGCGGATGCGCATCCGGGAGCCGGCCTCGTCGATGAGGTCGATCGCCTTGTCGGGCAGGTAGCGGTCGCTGATGTAGCGGTCGGCCAGCTGCGCGGCGGCCACCAGCGCGTCGTCGGTGATGGAGACGCGGTGGTGTGCCTCGTAGCGGTCGCGCAGGCCCTTGAGGATCTCGATCGTGTGGCTGAGAGAGGGCTCGGCCACCTGGATCGGCTGGAAGCGGCGCTCCAGCGCGGCGTCCTTCTCAAGGTACTTGCGGTACTCGTCGAGGGTCGTGGCACCGATGGTCTGCAGCTCGCCACGGGCCAGCATCGGCTTGAGGATGCTGGCGGCGTCGATCGCGCCCTCGGCGGCGCCCGCGCCGACGAGCGTGTGCAGCTCGTCGATGAACAGGATGATGTCGCCGCGCGTGCGGATCTCCTTGAGCACCTTCTTCAGGCGCTCCTCGAAGTCACCGCGGTAGCGGGAGCCGGCGACCAGGGCGCCGAGGTCAAGCGTGTAGAGCTGCTTGTCCT
Organism: Nonomuraea sp. WAC 01424; assembly: GCF_003947315.1. Classification (NCBI taxonomy): domain Bacteria; kingdom Bacillati; phylum Actinomycetota; class Actinomycetes; order Streptosporangiales; family Streptosporangiaceae; genus Nonomuraea; species Nonomuraea sp. WAC 01424. The sequence continues at coordinate 179,164 of NZ_QHHZ01000014.1, forward strand.
TCAGCGTCTCGGGCACCTCGCCCCTGACGATCTTCTGCGACAGGCCCTCGACGACGGCGGTCTTGCCGACGCCGGGCTCGCCGATCAGCACCGGGTTGTTCTTGGTCCTCCGGGAGAGGACCTGCATGACCCGCTCGATCTCCTTCTCACGGCCGATGACCGGATCCAGCTTGCCCTCGCGGGCGGCCTGGGTCAGGTTGCGGCCGAACTGGTCGAGCACCAAGGACGTGGAGGGCGCCGACTCCTGGGGACCGCCCGCGGCGGCCGGCTCCTTGCCCTGGTAACCGTGGAGCAACTGGATGACCTGCTGCCGGACACGGTTGAGATCAGCTCCAAGCTTGACCAGCACCTGGGCGGCCACACCCTCACCCTCACGGATGAGCCCGAGCAGGATGTGCTCGGTGCCGATGTAGTTGTGGCCCAGCTGCAAAGCCTCACGGAGCGACAGCTCGAGGACCTTCTTGGCCCGCGGGGTGAACGGAATGTGCCCCGACGGAGCCGACTGGCCCTGGCCGATGATCTCCTCGACCTGCTGGCGCACACCCTCAAGGCTGATGCCGAGGCTCTCCAGAGCCTTGGCGGCTACGCCTTCACCTTCATGGATCAAACCAAGAAGAATGTGCTCAGTGCCGATGTAGTTGTGGTTGAGCATCCTGGCCTCTTCTTGGGCCAAGACGACAACACGCCTCGCTCGGTCGGTGAACCTCTCGAACATCTCGTCGCTCCTCACAGAGCGGTCAGTCAGGCCGGTAAATCCGGTCCCGTCATCCCGCATGCTAGCCCTGGCTCGGCGAACCGTGCCCACTGCCGCTGACACGCTCTATAGCAGAGACGTTCCCCGAGAGCAGGGCGTTCACCCTCTATCCAACTACTGTTCGGGGGTGGCGTGTTCCCGATACGCCGCAAGCGAACGATGTTTAGGCGGCTTCGCGGAAGCGCCTGAAATTCGACGCTGCGGCCCAGGGCGGACCAACACGGATCGGCCATCGGACACTGGGTCGGGGTCGGCCTTGGGGTGGCTCGTCCGCCCATGCGTCTCGGATGCCCGCGCCCGTATCTGTTACGTAATCATCGTATGTGCTGCTCCAAACGGAGTCCAAGCGCGGACGCTACGCCCTGAGCACAACGCGGCACGTGACGCGCCACGGGGGCGTATTCCCCATCGGGTCAGCCGGGTTACCGATCCGCCCGTCGTCACGCGGCGTACGGGACGGGACAATGCGCGGCACATGGGAGAGGTCACCGGTTTTCCATCGTGCCCCACGAGCCGCATGCCCCACGTTTTACGGTCATGCACGCTTCCCCACAGAACCACCGAAGAACCAGCGAAGAACCCGAAGAACACGGAAGAACGCGGAAGAAGCCCGCAGAGGCCGGAAGAAGCCGGACGCCTCCAGGAAGCGGGCACCCGCCAAGAGCCCGCAGGGGCCGCGGCAAGAAGGGCGGGCGCCGGTTTCTGTGGCGGAGCGTGACCGCTTTGCCCGTACGCCGCGGGAGTCCGGGATCGCCGGCATTGCGGGCGGGTGACGGCATTGGCGCGTTCCCGCGAAGGCGCGGACGAGGCGGACACCCGAGCACGCCCCGGGAAAACGCGCGGACGCCGGCGCAAAGCCCGGCGCGTTCCCTCTCGGACGGGATCTCCCGGAAGGGACCGTTCCGCCCACCCAGGAACCACTCAGGAACCTTCCAGGAAGGAACCAGAAGAGCAATACGCCCACATTTGGGCGAATTAGAAGATCAACAACTCGGCGCGGGGATTCGCGAACTCCCCACAAAAACGATCATGCGCTTATGGCGCTCGCCGGGGTCCTAGGCGAACGGCATAAGCGCATGGTCAGGAGATGGCTCTCTCGACGAGGCTCAGTGAGCCGCTTCGTACTTCTCCACCACGGTGGAGGCGATCCTGCCGCGCTCGCTGACCGGCAGGCCGTGAGCCTTGGCCCACTGCCGGATCTCCGAGCTCTTCTCGCGGCTCATCGCGCGGTTGCCGCCGCGACCACGGCGACGGGCGGACACGGCTCCTGCCCTGCGGGCGTGCTGCACGAAAGGCGTGAGGGCGTCCCTCAGCTTCTTGGCGTTAACGTCGCTGAGGTCAATCTCATAGGAGGAGCCGTCAATAGCGAAGCTGACCGTCTCATTGGCCTCGCCCCCATCGAGGTCATCGATGAGAATCTCCTGGATCTGCTTGGCCATCTACGCAATCCTTTCCCGGAGCATTGTTTCATTCGCTCGCCCAAACATATACCCGGAAAGGCGCGGAGACAATTCAGCGCTACGGGGATTCGGCTGACTGGCAGATCAGTTCTGGTTCTCGGCCTGATCCTGGCGGTTTGACCGACGCCCGGCGGCCTCCGATCGCAGCAACTTCACCGCGCCAAAGATGAAGGCGCCGCCGACCACGACCGGGGGGATGAGCGCTGACAATACGTCTGTTACGGCTTCCATTCGTCCTCGCCTCCAGGGCTAGCAGGGTTTCGGGGGCGCTAAATACGCATCCCGGCGCGACCTGCGGAGCACGCCGGACCCTCATGACGCCGAGGTGACAACTCACCCGGAACCGACCATAGCTACACACAGACGCCCTCTGGGAGCAGGGGCACCGACATCCGGCAACCCGGACGTCCCATAGCCTAATGCCAGTCTCTCCAGGCTCCTTACCGGATCAAGGGAAAATTTTGCGAAAAGGCATCTTCCCAGGTGCAGATGCCTCAACGAAGATCTTTTACCGCCCGCGTTCCGGCCAGCCTGTCATGCGGCCCGCGCTCCAACGGCTTGTCGATCAGGATGAGCAGCCCGACGCCGAACAGCAGCATTCCGGCCAGCAGATTGACCACCGGAATGCCCATCAGGACGACCGGCCCGGGATAGACCAGAGCCCGTTTCAGCAGAGCCGACCGCGGAAGGTCGTCCGGCGCCAGGCGAATCCTCATGATCGCCTTGCCGAAGGTCCTGCGCCGCCGGCAATGGGCCCGCCAGTCATAGACCACATAACCCAGGCCCGCCAGGAACCAGGCGCAGGCCCCGGGGAGCCGCCCGTCGAACCCCTCCGACATCCCGACAGTTCGGAAGATGCCCCACAGGATGATGAACAGAATGTAATAGAAGACCCCGAAGACGAGCGCCTCAATGAAGCGGGCGGCGAGGCGTTCCCACCATTCCGCGGGCACGGCGCCCGTCCACGACGGTGTCCCGGCCATATCCCACCTCACGCGGTCGGCGGTCGTACCCCCCATTTTGGTACGCCCCGCACACACAAAACAGAGGCCGGCGGGAAGCCGGCCCCTGTTTTACGCTGACGCGGGATTACTTGATCTTCACGACCACCGTGCCCGCGAACTTGTCCGCGAACGTCTGCTGCAGCGGCTTGTCCCACAGCTGCGAGGCGCCGTTGACCGCGACGCACGCCCAGCCGATCAGCCATCCCAGGAGCGGGATGATGCTGAGGATGTAGCCGCCCCAGGTGACGCCGGCGCGCTTGATCGCGACGTCGGTCCCGAGCCCGCCGGGAGCCAGGGCCTGGCCCACCGGCACGACCTTGATCCCCATGACCATCTTGCCGACCGTCTGGCCGTTCGACTTCGTCATGAAGAACTCGTAGACCACCCAGAGAGCGGTCGAGATGATCGTCGACAGGATGCCGATGAGGAAGGCCGAGAAGAGGCCGGAGGTGGCTCCGCTCGCCGAGTCGTAACCGACCGCGAACAGCCCCAGGATGAGGTTGATCACGAAGTTCACGACCATGAGGATGACGCCGTCGACGATCCTCGCGACCAGACGCTGCCACCACTCCGCCAGGGGGGCCGGAGCGCCTGGGGGCTGCACGCCGACGGGCTGGCCGTAGCCGGGCTGACCGTAGGGCTGCGACTGCTGCTGGCCGTAGCCCTGCTGCCCGTAGCCCTGCTGGGCGTACTGCTGCTGGTCGCCGTACTGCTGCTGGCCGTACTGGTCCTGCTGGCCGTAGCCGGGCTGGGAGTACTGCTGGCCGGAGGACTGCGGCTGCTGGCCGTAGCCCTGCTGCTGACCGTACTGGGCGTCCTGCCCATAGCCCTGCTGCTGGCCGGAGGAGGGCTGCTGGCCGTAACCCTGCTGGCCGTACTGCTGCTGGGCCTGGCCCTGCTGGCCGTAACCCTGGTCATAGCCCTGCTGCTGGCCGTAACCCTGCTGACCCGAGGCGGCCTGCTGGCCGTACTGGTCCTGCTGGCCGTACTGGTCCTGCTGGCCGTAGCCGGGCTGGGAGTACTGCTGGCCGGAGGACTGCGGCTGCTGACCGTAACCCTGCTGCTGACCGTACTGGGCATCCTGCCCATAGCCCTGCTGCTGGCCGTAGCCCTGCTGACCCGAGGCGGCCTGCTGGCCGTACTGGGGTTGCTGGCCGTAGCCCTGCTGCTGGCCGTGCTGGGGTTGCTGACCGTATTGGGGTTGCTGGCCGTAGCCTTGTTGCTGCTGTCCGTATTGGGGCTGGCCGTAGGCGTCGTCCGCCCGGTAGCCGACCACAGTGACGTCCGGGTCGGGCTCACCGGGGCGACGCCCTTGGTACTGCCCGTACTCCGAGGGGTTCTCCCCGGAATCGTCCTGTGGATACGGCGGCTGTCCGGTGCTCACCGTGTCACCTCGCTTCGAGTGCGCATGTGGCACGTGTCAGGACACATGCCTGTGCTGCCCAACGTATCGACATAGGTATCAACAATCACCTTTCCATGTGGTCAAGGTCCGCGTCACCCGATGTCAGATGCAGCAGCATGCGGGTGTTGCCAAGGGTGTTCGGCTTGACGTGTTCCAGGTCGAGGAACTCCGCCACACCCTCGTCGTACGAGGCCAGCAACTCGGCGTAGACCTCGGGTGAGACCGGTGTGCCCTGGATGGGGCGGAAACCGTGCCTCGCGAAGAAGTCGACCTCAAAAGTCAGACAGAATACACGCCGCAGCCCCAGATCCTTCGCCTGCCGGACGAGCGCCGAGACGATCCGGTGCCCGACCCCCGCTCCCCGGCACGCCGGATCGACGGCCACGGTACGAACCTCGGCGAGATCCTCCCAGAGAACGTGGAGCGCGCCGCAGCCGACGACCTCCCCGCCCCTCTCGGCCACCCAGAACTCCTGGACGTCCTCGTACAGCGTGACCGTGGCCTTCTCCAGGAGCCGCGGCCCCGCACCCGCGTAGGTGTCCACGAGACGCCTGACCGCGCGCACGTCGGGCGTGCGCGCGCGCCGGACCACGACCGCGGTCTCGGGGACTGCCACTTCGGCCACCTGCTCCATGGCTATCCAGGGTACAGATCTCATTACGGCTCGGCCCTAAATCCCACGTCTCGGGCATCTCATCACATCTCGTGGTCACGCAAACACGGTCTGACTTGGAGCTTTCCTCCAGTCCTCGACCTCCAGAATTTTGGACAAACAGGGCAGAAGCCCGCTTCCGTACGGCTACCCACGAGATCACCTTGTGACCCTTCAGTTGTGAAACCTCTACAGAGTCGGCAGTTCCGGTTGAGCGCGAACCCGGAGTGCATTAGTGTCCAGCGACGATGTTCTCCGCGTAATGCGCGCGGAAAGACACGCCCAATTCCCGCGAGGGAAGCCGGGGAACCATCGGTGGCGAGCACCTCGCGCCACCACTTGGGGTGAATCCGATCATCTCGGTAGGGCTGCTCCGGCCCGAACCCGTCAGCTAACCCGGCCGGCGTCGATGAGAGGGGCTTGGTTGGTGAAGCGCACGCTCGACCGTGAGGGGAAGCCGGCGGGCAGACACGCCCGCCCCCGGGAACAGGCCAGGCGCTCCCGCCGCCTCGGCGTCATCGGCGTCTCCGTCGCCGCGCTCCTGTTCGCCGTCCCCGTCGGTTCTGCGGCCGCCGACCCGAAGCCGCCGCTCTCCGAGCTCGCCGACAAGGTGGAGAAGCTGCACGAGGAGATCGAGACGCTGTCCGAGGAGTACAACGGTCAGCGCGAACGGCTCAAGTCCGCCCAGAAGGCCAACGACTCCGCCCAGAAGACGCTGGCCAACAGCGAGTCCGACCTGGCCGCCAAGCGCGCCAAGGCCACGCAGCTCGCCCAGAACGCCTACATCACCGGCGGCCTGGACCGGGCACTCGCCTTCGCCCAGTCCGACGACCCCGAGACCTTCCTCGACCGCGCCGCGACCACGTACGCGCTGGAGCAGCAGCAGGGCGAGGAGGTCAACCAGCTCGCCCAGGCCATGGAGACCGCCGAGCGGGCCAGGGCCGGCGCCAAGACCCGCATCGCCGAGGTCCAGAAGATCGTCAGCGACCTGGAGAGCAAGCGCTCGAAGATCACCAAGCTGGTCTCCAAGGTCGAGGGCAACCTCTACCGGCGGGCCATCGGCGAGGCCGGCCGCCCGGGCTCGCGCGCCGTACGGGTCAACCTGCCGGTCATCGGCGGCGCCGAGGCCGCCCAGGCCGCCAAGTGGGCCCTCACCCAGCAGCTCAAGCCGTACGTGTGGGGCGCCGAAGGGCCCAGCTCCTACGACTGCTCCGGCCTGGTGATGGCCGCGTACCAGCGTGTGGGCATCTCGCTCCCCCACTACACCGGCGACCAGTGGACGGCCGGCACGCACGTCTCGCGTGACCAGCTACGTCCTGGCGACCTGGTCTTCTTCTACACCGACCTGCACCACGTCGGCATCTACATCGGCGGCGGCATGATGGTCCACGCCCCGCAGACGGGCGACGTCGTCCGGGTCGCCCCGATGGGAAGGCGGCCGTTCGCCGGCGCCGTCCGCATCGCGGACTGACCGGACGGACGTTCGCGACGCGAACCGAGCGGGGTGTTCGCATCGCGGAACGCGCCGGGCCCGTGGCCCGGCGCGCCGCCCGATGAAGCCGCTAGATGAGCTGGCGGCGCGCCGCCCAGGCCACGGCCTCGATCGCCGTGGCCACGCCGATCCGGTCGCAGATGCACCTCAGTCTCCGGCGCACGGTCCTTCCGCTGATATCCAGCCGTCTGCCGACCCGGTCGACGGTAACTCCTCTGGCCAGCTCGGCCAGTAACGCCAAATCCGCATGGCTCAGCTCTACGCCTTCAGTGAGCACATCCACCGGGAGCCCTCCCCCCCAACAGCAGAACTCGGACCTTTCAGTCGGAGCAAAGCCGCTCGTCTCGGTGAAGGTAAACGCATCCTGGAAAGGTCGTCAAGCGTGACAATGGCCGCCCTTGACCAGTGCTATTGACATGATCGCTTATATGTGACGTACTCGCCATATGTCGGCACGTCACGGCCCACTATGCACGGTCCAAACGATCTTTTCGGAAAGCCGGGCCCACAGTCGATGAACGCTACCGATCTCTTGGGTTTTGATCCCTCGGATCCGCAATTTGTGCGCGATCCGTACGACCGATATCGCGAGCTTCGGGCCGCCGGACCGATCTTCGAAACGCGCGGCGGGCTGCTCGTCGTCACCACATATGAACTGTGCGCGGCCGTGCTGCGCGATCCCGGGTTCGGTCACGGAACGTCCGCGCCGGCCGGCGAAGAGCCTGGTCAGCCGGGAAGGTCGTTCCTGCTCATGGACCCGCCCGATCACACCCGGTTGCGTGCACTGGTCAGCCGCGCGTTCACCCCCCGCATGATCGAACGCCTCCGGCCCCGGATCGAGGCGATCACCGCCGACCTGATCGGGCGTCTGCCGGAGGAGGCGGACCTGATTTCCGGCTTCGCCTACCCGCTGCCGGTGAAGGTGATCAGCGAGATGCTCGGGGTGCCGCCCGAGGACCACGACCGCTTCCGCGGGTGGAGCGAGGCACTTGCCCGCGGACTTGACCCGGTGCTGACAGACGCCCTCAGATCGGAAACGGACCGTTCCAGGGTCGAGTTCCGCGACTACTTCCGCGGCCTCATCGCGCTCAGGCGCGAGCGTCCCGGCGAGGACCTCCTGAGCGCCCTCGCACACGTCGAGGAGCTCACCGAGGCCGAGTTGCTGGCGACCTGCGTGCTGCTGCTCGTGGCCGGCCACGAGACCACCGTCAACCTCATCGCCAACGGCGTGCTGAACCTGCTGCGGCACGGCCTGCTGCACCGCGCCGCCGAGCGGCCGAGGGAGGTGGTCGAGGAGGTGTTGCGCTTCGACCCGCCGGTCCAGCTCACCTCCAGGATCGCTCTGGAGGACAGGGAGCTGGGCGGGCGGCCGGTGCCCGCGGGCTCGGCCGTGCTCGTGCCGATCGGCGCGGCCAATCGCGACCCGGCCGCGTACGCCGATCCCGACCGGTTCGACCCCGGCCGCGAGCCGGGGCGGCACCTCGCCTTCGGGCTCGGCGCGCACTTCTGCCTGGGGGCGACGCTGGCCAGGATGGAGGGCGAGATCGCGCTGTCCGCGCTGGCCGCGGCGGCGCCCAAGATGGAGGCCGCCGATCCGGACCCGCCGTACAAGGAGAACGTGGTGCTGCGCGGCCTCGCCCGGCTGCCGGTACGGCTCAGGCGGTAGCGTCGTAACGTTCGCGGGCGGCCTCGACGTCCTCGATGTACTCCTCGGCCCAGCTCTTGATGGCGGCCACCAGCGGCATCAGGCTCTCGCCCAGCGGGGTGAGCGCGTAGTCCACCCGCACCGGCACCTGCGGCGTGACCCGGCGCGCCACCAGGCCGTCGCGTTCGAGGCCGCGCAGGGTCTGGGTGAGCATCTTCTGGCTGACGCCCGCGATGCGCCTGGCCAGGTCGCTGTAGCGGCACTCGCCGCGGGCCAGCGCGCTGAGCACCAGCGTGACCCATTTGTCGCTGAGGCGGTCGAGCAGCTTCCTGGAGGGGCATTCGGCGAAGTAGGCGTCGAAGGCCAGCCTGTCCTGGTCACGCCGCTGCGCCGCCGTCGTCGTCGCCACCGGGTCTCGCTCCTCGCCGTATGTTACGCACCTTCAGGTGCCTTCTTACCAAGAGAGAGTAACCCCTCCTAGGGTCACGGCCATGACGAACATGCGTGCGATCATCGGCGGTTCCGGCGCCCCCCTCCTCGTGACAGTGCCGGTGCCGGAGGCCGGGCCCGGCCAGGTACGGATCAAGGTGGCGGCGGCCGGGGTGAACCCCTTCGACCTGGCCGTGGCCGCCGGGGCTCTGGTCACGTACGGGCTGGCCAGGAAGCGGGACTCGTACGGGATCGGCTTCGACGTGGCGGGGACCGTGGACCAGGTGGGCCCGGGGACGACCTTCGGCGTGGGCGAGGAGGTCGTGGGGCTGTGCGCGCGGCTGGAGCTGCCGTACAAGGCGCAGGCCGAGTACGTCGTGCTGGACGCCTCGGCCGTGGCCCGCGCCCCCAGGAACGTGAGCGCCGCCCAGGCCGCCACGTTGCCGCTCAACGGGCTCACCGCCTGGCAGGCCCTCGACCGAGCCGGCGTCGGCCCCGGCGGCACGCTGCTGGTCACGGGCGCGGCGGGAGCCGTCGGCGGCTACCTGGTCGAGCTGGCCGCCGAGCACGGCATCCGGGTCGTGGCCACCGCCGGCGCCGCCGACGAGGAGGTGGTACGGGACTTCGGGGCGGAATGGTTCGTCCCCCGCCAGGAGGAACTGGCCGAGGCGGTGCGCGCTCTGGTCCCCGGGGGCGTGGACGCCGTCGTGGACGCGGCGGTGCTGGGCCTGCCCGCGCTCGACGCCGTACGGGACGGCGGGGCGTTCGTGGCGTTGTCTGCCGGGGTCGCGCCGGTGGCGCTGCGCGGGACCGACGTGGCCACCGTCTTCTTCCGCTCGGACGCCTACCAGCTGGCGGAGCTGGTACGCCTGGTCGAGGCCGGTCGGCTGACGTTGCGGGTGGCCGAGACGTACGGGCTGGAGCAGGTCGCCGAGGCCCACGCGCGCCAGGCGGAGGGCGGGCTGCGCGGCCGTCTGGTGCTGCTGCCCTGACCGCCCCGCGCGTCGGACGCGGGGCGGTGGGCGATGGCTCAGTGAGTGGGCTTGACCAGCGGGAACAGGATGGTCTCGCGGATGTTCCTGCCGGTGAAGGCCATGATCATCCGGTCGATGCCGGCGCCCATGCCACCCGTGGGCGGCATGGCGTACTCAAGGGCCTGGAGGAAGTCATCGTCGAGCTGCATGGCCTCCAGGTCGCCGCCCGCGGCCAGCAGCGACTGCTCCATCAGCCGGTGGCGCTGGTCGATCGGGTCGTTGAGCTCGGAGTAGCCGGTGCCGAGCTCAGTGCCGAACCCGATCAGGTCCCACTTCTCGGTCAGCAGCGGGTTGTCGCGGTGGAGGCGGGCCAGCGGCGAGGTCTCCAGCGGGTAGTCCATGACGAACGTCGGCTGGACGAGGGTGTGCTCGACCAGCGCCTCGAAGAGCTCCTGGACGAGCTTGCCCGAGCCCCACTTCGGGTCCCAGTGGACCTCGCGGCGGTCGGCGATCTTCCGCAGCTCCTCAAGGGTGGTCTCGGTCGTGATCTCCTCGCCGACCGCGTCGGACACCAGGTCGTAGAGCCTGACCCGGGGCCACTTCTCCATCCCGAGGTCGATCTCGACACCGTCGTGCACGACCACGGACGTGTCCAGGGCGGCCATGACGGCCTTCTGGTACATGCGCTGCGTCAGGTCGGCGATGTCGTTGTAGTCGAGGTAGGTGCCGTAGGCCTCGAGCATGGTGAACTCGGGGTTGTGCGTGGAGTCGGCGCCCTCGTTGCGGAAGTTGCGGTTGATCTCGAAGACCTTCTCGATGCCGCCGACCACCAGCCGCTTGAGGTAGAGCTCGATCGCGATGCGAAGGTAGAGCTCCATGTCGTAGGCGTTGATGTGGGTCTTGAACGGCCGGGCCGTCGCGCCGCCGTGGATGGGCTGCAACATCGGGGTCTCGACCTCGAGGTAGCCCTCCTCGTGCCAGAAGTCGCGCACCGCGCGCACGGTCGCGCTGCGCACCCGGGCCATCTTCCTGGCCTCGTCGTTGACGATGAGGTCGACGTAGCGCTGGCGCACCCGCGCCTCGGGGTCGGTGAGCCCGACGTGCTTCTCCGGCAGCGGGCGCAGGCACTTGGCGGTGATCTGCCAGCTGTCGGCGAGGATCGACAGCTCGCCGCGGCGCGAGGTGATGACCTCGCCGATCACGCCGACGTGGTCGCCGAGGTCGACGTCGCGCTTCCAGGAGGCCAGGGACTCCTCGCCGACCTTGTCGAGCGAGATCATGACCTGGAGGTCGTCGCCGCCGTCGCGGAGCGTGGCGAAGCAGAGCTTGCCGCCCACGCGGTTGAGCATGACGCGCCCCACGACCGCGACCGTCTCGCCGGTGGCGGTGTCGGGCTCCAGGCCCTGGTGTTTCTCCCTGACCTCGGCGTTGGTCGCCGTACGTGGGAAGTTCACCGGGTAAGGGTCGACGCCCTCGCTGCGGAGGCGGTCGAGCTTTTCCCTCCGGATGCGCATCTGCTCTGGAAGTTCCTCGCTCACAACAACAAAGCGTAGGGGATACGGCGAACTGCAAGCGCTCGTGACGGTTCCCTGCAGGGGCGCTGCAAGGACCCTTTTGTACCAATGACTCACGAGCTCAGGGGGTAGCCGGCAGGGAGCCGGCCCGAGGGGAGCTCCGGGAGACATCATGATCAGGAAGATCGCGACGGGCATCCTCGCCATCGCCGCCACCAGCGCCGTGGCCCTGTCGCTTCCTACGGCCGCCAGCGCCAGCACCGCCGACTTCGACGACTACTCCGGCTCCTGGGGCCCGGTGTACGCCAAGTACCACCTGGCCAAGGCTCAGGGCCAGGTGAGCGTCGAGTGGGACGACGACGAGTCCAACGAGGTCCACGTCAGCGGCAGGCTCTACGACCTGGACGACCGTGACTACGACGAGGGCGGCAAGTGCGGGTACGTGAAGTTCCAGGCCGAGGACTCCGAGGGCGACTGGTCCACGGTCTACACCAAGAAGTACTGCGGCTTCCCCGGCTACAAGAAGTTCCACTTCGAGGAGAACGACGTCTTCACCCTGCGGGCCAAGGTCTGCCAGGTCTCCGAGCAGGGCAGCTTCGCCACGAAGTGCGGCCCCTGGAGCTACCTCTACACGGCCGAGGACGAGTGATCCCGGCAGGTGACACCACGACCGGCGAGCGGCCCCCCATCCCGAGCGGGGGCCGCTTGTCACGTTCTACCGGTTGTCACGTTCTAAGCGGTGTTCCGGTGATAAATCAGGCGCAGGCCGATGAGGGTCAGCCACGGCTCGTGCACGTCGATCGAACGCGACTCGCCGACCACCAGCGCCGCGTGCCCGCCGGTCGCCACGACGGTCACCTCGTCGGGGTCGTCGGCCAGCTCGGCGGCCATACGCTCGACGATGCCGTCGACCTGGCCGGCGAAGCCGTAGATGATGCCGGCCTGCAACGCCTCGACCGTGTTCTTGGCGATCACCGAACGCGGCCTGACCAGCTCCACCTTGTGCAACTGTGCGCCGGCGGCGGCCAGGGCGTCGACCGAGATCTCGATGCCGGGGGCGGTGACCGCCCCGACGTACTCGCCCTTGGCCGAGACGGCGTCGAAGGAGGTGGCGGTGCCGAAGTCGACGATGATGCACGGGCCGCCGTACTGGTCGATGGCGGCCAGGGCGTTCACGATGCGGTCGCTGCCGACCTCCTTCGGGTTGTCCATGCGGACCGGCACACCCGTGCGCACGCCGGGCTCCACGATCACGGCCGTGACGTCGCCGTAGTAGCGGCGGCACATCTCCCGCATCTCGTTGAGCACGCTCGGCACGGTCGAGCAGATCGCGATGCCGCTGACGTCGGTGCCCTTGAGCAGCGGTGACTGGGCCAGCAGCCCCTGGAGCACGACGGCGATCTCGTCGGCGGTGCGGCGGGCGTCCGTGGCCAGCCTCCAATGCTCGATGACGTCCTCGCCCTCGAACAGCCCCAACACCGTGTGCGTGTTGCCGACGTCGATCGTGAGCAGCATTAATTACCCCCGCAAATCCAGTGCGATGTCCAGGGCCGGCGCCGAGTGGGTGAGCGCTCCCACCGCAAGGTAGTCAACGCCAGTTTCAGCCACATCACGAGCCGATTCCAAGGTCAATCCCCCACTCGCTTCAAGCGCAACCCTGTTTTTCGCCCGACTTTTCACGATTTGTACGGCATGTACGGTGTCCTCGACCGTGAAGTTGTCCAGGAGGATCTCCGCGGCGCCCTCGAGCAGCACCGGCCCGAGCTGGTCGAGCCGGTCGATCTCGACCTCGATCGGCAGGTCGGGATAGCGCTCCCTGACCGCGCGGAACGCCTCGGCCACCCCGCCGGCCGCCACGACGTGGTTGTCCTTGATCAGGGCCGCGTCCGACAACGACATCCGGTGGTTGACGCCGCCGCCGCAGCGCACGGCGTACTTCTCCAGGGCCCGCAGACCCGGCAGGGTCTTGCGGCTGTCGCGCACCCGCGCCCGCGTGCCCTCGATCGCGGCCACCCAGCCGGCGGTCAGCGTCGCCACCCCGGACAGGTGCGTGAGCAGGTTGAGCGCGGTGCGCTCGGCGGTCAGCACGGCCCGCGTCGGGCCCTCGACCGTCATCAGCACGTCGCCGGCCGCGACCCGCTCGCCGTCCTTGGCCCGCCGCTCGGCCCGCCCGCCGCACAGCCGGGCGAAGACCGCCTCGGCCACGGCCAGCCCGGCCACGACGCCGTCCCTGCGGGCCACCACGTCGGCGGTCGAACGCTGCCCGGACGGGATCGTGGCCAGGCTCGTCACGTCGCCCGCCTCCTGGAGGTCCTCGGCGAGCGCGCGGTCGATCAGCGCGTCGACCTCGGCCGGGTCGAGCCCGGCGGCGGCCAGTTCCTGGGCCAGGCGCGGCGGCATCGCCTCGCCGTGCGGGGTGTACGTCATGCGAAGGCCCTCCTCGGTCAGGGTCACGTCCAGGTGGCCCAGCCACTCATTGTCGTCCCGGTTCTCGTGGTCCTCGCGCCAGTGGGAGCCGCGCGTCTCCAGCCTGGCCGACGCCACGCCCGTCAGGACGGCGCCGACGGTGAGCAGATTGGCCGCCTCCCAGGACTCGGTGCAGGCCGGCACCGCGACGGGCGTCCAGAGCGCGTCGCGCAGCGCCTTCGACGTGGCCTGCAGCGACGCGCGGCTGCGCAGCACCCCGGCGCCGGCGCTCATGTGCGCCTGGAGCCTGGGCCTGACCCTGGGGTCCACCAGGCCCGTCGCGACCCGCGCCGGAACCGGCTCGCCCGGCTCGGGACGCGTGCGGTGGATGTCCTCGGCGATGCGCTCGGCGAAGACCAGGCCCTCAAGGAGGGAGTTGGAGGCCAGCCGGTTCGCGCCGTGCACGCCGGTGCAGGCGACCTCGCCGCACGCGTACAGGCCCTCGATCGAGGTACGGCCGGACAGATCGGTGTGTACGCCGCCGCTGGCGTAGTGGGCGGCCGGGGAGACCGGGATCGGCTCGGTGACCGGGTCGATGCCGTGTTCGCGGCAGACGGCGTAGATGGTGGGGAAACGGCTCTCCCACTTCACCCTGCCGAAGTGGCGGCCGTCGAGGAAGACGTGGTCGCGGCCGGTCTCGAGCATCGTCCTGGTGATCGCCTTGGCCACGACGTCGCGCGGCGCCAGGTCGGCCAGCTCGTGCACGCCCTGCATGAACCTGTTGTTCTCGTGGTCGACCAGGAAGGCGCCCTCGCCCCTGACCGCCTCGGAGATCAGCGGCTGCTGGCCGGTCGAGCCCTCGCCCAGCCACAGCACAGTGGGGTGGAACTGGACGAATTCGAGGTCGCGCACGACCGCCCCGGCCCGCAGCGCGAGCGCCACGCCGTCGCCGGTGGACACGACCGGGTTGGTCGTCGCGGCGTAGACCTGGCCCATGCCGCCGGTGGCCAGCACCACCGCCCGCGCCCGGACCGCGCCGACGCCGTCGCGCGCGCCCTCTCCCATGACGTGCAGGGTCACTCCCCTGGCGCGCCCCTGGGCGTCCTTGAGCAGGTCGAGCACCAGCGCGTGCTCGATCACCTCGATCGACCCGGCGCGCACCGCTTCGACCAGCGCACGCTGCACCTCCGCGCCCGTGGCGTCGCCGCCGGCGTGCACGATCCGGCGGCGCCGGTGGCCGCCTTCCCTGGTGAGCTGGAGCTCCCCGTTGGGATTGCGGTCGAACCGGGCGCCGCGCGCCATGAGCCGCCGCAGCGCGCCGGGCCCCTCGGTCACCAGCGTCCGTACGGCCTTGGTGTCGCACAGCCCGACCCCGGCGACCAGCGTGTCGCTCAGGTGCTCCTCGGGGGTGTCACGCGGGTCGAGCACTGCCGCGATGCCCCCTTGGGCCCATTTGGTGGAGCCGGCGGACAGCACGTCCTTGGTCACGACCAGGACCTTGGCCGTGGGGTCCAGCTCGGCATGGCGCAGGGCCACGGTCAGGCCCGCGACGCCGGAGCCGACGACGACCACGTCCGCCTCGACGGTCCACCCGGGCTCGGGGGCCGTCAGACGCAGGGGAATCGCCGGTGCACTCATGGGGGTCTCCTCACTGAGGCGATTTCGTCACTATGACGATAACGCCTGGCGCAGCGTGGACATGCCCCGGGGGCCGTACGGATCAGGGACGCAGGCTCAGGACGACGTTGTCGATCAACCGGGTGGTGCCCACCCTGGCCGCCACGGCGAGGACGGCCGAGCCCGCGTAGGAGTCGCCGACCTCCTTGAACGTGGCCGGATCGACCAGCGCCAGGTAGTCGAGGTCGAGCTCGGGCCCGGCCGCGTCGAGCACGGCCCGCGCGGTGGCCCGGATCGCGGACGGTGTCAGCTCGGCGGCGCCCGCCCGCAGGGCACGCGACAGGGCCAGCGCGACCGTGCGTTCGCCGGCCGACAGGTAGCGGTTACGGCTGGACAGGGCCAGCCCGTCGGGCTCGCGTACGGTGGGGGCCCCGACGATCTCGATCGGCAGGTCGAGGTCGGCCACCATGCGGCGGATCACGGCGAGCTGCTGGGCGTCCTTCTGGCCGAAGATCGCCAGGTCGGGGTGTACCAGGTTGAACAGCTTGAGCACCACCGTCAGCACGCCGTCGAAGTGGCCCGGCCTGGAGGCGCCCTCGACGATCGTGCCCATCTCGCCGGAGCAGACGCTCACCTGGCGGTCGGGGCGGTACATGTCCACGGCCGACGGCGCGAACACGACGTCGGCCCCCTCGGCCCGGCACACCTCAAGGTCGGCATCAAACGTACGGGGATAGCGTGAAAAATCCTCGTTTGGCGCAAATTGCAGAGGGTTGACGAAGATGCTGACCACGACCTGGTCGGCACGGGCACGCGCGGCCCTGATCAGCGACCGATGACCGTCGTGGAGCGCGCCCATGGTCGGGACCAGGGCCACTGTGCCCGTGCCCCGAGCCTTGGCCAGGTCGTCCCGGTTGCCGGCCACGATCAGATCCATTGTTGCCCTCCACACCCGACGGTCAGGTCCATATATTGCCCCCAAGCGCGTCGAGCAGCCGCTCCGCCTCCTCCGGTTTGAGCAGCCCGGCGGCCAGCGCCCGGTCGGCGGTGAGCCGGGCCAGCGCGATGTAGGCGTCGGCGGCCTCGGGCGCGGCCAGGATCAGCGCGTCGACGTGTCTGCGCACCGTACCGGCGTCGCCCCGGACGACCGGCCCGGTCAGACCGGCGATGCCCAGCCGCAGCACGTTGTCCAGCGCCGCCCCGAGCAGCGGGCCCAGCATCCGGCCCGGGTGCTCGACGCCGATGCGCCCCAGCAGTTCCTCGGACTCGGCGATGAGCGTGACCATGTGGTTGGCGGCGTTGGCCAGGGCCGCATGGTAGAGCGCGCGGTCGCTCTCGGCGATCCAGACCGGCTCGCCGCCCATCTCGATCACCAGGGCCTCGGCGACGGGACGCAGCGTCTCGGGCGCGGTCACGCCGAACGAGATGCCGGTGATCTTGTTGAGGTCGTCGTCCCGGCCGGTGAACGTCATGACCGGGTGGAGCGCGAGCGGCAGCGCGCCCGCCTTCGCGGCGGGGTCGAGCACCGACAGGCCGTAGGCGCCGCTGGTGTGGACGAGCAGCTTGCCCTGGAGCTCGGCGCCCGTACCGGCCAGCCCGGCGACGAGGTCGGGCAGGGCGTCGTCGGGAACGGTCAGCAGGATGAGCTGCGCGGCGGCCACCACCTCGTCGGGCCGCGCCAGGTCGACCCCGAGCCGGTCGGCGGCCCATCTCCGCGACCTGTCGGACACCCCGCTCGCGGCCACGATCCGGTGTCCGGCCTGGGTCAGCGCGGCGCCGAGCGCGGAGCCGACCTTGCCCGCCCCGAGCACGCCGACAGTCAGCCGTGCCGGGCGATCAGCTGCGTCCATGACGTCTCACCCCTGTCGACCGTGATGGCACTGCCGACCAGCGTAACCGGCGGCGGGACGGTCGCAGTCACCAGGCGTTCCGGCGTGACCGCCGCTTTGCCGCGCGTTGAGTTAACGACAAATGCGACAGGGGCATACGAATGGTGCACCCCCTGTCGAAAGAGATGAGGAGAGGGGTCCACGCATGACAGCGGGCGCCGAGTCCTGACAACCCGACGCCCGCCTGGATGCGACCTCTTGGAGGTGCGCCGGCCGGTCATCCGCCGACTGACCGGCCGGGATCAGAGCCCGGACCGCGCGCGAGCGGTCCGGGCTCTCCCTGCCTCAGCGGCTGTAGACCGCGGTGTTCGGGCTCCCCTGGCAGCCGTTGATCGGCACCGCCTGGATGCCGATGTTGTTGCCGCAGACGGGCACGACGGCGGTGATGGGGAGGTGGATCGGGCTGCCGGTCAGGATGCCGTTGTTGCCGTGGGTGACGTCGTCGGCGTACGCGGGGGCGGCCAGGGCCAGCAGGGCGATGGCACCTGCCATGACCAGAGTCTTCTTCACGGGGGGCTCCTCTCAGTATGCGGCCGAAGAGGCCGCAATGCTTTTGGTGGAGCGATCCGGCTCGCCGCTTACCGCGGACGGGCGAAACGCAGTCGCTCTGTGACAGTGCGTAAACGTTAGCGCAATGTAACGACCAAGAGTAGTCAATCATTGACTCTGCGTGTCGTCACGTCGAATCGTGAGATAGTCCCTGCATGTGGCTCACCTGGCGCGCCGCGACCGAACGCGCGCTCTACGGCGAGGAGGGCTTCTACCTCCGCGAACGCCCCTCGGGCCACTTCCGCACCTCGGTCGGAGCCTCGGCCGCGTTCGCGGAGGCGGTCCTGGCCCTGCTGACGGAGGTGGACTCCGAGCTCGGCGCCCCCGACCCGCTCGACCTGGTCGACATCGGCTCAGGCGAGGGCGTGCTGGTCGGCCGCGTGCTCGCGGCGGCCGGGCCCGACCTGCGCGACCGGCTCCGGGTCACCTGCGTCGACCTGTCCGCCAGGCCCGCCGGTCTGCCCGAGCAGGTGGAGTGGAGCCGCACGCTGCCCACCAGCATCACCGGCCTGGCCATCGCCAACGAGTGGCTCGACAACATCCCGCTCGACGTGGCCGAGCAGACCTCCGGCGGCCCCCGCCTGGTCATGGTCAACACCCGGACCGGCGAGGAGCGCCTCGGCGGCCCGCTGCGGCCCGCCGACCGCGAATGGCTCGACCGCTGGTGGCCGCTGCACCACGTGGGCACCCGCGCCGAGATCGGCCGCCCCCGCGACGACGCCTGGGCCTCCGTTCTGGTACGCCTCGCCCGCGGCCGGGCGATAGCCGTGGATTATGCACACCCTGTGGATAACCGACCGCTCTGCGGCACGCTGACCGGTTACCGCGACGGCTCGGTCGTCACCCCGATCCCCGACGGGACCTGCGACATCACCGCCCACGTCGCCCTCGACGCATGCGCCGAGGCCGGGCGGCGGGCCGGCGCGATATCCACAACCTTGTCCACACAGCGCAACGTGTTGCGGACGCTGGGCCTCACCGGCACCCGCCCGCCGGTCGACCTGGCGCACACCGATCCGCGCGCCTACGTACGCGCCCTGTCGAGGGCCTCGGAGGAGGCGGAGCTGATCGATCCGGCCGGGCTCGGCGGGTTCGGGTGGCTCAGCCAGAGCCGGTGACGTCGAGGTCGAGCGAGTGCAGGCCGCGGATGACGAACCCGGGCTTGTAGACCGGCTCCGAGCGCAGCTCGATCGTCCCCACGCGGTCCAGCAGCGCGTTGAACGACTCCGTCAGCTCGATCCTGGCCAGCGGCGCGCCCAGGCAGAAGTGGATGCCCGCGCCGAAGGAGATGTGCGGGTTGTCCGGCCGGCCCAGGTCGAGCCGGTCCGGGTCCTCGAACACCTCGGGGTCCCGGTTGGCCGAGCCGAACAGGCAGGCGACCTCCGAGCCGCGCGGGATCCGCACGCCGTCGACCTCGATGTCCTCCAGCACCCAGCGTTCGAAGAGCTGGAGTGGGGTGTCGTGGCGCAGCAGCTCCTCGATGGCGGTCGGCAGCAGCGAACGGTCGGCGCGCAGCCGGGCCAGCTCGCCGGGGTTCTTGAGCAGGGCCCGCCAGCCGTTGCCGGTGACGTTGACCGTGGCCTCGTGGCCCGCGTTGAGCAGCAGGACGCAGGTGCCGGCCAGCTCGTCCGGGGTCAGCTCGGGGATCGCGGCCAGGGCGCTGACCAGGTCGTCGCCGGGGTTGGCCACGCGCTCGCGGGCCAGGTCCTTGAGGTAGGACTCGAACTCCTCGGCCGCGCGCACCGCCTTGTGCTGGGTGTCCAGGTCGGGGTTGAGCTCGTACATGCCGCACATGTCGGCCGACCACGGGCGCAGCAGGTGGCGGTCCTGCTCGGGGACGCCGAGCATCTCGGCGATCACGGTGACCGGCAGCGGCTCGGCGACCTCGGCGATCAGGTCGCCGCCGCCCTTCTCGACGTACGCGTCGATCAGGCCCTCGGCGATGGCCCGTACGCGGGGGCGCAGCGACTCGACCATGCGCGGCGTGAACGCCTTGGACACCAGCCGGCGCAGCCTCGTGTGGTCCGGCGGCTCGACCTCCAGCATGCCGTTCCTGCTGACACGCCAGAAGGGCTCCTGGAACTCCGGCTCGGGCTGCCGGCCGAACTCCTCGTGGGTGGCGACGTGGGTGTAGTCGCGGCCCAGCCGCCGGTCCCTGAGCAGCGCGTTCACGTCTGCGTGCCGGGAGATCAGCCACTGGTTGGACGGCTCGAAGTAGTGGACGGGCGCCTCGCGCCTCAGCTCGTCGTAAGCCGGGTAAGGGTCGGCGACGAAATCCGGATTCCAGGGATCAAAGCGCACTATTTCATCTTATGAGACGTGCTGACCTGCTGGGCTTGCGAATGATGCCCGGGTGTCGGTTATAGTGCGGTCGTAGGTCATGAGTGCCAGCGACAAGCCCCGGCTAGCTGGCCGGCAACCCTCGCGTCCGCGGCGGGGTGCCCCGGGTGAAGACCTGGTCCGTCACGAGGTGTGGCGGGCAAGCGCGGGCTCCGTGGCTGTTCCCAGGGGTCCGACCGACCCCGTGAGGAGCCGTGCCATGTCCACGCTGACGATCTTCAACTCGCTGCCCGCCCAGGCCGTCGAGGCCCCCGCCGCCACCTCCGCCCCCTCCGGACGGCTGATCCCCGCCGTGCTCGGCGCCGACCTGGAGGTCCCGGTCAAGGGCGGCCGCCTGGTCAGCTACGCCAACCTCGACTACGCCGCCAGCGCCCCTTGTCTTGAGCCGGTCAGCGCCGCCGTCGCCGCCGCGCTCCCGGCCTACTCCAGCGTCCACCGCGGCGCGGGCTACGCCTCCCAGCTCACCACCGCCCGGTACGAGCAGTCCCGCCACACGGTCAGGGCCTTCGTCGGCGCCCGCCCGGACGACGCCGTCATCTTCACCCGCAACACCACCGACGCCACCAACCTGCTGGCCCGCTGCCTGCCCGAGGGCACGACCGTGGTCGTCTTCGACTCCGAGCACCACGCCTCGCTGCTGCCCTGGGAGCGGTCCGTACGCCTCGCGCCCCCCGCCTTCCCCGGTGAGGCCGTCCGCGCCGCCGACGAGGCGCTGGCCGGGATCGAGGGCCCCAAGCTGCTCGTGGTCACCGCCGCCTCGAACGTCACCGGCGAGTTGTGGCCGATCGCCGCCCTCGCCCACATCGCCCACCGGCACGGCGCCCGGATCCTGGTGGACGCCGCCCAGCTCGTACCGCACCGCAGGCTCAACCTGACCGCGCTCGACCTGGACTACGTGGCCTTCTCCGGCCACAAGCTGTACGCGCCCTTCGGCGCCGGCGTGCTGATCGGACGGCGTGACTGGCTGGCCGAGGGCGAGCCGTACCTCAAGGGCGGCGGCGCGGTGCGCTCGGTGGGCGAGACCACCGAATGGCACGACGACCCCGAGCCCCGCCATGAGGCGGGCACCCCCAACGTGCTGGGCGCCATCGCCCTGGCCGCCGCCTGCGACGCGCTCACCGCCACCGGCTGGACCGAGCTGGTACGCGAGGAGGAGCGCCTGATCGCCCGCCTGCGCGCCGGCCTGGCCTCGATCGAGGGGGTGCACGAGCTGTCGCTGTGGGGCGAGGACCACCCGCGGGTGGGGATCGTGTCGTTCGTGGTGGACGGCTACTCGGCCCGGGAGGTGGCCGAGGCGCTGTCCGGCGAGTACGGCATCGGCGTGCGTGACGGGAAGTTCTGCGCGCACCCGTTCGTCCGCCACCTGCTGGGCACGGCGGACGGCGGCTGCGAGGACGGCACCGCGTCGGCGGTGCGGGCCTCGATCGGCATCGGCAGCACGCAGGAGCACGTCGACCGCCTGATCGAGGCCCTGCGCGACCTGGTCGGCCGCTGACCTCAGCGGTCAGAGGGCTTTTGCCGGGTCGGTCGTCAGCGGTTGGGCGGCTTCGGCTGGGTCGGCTCGTCCGAGACCAGGGCGTCGATGTCCCTCATGTCCTCGTCGTTGAGGTGACCGGGCCGCGGCGCGCCCGGCTGCCTCGGCACGTTGGGCTGCTCGGCCTCCCCCTCGGGCCTGGCCGGCGTCGTGGGGCCACCCGCGGGCCGCACCTGCGTCGTGGGCTGCGTCGTGGGCTCCCTCATGGGCTGCGTCGTGGGCTCCTCGGTGACGACGGTCGTCGGCTCGGCGCGCCGGACCGGCCGATGCGCGGCGAGGTCGTCCTCGGCGATCCGGCGTTCCCTGCGGCGCCGGAACATCGTGTTGACGATGCCGTCGAGGCCGATCCGGCCGCCGCCCAGCGCGGCGAGCATCAGAGCGAGCGCGCCCCGCGCCCCCGGCAGCTCCCAGCCGCCGTTCTGCGACAACACCCCGCGTCCTATGTGCACGAAGACGATCGCGCCGATCATGTCAATGAGCAGCAGCAACGCCACCGGACGTACCAAGAGGCCGAGGATCAGCAGGACACCGCCGATCAACTCCACGATGGCGGCGAATCCCGCGGACAACCCGGGCATGGGCACGCCCATCTCCCGGAACTCCGCCGCCGCGGCACCCAGCCCGCCCTGCCACTTCTGCCAGCCGTGCGCCACGAAGATCACACCGAGCACCACCCTGGAGATCAGGGCGGCCACATCAAACAGAACTCTCTTCACAGTGCTTTCTCCCCCCGTTCCCGGTGTTGATCCCCATGTCTGGCTTCGGGATGCGTTGCCATACGATTCCTTGACCATCCCCCACGCTGGCCCACCTCGCGGGACGGTGGCAGCATGGGCCCTATGACGGAACGCGTGGTCGGGCTCGGCGCGGGCGCGAAGGAGCTGGCGACCGAGGACATGATCCTCAACATCGGTCCCCAACACCCCTCCACGCACGGCGTGCTCAGGCTCCGGCTGACCCTCGACGGCGAGCGCATCGCGGCGGCCGAGCCGATCATCGGCTACATGCACCGGGGCGCGGAGAAGTTGTTCGAGGTCCGCGACTACCGGCAGATCATCATGCTCGCCAACCGGCACGACTGGCTGTCGGGGTTCGCCAACGAGCTGGGCGTCGAGCTGACCGCCGAACGGCTGCTCGGTATGGAACCGCCGGTCAGGGCCGTGTGGGCCCGTACGCTGCTGGCCGAGCTCAACCGCATGCTCAACCACCTGATGTTCCTCGGCTCCTACCCACTCGAACTCGGCGCGATCACCCCCGTCTTCTACGCCTTCAACGAGCGCGAACGCATCCAGGCCGTCATGGAGGAGATCTCCGGCGGGCGCATGCACTACATGTTCAACCGGGTCGGCGGCCTCAAGGAGGACCTGCCGCTCGGCTGGCTCGACCGGGTCGCGCAGGCCGTCGCCGAGACCCGCCGCCGGGTGCCCGACATCGAGGGCCTCATCCTGAACAACGAGATCTTCCTCGCCCGTACCAAGGGGGTCGGCGTGCTGACCCGCGAGCAGATCCTCCAGTACGGCGTCAGCGGGCCCATCGCCCGCGCCTCGGGGGTCGACCTCGACCTGCGGCGCGACGACCCGTACCTGGCCTACGGCGAGTTGCCCGTCGAGGTCGTCACCCGGAAGGCGGGCGACTGCCATTCCCGGTTCGAGGTGCTGTTCGCGCAGCTCAAGGTCTCGCTCGACCTCGCCGAAGCCTGCGTCGAACGGCTGCGCGAGCTGCCTCCCGGGCCGATCAACCAGCGGTTGCCGAAGGTGCTCAAGGTGCCCGAGGGCCACACGTACGCGTGGACCGAGAACCCGCTCGGCATCAACGGCTACTACCTGGTCTCCAAGGGCGACAAGACGCCGTGGCGGCTCAAGCTGCGCTCGGCCTCCTTCGGCAACGTCCAGGTGCTGCGCGAGCTGCTGCCCGGCAACCTGGTGGCCGACATGATCGCCATCCTCGGCTCGATGTTCTTCGTCGTGGGTGACATCGACAAGTGAGCACTCCCCAACGCGACAAGTACGTCGACTGGCTCCGCGCTCTCAGCCTCATCGTGGTGGTGGTCTGGCACTGGGCGTTCACGATCCTGGAGTGGAAGCCCACCGGACCCGAGCCCACCAGCCCGCTCGGTTTCACCTCGGGGTTGTGGATCCTGACCTGGCTGCTCCAGGTGTTGCCGCTGTTCTTCTACGTCGGCGGCCACGTGCACCTGCTGTCCTGGAACCGGGCCCAGGCACGCGGCGTGGGCATCGGGGCGTTCGTCTGGCGGCGCATCCGCGCGCTGGCCCTGCCGGCGTTGTTCCTGTGCGGCGTGTGGATCTCCGTCGGCGCGGTCGTGACCTGGGCGTTCGGCGTGGAGTGGATGTGGCGGGTGGTGCTGCTCGTACTCAGCCCGCTGTGGTTCCTCGGCGTCTACCTGGTGCTGATCGCGCTGCTGCCGGTGGCCCTGTGGCTGCACAGGCGCTACGACGTGCTGGCCCTCATCTGGCTCGGCGGCTCGGCCCTGGTCGTGGACGTGGTGCGCTTCCGCTACGGCTACGAGTGGGCCGGCTGGCTGAACATGATCATCGTCTGGGGCCTGGCCCACCAGGCGGGCTTCTTCTACGACCGGATCGTCATCCTGCCCAGGCGGTACGACATCGGCATCCTGTGGACGGGCCTGTTCGCCCTGTTCGGCCTGGTCTACTCGGGCATCTACCCGGGCTCGATGGTCGGCGTGCCCGGGGACAAGTGGTCGAACATGGCCCCGCCGACGTTCGTCATCGTCGCCCTGCTGATCTTCCAGATCGGCCTGGTGGAGGTGCTGCGCCCGGCCATGGAACGGGTGCTCGAACGTCCCCGCTGGGCCCGTGCGAACTCCTTCATCAACCGTTACGCCCTGCCGCTGTTCCTCTTCCACACGACCGGCATGGCGATCGCCTTAGGGCTGTCGTGGTGGCTGTTCGGCAACCTCGGCACCAAGATCCCGCCGGACCTGAAGTGGTGGCTGGAGCGGCCGATCGCCATCATCGGCCCCCTGATCTGCACCCTTCCGGTCATCTACCTCTTCGGCCGCCGCCGGACCCCGGCCGGGCGCACGCGCGAGGCCGGGGAGCCGCGCTAGTCGGTCTTGCGCTCGTCGGAGTCCTTGGGGATGCGGCAGCAGTGTTCGAGGTAGAGGGCCGCGCAGACGAGCACCACGCAGGCCACGAACGACCCGGCCGCCACGAAGAACTCCGAGCGCGGCGTCTCCCGGTCGAAGATCTGCAGCGTGTACGCGGCGAACCCGGCGAACATCCCGGCGAACACCGCCCCCGCGTACGCCGCCGCCTTGGCCAGCGCCGCCAGCCGGGCCACCGCCAGCGGCTCGACCGGCTTGGTGTCCGGCTTCCTGGCGATCCTGGCCTTGGTCACCCATCCGCTGTAACCCTCGCCGAGGGCCAGCAGCAACACGGTGGGGATCGCCGTCCACGGCATGATGGGCAGCTCGGAGTAGAAGTGCCGGACCGCCGCCCACACGACGAGGGCGACGACGACGAGGAGAGCGGCCAGGCGGCCGGGGTGCGTCGGCCTCAATCGGGCCTCTGCAGCTTCAGGTCCTCACGCAGGCGCACGCCCCGCCGGTCGAGCCCGGCCAGCAGGTCGGCGATGCGGCCCCGGCCCGGCACCGTGGCCTCGGGGTCGATCACCGACCAGGGCACCAGCACGAAGGCCCGCTCGTGGGCCCGCGGATGGGGCAACGTCAGCTCGGCGTCGTCGCAGGTGTCCTCGCCGACGACGATCAGGTCGACGTCGAGCGTACGCGGCCCCCACCGCTCCTCGCGTACCCGTCCGTAGGCGTTCTCCACGCCGAGCGCCCGCTCCAGCAGCGTGCGGGGCGGCAACTCGGTCTCGGCCACGACGACCGCGTTGAGGTACGGCTCCTGCCCGCCCGGCCCGCCGACGGGGTCGGTCTCGTAGACCGGGGACACCTTGACGAACTCCAGGCCCGGGGCGTCGAACAGCGTGTCGATGGCTCCCTGCAACGTCTGGAAGCGCTCGCCCAGATTGCTGCCGAGAGCGAGGACGGCCTTCATGCGCGGCTCCTCTCGATCGTCACGATCACATCGTCGAACGGCAGCGGGATCGGCGCCGCCGGTTTGTGCACACTCACCTCGACCTTGTGGACCAGCTCACTGGCCAGGCAGACGTCCGCCAGTCGCTGCGCCAGCGTCTCGATCAGCTCGACCGGCTCGCCCTCGACCACCTCGGCCAGCGCCTGGGCCAGCTCCCCGTAGTGGACCGTCTTGGTGAGGTCGTCACCGGCCGCCGCCGGGGCGGTGTCGAGGAACAACGTCACGTCGACCACGAACTCCTGCCCGAGCTCCCGCTCGGCGGGCAGCACGCCGTGCCGTCCCCTGGCCCGCAGGCCCTTGAGAGCGATGCGGTCAGACCTCAAGCTCGCCCTCCTCGTCCTCGTCGTCGTCTCCCTGGAGCACCGGGGAGCCGTGGTGCATCCACAACCGCCAGCCCTGAGAGGTGCGGATGTAGACGTTGCTCGCCACCACCTTGCCCGCGGCGAAGCTGGACTCACCCTCCTCACCCGCGGTGAGGATGTTCTCCACGCAGGTGAGCACGGCCACGTCGCCCAGCACGGTCGTGTTGACGTCGGTCAGCACGAACTGGATGTAGGTGGTGTTGGCCATGATCAGCGCCCACGACCGCAGCACCTCGGACCGGCCCGTCAGCAACGTCCAGCCCGGATGTACGCAGCTCACCTGGTCGTCGGCGGAGTCCTCGGCCCAGATCTCGGTCATTTTGTCGAGATCGGCGCTCTCGATCGCGGTGTAGAACTCCTCGTTGACCGTCTCAATAGCGGCAGTGTCGACGCTCATGTGCCTGCTCCGGCTCTCTTCCATGCGGCCGCCACGCGCACGGCATCGGCATTGGGACCTACCTCGTGCACGCGCACGCACCAGGCCCCCGCCTGTGCCGCCAGCGCGGTCACCGCCAGGGTGGCGTCGTCGCTCCGGCTGAACGGGCGGGGGGCGCCGTCGGGACCCGCCAGCAGCCGCCCGAGGAACCGCTTGCGCGAGGCCCCGATCAGCAGCGGGTAGCCCAGCTCGGCGAGCTCCGGGATGCCGGCCAGCAGCGCCCAGTTGTGCTCGGCGTGCTTGGCGAACCCGAGACCGGGGTCGAGCACGATCTGCTCCGGGGACACCCCCTCGGCCAGCACCAGATCGACCCGCTTGCTCAGCTCCTCGCGCACCTCTGTCACGACGTCGGCGTAGACGGCACGGCTGTCCATGTCATGGCTGTGGCCGCGCCAGTGCATCACCACGTAGGGAATCCCCGTCGCGGCGACCACGCGCGGCATGTCCGGGTCGGCCAGCCCGCCGCTCACGTCGTTGACGAGCTTGGCGCCCGCTTCGACCGCGGCCCTGGCCACCTCGGCGCGCATCGTGTCGACGCTCACCGCCACACCCTCGGCGTCGAGCGCCCGGATCACGGGGACGACCCTGGCCAGCTCCTCCTCCAGCGACACCCGGGCGGCACCGGGACGGGTGGACTCACCGCCCACGTCGACGATGTCGGCCCCCTCCCGCACCAGGTCGAGCCCGTGCTGGACGGCGGCCTCCTCGTCGAACCACTGGCCGCCGTCGGAGAAGGAGTCGGGCGTCACATTGACCACACCCATGACGAGGCACCGCTCCGTACCTCCCGGCACGTTGATGGGCACGCTAGTCATGGGGCAAGCCTAGGCGTTCCCCCACACCTGCCGACATCTCGGGTCCCCAGTTGTGGATAACGATCGTCACCTGCCGAGGATGAGCGCCATCGCCTCGGAACGGGTCTTGTCGCTGGTACGGAAGTCGCCGCGGACCGCCGACGTGACCGTCTTGGCCCCCGGCTTGCGTACGCCGCGCATCGTCATGCACAGGTGTTCGGCCTCGACGACCACGATGACCCCGCGCGGCTCCAGCACCCGCATGAGGGCGTCGGCGATCTGCGAGGTCATGCGCTCCTGCACCTGCGGACGGCGGGCGAAGACGTCGACCAGCCGGGCCAGCTTCGACAGCCCGGTCACCTGGCCCCGCTCGTTGGGGATGTAGCCCACGTGGGCCACGCCGTGGAAGGGCACGAGATGGTGCTCGCAGGTCGAGTAGACCTCGATGTCCCTGACCAGCACCATCTCGTCGTGATCGACGTCGAAGACCTTGTTGAGCACGTCCTCGGGCGCCTGACCGAGGCCGGAGAACTGCTCGGCCATCGCGCGGGCGACCCGGGCGGGCGTCTCGATCAGGCCGTCACGGTCGGGATCCTCGCCGATGCCGTAGAGGATCTCGCGTACGGCCTTCTCGATCCGCCCAAGGTCTACCTCGTGCTGCGTCACGCACTGTCCCCGGCCTGGAGGGCGTCCTGGTGGCCCGAGGTGAGCGAGCCGTTGCTCGACTGCTCCTTCGGGGTCAGGATCGGCGGGCGGTCGGACGGGAGCCGCTTGCCGTAGCCCGCGTAGGAGGGCCGGTGTTCCTTGACGATCACCGGAGCGAAGATCTGGAGGACCTGCTCGCGGGAGAGCGTCTCCTTCTCCATGAGCTCCAGCACCAGGTTGTCGAGCACGTCGCGGTACTCGACCAGGATGTCCCAGGCCTGGTCGTGCGCCGTCTCGATCATCCGGCGGACCTCCTCGTCGATGGAGGAGGCGATCTTCTCGGAGTAGTCGCGCTCGTGGCCCATCTCGCGGCCGAGGAAGACCTCGGCCTGGCCGCTGCCGAACTTACGGGCGCCGAGCTGCTCGCTCATGCCGTACTCGGTCACCATGCGGCGGGCGACCGCCGTGGCCTTCTCGATGTCGTTGGAGGCGCCGGTGGTGGGCTCGTGGAAGACGAGCTCCTCCGCCGCGCGGCCGCCGAGCAGCATCGCGAGCTGGTCCATCATCTCGGACCTGGTGGCCAGGAACTTGTCCTCCATCGGCAGCGTCATCGTGTAACCGAGGGCGCGACCGCGGGACAGGATGGTGATCTTGTGGACCGGGTCGGAGTTGGGCAGCGCGTGCGCCACCAGAGCGTGACCGCCTTCGTGATAGGCGATCATCTTCTTCTCCTTGTCGGACATGACCCGCGACTTGCGCTCGGGCCCTGCCATGACACGGTCGATCGACTCCTCAAGGACGTCCATCGTGATCAGCTTCTGGTCGGCCCGCGCGGTGAGCAGGGCCGCCTCGTTGATCACGTTGGCCAGGTCGGCGCCGGTGAACCCGGGGGTGCGGCGCGCGATGACGTCGAGGTCGACGTCGGGCGCGAACGGCTTGCCGCGGCCGTGGACCTTGAGGATGCCCTTGCGGCCCTCCAGGTCGGGGCGGTCGACCGTGACCTGCCGGTCGAAACGGCCGGGACGCAGCAGCGCCGGGTCGAGGATGTCGGGCCGGTTGGTCGCGGCGATGAGGATCACGCCGCCCTTGACGTCGAAGCCGTCCATCTCGACGAGCAGCTGGTTGAGGGTCTGCTCGCGCTCGTCGTGACCGCCGCCCAGGCCGGCGCCGCGGTGGCGGCCGACGGCGTCGATCTCGTCGATGAAGATGATCGCGGGGGCGTTGGCCTTGGCCTGCTCGAACAGGTCGCGCACACGCGAGGCGCCGACACCGACGAACATCTCGACGAAGTCGGAACCGGAGATCGAGTAGAAGGGCACGCCGGCCTCACCCGCGACCGCGCGGGCCAGCAGGGTCTTGCCGGTGCCGGGCGGGCCGTAGAGCAGCACGCCCTTGGGGATCTTGGCGCCGATCGCCTGGAACTTGGCCGGGGCCTGCAAGAACTCCTTGATCTCCTGGAGCTCCTCGATGGCCTCGTCAGCGCCGGCGACGTCGGCGAACGTCGTCTTCGGGGTGTCCTTGGTGATGAGCTTGGCCTTCGACTTGCCGAAGTTCATCACCCGGGAGCCGCCGCCCTGCATCTGGTTCATGATGAACAGGAAGATCAGCACGATGATGACGATCGGCAGGAAGCTCACCAGGATGCTGAGCAGGAAGTTCTCCTGGGGCACCTCGGTGGTGAAGCTCTTCGTCTTGTTGGCGTCGACCTGGGCCTGCAGCTCGTCGGTCAGCTTCGCGCCGTAGCCGCTGACCCAGTTGGACTGGATCAGCTTCGCAGGGGCGTCGCCCGGCCTGACGACGACCGGCTTGATGAGGGTGAGCTCGACCCGGTTGTCCTTGTCGACCACTTTGGCGCTGGTGAAATTGCCGGCGCGAATCTGCTGGAGAACCGTGGACGTGTCGGCCTGCTTGAAATTGCCCCCGCCGCTCCAGAGCTGAGTGACGAGCAGGAGCAGCACGACGATGCCCAGGATCCACAGCAGTGGCCCACGTGTAAATCGCTTGAGATCCATCCGATGCGGAACCCCTTGCGGGCCCGTCCCTTCCTGACCATGGCCTGGAACCCCGGGCTGGCCCGGGGCCGCGGCATCCGACACCGCGACTTCTGACTACCCGAAGGGGACACGCGGTCACCCTTCCGGAGTCTGAAGGTACACCGGCACGGCGCGCGGAGGGACCCGCCCACTACACCGGTCTTGCCCTATCAACGTACGTCACGTTGCGCGATGTTCCCGGCCATGGCCAGGATTACTACTTATAAACGTGCGGGGCGAGCGTTCCGATGAACGGCAAATTCCGGTAGCGCTCCGCGTAGTCGAGCCCGTAGCCGATGACGAACTCGTTGGGAATGTCGAACCCGACGTATTTCACGTCCATCGGCACCTTCACCGCGTCCGGCTTGCGCAGCGCGGCGCAGATCTCCAGCGAGGCCGGATTGCGCGACTTCAGGTTTTCCAGCAGCCAGTGGAGGGTGAGACCGGAGTCGATGATGTCCTCGACGATCAGGACGTGGCGGTTCAAGATGTCGGTGTCGAGGTCCTTCAGCACCCGTACGACGCCGGACGACTTGGTGCCCGCGCCGTAGGACGACACCGCCATCCAGTCCATCTGAACGGGCACGTGCAGCGCCCTGGCCAGGTCGGCCATCACCATGACCGCGCCCTTCAGCACGCCCACGAGCAGGACGTCCTTGCCCGCGTAGTCCTCGTCGATGCGCCCGGCAAGCTCTTTGATCTTGGCCTGGAGCTCGTCCTCGGGGATGAGGACCTTCTCCAGGTCTTTGCCCATGTCGGCAGCGTCCACCTGTGGTTCCTTAAACGATGGGACTGATGGCGAGTATCAGGGTGCCATACCGCCGAACTGCGGACAGACCTCCGGGCAGATCGACCGCCTTCTGCCCGTGCCATTGTGTGACCAGCCGATCCACTGCCAGCACGTGGGTGGCCGAAAGCGCCCCGGAGGGCGTTCCGGCCGCGATGGCCGCGCGCCGCAGCACCCTGCGCCGCACGGCGTCGGGCAGTTTCTCCAACTCCGGTACGGACAGGATGACGGACTCGGCGATATCGCTTAGAGCGCAATTCGGGAACGCCGATTCTGCCCACTGATCGAGGGCGTCGGCGTCCTCCCGGGCCATTCTGGCCGTCCTCGCGAGCGCTTCGGCGACCCCCGGGCCGAGTTCTTCGTCGAGCATCGGCAGGATCCGCTTCCTGACGCGGACGCGGGTGTAGCGGGGGTCGTCGTTGTGGGGGTCGTCCCAGGGGTGGAGGGACATCGCCCGGCAGGCGGCGACCGTCGTGGCCCTGGGCAGGTCGAGGAAGGGACGGCGGTAGCGGCCCGCCCGCGGGGCCATGCCGGAGATGGAACGCAGGCCGCTCCCCCTGGCCAGGCCCAGGAGCACGGTCTCGGCCTGGTCGTCGCGAGTGTGCCCGAGGAGGACGGCGGCGGCCTGGAGCCGGTCGGCCGCCTCGGCCAGCGCGGTGTACCTGGCCTCGCGGGCGGCGGCTTCCGGGCCGCCTTCGGTGCCCACGGTGACGGTGAGCACCTCGGCGGGGGCCAGGCCCATGGTGGCGGCGAGCTCGGCGACCTGCCGGGCGCGCTCGGCCGAGCCGGGCTGGAGCTGATGGTCGACCGTGACCAGGCCCGCGCGCAGGCCGGCGCGGGGGGCGACGAAGGCGATGGCCGCCGCCAGGGCCAGGGAGTCGGCGCCGCCGCTGCAGGCGGCCAGGACCAGCGCGCCGGTGCCGCCGAGGTCGGCCAGCGCCTCGCGCACGGCCCTGCGCACGTCGGCTACGGCTGGATGGGGACCCACGAGGACCATTGTCCCGGCCGCCGGGCCCCCGCCGCACGCGGCGACAGGCCCGGCGCGCGGAGCCTTCGGAAGAGGAACGAGATCAGGCGGGGAGGGCGGGGGTGCCGATGACGCGGTGGACCCAGGCGTCCGGGTCGCCGATCTCGGCGGTGGTGGGCAGGGTCTCCGGGGAGGTCCAGACCTTGTTGAAGCCGTCCATGCCCACGCGGTCGACCACCGTGCGGACGAACGCCGACCCCTCGGCGTACTGCTTCATCTTGACCTCGATGCCCAGCAGGCGCCGCACCGTGCGGTCGAGCCGGGAGCCGCCCTCGCGGCGCTGGGCGAACTTGGCGCGGATCTCCGAGACGGTCGGGACCACCGACGGGCCCACGGCGTCCATGACGAAGTCGCCGTGGCCCTCGACCAGGGTCATCACGGCCGTCAGACGGTCGAGGATCTCCTTCTGGGCGGGCGTCTGGATGGCGTCGATCAGGTTGCCCTCGCCGCCCCTGACCACGTCGGCCACCGTGTCGGCGGCGTTGCGCAGGCGGTCGAGCAGCGTGGGGAGGTCGAGGTCGGAGGCGAGCAGGAACTCCGTCATCTGCGACCGGACGTACTCGCGCAGCCAGGTCACGCCCGTGAACTGCACCCGGTGGGTCTCCTCGTGCAGGCACACCCACAGCCGGAAGTCGCGGGGCACGACGTTCATCTCGCGCTCGGCGTGGACGATGTTGGGCGCGACGAGCGTCAGCCGGCCGGTCGCCTCCTGGCCCGTCGGGTCGGGCGGCAGGAACAGCTCGTACTGGCCGAGCACCCGGGAGGCGAGGAAGGCGAGTACGGCCCCGACCTCCACGCCGGTGATGCGGGAGCCCACGGCGGTGACGATGGCGGGCGGCGGGTTGGCGCCGCTGCCCATGCGCTGGGTCAGCGGTTCGAGGACCACGCGGAAACCCTCGACGTTGGCCTTGATCCAGCCGGGCCGGTCGACGATGGTCGCGGGCTGCGGCGCGGTCTCGGTGTGGATCTTGGTGAACTCGCGCACGTGGCCCTCGGCCTCACGTGACAGCGTGCGGAGCTCGGTGACGGCCTGCCTGGCCTCCTCCTTGCTCACCTGAGGACCGGGGCGCACCAGGCGCGTGCCGGTCGTGACGGCCAGATCCCAGTCGATCACCTGCATACCGTCCACCGTACGTTGTTCTCGTCACGCCTGCGAAGAAGCGGCGTTCAGGATCGCGCGACGATCGCGGCGAGCCTGTCGAGCACGGGTTCGGCGTTCACCGGCACGTCGTCGGCCAGGAAGGCGAAGGTGACCAGCCGGCCGTCCTTGGTGGTGGCGAGGCCGGCCAGGGTGTTGACGTTGTTGAGCGTGCCGGTCTTGGCGCGTACGAGGCCGACCTGGCCTCTGCTGTCGGCGCGGGTGAAGCGCCGGCCGTTGCCGAGCGTGCCGGAGAAGCCGGCGATCGGCATGCCCGAGTCGACGGCCCGCAGCTCGGGGTGCTGGGCGGAGCTGGCGATGGCGATGATCCTGGCCATGGCGTCGGCGCTGACCCGGTTGCGGATGGACAGGCCGCTGCCGTCGGCGACGGCGACGCCCTTCGTCACGCCGAGCCGCCGCATCACCGCGAGCACGGCCTCAGCCGCCCCCGCGAACGACGCCTCCTTGCCCTCCTTGATGGCGACGTGCCTGGCCAGGGCCTCGGCCATGTCGTTGTCGCTGTGGGTCAGGGTGTGCTCGACCAGGGCGTACAGGGGGGCGGAGTCGACCTTGCCCAGCTCGGCGGCGCCCGCCGCGGCCTTCTCCTGGCGGATGTCCTTGGAGACGGTGACGCCGTACTTGGGGAGGAGCCGGGCGAAGGCGGCGGCGGCGGTCGCGGCCGGGTCGGCCACGCGGGGCCGGGCGCCGGGGCGCTGGCGTCCCTCGTCGATGGCCAGGGCGTGGACGGGGGCCGCCTCGCCGTCGGGCACGTAGTTCGGCTTCCAGCCGGGCGCGATGGCCGGCCCGGTGAACAGGCTGTCGTCGTAGGAGAGCGTGACCTTCCTGACGCCCTTCGCCTTCAGCGCGGCGGCGGTGCGGGCGGCCAGCGTGGCGAGGGAGGCCTGCTTGGGGTAGCCGGGCTTCGCCGTCGGCACCGCCCGCAGCGGGTCGCCGCCGCCCACCAGGACGATCGCGCCGGGCGCGCGCCCCTGGACGACGCGGGTGGAGAAGCGGGTGTCGGGGCCGAGCGAGGCGAGCGCCGCGGTGGTCGTGACGACCTTGTTCGTGGAGGCGGGGGTGATGCCCACGTCGGGGTTGGAGGCGAAGATCTGGCCGCCGGTCGCGGCGTCGAGCACGACCTCGCCGACCCGGCCGCCGAGCGCTTTGTCACCCAGCGCGTCGGTGAGCTGGCGCGTCAAAGTACTCTTAGTCGGGAGAGGTCCGTCTCCTGACGTCGCCGAAAGCTGGGCCAGCACAGGCCCCGAGGTGACCACGGGGGCGGGGGGGATTCCCCGAGGAGACGCCGTCGGCCCGACCGGTGACGGCTGCCTCGTCAGCGCTCCCAGGTTGAAGTCGCTGGTCATGGCGTAAACGCCGATGACGATCGTGACGATCTGGAGCACGGCGAGAGTGGCCAGCATCACCGTACGCTCGTGCCGCGCCACGTCGCCTGACCTCTCTCCTGGTGTTCGCCTACGAGACATTAACGCCCAGCCGGGACTTCCCGGGGGCCTTGAGCGGAGGAACCGCGGTGGAGTTCGACGTTGTCGTTGAGATTCCCAAGGGGCAACGGAACAAGTACGAAGTGGACCATGAGACCGGGAAGATCAGGCTGGACCGGCTCCTGTTCACCTCCACGCAGTACCCCGCCGACTACGGCTTCATCGAGCACACGCTCGGCGAGGACGGCGACCCGCTCGACGCGCTGGTGCTGCTCCAGGAGCCGACGTTCCCGGGGTGCTACATCACCTGCCGCGCGGTCGGCATGTTCCGGATGACCGACGAGAAGGGCGGCGACGACAAGGTCCTGTGCGTCCCCTCGACCGACCCCCGGATGCACCACATCCAGGACATCCACCACGTGTCGGAGTTCGACCGGCTGGAGATCCAGCACTTCTTCGAGGTCTACAAGGACCTTGAGCCCGGCAAGTCCGTCGAGGGCGCCAACTGGGTCGGCCGCATCGAGGCCGAGGCCGAGATCGAGCGCTCGTTCCAGCGGGCCAAGGACGCGGGTCACCACCACTGATCCTCACTGGGGCCTGGTGGCGCCCACCAGGTCCCCTCTCCAGATCGAGGCCACCCGCACGACGTCGCCGGTCTGCGGCGCGTGCACCATCTGGCCCTGGCCGACGTAGATGCCGACGTGGTGGATCGTCCCGGGGTCGTCGGTGATCCGGCCGAAGAACAGCAGGTCGCCGCGGCGTAGCTGGTCCATCGGCACGTGCGGGCCGGAGGTCCACTGGGTCCCGGTCCAGTGGTCCAGGCGCACGCCCACCTGTTCCCAGGCACGCATCACGAGCCCGGAGCAGTCGTAGGTGTCGGGGCCGGCGGCGGCCCACACGTACGGTTTGCCGAGCTGGGTCAGCGCCCAGTTGGCGGCCAGGTTGCCGCCCGCCGAGCCCGCCGCGAGACCGGCCGCGGACAGTGCCACCGTCCGCCGCCTGGCCAGCAGCTCGGCTCGGCTGCGGGCGGCGTTCACCCGCTGTTGCAGTTCCTTCCGCTCCAGGCGC
Organism: Nonomuraea sp. WAC 01424; assembly: GCF_003947315.1. NCBI lineage: Bacteria > Bacillati > Actinomycetota > Actinomycetes > Streptosporangiales > Streptosporangiaceae > Nonomuraea > Nonomuraea sp. WAC 01424. The sequence continues at coordinate 214,639 of NZ_QHHZ01000014.1, forward strand.
AGGGTCCGCGTCTCGCGGCGCTGCCGGGCCACCGCCGCCTCCGCGGCGAGCTTCGCCCGCCGGGCGCGCTCCGAGGCCGCCTGCTGGGTGTCGTAGGCGTTCTGTGCCTGCTTGCCCAGGATGGTGGCCACCTCCTGGGCGTCGCGCATCCTGCGCAGGATCTCGGACCGCTCGTCGCCGAGGTGGTCGAGCACGCTCGCCCGGTGCAGGAAGCCGTCCGTGCCGCCCTCGTCGATGAGCATGCCGACCATGGGGTCCACGGCCGTCATGCCGCCGTAGCTCTCCGCCGCGAGCAGGGCGACGGCCTGCCGGGCCCGCTCGGCCTCGGCGCCGGCCGCCGTCTGCCGCTCCTTGGCCTGCGCGTACGCCTGTTCGGCCACCCGGAGCCGGACCAGCTCGCCGTTGTACGCCTCCACCTGCCGTTCCACGCCGGCCGCCAGCTCGTCCAGCCGGGCCTGGGCCACCGCCAGCCCGGCACTGGCCACCCCCAGCTCCTTCGACCGGTGGCGGGCGGTCTCGCGCGCCTTCTTCACGTCCCTGGCCGACGGCACGGGGTCGGCCGCCACCGGCGGACACAAGGTGAAAAGCAGGGCGCACGCCAGGAGTCCGGCCCGAATTGAGCGCATAGGTCCCCCTGAAAACAGATGGTTACTCTATGCACACAGTTCCCGCGCATGCGCTCACGTAACGTAGTCAGCGCAGGCGGAACAGGCGTTCGATCCACGGACGGATGCCGGCTACCGCCGGACGCACGGCTCTCGGGTACGTGAAAACGGGCGGCCGGCCGCCGTACGCGGCGTGCAACTCGGCCGCCTTGCACCAGTCGGCGGTCACCCGGGCCGTGGCCCACGCCGCCGCGATGGCCGGCCTGGCCTCCGGATGCCGGTCGTAGGTCTGGAACAGGGTCATCGTGGCGTCGGCGGCGGCGTGCCCGTCGCCCGGGTACGCGGTGCCCGCCAGGTAGGCGGCGGTGACCCGGCCGCCGTGGCAGGTGTCGAGCACCCAGGTCCAGTTGGCCGTCACCAGCCCGAGCACCGGATCGGGGACGGCGGCGGCGGCGGCGTACATGCGTTCCTGGCGGGGGCCGGTCAGGCGGCGGGCGTCCCAGAGCCAGTCGAGCTCGTCCGGCTGCGGGCCCCCGGCCAGCCACGACAGGACGGCCAGGCCGCGCGCGGTGCGCAGGCGGCACAGGTCGAGCACGTGGCGCAGCATGCGCGGGCCGTGGTCGAGCCAGGTCGGCCAGTCGACGTGGTGACCTCTTGGCACCAGCTCGGCCACCCTCCGCGGGACGGGCAGCGGGCAGACCCGGCAGCCTAAGTGCGGGTCCTGGCGCACCTCGAACGCCTCCACGGCCCGCTCAGCCGCTCTCGACCGGCGTGACGGGCTCCTCGGTGGGGGTGCGCGTGGGGGCGTGCGTGGGGGTGGGGGTCGCCGTCTCCGAGGGCGTGGTGGTCGGCGCGGGCGTCTCGGTGGGGGTCGGGGTCGGGGTGGGCACGGGTGGCGTGCGGCTGGGAGGACGCGTTCCCGGGTCGCCGTGGGGCGGACGGCCCGGCTCGCCGTGCGGCGGGTGACCGGGCTCCCCGTGCGTCGGCCGGCCGGGCTCGCCGTACGTCGGACCGGGGGGCTCGACCTGGGTCGGGCCGTCGGGGGGCGTCGGCTGCGGCTCGGCGGGCTCGGGGTCGGTGGGCTCGCCGGGCGGCGTGGTGACGTGCGCGGTCACGTGCGCGGGCACGAGCAGGGCCGGCGGCACGGGCGTCGTCGAGCCGAGCAGGCCGAACGGCTCGGGGGCGGCGCTGTCGAGGATGGGCTCTACGGTCAACGACACGTCCTGGGGGTCGGGCTGCCAGGGCAGTCTGATGCCGGGCGGCTCACCCGTGGCGGGGAACGCCGCGGTCGCCACCCCGGCGAGACCGCCGTTGTCCTTGCCGAACTGGTTGAAGATCACCGCTATCGCCACCACGGTCGCGACCGCCGCCAGCGCGCCCGCCACCGCCTGAGGCCACCTTCGAGCCGCCTTCTGCGTGGGAACGGGAAACCCGGCGGCGTCCAGGGAGGCCGTACGCCTGGCGACGTAACGGCGGTAGGGCAGCAGCTCGGGGTCAACGAAGCAGCTCATGACCCTGATGCGCAGCGCGACGCCGAGCGCGGCGGCGGGCAGCAGCCGGTAGACCTTCGCGGCCGAGACCTGGCGGTCGCGGTGGGGGGCGCAGACCTCGCAGCGGGCGACGTGCCTGACCAGGGCCTCGCGCATCTCCCTGGTGAGGTCGCCGGAGAAGCCGGCGAGGATCCGGGCCCGGCGGGGGCAGTCGTAGGGGCCCTTGCGCGCCAGGATCTCGGCGGTGATCGCGTCGGTCAGGCGCTCGCGCGCCTGCGCCTGGGCCTGTTCGACCTGGCGCGGCGGGATCGCGAGCACCTGGGCCAGGTCGCCGGTGGGCAACTCGTGGCCGGTCGCCAGCTCCAGCACCTCACGGTCGGCGACGGGCAGGCTGACGACGGCGTTCCAGGCCATGACCCGCAGGTCGGCGTCGGCCGGGTCGTCGGGTGGCGGCGCCTCGGCCAGGGCCTCGTCGGCGCCGGGCGGCGCGGCCATCCTGCGGCGCAGGCATTCGAGCCGGGCGAGGGCGAGCAGCCAGACCCGGAACCTGTCGGGCTGGGTCAGCGCGCCCGCGTGCGCCTCGGCGGCGATCAGCGTGTCGCGCAGCGCCACCTGCGCGCTCTCGGTGTCGAGGAGAAGGGACCAGCAGTAGCGGTAGACGCTCTCCGCGTGGGTGTCGTAGAGCACGGCGAGGGCTCCCGGGTCACGGGTGCGGAGCGCCTCCACCAAAACGCGGTCATTCATGTAACCGAAGGTAATGGATCGGTAACTAGTAGTTCTACCGGTTCCGCCGCTTGTCTACCGCGACCCCGCGAATTCGCCAACCCTTTTCAACTGACTAATACCGATTATTGCTTTACTCCGGCCATCGCCTCGCTCCCCCGGTCCACCGCGAACGGCTCGGTGGTGGGCTTGACCGTGTGCATCGGGATCGCGCCGCCCATCGCCAGATCCTCGTACGGGCGGCCGGTCGAACCCCAGGTCCTCGCGGTGACGTCGGTCTTGGTGACCTTGATGTCCTTGGGCAGTCCGGCCACGGTGAGGATGAACCGGGGCGGGCTGCCGGCCTTCACGTCGTCCACGAAGGTGCTGCCGCCGCCGAGAAGTTTGCCGGCCGAGTCGCGCAGCAACGCGTTCACGACGAGGCTGCTCGCCGGCAATTGATACGGATTCCCGACATATCCAGTAATAAGGTAGGAGCCGTCTTTTTGGCGCATTGTCTGGACGCGCGTGATCGGGAACGATTGGAACGCCGACGGGATGCGCGCGGCCGACCGCCACTGCGCCGGACGGTACTGGATGGTCACCTTGACCGGTTTCTCGGCGGCCGACGCCTGGCCGGTGAAGGCCAGGGAGCCGCCCGGCGGCACGGCGTCGAGCGGCTGGTCCATGCGCACCACCTCGGTGCCGGCGGCGTCGCGGCCCACGATGGTGGCCACCACGTGCTCGCCGAAGTGCCACGGGTTGGCGTTGCTGAGCACGCCCGCCCAGTTGACGGCGTAACCGTCGGAGGACTTGGCGATGTTCGAGACCTGCTCCTTGAGAACGAGCGGCTTGAGCGATTGGGCTGGCTGGTCCTCACTTGAACAACCGGCGAGGCAGATCGCCCCGAGTGCGAGGAGGCTGACGGTTCGGCTACGCGGGATCACTTTGCCGTGATAACCCGTGCATGGGCACGGCTGGCAGATGACACGCGCCGGGCGTACCAACTCTTTAACGGCGGCGGACGACCCTGGTCTCGTCCCACACCGGCTCGGGCGACTCGTAGACCGTGCCGTCGGAGCCGAAGACCAGGAAACGGTCGAAGTCGGCGGCGAACCAGCGGTCGTGGGTGACCGCCATGACCGTGCCGTCGAACGCGTCGAGGCCCACCTGGAGCGCCTCGGCGCTGGCCAGGTCGAGGTTGTCGGTCGGCTCGTCGAGCAGGAGCAGCGTGGCGCCCGACAACTCCAGCAGCAGGATCTGCAGCCGGGCCTGCTGGCCGCCGGACAACGTGTCGAACCGCTGCTCGGCGATCAGCCCGGCCAGCTCGTAGCGGGCCAGCGTCTTCATGGCCTCGTTCTTGAGCTTGGCGTGCTCGTTCATCACGATCTCGACCGGAGTGCGGCCGAGCAGCTCGGGGCGGGCGTGGGTCTGGGCGAAGTGCCCAGGCACCACGCGCGCGCCGAGCCCGGCCACGCCCGCGTGCGTGACGGGCTCGCCGGCCAGCAGACGCAGGAAGTGGGACTTGCCCGAGCCGTTGGAGCCGAGGACGGCGACGCGCTCGCCGTACCAGATCTCCAGGTCGAACGGGCGCATGAGGCCGGTCAGCTCCAGGCCCTCGCAGATCACCGCGCGCTTGCCGGTGCGGCCGCCGCGCAGCCGCATCTTGATGTTCTGGTCGCCGGGGGCCTGCTCGGGCGGGCCCGCCTCGACGAATCTGCGCAGCCGCGTCTGGGCCGCGTGGTACGGGGCGGCCATGCCGTCGTTGTACCTGGCCTTGTTCTTCAGCATGTTGACCAGGGCCTTGAGCTTGGCGTGCTCTTCGTCCCAGCGCCTGCGCAGCTCGTCGAGTCGCTCGTTGCGGGCCTTGCGGGCCTCGCCGTAGGTGGTGAAGCCGTCGCCGTGGATCCAGATGTTGCCGGACTCGACCGTGACGATGCGGTCGGCGGCGTTGGCGAGGAGCTGACGGTCGTGGCTGACCAGCAACACGGTCTTGGACGTCTCCCTGAGCTGCTGCTCCAGCCACTCCTTGCCGGGCACGTCGAGGTAGTTGTCGGGCTCGTCGAGCAGCAGGGTCTGGTCGGGGCCGCGCAGGAGGGCCTCCAGGACGAGCCGCTTCTGCTCGCCGCCGGACAGGGTGGCCACGTCGCGGTACTTCACCCGGTCGTACGGGACGCCGAGGGCGGCGACCGTGCAGGTGTCCCAGAGCACCTCGATCTCGTAACCGCCCGCGTCGGTGTAGTCGCTGATGGCCTGCGCGTAGCGCATCTGCGCCTTCTCGTCGTCGCGCTCCATCATCACCAGCTCGGCCGCGTCGAGCCGCTCGGCCGCCTGCCGCACGGCCGGTGGGGCGACGCCGAGCAGCAGGTCGCGGACGTTGCTGCCGTCGCGCACGCTGCCGATGAACTGGCGCATCACGCCCAGCCCGCCGGAGCTGGTCACGGCGCCCTCGACGGGCTCCAGGTCACCGGCGACCAAGCGCATGAGGGTGGTCTTGCCCGCGCCGTTGGGCCCGACGAGCGCCGCCTTGACACCGTCGCCGATCCGGAAGGAGACGTCGTTGAGCAGGGGCCTGCCGTCGGGCAGCACGTATGTCAGATGTCCTACTTCAACGTGGCCCATCCGGGCAGGTTACCGGCCGTCTTCCGTGGTCGGCACCCGGTTTTCGGCCCGGCGATCTCCGGACTCTAGACAGTAAGTGATCTAATGACTAGAACTGTAGGGACTCCCCAGCCCCTTAGGAACCGGTGATGACGCGATTCCGCTCCTCCCTCGCCCCCCTCGCCGTCGCGGTGCTCGGCCTGATCGCCGTGCCGCAGCAGGCGTGGGCCGCGCCTCCCAAGCCCGTGCCGCCGTCGATCGGCGCGACGCAGCAGCCGTCCGGTCCGGTCTCGGCGTGCGCGCCCACCGTACGCGGCGCTTCCGTCGACGCCCGGCTGACCAGCCTGTTCACCTCGTACGGCGACGACAACAGCCGCCTGGACGACTGGACGGGAGCCGACGGCACCTACTCGCTGCGGCTGCCGAACGGCCGCGAGTTGTGGGTGTTCTCCGACACCTTCCTCGGCCGGGTCAACCCCGACGGGTCCAGGCCGCCCGTCGTCGAGGAGGGCGGCACGACCGTCTTCCTGAACAACTCCTTCGCCGTCGAGCGGAACGGGCGGCTGTCCACGGTCCACGACGGCACGGCCGCCAAGCCCGAGGCCGTGATGCCGCCCCGGGACGACAAACACTGGTTCTGGGCCGGGGACGCCACGCTGGCGGGCGGCGTCGTCGAGGTGACGTACCAGGAGTACGAGCGGTTCGGCACCGGCGCGTGGGACTGGCGCTGGCACCGCAACGTGGTGGCCAGGTTCGCGCCCGGCCGGCTCGACCGGCCGATCAGCGTGCACGACCTGCCCTCGGGCCACGGCGTCTCCTGGGCCTCCGGCATCCTGAAGGACGGCGGCTACACCTACGTGTACGGCGTCGAGGACCTGGGCGCGACCAAGTACATGCACCTCGCCCGGGTCAGGGGCCAGAGCCTGCTGGGCGCCTGGGAGTTCCGTACGGCCGACGGCTCCTGGTCGCCGGACGAGAAGGACTCGGCCAGGATCATGGGCGGGGTGGCGAACGAGTACAGCGTCTCCCGGGTCGGATCCGGATATGTCCTGATCACGCATGACACGACCGAAGCGCTCAGCCCCAACATCGTGGCCTACTCCTCCTGCTCGCCCACCGGCCCCTTCACCGGCAAGCAGCACGTCTACACCACCCCCGAGACCAGCGGGAACGTCTTCACCTACAACGCCCACGCCCACCCCGACGTCGCCGGGAACGGCCTGGTGGTCTCCTACAACGTCAACAGCTTCGTCAACACCGACCATTACCGCGACGTGTCCATCTACCGGCCCAGGTTCCTGGATGTGACGTTCGAGTGAGGCGTAACTGGGCGGCGCGCCTGCGGCACCTCACCCTCGACGGGCTGCGGGCGGTCACGCTGGAGAACGAGCGGTTGCGCGTGACCGTCGTGCCGGACAAGGGCGGCGACGTGGTGGAGTTCCTCCACAAACCCACCGACACCGACTTCGTCTGGCTCTCGCCGCAGGGCCTGCGGGATCCGCGCGACCACCGTCACGGCGCGGCCGACGACGTCGCCCAGTTCGTCGACCACTACGAGGGCGGCTGGCAGGAGGCCTTCCCCAACGGCGGCGCGCCCAGCGAGTACCGGGGCGCCCGCCTCGCCCAGCACGGCGAGGTCGCGGGGCTGCCGTGGTCGTGCGAGGTCGTGGCCGACTCCGAGGAGGAGGTCGCGGTGCGGCTCGGCGTACGGACGCGGCGGTTGCCGTACCGGGTGGAGAAGGTGTTCAGGCTCCGGTCCGGGACGGCCGCGCTGGAGGTCGAAGGGCGGGCGACCAACGAGTCGGACCTCACGCTGCACGCCATGTGGGGGCAGCACATCGTCTACGGGCTGCCGTTCCTGCGGGCGGGGGCGCGGATCCGGCTGCCCGACGGGGTCAGGGTGATCCCGCACGCGGGCCCGATCAACCCGGCCGGACGCCGGGTGCGGCCCGGCGGGCCGTGGCGGTGGCCGGTGGTGCCCGCCGACGGGGGCGGGGAGACGGATCTGAGCGTGGTGCCGGAGCGGGGCGGGCCGAGCGACATCGTCTACCTCACAGGCTTCACCGAGGGTTGGTACGAAATTTCGGGGGATATCGGTATGCGGGTGGAGTGGGATGCGGCGCTCCTCCCCTACCTGTGGATGTGGCAGGAGCTCGGCGCGTCCACCGGTTACCCCTGGTGGGGCCGGGCCTACACGCTGGGGCTCGAACCGTTCGCCGGCATGCCGACCGACGGCCTGGCCGCCGCCGTGGACAACGGGAGCGCCCTGTCGCTCGGACCGCACGAGACGAAGGTGTTGAGTTGGCGCGCGGAGGTGCTGGCGTGAGTGAGTTTTCCGGGAAGGTGGCGCTGGTCACCGGCGGGTCCATGGGCATCGGCCGGGCGGTGGTCGACCGGCTGGCCGACGGCGGCGCGAACGTGGTGTTCTGCGGCGTGGACGAGGACGCGGCGCTCGACAGCGAGCACGTGACCGGCGTCGTCGCCGGCGTACGCCGGGCCGGCGACCTGCGCGACCTCGTGGACCTGGCCGTGACCAGGTACGGCGGCCTCGACATCGTCGTCACCTGCGCCGGCGTGCAGCGCTACGGCACGGTCGAGGACACCCCCGAGGAGGTGTGGGACGAGGTCATGGACATCAACCTCAAGGGCGTCTACCTCACCTGCAAGGCGGCCGTGCCGAGGCTCAGGGAGCGCGGCGGCGGCTCGATCGTGGTCATGTCGTCGGTGCAGGCGTTCTCCTCGCAGGCGCAGGTGGCCGCCTACACCGCGAGCAAGGCCGCGCTGAACGGCCTGACCAGGGCCATGGCGCTCGACCACGCGGCCGACGGGATCAGGGTCAACGTGGTCTGCCCGGGCTCGGTGGACACCCCCATGCTGCGCTGGGCGGCCGACCTGTGGCGGGGCGAGTTGTCGCAGGAGGAGCAGGTCGAGCAGTGGGGCAAGGCCCATCCGCTGGGCCGCGTGGGCCGTCCGGAGGAGGTGGCCGAGCTGGTGGCGTTCCTGGCGGGGCCGCGCTCGTCGTTCATCACCGGGGCCGAGCACCGCGTGGACGGCGGTCTGCTGGCCCGAAACCCGGCGGCGCTCCCCGACTAGGTCGAGTAAGTCCCCAGTCGCCGCCCAATACTGGCAAGCGTTGCGTCAATGCGACGAAGTGCCAGGTGGTGAGCCTGGTAACCAGGTTCTCTGCGTGTCTCATGAGGGTGGGTCCCGAGCCCCCTCCCAACACGCTGAACGGGTTCCGAAACGACTCACCGATCTAGGAGAGACCTGTGAGGCTCACCAAGAAGGCCGCGGCCATCGTCGCCGCGGCCGCGCTGTTCACCGTGGTCGTCCCGGCTGCCGCCGCGGAGGCCAGCCCGCGTTCGACCTGCTACGGCGGCCGCGTCTGCCTGTACGCCGGTTTCGACTACAACCGGGGCCAGAGCGACCACTGGCGTGACTTCACGGCCGACGACTCCGACCTGGCCGACAACAACTGGCTGAACTGGGACTTCAGCAACACCTGGCACAGCATGGACAACGAGACCAGCTCCGTCAGGAACCGCGTCGGCTGCAGCGCCACCCTCTGGCAGCACGCCGAGTACACCGGTGCCCACAGCACCTTCACCCACAACTCCAACGACGGTTACCTGGTGAACAACGCCATCGGTAACAACCGCACCAGCTCGATCGACATCTGGTGCCGCTGAGAAATAACGGGAGTGCCGGTTTCCGGGCTTGGCCGCCGGAAACCGGCTGTCGCGGCCTCCTCGCGGGCGCGCTGCTGCTGTCCGTCGCGGCCTGCGCCACCGCCGAGCCCGTACGCGAACGGCCCCCGGCGGGCGTGACCTCGGCGTCGCAGCTCGTGTTGCCGTTCGACGCCTACAAGCCGACTCCCGAGCAGCAGGCCGTCCTGGGCAACGCCCACAACCACCTGGTCGTACGGTGCATGAGCCGCCGCGGCCTCACCGTCACCCCACCCGCCGAGAACGCCGCCGACCTGGCCGCGATCGACCCGGGCAACTCCCGCCGCTACGGCGTCGTGGACACCGCCGCCGCCCAGCGGTACGGCTACCACCTGGCCAGGCCGCCGTCCCCGGACACCAGCGGTTCCTGGATCAACAAACTGCCCAAGCACACCCGCCACCGCCTGTACGGCACCGCGGCCGACCGCGGTTGCCTCGACCGTGCCTCCTCCGCCCTGGAGAGCGGCACCCGCAAGGCCGACTGGCCCTGGCTGGGCCTCCAGGACTCGCTCACGCTGGAGCAGGCCGCCAAGCACGGCGGTGTGACCGCGGCGACCAGGCGCTGGCAGTCGTGCATGACCCAGGCCGGGCGCTCCTACCCGGATCCCGAGGCGGCCATCGCCGACTCGCGCTGGGACCTGGAGAAGCCGCGTGTGAGCGAGGAGGAGAAGCAGACGGCCGTCGCCGACACGACGTGCAAGTGGTCGTCGGGCCTGGTCGCCGCGTGGTTCACGGCCGACGTCGAGCTTCAGCGGGCGGTCATCCGGGACAACCGCGACCGCTTCGACGCGCTGGCGGCGAGCCTGCGGGAGCGGCTGGCCCGCGCCTCAAGCCTGCTGTCCGAGCACGAAGGCCGCCAGGTCGGCTGACTGGCTCAGCCTGCTGGGCTCGTGCACGTACATCATGTGGCCGGCCTCGTAGTACTTGAACTCGACGTTGGCCGCCAGCTCGGCGGGCACGGGCAGGTGGGCGAAGGCGTGCTCGGCGGCGTAGTAGGGCGTGGCGCCGTCGTGGTAGCCGCAGGCCACGTGCACGCGCAGGTGCGGGTTGGTCCGCATGGCGGCGCCGAGCCGGTCGGTCACGATGACGTGCGCGCCCTCGAACTCCTTGTACGACCACGGGTGCACCCGCGAGGTGAGGATCTCGTACGGCAGGTCGTTGGCGTAGCCCAGCTCGGTCCGCAGGTAGTGGTTGAGCGCGGCGCTGTAGGGGCCGGTGATGGCGTTCATGCTCGGGTCGGCGGTGAAGTGCTCGCGCCCGCTGTCGGGGTCCCAGCCGGTGAAGCGGCCGTCGAGCCTGCCGACGGTCAGGCGGCGCTCGCGCAGCAGCTCGGTGAAGTAGCGGATGTGCTCGATGCGCAGGTCCACTCGGTCGACGTAACCCTCGGACAGGCCGGACAGCGCGGCGACCCTGGAGACCGCGGCGGCGCGCTCGGCGGGGGTCAGGCGGTTGCCGCGGGCCAGGGCCCAGGGGTAGTCGCGGGCGGCGTACTCCTCGGCCTCGCGCAGCACGTCGGCGAGGAGCCGGTCACCGTGCAGCCCGTGATAGTGCGCGATGGCGGCATATGTCGGTAGATAGAGGGCGTAGGCCAGGTCGTTGCCCTCGTTGAACTCCACGGTCGCGTAGTCGAGCACCGAGGAGATCAGCATCACGCCGTTGAGGTACATGCCGTACCGCGACTGGAGGTGGTCGGCCAGCCCGGCCGCCCTGACCGTGCCGTACGACTCGCCGGCCAGGAACTTCGGCGACATCCACCGCGCGTTCCTGGTCGTCCAGAGCCGGATCACCTCGCCGACCGACTCCAGGTCGCCGCTGAACCCGTGGTACGGCTCGGCCTTCTCCCCCTCGGCCGCCCGCGAGTAGCCGGTGGACATCGGGTCGATGACGACCAGGTCGCTCACCTTGAGCAGGGTCTCGTCGTTGTCGGCGAGCGCGTACGGGGGAGGCAGGAGCCCGCCCGCGTCCCCCATCACGACCCGGCGCGGCCCGAGGATGCCGAGGTGCAGCCACACGCTCGACGACCCGGGGCCGCCGTTGAAGGCGAAGGTGACCGGCCTGGTCAGCGGGTCGGCGTCGTCGAGCGTGTAGGAGGTGAGGAACACCTCGGCCTTCGGGCGGTGGCCGCCGAACGCCCCGTCCGTGAACACCTCCTCGCGCACCACCATGGTTCCGGTGGTCGTGGTGTACCCCTGGCCGGTGGGCAGGGTGTGCCGGGTGGTGACGAGGTTGTCGGCGGGCGGAGTCGTCTGCGCTTCTTCGGACATAGCGGCCAATTATGGAGCAACGTCCACCGAGATCGCGGGGTCGGCGAAGCGCTCGTTCGGCACGGTGGCGTACCAGCCGGGGCGGCCGGGGTCGCGGTCGTAGGGGTAGCCGCCGGTCTCCCGGTACAGCTCGGCGTAGCGGGCCACGCGGTCCCGGTCGAGGCGTACCCCGAGCCCGGGGCCCGAGGGCACGGCGATGGCGCCGCCCGCGTACGGCAGCTTGCCGCCCTCGATCACGTCGTCGCGCAACTGGTGGTAGTGGGCGTCGGCGGCGTAGGTGAGGTTGGGCAGCACCGCGCCGAGGTGCAACATGGTCGCGAGCTGGATGCCCAGTTCGCCCGAGGAGTGCACGGCCACCCCGACCTGGAACGTGTCGCACACGCCCGCCGCCCGCACGCACGGCCTGATCCCGCCCCAGAACGTCGTGTCGAGCAGCACCACGTCGGCGGCCCTGCGCAACACGTTGGAGGCGAGCTGCTCGAAGTTGACGACCACCGTGTTGGTGGCGAGGGGCACCCTGACCTGCTCCCGAACGGCCCTGAGCCCCTCCAGCCCCCAGACGGGGTCCTCCAGGTAGTCGTTGTTCAGCCCCTCGATGGCCCGGCCGAACCGCAGCCCCTCGGCCACCGACAACACGGCGTTGGGGTCGTACCTGAGCCGGTCGCCGGGGAACGCCTCGGCCAGGGCCCGGTAGCACTCCAGCTCGTAGTCCGGCGGGAACACGCCGCCCTTGAGCTTGTGCACGGTGAACCCGTGCTCCTCCTTGAGCCGGGCGGCGTGCTCGACGAGCTGGCCGGGGGTGCGGATCTCCGGGTGGCCGTCGGCGGCGTACCGGAAGAACAGGTACGAGGCGAACGGGACGGCGTCCCGCAGCCGCCCGCCCAGCAGGTCGTGGGCGGGCACGCCGAGGTGCTGCCCGACCAGGTCGAGGCAGGCGAACTCGACGGCGGCGAGGAGCTGGGTGCGGTTGTTGTAGAGCGAGGCGGTCGGGTTGGCGATCTTGAAGCGCAACGCCTCCAGCTCGAACGGATTGTGGCCCTTCAGGTACGGGACGAGCGCGCGGAAGGCCGACTCCGCGCTCTCGCCCCCGCCGCCCATCTCCCCCAGGCCGATCAGCCCGTTGTCCGCCTCGACCTCGACGATCGTGCGGACGAACCGCCCCCAGTGGGCGCCGTTGCTGTGCCGCAGCGGCGCCTCCAGCGGGACGGCGACCGTCGTGGCCCGGATGTCGACGATCTTCACGCGCGCTTCCCCCCAACGACGGCGACGCCGCAGGCCGGCAGCCGTACCTCGACCGGTTCCCGCCCCGGGACCGTGACCGTCGCCGTCACCGGCTCGGCGGCCAGCGACTGGAGCCGTACCACCTGCTCCCCGTCCACCCGGCCGATCGAGGTGATCAACACGTCGGGGTGGTCCACCGAGGCGTAGGTCTCGGAGGCCGGCGGGCCGTCGGTGACCAGCGCGGCGACGAACGGCTCGGTCAGTCCCGAGGCCGCCGCAGCGCCCAGCCTGCTGCCCTTGACGCCCGCCGCCGACGTGACGGCGTAGCGGAAGGTCGTCTCGCCCTGCTGCTGAGCCGGGAAGTTGGTGTCCCAGATGTTGTTGAGCGCCCAGGAGTAGACCGTGCCGTCCTCCTGGTCGAGCGTGGGCGGGAACGGCGCGTACGGCATGTGGATGGTGCCGAGCTGCACCAGCGGCGCTTCCAGGGTGGCCCAGGCGACGGTCAGCTCGGGGTCCTCGAAGGCGATCCAGTGCCTGATCGGCAACATGTACTCGGCCGAGCCCGGCAAGCGCGGCACGTCCGGCCCGCCGACGCCGCCGGTCAGCTCCCAGCCCGTGGCCGGGCCCGTGGCGAACGGGAAGGCCAGGAACACCGCCTCCTTGGCCGGGGTGCCCTGCTTGGCGAGCTGGTAGGTCAGGTCGAGCCTGGGGACGCCCCTGTGCAGCTCGATCGTGGTGCGCAGCCAGTCGACGCCCTTGCCCTGGAGCTCGACCACCAGCTTCTCGCCGACCGCCGTGCGCTGGGCCTTGACGATCGTCGCGTTGCGGGCGACGGCCCGGTCGCCGAGCAGCGTCCGGTCGTGCGCGCCGACGTGTCCCGACAGGTGGTTGAAGTGCGGGGCGGTGGCGTAGCGGTCGTAGACGTACTGGCCGAAGCCGGCTGCGGCGTCGCCGTTGACCAGCTCGCGGCCGGCGGACTTGTCGAAGATCGAGCTGATGTAGCCCTCGCGCACGTCGTAGGCGACCCGGTAGAACTCGTTCTCGATCACGCCGCCCGTGTCCGGTTCGACCGGTTCGGGGGCCTGACTCCGCGCGGGGACGACGTCGAGCCGCGCGTAGCCGTAGCCGGGGACGTCGGCCACGACCGCCTGGATGTGCCGGCCGATCGGGCGGGTCGGCCAGTCGTCGGGGTCCACGATCTCCTCGTGGTGCGGCACGGTCTCGCCGGTCCGCGCGTCCACCAGCGCGATGGGCACGTCCATGGCCACCACGTCGCGTGGCAGGAACGCGCGTACCACGTCGGTCCGCGCCCGGGTGCCGGGGTTGAAGACGGCCTGGCCGGCCAGGGCGCCGCCCTCCACACCCGCCTCCGCGCCCGAGCCCGGCTGCGTGCCCGGCTCCGGTTCGGACAGGGCGGCGGCGAAGCGGCGGGTCGCGGCGTGCATCAGGTCGGAGGCGTCGTCCTGGGCCTGGTAGGCGCCCGAGGACTTGCGGGTCCACTGCAGGCCGCCGGAGTCGCCCGCCTCCTCGGCGTCCTCCCACGGGTTGGCCGCGCCCCACGTGTGCTCGTTGAACAGGGCGACCTTGTCGTACGCCTCGTCGATCTGGGCCGTGGCATCGGTGCCGGCGATCGTGTGCAGGGTCTCGGCGACGCGCAGGGCCGACTGCGCGCGGCGTACATAGCCGAGCGGGCGCGCGCCCGAGCCGAGCCCGTCGGCCCACCAGTCGGTCCAGTCGCCCTCGTGCACCGCCAGCCGGTCGTGGTAGCGCTCCTCGACGTGCTCGAAGAAGTCGCTGTTGACCGCCGAGCGCAGGCGCGGCCAGGCCCACGTCTCGTTCCACTTGCGGGCGATCGAGGCCGGCACGATCGACGGCCCGGCGTTGTCGGCGTGCGCGCCCTGCACGCGCAGGTGCAGCACGTCCAGCTCGTACGGCTCGCGCGGCGCGTCCGGCCCCTGCCAGCCGAACGTCCCCGGCCCGTACGGGTAACCGCGCGTGGCCAGCGCCGACAGGTAACGCGGCAGCAGGTCGTCGGCCAGCTCGTAGGAGTCGGTCAGCCCGACCGTGTTGCCCTCCATGTACGCCATCCCGTGCGGCGTGTCGGTGAACCACACCAGCAGCTCGTTCCCGCTCGGCGCCCGCCACCGGAACGGCCTGGTCAGCTTGTCGCCCCCATGCAGGTACGGCACCGACCGCCCGGCCCAGTTGTGCGCGGCGGCGAGGTAGCGCACGCCGGAGGCGTTCAGCGCGTCCACCAGGCCGACGACCGCGCCCGGCACGTCTGTGTGCATGGCCGACCTGGTGGCGAAGCCGTACCGGTCCTTGAGCTGGCCGGTGAAGCGGAGCTGGCGGTAGAGCTCCTCGGTCGAGCACGCCTCGGTGTGCAGCTGGAACGGCAGCGCGGTCACCTCGATCACGCCCGCCCTGGCCAGCGCGGCGAACGACTCGACCTGCTCGGCCGGCCGGGCGTCGAGCCACTTGAGCGCGGGCATCGAGGACTCGACCGTCCACCTGAACTTGGCGTCGTCGGGCCAGGAGGCGGTCTCCTCGGCCAGCCGCAGCGCCGCGTCGAGGTAGTCGAGGTGGTGGCGGAGCACCGTGCCCTGCGGGTCGGTGTAGCCGATGTCGAGGTGCGAGTGGTGCACGACGAACACGCTCCACTTGCGCTGCGGCGTGACCGTGACCTGTGCGCTGCCGACCACGCCCGCGTCGTCGCGGCACTCCAGGGTGAGCGTGCGCGGCGCGTCCACCTCGGGCACCAGCAGCGTCACGTCCGTGCCCGAGGCGCTGTCCACGCCCACCAGCACGTGGGTCAGGGGCTGCGTGCTCGACACCCTGACCGCCTGGCGGCCGTCGTGCGTGAACAGCGGCAACACCGCGACCCGCACCTCCAGCCCGCGCGCGCTGATCACCGGTGTCGAGGTGTCGTTGCGCAGCGCCTGCCTGATCCCGTCGTAGTCGGGGCTACCCAGGCTCCGCTGCAGCAACCGGCTCGTCATTCAAACACTCCCTAGGGACAGGCCCCGTGCGAAGAGGCGCTGGGTTGCCAGGAACAACACGACCGTCGGCAGCGAGACCACCAGGCCCGCCGCCAGGCCGACGGGGACCGGGGTGCCGGCGTAGACGTCGGTCATCAGCCCCGCCAGTGCGGTCATGACCGGCCGCACGCTCTCGGTCTGCGTCAGCGTCAGGCCGAAGATGAGGTCGTTCCAGATGAAGGTGAACTCAAGGATGAACACCGCCGTCAGCGCGCTGAGCGAGATCGGCAGGTAGACGCGCCAGAAGATGCGCCACGTGGACGCGCCGTCCATGCGGGCCGCCTCGAAGATCGAGAACGCGACGCCGGTGTAGAAGTTGCGCAACACGAACGCGGCCAGCGGCACGTTGATCCCGGTGTAGATGAGGATCATGCCGATCCTGGTGTCGTACAGGCCGGCGTCGCTGAAGCCGACGAAGAGCGGCACGAGCAACATCTGCGACGGGAACACGGTCCCGCCGAAGATCAGCAGGAACCACCAGAACCCGTGGCGCAGCCGCAGCACCACGATCGTGTAGCCGGCCAGCGCGCCGATGACCACGCCGAGCAGCGGCGAGACGACCGCGTACAGGGCGGTGCTGGCCAGGCTGTCGGTCAGGTTGGCGCTGTCCAGGGCGCGGGTGAAGTTCTCCAGCAGCGCGAAGTCGCCGGACGGCACCCAGGCGCTGCCCGGGTCGTACGAGGCGGCCGGCCTTGAGGCGTTGACGATGAGCAGGTACGTCGGCCCGAGCCAGATCAGCCCGAGCACGATCAGCACGATCCGCCGGATCATCGCACCTGCCTCCTCAGGTAGAGGTAGGAGGCCAGGCCGGTGACCACGGTCAGCATCACCGCGACCGCCGAGCCGTAACCGTAGTCACTGGCCACGAACGTGTCCCGGTACATGGTCACCGCCAGCGTCTCGGAGTTGCGCCCCGGGCCGCCCGCCGTCAGCACCCACACGATGTCGAACGTCTTCAGGCTCGCCACCAGCGCCAGCCCGACCACGACCGCCGTCAGCGGGCGCATCAGCGGCCAGATCACGTGCCGGAACAGCCGCCAGCCGGACGCGCCGTCCAGCCGGGCGGCCTCGATCGGCTCCTTGGGGATGGACTGCAGGCCCACGACGAACAGCAGCGTGTTCACGCCGAGCTGCTGCCAGGTCCACACCAGCAGCATGGCCAGCGTGTTGTGCGGCGCGACCTGGAGGAACGCGGTGTCCACGCCGAGCAGCCGGTTCGCGATCCCGTCGTGGGAGAGCACCGGGCTCCACACCATCGCGAGGCCCGCGCCGCTCAGCGCGTACGGCAACATGAACGGCACCCGGTACCAGGCGCCGCCCCTGATGTCGTAGGACAACACCGCGACCAGCAGTCCGAGGCCGACCGGCAACACCATCGTGCCGGCCACCCAGATGAGCGTGTTGCGGGTCGAGGTGAGCAGCGCGGGGTCGTCGAACAACTTGACGAAGTTGTGCACGCCGACCCACGCCGGCGACTCCAGGCCGTCGTACCGGGTGAGGCTCAGGTAGGCCGTCCACAGGAACGGCGCGTACAGCAGTCCCGCGACCAGCACGGCCGCGGGCGCCACATAGCCGTGCCTGAACCGCCCGAGCATCGGCGCCCGCGTGCTCATGACCTCACTCCGCGCGCCGGCTCTCCCCCGCTCACTGGTGGGTGCTCCAGTACTCGTCGGCGGCCTTCTGGATGCTGTCCAGCACTTCCTTGTACGTGCCGGGCTCGGTGACGAACTTGCCGAAGCCGTCGAGCGCGGCGGTCAGCACCGGCGGCGGCGTCGCCTCGAAGTACCGGTTGACCAGCCGGTACGTGCCGCTGCCCGCGTCCTTGGTGACGGCGCCGAGCGCTTCGTCGGCGATCTCGACCTTGGGGTTGGCGCTCACGTCACCCCTGGTGGAGGCCCACTTCTTCTGGGCGTCGGCGGTGGTCCACCACTTGAGGTACTTCATGCTGGAGTCGGGGTCGTCCGCCTTGGCGAGCGAGCACAGCGGGCCGCTCTCGAAGATCATCGACGTCTTCGGCAGCGACGGGTTGACGTTGGGGATGACGAAGAATCCGTAGTCGGTGCCGGACTTCAGGTCGCGCTGCGTCATGCTGGTGTTGAACCAGGTGCCGAAGGAGACCATCGCCGCCTTGCCGTTCTTCAGCACGTCGCCGGGGTCGGTCTTGTCACCCGGGTTGATGAAGTATCCGGCGTCGATGAGCGACTTCCACTTCTCCATCACCTGGACCACGCCGGGGTCGGTGTACTTGGCCTTGCCCGTGGACAGGCGGTCGTACAGGTCGGGGTCGGAGCCGGCCATGAGCTGCTCGAACCAGACGAAGGAGAACAGCACGCTGGTGTGGTAGAAGGCTTTGACGCCGTTCTTCTTCAGGGTCTCGGCGGCCTGCACCAGCTCGTCCCACGTCTGCGGGGGCTTGAGGCCGTACTTGTCGAAGATCTTCTTGTTGTAGAACATGCCCCAGTAGGCGACGTTCATCGGCACGCAGTACTGCTTGCCGCCGATCGTGTAATAAGAGGCGAGGTCCTGTGACAGGTCGCCCGCCTTGATCGCCTCCTGCCAGACGGCCGTGGTGTCGGCCACCTGCTTCTGTTTGACGATCTCCTCCAGCATCCCCCCGGTCTGCCAGGTGAACAGGTCGGGCTTCACGTTCGTGCGGAACGACGCCTTGATGAAGGCCTGGTACTGCGCGGAGTCGGTGTATCCCGTCGGCTTCATGCCCAGGCCGACCTGCTGCTTGGACAGGGCGCCCATCTCGTCGAAGTATTTGGTCCAGGCGCCCTTGTCGTTGTAGAGCGTCAGTTCGGTCTTCTTCTTCGGCGCCTCGGCGCTGTTTCCGCCGCAGGCGGTCAGGACCAGCGCCGCCACGCCGAGCGTGGCCACACGTGACCGGAACATGGCCGGCCTCCTTGCTCTTTCGGGGGGACTTGCTTTATCTGGGGGGCAACCTCTGCTCGATGACGGTCTTCACGTCGACCAGATGGGCCCGCATACGTGCCTGTGCCTCGGCGGCGTCGCGCGCTTCGATGGCCTCCAGGATGGCCAGGTGCTCCTCGTAGTCGCGGCGCCGGTCGTCGAAGATCTGCAGGATCTCCCGCTGCTCGGGCCCGTGGACGGTGAGCAGCGAGTCGACGACCTCGTCCAGCACGCTGTTGCCCGCCATCCGCGCGGTGGCCCGGTGGAAGGACATGTTGGCCTCGTGCAGCTCGGCGTCCTCGCCGCGCAGGTGACGGCCGGCCTCGTCGAGCACCCGCTTGAGCGCGGCCAGCTCCGGGCCCTCGGCGCGTTCGGCGGCCATGGCGGCCAGCGGCGGCTCGATCACGATCCGCGCGCCGAGCAGGTCGAGGAGCTGGGCGGCGTGCATCTCGCGCATGTTGGGGTTGGGCAGCACGAGCCGCTCGATGTCGGCGCCGACGTAGATGCCCGAGCCGTGCCGCAGCTCGATGGCCCCGGTGGCCTCCAGCCTGCGCAACGCTTCGCGCAGCGTCGGGGTGGTGACGGCGAAACGCTGGGAGAGCTCCCTGGTCGAGGGCAGCCTGTCGCCCGGCCGGTGCCCCCCGGTACGGATGAGCTCCAGCATGCGCTCGGTCAGAGCGTCGGAAAGCGTCGGCCGCGCAACCTCGGACATATCAAGTGATCTAATCACTTATTCCGACGCGCGTCTACGACGCCCGGCGATTTCTCCGCTCAGCGCTTGAGCAGGTCCTTCATCAGATCGATCTGCGCCTTCCTGGACGCCTGGACCTGCGCCGCCCACTCCTTGACCGCCGGATCGGCCCCGGCGCTGACCTCGGTGTCGGCCATCTTGATCGCGTCGCCCTGGTGCGCGATCAGCAGGGTCATCAGGTCATGTTCGAAGGACTTCGACTTCTTCAGCGCCCGGATCTGCTTGCGGTCGGTCTCGGGCATGCCGCCGTGGTGGTCGTGCGAGCCGGACGCGGCCGTGAGCGGCTGCTCCCAGGAGTACAACCAGCGCAGCATCATCTCGACCTCGTCCTGCTGCGTGCCGGCCACGGCGGCGACGAGGATCTTGAGCTGGTCATTGGTCGCCCGCTCGGCGCCCAGCTTGGCGATCTCGATGCCCTGCCGGTGGTGCTGCACCATCATCTGCACGAACATCACGTCCTGGGCGTTCACGGGAGGGGCCTGGGCCCCGGCCGTCCCGCAGGCGGCGGCCAACAGGAGGCCGAGGGCCACCAGGACGAGCTTCAGGGCGCTGGATCGGGGGGTTGCGGCCACTCTGCGCGCCTTCCATTAAAAAGGAAACCTTCCTAAGAGTTAGACGATTTCGCCATGGCGCGCAAGGGCCCCTGTCAAGCGTCCTGCGTCAGGTCGCCGCGCATGTTCTCGTGGAGGCGGCGGCCGTGGAGCGAGCCGCCGCTCACGCGGGCCTGGTCGTTGATGAAGGCGTGCACCTCCTCGTCCGGGGCGGTCCAGCCGATGTCCCCGTTCGGCGATTCCACGCAACCGTCGGGGGACATCAGCATCGAGTGGATGAGTCATCGTCGTTCGGGTCAGCGGTCCCGGGTGGCGTGGATCACCGGACGCCGGCGCGGTAGGTCAGGATCAGGCCGACGCCGGTGAGCGTCGCCCGGTCGCCCTCCACGGCGAGCGGCCACCCGGCGCCGCCCACCAGCAGGCCCGGTGTGGACAGGAGCTTGCCGTCGTTGAGCGCCAGCCGCCGGTCCCCGTTGAGCAGCAGCCGCGCCGACGTCCCCGGTGCGTACGCCGCGTAGACGCCCGTGATCTGCCGCCCGATCATGCCCGGGAACATCCCGGTCGTGAACGGCAACGTCAGGACGTCCTCGGCGCCCTCCGCGAAGGCCGTCCACTGGTCGGGGAACGCGGTGGCGACATCGAAGAACCGGGCCGCCGGGTACGGCTTGAGCATGCCCTTCACCGCGTTGGCGAACAGCTCGCCACCCTGCTCGGCGGCGTACTTGACGGTGATCACGACGTCCCTGAGGGCGGGCGCGCCGCCGGCGGGCAGCTCCAGCCGCCACCGGGACACCGCGCCCGTGCCCTCGAAGGGCAGGTAGCGGTCGTCGTCGAAGCGCAGCTCGAACAGGCCGTTGTTGTCCTTGTACTCCTCCAGGTCCGACAGCGCGATCTGCTGCCCGGCCCGCCAGTTGGCCCGCAGCGTGGACGGCATCGGCCCCTTCGGGTCGATCAGGTACTTGACCGCCTTGGGATCGGCACTGAGCACGATCTTGCTGTCGAGCTGCGTGAGCGTGGCGTTCAGCCCGATCGGCCCCTCCGGCCCCTCGAACGTGACCGACAACGTCCTGATCCGCCGCCGGTAGTGCCCGGGGAAGTCGCGGTCGAACAGCGGCTCGGTGAGCGCGAACTCGCACCGACCGGTGGTACGCAGGTTCAGCGCGGCCAGCGGGTCGAGGGCCAGCAGCGACACCTTCTTGGTGATCTCCAGGCCGCGCGCGTCGGTCTCGACGTACGCCTGGCCGAGCCGTTCCAGGTCGACCGACAGGCTCTCGCCCGCCAGCAGCCCGTTGCGCCGGCTCTCCCAGTACGTCGGCCGGATGTAGTCGGCCTCGCCCTCCGGGATGCCACGTTCGTACTGGAAGGCCCGTTGCGCGGCCCGTGCCATCTCGTACGCCAGGTTGTACGACTGGAAGTACATCCCGGACAACCGCCCCGACATCCACTGGTAGAGCTGGGCGTTGGCGAACTTGCTCGTCATGAACGCCCCGACCGCCTCCTGGTTGGCGATCTCCTGCCTGAGCACCTCCAGCTCCCGCTGGGCGACCTTGACCTGGAGCTCCGCACCCGCCACCTGGTGGCCGAGCTGCGCCACGTCGCTCCGGGAGATGGCGAGCTGGAAGGCCCAGTCCTGGGCCATGCGCTCCTGCTCGGACCGTACGCCGAACAGCTCGCCGAGCACGCTGAGCCCCTCGGCCGTGGTCGTCGCGATGTCGGCGCCGGTGTTGAGCGCGTCCGAGACCTGGATGCCGCCCTCCTCGGTGCCGATGATGAACGGGCCGATCAGGATCTGCGGCAGGGCGGCGGCGACCGCCGCGCCGACCTTGAGCCCGGCCCCCACGAAGTGGGCGACCGCGGCCCCCGTCATGACCTCGATCTGGGCCTGCTGGAGCGGGGACATCCCGGCGGCGATCAGCCCCTCGTAGTAGCGCACCCGTTCCTCGGCGCTCTTCCTGCTCACCTGGAGCTCCAGAAGGCCCTCGGTGGCGATCTGGACCTGCGCCTCCTTGATCGCGCGGTTGAGCCCGAGGATCGTGCCCTCCTGCCTGTTCTGCAGCAGCGCCAGTTCCTCGGCGTCGTGCCGCTCCAGCACGTTGAGCAGGTCGCCGGCGAACTGCCGCAGCTTGTCCACCAGCTCCTGCGCCTTGCGGAAGGTGAAGGCGAAGCGGTAGTGCGGCACCGGCACGGCGGCGGCCAGGGCGAGCTGGTCCGGCGAAGCGCCCCCGGCCACCCCTCTGACCAGCGCCATCACGTCGGCGGGCGGCTCGAACAGCGGCACCGGACGGCTGATGCCCATGATGTCGAGCGAGGCCCTGATCTTGCGCAGCCGGTCCTCGACCCGGGTCCAGTAGTCGAGGAACACGCTGTTGCCCGGGATGTGGAAGTAGGGGTTGTCGATGCTGCCGTGCACCTCGCCGGGCCCCTTCAGCAGCGCGCCGCCCGCGGTCAGCTCGGCGAGGGCGCCGTTCCTGGACGGCGCGGGCGCCCCGCCCGCGGTCAGCTGCTCGTAGCTGCGCGCCGGGGTCAGCGCCCGCGGCCCGAGGTTCTCCGGCCGCGGGCCGAGCAGGTCGTGGGCGAAGATGTAGAGCATCCTGGCCTCGTCCAGGCTCTCTCCCGTGTACTGGCGGAAGAGCATGTCGCCCCAGTCGAGCAGGTTGTCGACGTAGGCCATCACGACCGCGCGGCGGTGGGCCGACGGGCGCAGGTCCGCGATGGCGTGCGGGTCGAACGGATCGTCCATGTACGTCCGGATCATCGTGTCCCAGTCGCCCACCAGGTCGTACTGGCGGCGCAGCCGGCCGATCATGGCGACCTTCTCCCCCAGGCCGTCCAGCGCGCGGCGGGCCCGTGCCGGGACCACCGTGTCGGCGAGCGCGCCCTGGACCTCCTTCAGCCCGTCGGAGGCGAGCCCGGCCAGGTAGCCCTCCTCGTCCGTGGACAGGTCGTGGACCTGGTACGCCGAGGCCAGCGCCTCCAGCGCGCGCAGGATCGGGTTGAGCAGCCCGGCGACCTTGTCGGCCTCCGTACCGATCTCGCGCAGGTCGTCGCGGCAGCCGGTGACCAGCGCCTTGACGTCCACCGACAGGAACGGCAGGAAACGCCAGTACCTCGGCTGGGTGGGGTCGAAGACGTACTCGTACCAGGTACGGGCCTCGTCGAAACGCTGGGCGTTGTTGAGCGCCTGGGCGATGAGCACGGTGGCGTGGAAGAAGACCTCCCAGTAGTAGATGCCGTTGCCGCTCTGGAAGTCGAGGTGCGAGCTGGTCGGATAACCCTGCTTGACCACCTGCGGGCCCACCTTGATCGTGGTCGGCCCGGAGTCGGTCTCGCTGAAGGCGGGCAGCTCGTCGATCTCCTGCGTACGCGGCGCGAGCAGCTCGGCCACGCCGCCGGTCAGCAGCGCCTTGTTCAGCCGGTACGCCGTGCTCGACGTCAGCCGGATGATCTCGTGCGGCAGCGAGGCGACCTCGTAGGGGCGTTCTGGGGCGTACTTGACGTACTCGGCGCCGAGGAACAGGTAGAGGTTCTTGCTGTCCAGGACGCCGGTCAGCCGGGTCGCCCAGTCGTCGGGCAGCCCGCCCCAGTTGCCGGCGACCGGGGAGAAGACCAGGTGGCCGCCCAGCTCCTGCCCGTCCTCCAGGAGGGCGTAGTCGGTGCCGGAGAAGACGTACCGGCGGCCGGCGCGGGTGAACACGGCCCGGACGGTCTGGTCCATGGGCTTGGGGTAGCCGCGGTCGACCAGGTCGGGGATCGTGTCGCCGGTCAGCGTGTAGCGCACGTACTCCGTGCCCTTGGCGAGGTACAGCCGGCCGTCGGCGACGTAGGCCGCGTCCACGCCCTGCCGGGAGACCAGCGTCCCGGCCCTGCCCAGGTTCCTGGTCGGCGACGGGTCGCTCTGGACGTACTCCTTGCGGTCCTTCGAGGTGATGGAGACGTACGTCCTGGTCGTGTTGTCGAAGAAGTAGGCGCCGTCGCCGTACACGAAGGCGGCGCCGACCCGGCCGGACTGCGGCAGGCCGTCGGTGTTCTTGGCCAGGGGGCGCGGGTAGCCCTTGTCCAGGCCGCCGTCGAGGGAGAAGCGGAAGTACTGGTCGCCGGAGAAGACGAACGCCTTGTCCCGCAGCAGGATCGCGTCCACCTTGGCCCCGCCGGGCAGCGTCCAGGGGAGCTTGCGCGGCGCGTCGAGCGAGTCGGAGTCGACGTAGCCGAGCTCGCGGGAGAAGAAGTACTCCTTGTCGCCGGGCAGCGACCCGGCCGCGTCCACCTTGGGCCACTTGGGCAGGCGTTCCTCGTTGGTCGCGAGCTGCTTCGGGTAGCCCTCGTCGAGCAGCCCGAACGGCGAGCCCGAGTAGCGGTAGTACTCCGGACCGGCGAACAGGTACGTCTGCCCGCCGCGCACCAGCACCGCGTCCACGACGCCCGACTGGTACAGCGGGGTGGGCACGTGCCCCCACTGGCCGGCGATCGGCAGCCGGCTCAGGCGGCTGGCGTCGGGGCGGTCCGCGGCGAGCTCGACGTAGAAGCGGCCCGCGTTGTTGAAGAAGTACCGGGTGCCGCCGGGCAGCTCCACCGCGGCGTCGATCGGGTTCCAGCCGGTGGGCAGCCTGTCGGTGTTCGTACTGAGTGACAGGAGTTTGTCCTTGCCGCCGGGCGGGCTGACCGGACGGCACAGGAAGCTGCCGCCCTTGTGGTCCACGCTCAGCCACGCGCCGATCTCGAGCTCTTCGTGCGCCGGCATCGTGAACCGCACGACCCTGGACTCGTCGATCGGATCGTCGAAGATCTGATTCAGCCTGGTCGCGCGCAGCGGCTCGGGCACGCCCTCGGCGCGGACGGCGTACAGCTCGGGGGTGAGCGCGAAGGAGGAGTGGGCCTCCTCGCCGTCCACCTTGTAGAAGCAGGTGATCACGATCGAGTCGTGCGCGCCGGAGCCCTCGCCGGGCACGGTGGCCGACGCCTGGACGTACAGGCGCACGTCGCTGATCGGCGCGTCCCGCCGCTCCTCCACCGGGAGCACCTGCGCGGCCACCCACTCGTGGTTGAGGTTGCGGAAGGAGTAGGAGATCCGCACCCGGTGCGCCGGCGGCGGCGCGGTGACCTCCTGGGTGTCGCCGGTACGGGTGGCAGTGATCTTCGTCCCGGACGGGTCCTCCGGCGCGACCGTCTCGACGACCGGCCAGAACACGAACACCCGGCCGAACGCGTGCACCGGGTACACCCGCTCGGACTCGATCTGCACGTCCGCCTTGAGCCACGGCTCCCAGGTGGCCGACAACTTCGCGCCGTCCCTGAACTCGGCCTCGCGGCAGTAGTAGCGCCGCGGCTCGGTCCTGGTCCTGCCGAACATGACCAGCCGCCGCACACCCTCGTCCGCGCCGTCCTCGGCGTAGACGTAGCCGCCGGCGATGGCGAGCCTGGAGACCTCGGTGTACTCGTCGAGGTAACGCTTGTACGCCTGCTCGACCTTGTCCCTCGTGATCTCGCCCTGGAGCAGGTCGTCCTCCAGGGCCTCGAAGGCCGGGGTCTTCGCGGTCCGCAGCTCGGGGCGCAGGTAGTTCTCCGGGTAGAGGAAGACCTTCCTGTTGGCCTCCCAGACGCGGTAGTTCCGCATCCAGGCCCACCAGGTCTTCACCCGCTGCCTGAGCCCGTCCGGCTCGTCGCCGTCGTGGAGGGTGACCGGCTCCAGGTCGAGCAGGTAGCGGTGCAGGTAGAGCTGCGCCGCCGCGATGGCCTCGCGCACCCGCGAGGTACGGCCCTCGCCGCCCATCTCCACGTCGATCAGGAAACGGTCGTAGAGCTCCTGCGGGACGCCGGCGCCGACCGCAGCCGCGACCAGCGCGTCGCGCTTGAGCACGTTGATCTCGTCGTGGATCGTCGCCGACAGCGCCGTCCACTCCTCCGGGGCGTGCAGGCGCTCGATGAGGCCGTACAGGGCCGTGCAGGCCGCGTCGAGGTCGCCGCCGAACGCGTTCCGCCAGACGTCGGCGTACAGCGTGGACGGCGCGCCGCCCAGCCGGTCGGTGACGGCGAACAGGTCCACCAGCCGGAGCAGGAACTCGACCTCGAAACGGTCCTCCTCGGAGGTGACGGGCGTGAGCAGCGCCGCGTTGCGCCTGGCCCACCTGACCTCGTCGAGGTCCCAGCCGAACAGGTCGGCCAGGTACCGGTACGGGTCCTCGACCGAGGCCGGGCCGTCCAGCAGGAACGCAGCCAGCCCGTCGGGCCGCGCCCGGACGAGGTCGACGAACCTGGTGATCGTGTGCACGTCGCTCAGCCGGTACTCGGCCGTGTCGGACCAGCGGTGGGCGAAGCGCTGGGGGAAGGTGCGGTCCACGGCGTGGTAGCCGCCGGAGTAGCGCACGTACT
Organism: Nonomuraea sp. WAC 01424; assembly: GCF_003947315.1. Lineage (NCBI taxonomy): Bacteria > Bacillati > Actinomycetota > Actinomycetes > Streptosporangiales > Streptosporangiaceae > Nonomuraea > Nonomuraea sp. WAC 01424. The sequence goes on from NZ_QHHZ01000014.1 coordinate 240,866, forward strand.
CCGGGCCCTGGCACAGGTAGGTGCGGCCCTCGAAGACGAACGCGCCGTCGGGGCCGGTCTCGAAGCGGTCGGGCAGGTCGCCCCAGTCGTCCTTGACCGTACGCGGGTAGCCCTGCTCGACGTACTCCAGCTCGCCCGGACGGTAGCGCACGTACTGGCCGGACCTGAAGGCGTACAGCTCGCCGGTGGGCGCGGCGAAGGCGGCGTCCACGGCCGCGCCCTCGGTGAAGGCGTTGCGCACCTTGCCCCACTGGTCGGTGATCGGCCGGGCCGCCGACGTGCCGTCGGCGCGCAGGTACTGCGTGCCCTTGAACAGGTACGTCGTGCCGCCCGCCGTGCGGAAGGCCGCGTCGAGACCGTCCGCGAACGCCTCGGGCCAGGACTGGACACCCAGCTCGTACGGCGGCATGGCCTCGATCGTGCGCGGATGGCCGTCGTCGGCGAACTCGTACTCGGTGCCGGTGTAGCGCACGTACTGGTCGCCGGAGAACAGGTACGTGTGCGGGCCCTTGACCAGGGTCGCGTCCACCTTCTCCCGTTCTGTGATGGTGTTCCTGACCCGGCCGAGCGCGGCCAGGTCCACGACACCGGTCGCCGCGCGGGAGACGACGTGGCAGGAGCCGCCGGCGAGGACGTAGACCGTGCGGTCGTTGGCGACGACGGCGTCGATCATCCGCGACCCGGCCCGGTCCTGCATGGCGTCGTCGAACGACTCGGGCAGGTTGGCGAACGCCTCCTCGTGCCGCAGGTTGCCGATGATCTTCTTCGGGTAGCCCGGGTCGATGTAGCGGTACTCCGAGCCGGTGTAACGGACATAGTGGTCGCCCGAGAACAGGTACGTCGTCTCGCCCCTGTGCACGAAGGCGGCGTCCACGCGGGCGCCGGCGCCGTCGGCGACGAACGGGTTGGGCGACCTGCCCCACCGCTCACGGATGGCGGCAAGCGACCCGAAGGCCCGGTCGGCGAACCTGGCGTACTGCTCGGCGAAGAAGAAGTACGTGGACCCGTCCGGCGCGGTGAAGGCCGTGCGCAGGGTGTCGCCGGGCTCCAGGCCGCGCCCGAAACCGCGCCAGATCCGCTCCGACGGCCGCGGGTAGGACCATTCGCGGGTCGTCTCGTCGAACCGCACGCAGCGCTCGCCGAACAGCAGGAGCATGGTGTCGCCCTCGAACAGCACCGCGTCCGGCCTGGTGCGGCCGGGCACGCGGTAGGACTCGGGCACGTCCCAGAAGCTCTCGTCGGCCAGCCCGGCGTAGCCGTCGTCGGGCCGGGTATAGTCGGCGCCCGAGTAGACGACGTGACGCAGGTTGCCGTCGCCGTCCGGCCGTTCGAACAGGTAGGTCTTCCCGGCCCGTACGTAGGCGAGCACGACGTTGTCCAGGCCGCCCCAGTGGTCGGCGATCGGGCGCGGCTCGCCGTCGATGGTGGAGTCGACGTCGGTGTAGACGACGAACTGGTCGCCGCTGAACAGGTACGTCTTCCCGTCCCGCCCAACGAACGCCGCATCCACCGCGTTGTCCTGATAAATCGTGTTACGGGGGCGTCCCCACTCCTCCGTGAGCGGATAGTCCCTGTTCAGCCGCGTGTTGAAGCACGACGCCCCCTTGAACAGGTACGTGTTCCCGTCCGCGCCGCTCAGCACCGCGTCGAGCCCCGTCCTGAACTCCTCCGGCACCGCCCGCAACAACCGCGGCCTGACCCGCGCCGGGGCGGCCTGCGGCCCTTCGAGCGCCGGACGCCTGCTCCAGCCGCCGGCGTCCTGCGTGAGCACCGCGCCGTCCTCGACGAAGGCGCAGGTCACGCCGTCGATCGCCAGGTCGTCGTAACGGCGGTGGAGGGTGTCGGAGACGACGTGACAGCTCGTGCCGCGGAACAGGTAGACGTTGCGGCGGTCGGCGAAGGCCGCGTCCACGGCGTCCAGCCTGACGTCCAGGTGCGCCAGCCTCGGCTCCCGGGAGAGCGCGGACAGGGCCTGGGGGTAGCCGTCCTGGACGTGGGTGAGGTCGTCGCCCAGGTAGCGGACGTACTGGTCGCCGGAGAAGACGTACGTGCGGCCGTCCTTGCCGACGAAGGCCGCGTCCACCTGCCTGAACGGCAGGCTGTCCCAGTGCCCGGCGAGCGTACGGGGCTCCGACCACCAGCGGTGCCTGCTGTCGAACACGACGAACCGCTCACCGGAGAACAGGTACGTCTGCCCGTCCGCCCCGGTGAACACGGCGTCGATCACCGTGAAGTCCGGGTCGGCCACCAGCGTGGCCGGCAGGTTCCACCAGTTGTCGGAGACCGGCTTGGGATAGCCGGCGTCGGGCGTGGTGTAGTCCCTGGTGGCGTAGCGGACGTAGAAGTCGCCGCCGTCCGCGTGCACCTCGATCTGGAGCGGGTCGCTCCTGAGGGTGACCCCGACGCCCTGCTCGGTGCTCACGTGCCACTCCGGGGAGGCGCCGCGCACTCTGGCGCCCTCGGCGAAGGACAGGCCGTGCTCCAGGAACCGGCGGCGCAGCGCGGGCGACAACCGGCCCGCGTCCAGCTCGGGCGCCTGCGCCAGAGGCAGGTCGAACAGCCGCCCGCCGACCCCGAACAGGTACGTCTTGCCGTCCAGGACGAAGGAGGCGTTCACCCGGCGCAGCCCGCCCCAGTCGCCGGCGATGCGGCGCGGGTAGCCCAGGTCCACGACCGAGTAGTCGGCGCCGGAGTACCTGATGTACCGCTCGCCGCTGAACAGGTACGTGCGCCCGTCCAGCCCGGCCAGTGCCGCGTCCACCACCCCGCCGGGCAGCACCTCGGCGACCCGCCCCCAGCGGTCGGCGGTCGGCTCGGGCAGGCCCACGCCGGACTCGCCCGCGGCGATCGTCCGGCCGTCCTTGAACAGGTGGACGAGCCCGCCGGAGTCGGTGAAGGCCGCCTCGATCCCGGTCTCGAACTCGCCGGGCAGGCCGGGGAAACGGGACTCGATCCGCAGCGGGTAACCGTCGTCCACCCGTACGCCGTCGTTCTCCAGGCTGTCGGAGTAGGCGACCGTCTGGTTGCCGCGCAGCAGGTAGGCCCGGCCGTCCCGGGCGACGAACGCGCTGTCCAGGCGCTCGGCGCCGTCGAAGGTGTTGCGGATACGTCCCCAGCGGGCGGAGACCGGCGACTCGCCCCGGCCCACGTCCAGGTAACGTCCGCCGGTGAACAGATGCGTACGGCCGTCCACGTCCTGGAAGGCCGCGTCCAGCGAGGCGCCGAACGCCGGGGGCAGCGGCGCGTCGTGGCCCTCCGCCTGCCACCACTCGCCGACGCCGCGCGGGTAGCCCTCGTCCACGGCGGAGTAGTCGGAGCCCGAGTAGCGCACGTACTGGTCACCGCAGAACAGGTAGGTCCTGCCGTCCTCGTCCACGTACGCGCTGTCGATCCGCTTCGGGGCGTCGAAGTTGTTCCTGACCTTGCCCCACACCTGGTCGCGCGGGGCCCAGCGGATGCTGCCGGGCTCCTTGACGTACAGGTGCGAGGCGCCGTCGAGACCGCGGCCGACGATCCACTCGGCGCCGCCGGGGTGCGCGAACGCGGCGTCCACGCCGGTCAGCCCGGCGAACCTGGGCGACAGGTCGATCAGCGACTTCGGCCGCGGGTCGGCCAGCGCGTACGTGGCCCCCGAGTACACCCAGTAGCCGCCGGGGGCGAACAGGTAGATGTTCCCGTCACCGCTCCTGAGCACGGCGTCGACGGTCTCGACGTTCGGCGGCAGCGCCAGCGGCTCGGGGTACTTGCCGGTCAGGTCCTGGTCCTGGAACGCGACCGCGACCTCGGTGGGGTCCATGCCGAGCTTGCCGGCCAGCGCCGCGAAGCGCCGTACGCGCCGGTAGGCGGCCCGCAGGTGCGGGTCCGCGGGCACGGCGGTGATCTCGCCGCTCTCGTCCCCCGCCGCGAGGACGGGCGGGACCAGCACGTCCAGCGCCTCGGGCAGGCTGCCCGCCACCCCGGCGCAGATGGCCGCGACCGTCGCCTGCGGCACGCCGAACCCGTCGGCGAGCACCGAGGTCAGCGCCGTCTCCTGCGCCCGCGCGCCGCTCTCCAGCGCGCCGGTGATCTCGCCGACCGCCTCCGCGATCCGCACCGCCACCGGGTGCAGCAGGAAGAAGACGTCCTTGGCGAAGTCCTCCAGGCCGGGCAGGGCGAACTCCAGCGCGTTCCCGACGTTGCGGAAGTAGTCGAGGGCCTCGCGGCGCACCGCGAGCGCGCCGTCGAGGTGCCCGGCCGCGACGAGCATCGCGGCCACCCGCGTCCGCTCGTCCTCGTCGAACCCGAGCTCCCCGAGCGCCTCCATGTCCAGCCGGTACGGCTGCTCGTCCCGTACGCACTCGGCGATCCGGCCCGCCACCACGGACGTCTCCGCCGCGGTGAACCCGTCGCCCAGCGTCAGGTCGTCCAGATCGGCCACCACCCGGCCGCCGCTCAGGTGGACGCCGTCGAGCGCGTCCATCACCCGCTGCGCGACCGCCTCGTCGGCGACCGTCGTGAAGTCGTCGGCGGTGAAGGTGTGCAGCTCCTCCTCCAGCACGGCGATCTGCTGCTTCATCGCGTCGAGGATGAAGCGCCGGTGCGGGTAGAACTCCATCGCGAGCGCGAAGTCGCCGACCGTGAGCGCGGACAGCGCCACCTTGTCCAGGTAGTTCCCGTTCGCGTCGAGGTAGCCGTTGAAACGCAGGCTCTCGGCCAGCCTGGGGGCGTTCAGCCGGCGCTCGGCGAAGATCTCCGGGTCGAGCGCGAGCGGCTCCCGCCGGAACTGCTCGATCCGGGCGCGCAGCTCGTCCAGGACGGCCGGGGCGACGTCGGTCAGGCCGGCGTTCACCAGGAGGCGGCCCACGTTCTCCTCGTCGGCGAAGAAGCCGGGCGAGGTGACCGCGCCGTCGGTGTCGACGTAGCCGTGGTAGATCAGGTTGTCGTACAGCTCGGCCTGCTGCTCCTCGGTCAGGCCGCCGAGCGTGGCCAGGTCCGACGGGTAGAACGACGACGTGCCGTTCGACACGCTGTTGATCAGCTTGAACAGCGGCTCCCTGAACGACTCGAAGTCCCGCTCCAGCCGCAGCCCGTGGTCGCTCACCGGCATGCCCTCGGTGACGAGCCGGCCGTCGGCCCGCAGCCGCCCGCAGAAGACGAGCTGGGCGTAGATCTTCCCGGCCATGCGCTCGCCGAGCCCGAGCCCGGCGAAGTCGTCGGCGACGATCATCCCGAGCCCGGTCACCGCGTCGTACGCCGCCGCGGCGGCCTGCGCCGGGTCGAGCCGGAGCAGCCGGTCGTCCCGCGCCGAGACGACACCGTGCTCGTGGCTGCCCACGATGTCGTGCACGACCTGGGCGGCCCGCTCCCCGAACCGCTCACCGGCGAACATGCCGGGCGCGCGGGCGACCGTCTCGAAACGCTGGTTGAGGCTCTCCAGCACGGCGACCTGGTCCGCGTCGTCGCGGGTGGCCGACCGGCCGCCCAGGATCTCGACCAGCTCCCGGGTGTCGAACCCGGCGGCCTGCGTCCAGCTCGCCACCGCCCGCAACGTCTGCGCCAGCCACAGGCTGGAGCCCGGGTCCGCCCCCTCCAGGATCCGGTAGCAGTCCCCGGTGCCCGCCTCGACCCCGCCCAGGACGGAGAACGTGGAGTACCGCGACACCGACGGATCGCTCTCCAGGATCTCCATCAGGTCGAACAGCTCACCGACGGAGATCCCGAGCGTCGAGACGAACCGGCCCGCGCGCTGGAGCAGCGCGATCGCGGGCAACCCGATCTCCCCCCGGTCGAACGGGCTCGGCTCAAGAGCGTTGTAACGTTCCCGGTAGCGGCGGACGACCTCGACGATGTCGCTCTCGGCCGTCTCGATGGAGCGTGCCAGCCTGCGCCTGTACTCCTTGTTGTGGGCGGCCAGGAGGTCGCCGGAGACCGGCGGCAGGTCCTCGAAGTCGGCCGGCCTGATGGGCACGACCAGCCCGCACACGCCGTCCACGGTCAGGTCGTAGCCGCGGGTCAGGTGGACGACCACCGCGAGGGTCCGCAGCGCGGCCGCGTTCAGGGTGCCGCCGCAGCAGACGGTCAGCACGCGGTCGAGGTCGGTGGTGCTCAACCCGGTCCGGCGGGCCAGCCGTACGAGCCTGCTGACGCGGTCGAACCAGTACGGCGGGACCGGCCCCGGCTTGCCGCCGGCCATGGTCCCCAGCGTGACGCCGTCCTCGGACATCGTCACCGGGTCGCCGCCGAGGTTGACGAAGAACTTCGCCGGCGGCCGGTCCGGATCCTCCGCCTGCACGAGCAGTTCGCGCAGCTCCAGCGCGGTCACCCCGGCGGCCCGCCGGAACCGCTCGACGTTCTCCAGCACGTTCAGCCGTTCCCGCTCGGCCAGCCCGTACAGGCCCTTGATCTGCGTCTCGCTGGTCGCGGCCGTCGTGGCGTTCGTGACGTCCTCGCGCGACAGGCCGAGGTACAGCCGGGCCACCGTGCCGGCGTCGGCGTCCGGGGCGAAGAGCCGGTAGAGCTCGTCCGGGCCCAGTCTCAGCCGGCCCAGGTGGTTCCTGAACCGCTCCTCGCCCAGCGAGAACGGCATCGAGAACGGGAAGGTCAGCCCGAGCATCAGCTCGTACGGATCCTGCCCGACGAGCTTCTCCAGCACCTCGACGACGACGTCGAGATACGGCGATTCCGTGAACGTGTTCTCGGCGTCGAGCAGGATCTTCTTCAGATCGGGCCGGCGGTCCTGGGCGAGCAGGGACGGTTGCTGGAAGACGCTCTCCATGAGCCCCAGCAGATCCGTGAGATAGGCGCCCGGCGAGTACACCGTCCGGGCCTCGTCCTCTTGCTTGTAGTCCAGCTCGACGTCGAACAGCTTCTCGTAATCCGGTAGGTATTCGCCCCTGGCCACGTGTCCCCCTCAAAGGAGCTCTGGTGCTGCCGCCGCCCGCCGATCCTCCGACTCAGAGGCACTCGACCCTCCAGGAATACGCCTGGTGCCAGAGAGGTCCAGCCCCGTGTCCGCAACCGGACAATCGATCATCGGAGTGCCGGGGCGGCCCGCTGCCGCCTACCGGCCGCGGCCGTCGCCGAACACCGCCTTGACCAGGTCCTGCGTGACCTTCTGGAACGCCTCCGCCTGGGACATCGCGGCGTCGTCCACGTACGTCAGCGAGGCGGTCAGGGTGGTGGTGCCGTCGGGGGTGCCGTACAGCAGCGCCGCGGAGCCCGAGATGCCGCCGTTGTGGGTGATGATCGTGCCGAGCTCGGGGTCGGCGTCCTGCACGAACACGCCCAGGCCGTAGCCGACCTTGGGGTGCGCGTCGAGCATCTCGGCCAGCAGCGGGGCCGGCAGGAGCCGGCCGCCGAGCAGCGCGGAGAGGAACGTGTGGAGGTCCCGGGTCGAGGAGATCATGTCGCCGCCGGTGGAGATCCAGGACGGGTTCTGGCGGGTGACGTCGACCGTCCGCTCCTGGCCGGCCTCCTCGTAGCGGTAGTAGGCGTGGGCGTGCGGCCCGGCGATGTCGGTCGAGGTGCCCGGCACGACGGTGTCCGACAACCCGAGCGGCCCGAGGACGCGGCGCTGCATCTCGTCGGCCAGCGAATGGCCGGTGACCTTCTCGATCAGCAGCTTGACCAGCACGTAGTTGGTGTTGGAGTAGCTCCAGTCCGTACCGGGCTCGAAGCGGGCGGGCTTGGAGAGCGCGAGCCGTACCAGCTCCTCCGGCAGGTAGGTCCTGAACCGGTTGTCCACCCACTCCTTGCCCGACCAGGCGATGCCCGGCACGACCGTACCGTCCTCGAAGTACTCGCCGGTGAAGTTGAACACGCCACTGGTGTGCTGGAGCAGCATGCGCACGGTGATCCGCGGGTCCAGGCCGAACTCGGTCAGGCTGTCGGCCACCACGTCGTCCAGCCCGATCACGCCGTCGGCCACGAGCCGCAGGGCGAGGGCCGCGGTGAAGGTCTTGGTGACGCTGCCCACCCTGAACCGCCCGTCCGTCGGCGGCTCGTCGCTCCCGCCCAGCTCACGCACCCCGGCGCTGCCGACCCACTCGCCGCGCTCGTCGTTCACCCGCAACTGCGCCCCGACGAAACCGGAGTGCACGATCTCCTGGATGATCTTCTGCAGCTCCGGACGGTCCTGCTCGGCGACGGCCTTGTTGTCCACGGAAACGCTGTCGTTCGTCATGATTCAAATGCCTTTCAGGGCCTTGCGGGCTTTCGGTCCGCAAGGAGCGGAACCGGTGATGTGACCAACCATCGCCGACCGCCCTGACGCCGGACCGCCACCGTCCTGACGTGGCCGCTGACACCTATCGGTGGCTGCGGTGCGCGGTCTCCGGCCCGACCACCCGCAGCAACTCCAGCGCCTCGAACGTCTTCGACCCCGGCGGCGGCGTGAAGATCAGCAGCCGCTGGTCCTCGGCCGGCGCGAGCAGCGCCTCGTAGTCGAACTCCATGGCGCCGATGGCCGGGTGCAGCACGCGCATGCGGCTGCTGCGGCGTACCGCGACCTCGTGGCGTTCCCACAGCGCGGCGAACTCGGGGCTGGCCCGCCGCCGCCCCCGGACGAGCGCGCGGGCCGGCTCGTCGTCGCCGCGGCGGGCCACCGCCGCGCGCAGGTCGGCCACGTGCACGCGGGCGTGCTCGGCTTGCTCCTCCTCCGGGTACGCCGCCCGCCTGAACGGGTCGGTGAACCAGCGCCAGACGATGTTGCGGTCGGGCTCCTCGACCGTGCAGTGGCAGCCGAACAGCGCCTCGGCCATCGCGTTCTGCGCCAGTACGTCGCCCAGGTCGCTCAGCAGTTGCGCGGGCGTGCCGTCCAGGCGGTCGAGCAGGTAGAGCAGGCCCGGCTTGACGTACTCGCCCGCACGCGGCCCGGCCGGGGGCCGGTGCCCGGCGAGCAGGTGGAGGTGGTCGCGTTCGTCGCGGGTCAGCCGCAGCGCCCGTGCCAGCGCGCCCAGCAGTTGTGTGGACGGCTGCGGGCTGCGTGCCTGCTCCAGCCGCATCAGGTAGTCGGCCGACATGCCCGCGAGCAGGGCGACCTCCTCCCGCCGCAGTCCAGGAGTACGGCGGCGCGGCCCGGAGGGCAGCCCCACTTCGCCGGGCAGCAGCCGCTCCCGGGAGCGGCGCAGGAAATCGGCGAGCTCCTCACGATTCATGGCCCCCATACTGCAATATCCCGAAATATCGCAGTCTAGGACTGCTTGTCCTAGGGAATCCGGTCCGCTCCTCATCAGCCGCCCGGCCTGGCACGGTGACGCTCATGACACGACACCTCACCGTCTCCGGAACCCGCGTCGCCTACCGAACCGCCGGCGACGGCCCCGGCCTGGTGCTCGTGCACGGCACCGGACCGGGATCCACGACCTGGGACGACACGACCGGGCACTTCACCGGCCGCAACACCGTGATCCTGCCCGACCTCGGCGGCAGCGACCTGGCCGAGGACGACGGCGGCCCGCTGACCATCGAGGACCTGACCCGGCAGCTCGCGGCCGTCATCGAGGACTCCGGGAAGGCGCCGGTGGACCTGGTGGGCTTCTCGCTGGGCGCGGTGGTCGTGTTGTCGCTCGCCGCCACCCGCCCCGAACTGGTCCGCCGCCTGATCCCCATCTCAGGCTGGGCCGACGGCGAGGACGCCTACCTGCGCACCGCCCTGGACGTCTGGCTGAGCCTGGCGCAGACCCCGGACGCGTTCGCCCGCTTCGCCATGCTGACCGGCTTCAGCCGCCGCCACCTCAACTCCCTCACCCCGGACGAGCTTGAGCAACTCGGCACGTACTTCCAGCCGAATCCCAACCGCCTGCGCCAGATCGACCTCGACCGCCGCGTGGACATCCGCCACCTGCTGCCCCGCGTCGAGGCCCCCACGCTGGTCGTCGGCGCCACCCGCGACGCGCTCGTCCCGGTGGAGAACGCCCGCGCGATCCACGCCGCCATCCCGGGCAGCACGTACGTCGAGCTGGACACCGGCCACGTCTCCGGCTCCGAACGCCCGGCCGACTTCATCAAGCTGATCCACGACTTCACCCCCTGACCCACCCCACCGGACCTGGGGCCTGGAGACACGAACGGGGGCCGGGCCCGACACCTCGGACCCGGCCCCCGTCACCGACCCTCTTTGCTCAGACCAGAGTGTCCTTGATCTTGATCTGCCCAGCGTCGATCACGAACTTCTGGTTGTTGTTACCGCCCTGGCACTCCCACTGATAGATCTTGACCCCGTTGCCTCGATTGTTCGTGACGTCCACACACATCGGCCGTGCCGACCCCAGCGTGTCCTTGATCTTGATCTGACCCGCGTCGATCACGAACACCTGGTTGTTGTTGTTGCTCTGGCATTCCCACTGATAGATCCTGACGCCGTTGCCCCGATCGTTCGTGACGTCCACACACATCGGCCGCGCCGACCCCAGCGTGTCCTTGATCTTGATCTGACCCGCGTCGATCACGAACACCTGGTTGTTGTTGTTGCTCTGGCACTCCCACTGATAGAGGTCGATGCCGTTGCCGCGGTTGTTGGTGACGTCGAGGCACATCGGCCGCGGTGCGGAGGCCGCGGCAGGCAGCGCGAGCCCCGCGCTGACGGTGGCGACGAGGACGGCTCCGGACAGAAGGCGGTGAACAAGCAGCATGGGACCCTCCGGGTGAGATGATCGGGGCTAGAGCACCATGTCGCAACTCACCGTGGCCGATCAATCACCTTCCGTATACAGTCGCCTACCCCTCGGAAAAGCACTCCCGTACGCCATGGCAGCCGACCGGGATGCGGGTGTGGGCGTACGTGCCCATGTTCTGATCGCGCCGCCGCCGCCGACCGACGATCCGCACATGCTCGGTGACCTTTTCGTCCTCACATCGAAGAGTGCGAATGCGGCGCACATGTTAGCATTTTGAATTGATCAGTGGCCCTAGTGTCATGGCGGCAGCATGGCGAACTCGGATGCCCCGGCAGTCCCATCACTGCCTTGGCGATTCAGCACTCGCACCCTCGACCCTGACGAGGCCAGCGAGCAGGGCACCCAGACGTACTATCCGCTTCGCATGGATATTCTTGGCGGAGCCGATCAATTCAGGATGTCGATAGACGCCATGCAGCTCGGGCCGATCCTGATCGGAGACTGCCGGTTCGACGCGGACATCAAGATGGACTTCGCCGAGCTTCGGGATTTCTATCACATCAACATTCCGCTGTCGGGTTACCTGGACTCCCGGAATTTGGGAAATGAGATCACGGCAACCCCCAACCGTGCCGTCTTGTACGGGCCGACCGGGGATGTGCAACTGAGCCGCTGGAGCGCACGCAGCCGCATCCTGTGCATCAAGATCAGACGTGCCGCACTGGAGGCGGAACTGGAACGCCTCCTGCAAAGGCCCATTCGCTCACCGATCGATCTCGCCCCCTCGATGGACCTGACCCACGGCTACGGGCGAGTTCTGCGGGACCTGGCGTCCATGCTCGCCGGGCAGATCGGGCACAAGGATCCCCTGACGAGGCAGGAGATCATCAGCGCCCCGCTCTGGCACAGCATGCTCACCCACTTGCTGGCATCGGCAGATCACCGCTACCGGGAGGAACTGCTCAGCCCCCGATCGCCGTGCCGGCCTCCGGCGCTCAAACGGGCCATCGAAGCGATGCGGGCCTCACCGGAGACTCCGTTCACCGCCGCGGGGCTCGCCGAAATCGCAGGCGTCAGTATCCGTACGCTCCAAGCGGCATTCCACACGCACGTCGACGTGTCACCGATGGCCTACCTGCGAGACCTGCGCCTGGAGCGCGTACACGCGGATCTTGTCGCGTCAGACCCGCCCCGCACCAGCGTCACCGAAGTAGCGCATCGCTGGGGTTTCACCCATATGGGGAGATTCGCCACCGCCTACAGCAAGAAGTACGGAGTCCACCCCGTCAAAACTCTGCGGTCGGCCGGATAACCGGCACATAGGCGCCCAACTGCTTGCGCGAATCGGCCACCCGCTGCGCAATGGGGATCGCGCACGGCATGATGTCGGCCTTATCGTTCGTGACGAACGCCCCGAACCATGCCGAGCAAAGACCATAATGCGACTGCACGAAGACCATTTCGAAAGCAGCCGAATGTGTACCTGTAGGGGGCCATATGACAGGGACGAAATCACCGGTTGACGCCCAGCAGCGAACCGTCCGATTGATGCGCCTTTTGAGGACGTGGGCCGGATTCGATCGTGCTGCCGGCGACCCGGATCCGCCGCGCGCCGGAGAGGGGCAGAATCAGGCGACCGGCAGGTTCACGTCGTTGAACATGGCCTTGATCCTGGTGTGCACCATCATCAGCGCGGGTTCCGCCATATGGTCAGCCAATGAGGCCCGCATGGCCAACGAACGGGAAGACCGGAACATCAGTACGGCGGCCATCACCCAACCGCTGATCAAGGACGGCGCCTGCGCCACAGTGAAGAAGGGCAAGGAGTTCGCCTTCTCGGGAACCGCGAAGATGGCCTACGGTTCGGTTCTCTGGGAGATCACCCAGCCCTCCGACAACAGCCTGTACGCCGGCTCAGTGGCGAATCCCCAGAGCCCGAACGGCAACTGGACCATCAAGATCCCGTCCATAGGTGCGGCGGGAGACGCCCACAAGGTGTTCCAGATCCTTGTGGTCAGCGCGACGCCGAACGCCGCGAAGTCACTCCGCGCCGCCGCGACGGCCATCCCCTACAAGGCGCTCAAGCAGATCCCCGACGGCGTCGACATCCTGGACCAGATCTGCGTCGAGCGCTCGAACTGACCCTGGCAGCACGCTCGGGCGACGCGGTCGCTGGACGAACAGTACGCGGCCTGTTTCGGCGCTTCGAAGGGCCTGAGGCTTCAGGAATGTTCTTCGGCCTTGCCCGTCCAGGAGACGAATCTGGTGCGGGCCTTCACAGTGTCCAAGTGCTCGGGGCCCAACACGCGGTTCAGCACGGGAAGCAACACCGCGAGCTGGTCCCGTGCCGCGCCGCAATCCCCCGCCACCCCTGTCCAGTGGGCGAGATCGCTGCGAACGGTCAGGGTGGCGGGGTGCTCCACGCCGGAGACCCGCTCACGCACCGGCAGCAGCACCGCGAGCTGATCTCGTGCGGCGACCGCGTCCCCCGCCTCTCCTGTGAAGTCGGCGAGGAAACCCCGGTAGATCAACGTGTACGGGTGCTCAGGCCCTCGTACCCGGTCCAGCACGGGGAGCAGGGTCGTGAGTTGCTCCCTTGCCGCGGTCGCATCCCCTGCTTCCCCGGTCCAGTAGGCGAGGTCGCCGTGATCGGCCACGGTGGCGGGGTGCTCCGGGCCCAAGACCCGCTCGCGTACCGACGCCAGCACGGCGAACTGGTCTCGCGCCGCGGCCGCGTCCCCCGCCGTCCCCGTCCAGTGGGCGAGGTTGGCACGAGCCCTCAACGTGTCCGGGTGCTCCGGGCCCAGCGTTCGCTCCATCACCGGCACCAGCGCTGTGATCTGGTCCCGTGCCGTGACCGTGTCTCCCGCCCTCCCCGTCCAGCGAGCGAGGTCATCGCGGGTTTTCAACGTGTCCGGGTGCTCCGGGCCCAGCGCTTGTTCCATCACCGGCAGCAGCGCTGTGATCTGGTCTCGCGCCGCGGCCGGTTCACCTCCCCATGCGGTGAAAAAGGCGAGCCTGGTGCGGGCGGTCAAGGTGTCCAGGTGTTCGAGGCCCAGCGTGTCCTGCAAAGCGGTCACGCGCTGCTGTTGCACGATCCGGGCGGTGTGCCAGTCGCCGTTGACGGTCAGGTAGGCGATGACGGTGGCCATGGCGGGTGACTCGGGGGCCAGGACGGCGCGGGCATGTGGCAGCAGGCGAGCGTAGAGCGGCCAGGAGGAGATGGCCTCCGGATCGGCGGGCAACGCCGACTCCAGCAGCCCGGCTGCGGTGGCGCGAACCCTGGCGCGCTCGTCGTCGGACAGCTCGGCCCAGGTGACGGCTTGGACCAGCCGGTGGATGCTCAGCTCCTGCCCGTCCACCGATCGGCTGATCATGCTGTACGAGGCCAGCACCCCCAGCGCCTCGGCGACGGCCACCTCGTCGGTGTCCGCCAATCCGTACAGCACCTGGCAGGGCAGGCGGTCAGGCGCGTAGCAGGCCAGCAGCCACAGCAGACGCATCGCCGGCGGATCGGTCTCTGCGATCCGGGCAGTGGTCACGGCCCATGTGCGGGCGACGACCTGGTCGGCGTCCCGCCGCCGACCGGAATCGGCGGCGAGGACCCGCTGGGGGGTGGTGTGCAGCAGGCGCAGGTAACGGGCCAGGTCCATGCCGGGGCTCGCGACGATGTAGGCACCGGCCTGCTTGAGCGCCAGTGGCAGATCCCCCAGCTCCTCGGCCAGTTCCGCGGCGAGCCTCTCATCCTCCGCAGCCGGACCGCCGATCATCTCCAACAACAGCCTGACCGCCTCGGCCCGCGGCAGAACGCCCAAAGTCAGCACGGTCGCCACCTCCTGCCAGCCGACGTCGCGCCGACTCGTGATCAGGACATGCCCGGTGTGCAGCCGGCCCAAATATGGCTGTACATCTTCGATGTCTTCGACGTTGTCCCACACCACCAGCCAGTCAGAGTGCGCGCCCAGCCACGCCAGTGCCCAGGCGACGGCCTCCTCGGTGGGGACTTGGGCGGCGGCGGTCGCCGCAGTCGCCGCGCACAGGGCCCGGCACAACCCGGCCAGCCCCGCCTGGATGTTGTCCGGTCCTTCGGCGTCGATCCACCACACCAGCCGGTATGCGTCGCGGTGACGGGTGGCATAGTGCAGGGCCAGCTCGCTTTTGCCGATGCCGCCCAGTCCTATCACCGCCCGGGTGACCACCCCGGGTCTGTCCTTCAACCCCTGCCCCAGCGCCTCCAACTCCTCGCCGCGGCCGACGAACACCATCGATTGCCGGCGAGGCAGGCCGATGACGCCATCGGCAGGCACGTCGGTCACCGATGGCAGGGCCTGCCGGGCGGATTGCCCCGCGACCGCCGGCACCCCTACGAGACCGGTCGCTCGGGCGTCGAGCGGGGGCTGCGTCCCGGCCGTTTCGTCCAAAGGGGTCGGAGGCAGAAGGGGCAAGGTGGGAGCCGGGGGACGTAGCTGAGCCAGCAGGGCCGCTCCGGCAACGAGCAGGCCGGCGATGCCGACGAACATGCTGATCACGCTGGCCCGCTTGTCCAACGCGTCCAGCACGTCTGCGGACGCCCACAACAGGTCGGCGAAGAACCCGACCAGCCCGGCGGCCAACATCGTGACCGAGACGGCCACCGCCATCACCGTCACCACTCGACGTCTGCGGAGACGACCATGCGGAGGAGAGGGGCGAGGAGATGAGGAAGAGGGAGTCGTCACCCCTTCAAGGTTGCCGACAAACGGCTACGGCGCGCCCTCAACCGGATATCGGTCGCCCGGATCACCCCAAGCGGCTCGTCCACCTGTTCATCGATGTCCTTGGTCAACGGTTCGATCCTGGTGGAAGGGGAAGAGTCGCGCCTGCAGTTCCCCCTCCGAAGCCGCGCGTGAGGTGACCGGCGGCCAGGTCAACGGGTGGGTGCCCGACGAGTGGACTCAGGTCCGTTCGACTTGCCGTCCGTCAGAGTCCGTGGACGTCCATGATCGAACGTCTTCGTTGTCACCCACTTCGTCACCCAGCCGGATCGGCAAGACCTTCGAGCGCCAGACACAAAGGTGCAGCTCAGCGCGGCTTTGCCGACCCTACCCTTCCCAGGCCGCGTGCCTGGTGGGCCAGGCTTGTGGCCGGGTGGCGACGCACAGCGTCGCCACTCCTTGATGCCCTATGAGTGGACCCCGTTGGGGCTCATTCCTTTAGTTCAGTATTGGCGGCGAACAGAGTTCCCCGTTCCGTGCCACGCCCCCGGCGGATGTTCAGCCCCTCCGCGCGGAAGCTGATCCGCATCCGGAACGTGCCGCTTGCAGCGCACTGCGGAAGAACACCCCCTAGACCCAAACGTCAGCATTGAGCGTGACAAGGACATTAAAGGACGCCATAACAGGGCGATTTGGCAACATCCTCACCGTCTTGACACGCGTTCAGACCACCGTGCGTCACTACGCCACGACGAGCAGCAAGCCCTCTGTGGCGCGACGTCTCCTCCCGATACACGCGGTCAAACCGTCCTCTATTGGCGAGAACAGGATCGAGGTTGCCCCGACGTGGTGGACCTCTGCTCAGTCCCGCGCGGCAAGGAGGGCCGACCGTCCAACGCGCTCACGCCGGCTCAGGCAGAAGCCGTGCTCAAGGCCCCCGAAGGAACCCGCATGCATGGGTATTTGGTGCTGGCCCTGCTCACCGGCGCACGCACAGAGGAGCTTCGGGCGCTGACATGGGACCACGTGGACCTGGAGGGCGCCCCCGACGCTGACCTGGCCGTGCCGCCGTACGTGGCCGCGTGGCGGTCCGTCCGAACTGGCGGGGACACCAAGACCCGAAAGTCCCGGCGCACTCTGGCGCTCCCACAGCACTGCGTGGAAGCGCTCAAGGCGCAGAGGGCTCAGCAGGGGCGATGGACAAGGAAGCGGCGGGCAAGCGGTGGATGGAACACGGGCTCGTGTTCGCCTCGACCGTGGGCCCACCTCTCGATTCCCATGACGTGCGGCGCGCTTTCCGCGCGGTCATCGCCAAGACCGACCCCGACAAGTGGACGCCCCGAGAGCTGCGGCACAGCTTCGTGTCCCTGCTCTCAGACCAAGGCACCCCCTTGGAGGAGATCTCCCGGCTGGTCGGCCACAGCAGCACGGCGGTAACCGAGCTGGTCTACCGCAAGCAGATCCGCCCCGTACTCCAGGAGGGCGCGGTGGCCATGGATCGGATCTTCAAGACATGAGATCGGGAGGCTTGGTCACCCACTTAGACACCCAGAAGCCCCCCGCGATCACGCGGGGGGCTTCTGCGCTGGAGCCGCCTTCGGGATTCGAACCCGAGACCCCTTCATTACGAGTGAAGTGCTCTGGCCGACTGAGCTAAGGCGGCGTGCCGTACGGCTTCATGGAGTCTACAGGAGATCGAGGGGTTCTTGCTCCTCCCGATCACCGGATGCCCGGACAGATCACGCCATCTCTCGGCACCACCCCCTCCACGAGGTATCGGTCCACCGCGTCGTCCACGCACGGTGAGCCGCCCGCGTACGCGGTGTGCCCGTCGCCGTCGTAGCCGAGCAGCACGCCGGACCGCAGTTCCCCGGCCAGCGCCCGGGCCCACCCGTACGGTGTCGCCGGGTCGCGTCTCGTACCGACGACCAGGATCGGCGGAGCACCGGCGGCGGCGAGGGGACGCGGCGAGAGAGTCGGCCGAACCGGCCAGAAGGCACACGGAAGGGACGACCACATGATGTACGGCCCGAACCTGGGCGCCTTCCTGGACGCCGCCGCCGCCTCCGCCGCGAAGGCGGACGCGCTCGCCGGGTACGGACCGTCGACGCAGTTGACGGCCAGGTTGGCCGCCAGCTGGTTGGAGTACGTGCCGTCGTCCAGCCGGCCCGCTAGCTGGTCGGCGTTGCGGAGGAGGAGCGAGCCGTCGCCGTTCAGGGCCCGGCGCAGCGCCTCGGTGAGTTCGGGCCAGGAGGCGCGGTCGTAGAGAGGCGTCAGCATTCCCAGCGTGGCCAGCGCCTCGGTGAGCGGCCGTCCGCCGCCGCCCAAGGGCCGGGTGTCCGCGCCGCGGAGCAGGGTCGCCAGCTCGTCCAGCGCCCCGTCGGCGTCGCGGCTGGTGAACGGGCATTCCCGGCTTCCCAGGCAGTCCTCGGCGTACGCGCGCAGCGTTTCCTCGAACGCCGCCGCCTGCTCCACGTTGCCCCGCACCCGCGAGATGGCCGGATCGAGGGCGCCGTCCAGCACGAGGGCACGTACCTTGCCGGGGAACAGGTCTGCGTAGACGGCCCCGAGGAAGGTGCCGTACGACTTGCCGAGGTAGGTCAGCTTCGGGTCGCCCAGGGCTTGGCGCAGCAGGTCGAGGTCGCGGGCCACGTCGGCGGTCCCCATGTGGGGCAGCAGCCGTCCGGCGTGCTTCTGGCAGCCCGCCGCGAACTCCCGTGCCGCGGACTCCAGCTCTGCCCGCTCCGCGGCGGTGTCGGGCGTGGTGTCCATGGCCACGAACGCGTCCAGCCGCGCGTCGTCGAGGCATCTGACCGGCGCCGATTGTCCCACTCCGCGCGGATCGAACCCCACGACGTCGAACCGCTCCCGTACCCTCTCGCTCACGACGAGCCGGGCGGCTCTGGCGTACTCGACCCCGGACACCCCGGGCCCGCCGGGGTTCAGCACCAGCGAGCCGATGCGCTGCCCGCTCGCGGGCAGCCGGACGACCGCGAGCTCAAGCTGCTCACCGTCGGGCTCCCCGTGGTCGAGCGGCACCCGCAACCTCGCGCACTCGAACCCGTCACCGCACTCGGACCACCCGAGCCCCGGCGCCGCCCGCTCCTCCCGCGCCACCCTCTCCCCCTGGCCGCACCCGCCGGCGAGGAGCAGCGCCGCCACCGTCATCCCGGCGACGACGCCACGCGACCACGGCCGGACGCCCCCGGACCCGCCAGGCACCGCCACCCGCCGCCGCCGAGGCGCACGCCTCGAACCCGGCATCAGCCGCCTAATGGCGGCCCCCCACGAGCGGTAGTCACGCACCGCACCAGCCAACCACGAGAGGCGCGGTCGTCACCCCAGATGACGTCGCACTATGCCAGGAGTTAGCCTGAAAAGACTGCTCCGTCCCCTCGGTGACGGCCACTCGGCCGGCCTACCGGAGGCAGTCGCTCGGCATGTCCGGCGAACAACGGAGGAATCGATGAACGGCTACCCGCAGATCGCGGACCACGGCATGATCGGAGACCTGCAGACCGCCGCGCTCGTCTCCGGCAACGGCACCATCGACTGGTGGTGCACGCCCCGGTTCGACTCCCCGAGCCTCTTCGCCTCCATCCTCGACAGCCGGCGCGGAGGGCACTGCCGGTTGGCCGCCGACGTGGACCGGATCGAGGGGGCGGTCGTCCGCCAGCTCTACCTGCCGGACACCGCCATCCTCGTCACCCGTTTCATGGCTCCCGGCGGGGTGGGTGAGGTCGCCGACTTCATGGAACCGGACACCTCCGCCACGCCGTCCGGCCGCCACCGCCTCGTGCGGCTCGCCCGGGTCGTACGCGGGAGCCTGCCCTTCGTCTTCACCTGCCGTCCGCGCTTCGACTACGGACGGGCACCGCACACGCTCGTCCTCCACGACGACGGGACGGCGGTCTTCCAGGGCCCCGGCACGGACCTCCACCTTCAGGCCGTCGGCCCGCTCGACCTGCGCCCGGACGGCGAGGACCTCGTCGCCGACTTCACCCTCCAGGCCGGCGAGATTGCCGCGGTCGTCCTGACCAGCGACAGCGACGGCGGCCTGCCGACGCCGCGTCTGACCCCCGACGAGGTACGCGACAGCTTCGAAGCCTGCCGCGCCTTCTGGCACGGTTGGCTGCGTACGTCCCGATACCGCGGCCGTTGGAACGACATGGTGAACCGTTCGGCGATCACCCTCAAGCTCCTCACGTACGCACCCACCGGCGCCCCGATCGCCGCCGCCACCATGGGACTGCCGGAGCAGATCGGCGGCGAGCGCAACTGGGACTACCGCTACACCTGGGTCCGCGACGCCTCGCTGTCCGTCCGGGCGCTGATCGACCTCGGCTTCGTCGAGGAGGCCCAAGCCTTCCGTACGTGGCTGCGTGAACGTCTCAGCGCGAGCCGCGCCTCGGGTGAGCCGCTGCAGATCATGTACCGGATCGACGGAGACCCGCACCTGAGCGAGGAGATCCTCGACCACCTGGAGGGTTACCAGGGCTCCCGGCCGGTACGTGCCGGCAACGCCGCCGCCGACCAGCTCCAGCTCGACATCTACGGTGAAGCGGCCGACGCCTTGGCCCAGGCCCAGGAGATCGGCGGCATCCGCGGCTGGCGGTCCTTCGCCGAGCTGCTGGACTGGCTGGCCGACACCTGGGACCGTCCCGACGAAGGCATCTGGGAGACCCGGGGCGGACGCCAGGACTTCACCTACAGCCGCCTGATGACCTGGGTCGCCTTCGACCGTGGCATCCGGATGGCCACCGCCTACTCCCGTCCCGCCGACCTCGTCCGGTGGATGGGAGCACGCGACGCCGTCTTCAACCAGATCATCGACCGCGGCTGGAGCGCCCAGCGGCAGGCGTTCGTCCAGCACTACAGCACCGACGTGCTGGACGCCTCGCTGCTGCTCATGCCCCGCGTCGGGTTCATCTCCCCGCGCGACCCGGCCTGGCTGAGCACCCTGGACGCCATCGACAAGGAGCTGGTCAGCGACAGCCTCGTCTACCGGTACGACCCCGCGGCCTCCCCCGACGGGCTGCGCGGGTCGGAGGGAACGTTCAACCTGTGCAGTTTCCTCTACGTCGAGGCCCTGGCCCGCGCCGGACGGTTGCAGCAGGCCCGATACGCCTTCGACAAGATGCTCACGTACGCCAACCACGTCGGCCTGTTCGCCGAGGAGATCGGCCCGTCGGGCGAGCAGCTCGGCAACTTCCCGCAGGCGTTCACGCACCTGGCGCTCATCGCCGCGGCCATCGCCCTCGACGAGCAACTCGACCGCGCCGAGACGAACACGCGGTAGCTCTCACCTTTCGTCCCGGTCCGGGGTGGCGGGGAGCCGTACGGCGGCGGCCAGGCCCACCAGGGCGAATATCGCGAGGGCGATCATGGCGAGGGCGTACGCCCGGTTTCCCTCGGCCAGTCCGGAGATCAGGATCGTGCCCGCGATCGCCGTGCCGAACGACGAGCCGAGATTGGAGATGCTGCGCGACAACCCGGATATCTCGCCCTGTTGTTCCTCGGGGAAGCTGGACTGTACGACGTTGACCGACGGGGTCAGCATCACGCCCACACCCAGGCCGATCAGCAGCAGCCCCGGCGCGAAGGCGACGACCCTCGACGACGCCTTGACCAGGGTGAGCAGGACGCCGATCCCCGCCGCGGTCATGATGAACCCCGCGGAGATCAGGCTTCTCTGGGAGTGCCTGCCGGTGAGCCGCTCGGCCGCCAGCGACGCCACCAGGATTCCCGCGGTCGCCGCGGTGAAGATGACCCCCGTCTCGATCGCGTTGTACCCGCGGACCTTCTGGAGGAAGACCGCGACGACGAAGGACGTCCCCATGAGGATCAGCCACTGCATGTTCTGTGTGATGAGCCCCAGATTGGAGGTGCGGTTCCGGAACAGCGCCATCGTGAGCAGCGGCTCCTTCCCTGCGCGTTCCCGGGCGCGGATGTGCAGGAAGAACCAGGTCAGGAAGCCGGCTCCGGCAACGAGGAACGCCGTCATCAGTACGGCGTCGCTGCCGGCCTGGAGAATCCCGAACACCACGAAGAACATGCCGACCGCCGACAGGACCGCCCCGGCGCCGTCGAACGGACGGGTCGGATCCGGCGCCACCGGGTCGTCGATCCGGCGGCTGAGAAAGACGATCACCATGACGACCACCGCCTGGAAGACGAACGCGGCCCGCCAGTCGATCGCCGTCGCGATGAATCCGCCGATCAGCGGGCCCGCCGCCGCTCCGACACCACCCAGTCCGCTGATCACGCCGAAGGCCCGCGCACGCGCCTGGAAGTCGTCGAACGCCATCGTCGCGAGAATGTAGACGGGCGGGATCAGCAAGGCGGTCCCGACCCCCTCGAAGATCGAGTTGCCCAGGATCAGCACGGCCAGGCTCGGCGAGAGCGCGCTGGTCAGGGCGCCGATCGCGTACAGGGTGAGCCCTGCGAGGAAACACCTCTTACGGCCCCAGCGGTCAGTCAGCTTGCTGCAAGGGATCATGAGCACAGCCATGATCAACAGGAACAACGTGATCGTGCTCTGCACGCCCTCCACCGTGGTGTCCAGGTCCTCACCGATGTCGTTGATCATCACGTTCATGTTCGAGCCGGCGAAGCTGCAGATGAACTGGGCGAGGGCCAACGGGGTCAGAGGGCTCTTCGAAAGGGAGCGGGTCACGGCTCACCCCGCCGTCGCGTTCCTGAGGCTCGATCCCCAGCACGCCGACGAAGGCCACCCGTCCCGCCGCCGGTCCCGTCAAGGACGACACCTCCGCGGTACGTCACCCACCCGCACATGGCCACCTCGATCAGAAACCGGCTCGGCCGCGAAACGGAAGTGCGCCTACAGCCCCACCAGCGACGTGGCTGCCCAGCCGTCTCGACGCTCACAGCGGCCGTCTCGACGCTCACAGCAGCCCTCCAGGACTCGCAGCGGCCCTCCCGGCGAAGGCGAATGATTCCGTCAGATTCCGTCAATGCTGGAACGCGGCCTTCAGCACCACGATGACCAGCCCGAGCAGCAGGTTGACCAGGCTCGTGACCAGGACCACCCGCAGGGAGGCGCCGATCTCCACAGCCGCCGCGGCCGCCCAACCGACCTGCCCCACCACCGCGACCGCGAGCGCCAGCCAAAGGGTGCCATGCGGGTCGAGACCCAGCAGCGGGCCGACGGCCACGGCGATGGCCGGCGGGACGGCCGCCGTGACGATCGGCCATTCCTCCGCGCAGGCCTTGCGCACCTCGGCCACGCTCGTGACCTTGAAGACCGTACGGGCGCCGAACAGGCGGGCGTGCACGTGAGCTGCCCAGAACACGACACTGGTCCCCAGCAGCAAAATGATCATTTCCAGCCGCGGGAACCTGCCGAGCGTCGCGGCACCGGCCACCACGGAGGCGGCCAGCAGAGATCCGTAGACGGCACCGGCGTAGTCCCTGTGCTCGCCGTCGGCCGACGGCCGGGAACCATCGGCCGGTGACCGGGGACCGTCGGTCGGCGGCCGAGGACCGTCGGTCGGGTCGGGCACCTTTCCCATAACGGCCTCTCTTGGTGGTGGCCAGACGGGGCATGGATGGAAGGTCCTCAGAAGTCACCCTCGCGGCAGGACGGGCGCGCGCCGCCGAGCCGTGACCGCATCAGAACGCATCCCGTTCAACGGGCGCCGGCCCCCTCCAACAACTCACGCAGTTGTGCCTCCTCCTCGCGGCTGAGCGAGGTCTGGATGACATGCCCGCCGTAAGACTGGATCTCCGGAACGACCTTGTCCGAAATGCTCCGCACGACCAGGACGAACAGCGCGGCGGTGCCGGGTTCCAGCGTGCCGGCGAGTTCACTCATGAACGCGTCGTTGACACCGGCGTCGGTCATCGCTCCGCCGTCCGCCTCCATGCCGGTCGTACCGCTGCTCTGGTGCAGCGTGATCGTGCCGTCGGACCGGCGTTCGACGACGGCCACGTCCTCCATCGTGATCAGATTCTCCCGTTGCAGGTCGGAAAGACGATCCCGTACGGCGACGGCGGTGGCGACGTCCGGATAGGAGATCGCGATGAGGTTGCTCATTCGGCTTTCTTTCTTCTGGCGACGTGGCCTGCGACGCACCCGGGTGCGGGCCGTCGCTCCGAACGCGCACGCCGACGGCGATCGATCGGCGCCAGGCCGTCCTTCATGCTCCTGGTGATCCCCCCTTCCCGATCGGGCGGCCACCGCGAGGAGGCAAAAGATTTCCATTTCATACAGGCACAGACCCCCGGCACATCGAGGGGTTTTCCATGCCAATTATTAAGGGTGAGCAACCATGACCGCGGGGATCATCCAAATCGCCCATTTTCCGGCGAGACGCGATGGGGAGATACGAAAAGCCATGCCATGTTTGTTCGCTATTTTTGCCGGACTTTTTCCGAGACTCGCCGTCTTCATTATCTGGGTGGCCCGCCCGGCCCTGGTCAGCGCGGCTTTCGAGACCTGGATCTGGCCCCTGCTCGGCCTGATCTTCCTGCCGTTCACCACCCTGATGTACGTGATCCTCTACGTACCCGGCGTCGGGCTGAGAGGAGGGGACTGGTTCTGGATCGGCCTGGCGGTCCTGCTGGACATTTTCCACTGGGTCGGAACCGCGACCCAGCGTCGCCAGATCCCCGGCTATCCCCGAGCCTGACCGAGCCGATTCTCGCCACGCCAGGGTTCACGTCATTTGGACGGCGGCGGCTCATCCCCGCCCTTCGGAGGCGCTACCCCAGGTTTGCCCTTCGGCGGCGCCGGTTCGGCGGCAGCCGCGGCCTCCTGCAACTCCTGACGTGTCGCGAACGTGTCGACCAGCGAAAGCAACATGGCCATCACGGGGACAGCCAGCAGCGCGCCCATCGCGCCGAACAGTGACGCCCCGAGGATCACGGCGGCGAAGGACACCCCGGGATGGATGTCCACCGCCCGCGAGCTGATCTTCGGCTCCAGCGTCAGATTCTCCACCTGCTGGTACAGAACACCCCAGGCCAGCGCGACCACGCCGATCCAGGGACGTGACGAGACCAGTCCCACCACCACCGGCAGGGCGATGGAGATGTAGGTGCCGATGGTGGGCACGAGCTGGGCGACCAGCCCCGTCCACGCTCCGAGCGCGAGCCAGGAGGGCATGTCCAGCACCAGGAACACCAGGGCCGAGGCGGTGCCGCTGATGGCGGCCAGGATGAGCCGGGAGGAGACGTAGCCACCGGTCTTGATCGTGGACACGTCCCAGACGCTGATGAAGACCTGCTGGAACCGGCCGGGCAGCAACTGCGCGATCCACCGGCGCAACCTCGGCCCGTCGGCCGAGAAGTAGAACGACAACAACCCCAGGGTGAACAGGTTGAACACCGTTCCGGTCACCGTCCCCAGCAGGCCCAGTATCCCGCCGAGCGCGCCCTGCGCGTAGTCGGCCGCCTGCTGCGGGGTCAGGTTGATGGATTTGAGGATGTCGGAGATCTGATAGCGGGTGCCGAGACGGGCGTTGACCCAGTCGACGACGCCGGCGACGATTTCGGGCAGCGCCTTCAGCAACACCGCGACCTGCTGCACGAACAGGCTGCCGAACAGCCCGATGAAGATGACGAAACCCAGGATGGACAGCGTCATCACCAGCAGTGTGGCCCTGCCTCGGGGCATGTGCCGCGAAAGGCGGCGCACGGCGGGTTCCATGGCCAGTGAGAGGAACCACGCCATCACCAGCATGGCGATCAGCGGCCCGCCATCGACGAGCACGAATCGGACGAAGAACACCACGGCGACGACGGCCGCGATGGCGATCCCGGCACGCCAGACGTTGGCAGGTGAGAGCAGCACCTGTACTGCGGGCACGCCGTCGCTCGGCTCCACCGGCTTCTTCATGGCTCTCCAGGGATCTAGGTCTCACCCCCTGTGGCCGCTCGGGGCGACGAGTCCGTACGGGCCGCGGTCCGGGCACGCGCACATCGGCCTTCCGCGCGTCCGGCGTCGAGCCTGTGGCCTGGGCCGCGTCGTACGCGGAAGTGACGCACCCAACGTACGACGCCCGGCCGCTCCAGCCGGGGATCTACCTGCTGATCGGCTTGTCTCCCGGAACCGCGCGGGCACCCACGCGTAATCAGCTCTCCACCGGCCGGCGATGAACTACTAGATCTTCTCCTCGTCGGAAGGCTCCTGGGCAGCCGACTCCCGCCGGTCGCCGCCGTACATCGTGTCGTGCTGGATGCGAGGCGAGCACACCGACGCGGAAGGGCACGCACAGCGCCTCCCACCGTCGTCCAGGCGCACCGTCACCGTGTCCGCGGGCACGTTGTGCCCCGTCACGGTCCCGTCGCCCTGGGGCGTGCTCACCCGGCTTCCCGTGCGAGGCATTCTGTACCGGCTCTCGACGTACAACGGGTGCTCGTACTTCAGGCAGCACATGAGCCGCCCGCACGCCCCCGCGATGCGCAACGGGTTGACCGGAAGGTCCTGGTCCTTGGCCATGCGCACGGACACCGGCTCGAAGTCCTTCAGGAACGTGGCGCAGCACAGGTCACGGCCGCAGGGACCGATGCCGCCCTGGAGCCGCGCCTCGTCCCTGGGGCCGATCTGCCGCAGCTCGACCCTGGCCCGCAGATTACGGGCCAGGTCGCGGACCAGGGCCCGGAAGTCGACCCGGTGAGGGGCCGAGAAGTAGACGGTGTAGACGTTGTCGGCGTCGAGATAGTCGATGCCGACGACCTTCATCGGCAGCGTGTGCCGTTTGATCAGTTTCTTGGAGACGCTGCGGGCCTCGGCCCTGCGGCGTTTGTTGGACTCGTCGCGCGAGAGGTGTTCCTCGCCCGCCAAGCCTTCGCACACCGGCAGCCCGTCGATGTCCTCACTCGTGTACTGCGGCGCCCACACACACTCCGCCACCTCGGGGCCCGAATCGGTCGGCACCAGCACCTTGTCGCCGACCTTGGGGGTGTGCCCGCCCGGATCGAGGTAGTAGAGCCTCCCGTAGCGTGTGAAGCTCACGGCCATGATCATTCCCATGGGCTAGAGCTCGCCTCCCTGACGGCCTCGGGGGTTGTTACGGCCTTCGTTGCCACACTACGTGTGTCCACCCGCTGAACGTGAGGGGCACCGAGCCTGATCTTGAATCAGCCGCCGCTCAGCCACACACCTTGCTCTCCGGCACCGTGACCCGGTAGCGGGTCAAGGCGAAGACCTCGCCGACGCACTGCCGCACAAGGACGGAGGCGACACCCCGCTGCTGTCTCAGGGCCTTGAGCAGCCCGCTCCAGTCGTCACTCTCCGACCTCATCCGCAGCCGGTACGACTCCGGAAGGTCCTCGACCCTGGTGGCGGCGACCAGCGACTTGTTGTCGCCATAGCTGCGCTTGAAGTTCTCGTACGCCGTCTTCCGGTCCTCGAAGACGAAGGACTCCACCTGCTTGGATGCGCGCAGGAGCGCGACGATCTCGTTCCTCTGCGGCGTCGTGGCTGCTTTGCCCGCCTTCGTGACCTTCCTGCTGCCCGGCGCGCGTTCGGCACCGCATACGGGCTGCTCCGAGCCGTCGTCGCAGAGGAAGACGCTGACCTCGGGGCCGGACGACAGATCGGGAACGGCAATGTACGCCAGGTCGACGTCCTCGACCCCGGGGAGCTTGACGAGCGCCTGCTTCACCGCCGTCGGATCCGTGCCGCGCTCAAGCCCCAGCTGGAACGAGTCATGCAGGTCATCGACCGCTACCGCGCCGAGTATCTTCCGGTTGTGCGCGAAATCGCGCCGGAACCCGTCGAAGGCCTTGGTTTTGTCCACGTAGGAGATCGACTTGACGCCGGGCAGCTCCTTCGCCGCCTTCTCGATCGCTTTCGTCTGCTCAGCCGTGACGTCCTGCCCCTTGCAGTGCGGTGCCTTCCCGCTGGCCGACTTCGAGCAGAGGAAGACCACCAGCTCCCGCCCCTCGGACTGACCGCCGGTCGGGCCGGCCAGCACCGCGCCGTGCTCATCTCCTTGCCCGCCCAGCCATACGGCGGTCGTGGCCCCCGCGAGCACCACCACCACGGCCGCGCTCACCAGCCGGAGGTCCACCCAGCTCCGGCGCCGCTCAGGCGCCCGCAGCGGCTTCAACGTGGCGGTGTCGACGGCCGCACCCGCCTCGGTGAGGGCGTCACGGAGTCGGTCTTCCATCGGGCTGTTCATGATTCCTCCCCAAGCGCCCTGCCGAGGGCGGCGAGCCCCCGCGCGATCGTGGACCTGGCCGTGCTCGCGTTGACGCCCATCGTCTCGGCGATCTCGTGGTCGGACAGGTCGAAGTAGTAGCGCAGCGTCAGCGCCTCACGTTGCCTGCGCGGCAGCTCACGCAGGGCGAGCAGGACCTCGCGCCGCTCCTCGCCCAGCAGCGCGGCGCTCTCGGCCGACCAGACCGGCGGCTCGTAGGGCACCGGCCGCCGGAACACCGTCGCCCGTCTGCGCAGCACGGACCGGCACCCGTTGAGCACGGCGGAACGCACATAGGCCAGCGCCTTGTCCGCGTCACGCAGCCGGGACCGGCCCGCGTGCGTACGCGCGAACGCCTCCTGCACGACGTCTTCGGCGGTCGCCTGATCACCGACCATGATCAGGGCGAGCCGCACGAGGCCCACGTGATGCTCGGCGAAGATCGACGCGATGTCGACCTGTTGCCGCGCCAGGGCCTGTTGTTGGGAGAGCAGTTCGACTTCCACGCTACAGAGACGCTTCGCAGGCTCACCTGCTGCTCCGGTCACCCGGATATCTTCCAGCCACCCCACCCGACGGCGACCGTGATCAGCGCAAACCGCCACCCGACGGCAACGGCCGCGATCAGCTCAAGCTCTCGCCCGACCGCAACGCCCGTGATCAGCTCATTCCGCCGCCGACGACGGCGACCGCGATCGGCTCAGGCCGCCGCGCGCAGCGACAACATCATCGCCTCCACCGCCATCTGCGGGTTGACGTTCGCCCCCAGCCGCTCCCGGCACCGCATGATCGCGTCTATCCGCCGCAGCGTCTCCTCCGGCGTGGACGACCTGGCGAGCTGGTCGAGGTCGAACCGGATGTCGTCGTTGGCCAGCTCCACCCCCGCCCCGAACTGCATGGCCAGCACATCCCGGTAGAACGACACCAGCTCCAGCAGCGCCGCGTCGAGCGAGTCGCGCTTGATGCGGGTGGCGCGCGACTTCTGCCGGTCCTCCAGCTCCTTCAGGGCCCCCGCCCCGCCGCGCACCAGCCCCCGGTTGAGCCCCTTGCCCGTGGACCCCTCGCCGTAGATCCTGCGCAGCTCGGCCGTCTCGTTCTCGTTGAGCGCCGCCGTCGCCGCCGCGGCTTCTTCCTCGGCCGTCTTGACCAGGCGTTCGGCGGCCGACACGCACTCGCCCACCCCGGTCAGCGAGCGCGGGATGCCCAGCACGGCCTCCCGCCGGTGACGGGTGCCCTCGTCGAGGGCCAGCGACCGCGCCCTGCTGATGTGTCCCTGCGCGGCCCGCGCGGCGAACGTGGCGGTCTCCCACGGCACGCTGTCACGTGTGGCCAGTACGTGCGCCACGGCCTCGGTGGACGGCGTGGTCAGCGTGACCTGGCGGCAGCGCGACCTGATGGTGATCATGAGGTCGTCGGGAGCCGGCGCGCACAGCAGCCAGACCGTGCGCGGCGGCGGCTCCTCGATGGCCTTGAGCAGGGCGTTGGCCGCGGACTCCGTGGCGCGGTCGGCGTCCTCGAACAGGATGACCCGCCAGCGGCCCTGGGTGGGGGCTCCGGCGGCCCGCAGGATGAGCTCGCGCGTCTGCTTGACGCTGTAGGACAGGCCCTCCGGACGTACGGACTCCAGGTCGGGGTGGGAGCCGATCAGCACCTGGTGGCACTGGTCGCAGTGGCCGCAGCCGCCGTCGGAGCACAGCAGCGCGGCGGCGAACGCCCGCGCGGCCTCCTCCCGGCCCGAGCCCGGCGGGCCGGTGAACAGCCAGGCGTGCGTCATGCCCGTGCCGCGACCGCCCCTGACGGCCTCGCCGGGCGCCGCAGCGGCCCGCGACAACACGGAGATCGCCTGGTCCTGCCCAACGAGGTCATCGAAAACCGTCACGGGGTAAGGCTAGTCGCGGATGGCGGGCATCGTGCCCGTGATGTCCTCGGACTCCCGGGGCACCGGATCGGGCAGGATCTCGCGGATGCGGTCCTGGATCTGGCGGGTCAGCACCTCGGGCGCCATCGTGCCGTCGACCACGAGGTAGCGGTCGGGATGGGCGGCGGCCAGCGCGCGGAACTCCTTGCGCACCCGCTGGTGGAACTCCAGCGGCTCGGACTCGATCCGGTCGGCCGCCCCGCCCAGCCTGGTCAGCCCCACCTCGGGCGGCGTGTCGATGAGTACGGTCAGATGCGGCACGAGCCCGCCCGACGCGCAGGCGTTGATCTTGGACACGTCCGCGGGGTCGAGCGCCCGGCCGGCCCCCTGGTACGCCAGCGACGAGTCGACGTAACGGTCGGTGATCACCAGCGAGCCCCGGTAGAGCGCGGGACGGATCACCTTCTCGACGTGCTCGGCCCGGTCGGCGGCGTAGAGCAGGGCCTCCGAGCGGGCCGACAGGCCGCGCTCGGCCGCGTCGAGCAGGATGGCCCGCAACCGCATGCCGATCTTGGTCGAGCCGGGCTCCCGCGTCTGGACCACGTCGTAACCCTGGTCGCGCAGCCAGATGGCGATCAGCCGCGACTGGGTCGTCTTGCCCGAACCCTCGCCGCCCTCGAACGCCACGAACAGCCCCGGGACGTGCTCGGCCGCCTCGGCGGGGTAACGCTCACCGCGCACCGCCGCGATCAGGTCGGCCGAGAGCGAGACGCCCTTCCTGTCGTCCATGTGGCGCAGCGCCAGGATCCCGACGACCACGGCCAGCACTCCGCCGATGACCAGCACCAGGTTGGAGCCGTCGAACTGGTAGGCGAGCGTGCCCAGGCCGAACTGGTGGGCGCCGAAGAGCGCCGCCAGCGGGTTGGCCACCGCCACCACGAGCAGCAGGGTCACCCGGGCCGTGGACTGCAGGAACGAGAACGTGCGCCCGCGCAGCGTGTCCTCGACCTCCAGCCCGATCAGGGTGTAGCCGATGATCCACGCGATGCCCGCGCACGCCCCGAGCAGCACGGTCAGCATGACCACGATCGGCAGGTTGTGGATCAGCGCGATGGCGACCAGCACCACCCCGGCCGTCGTGATGGCCAGCCCGAACAGCCGCCGCCGCGACAGCCCCTGCAGCAGCCTGAGGCCCACGAACATGCCCAGCGCCATGCCGACGAAGACCGCGCCGAACACGACGCCGTACGCCGCGTCGCCGCCGCCCAGGGCCACCACGTAGATCTTGGCCACGCCGACGACGGCACCGCCCGCGGCGAACGCGCCCAGCATGCCGATGATCAGGCCGCGCACCAGGCGGTTGCCGCCCACGAACCGCCAGCCCTCGACGACCTGCTTGAGCACCGAAGGCGCCGAGATCGCGCCGTCGCGCTTGGGGATGCCGCGCAACGTGAAGATCAGGAAGGCCGACACGAGGTAGGCCAGGGAGTTGACGAACAGCGCCGGCGCGGTGGGGTCCATCCCGGACAGGAACGGCAGGACGCTCCGGCCCATGTCGCCGACCAGGGACAGAGCGGCGAACAGCAGGGCCGCGATCGGCGCGCTGCCGTACGTGACCAGCAGGTTGAGCCGGTTGGCGGACTCGAGCTGGTCCTTCGGCACCAGGTTGGGGACCGTGGCGTCCTTGGCCGGGACCCAGAACAGGTTGACGCACTCGACCAGGACGGTCGCGACGATCACCCACTGGTAGGTGCCGATGAGGGGGATCGACAACACGACGGCGAACCTGGCCAGGTCGGCCGTGAACATGGTCAGCCGCCGGTCGAACCGGTCGGCGAACACCCCCGCCAGCGGCCCGAGCAGCACCGCGGGCAACATCTTGGC
Source organism: Nonomuraea sp. WAC 01424 (assembly GCF_003947315.1). Lineage (NCBI taxonomy): Bacteria > Bacillati > Actinomycetota > Actinomycetes > Streptosporangiales > Streptosporangiaceae > Nonomuraea > Nonomuraea sp. WAC 01424. Next base: position 272,064 of record NZ_QHHZ01000014.1, read on the forward strand.
GATGAACACACCGCCCACGGCCAGCGACTGCATGCGGTAGTCGCCCTGGTTGAGGTTTCCGGCGAGGGCGGTCAGGGCCAGGATGTTGAGCCAGTCGCCCAGACTGCACACCGACATGGCCGTCCAGAGCCGGCGGAACGGCGCATGGGCCAGCACATTGGCAGCGCGCCTTGGGGCAGTCATGATTTCAGCGTATCCAGGTGTCGACCGGACATGGGGAAGCCAGAAGACAAGCCGGTATCGCCCGCTTGTCCGTGGCTGAGGGTATTACGTTCACGGGGCGGCGCGCAGGCCACACCGCTGGAACGGCTCACCGAAAACATCATCGGCGCATCACTCCCGTCTCTTGCCTGATCTCCTCCACCAGCGGTGACCAGGCGGCACGGACGGCGGCCGGCAGGGCCAGCTCGTCCCAGAGCTCGACGAGCAGCGCGCCGTCGATGTGATCGAGCAGGTGTGCTGGGCCGCCCTCGGACAGCAGCGCCGAGTAGGCCGCCCGGCGCTGGCCGCGGTCGGCCAGGTCGTAGGCCAGGCCGCCGAAGCGCAGCACGCCCAGGGCCGCGGCGACCGGCAGGCGCCGCAGCCGGCTCGGCACGTGGAACCTGTGGCCGCCGGCCGTCTCCACGGTGAACTCGACCTTGGGCTCCAGGGCCAGCCGGAACCCGGCCGCGTCGAGGATGCGCCCGGCCGTCTCCAGCGTGGGCGACTTCCTGCCGTGCTCGTAGGCCGACAGCGTGGTGCGCGAGGTGCCGCTTCTGCTGGCCAGAGCCTTCTGGTTGAGGCTCGCCGCGTGACGCGCCTGCTTGAACAGCAAGCCGCCACGCCTGGCCCAGAAGGCGACGTCGGGCACGAGCGAGGCCGCCTGGCGAACCGCCCCTTCGGCCGGAGAGGAAACCATGCTCACCTCCTGCGAGTATCCGGTTGGATACTACGCCAAGATGACCTCATGTGACCACCACGTAGCGCAAAGTCAGGAGCGCAGCTCCAGCATAGTGATCTCCGGCGGTGCTCCGACACGTACGGGCGGCCCCCAGAATCCCGCGCCCCTGGTGACGTAGACCTGCACGCCGTCGACCGTCGCGAGCCCCGACACCACGGGCTGCTGCAGGCCCACCACCAGGTTGAACGGCGCGATCTGGCCCCCGTGCGTGTGCCCCGAGAGCTGGAGGTCGACGCCGTAGCCGGCCGCCTGCTCCACCTGTAGGGGCTGGTGCGCCAGCAACACCGTGGACCGTCCGGGCGTCCGCCCGCCGAGTGCCTTGCCGAAGTCGGGGCCGTCGCCCGTGGCCTCGCCGTTGAGGTCGTTCACCCCGGCCAGGTCGAGGACGGCGCCCTGGTGCGTGATCTCCACGCGCTCGTTCCGCAGCGAGCGCACGCCGAGTTGGTCGAGCTCCTCGATCCACTCCTGCGGGCCGTTCGCCGTGTAGTACTCGTGGTTACCGGTCACGAAATATGCCCCGTAGCGGGACTCAAGGCTCTTGAGGGGTTTGGCCAGGGCGCCCAGCTCGGCGACGGACCCGTCCACCAGGTCGCCGACGATGGCCACCACGTCGGCGCGCAGTCCGTTGATCATCCTGACGATGCGCTCGGTGTGCCCGATGCCCGTCAGCGGGCCCAGGTGGATGTCGCTCACCACGGCGAACCGCAGGCCGTTCAGCCTCGGGTCGAGCTTCGGCAGCCTGACCCGCACCGGCGTCAGCACGGGATCGCCCAGGGCGCTGGTCATGCCGTAGCCGACCGTGCCCAGCGCGCTCACCCCGGCCACGGCCGCGGTCGTACGTCCGAGGAACAGCCGCCTGCTCATGGGCGGCGCCGCGGCCGGCTCGGCCGCGGCCGGCGCGGAGGCGCCCGCCATGACGGGAACCGGCTCCTTCGCCGCCGCCGCGCTGCGCTCGCTCCTGCGGATGAGCACCGACGCCACGGCCCGCGGCACTTCCAGCACGATCAGGAAGACCACGAGGTAGAACATCAACGCCACCCACAGGTAGCCCGGCCAGGCCAGCCAGCGGCCCAGCTCCAGGCGCGTCCCCACGAAGGTGGCCACCACGAGCAGGACCAACCCCACCAGGCCCCAGGTCAGCGCCTTGCGGGCGCGCCCGGGGCGGGTCGTGGAGCGCACCGTCCGATGCCACAGGTAGAGGTGCGCCGCCAGGACCAGGGCGACGAAGACCAGCACGATCACACGTCGATGCTACTTACGATTTGGCCGCCGGCTTCTTCGCGGTCGTCTTTTTCGCCGGGGCCTTGCGCGTGGTCTTCTTCGGCGCGGGCGCCCGCTCGCGGCGCTCGGCCAGCAGCTCGGCGGCCCGCTCGATGGTGATGTCCTCGACCGTGTCGCCCTTGCGCAGGGAGGCGTTCGTCTCGCCGTCGGTCACGTACGGGCCGAACCGCCCTTCCTTGACCACCACCGGCTTCTTCGACGTGGGGTCGTCGCCCAGCTCCCGCAGCGGCGCCGCCGCCGCGGCCCGCCGCCCGCGCTGCTTGGGCTGCGCGAACAGCTCCTTGGCCTGCTCGATCGTGACCGTCAGCAGGTCCTCTTCCGAGGTGAGCGACCGCGAGTCGGTCCCCTTCTTGATGTACGGCCCGAACTTCCCGTTGTGCGCCACGACCTCCTCGCCGTCGAGCTCGCCCACCACCCGCGGGATCGCCAGCAGCTTGAGCGCGTCGTCGAGAGTGATCGTGTCCAGCGACATCGTCTTGAACAGGGAACTGGTGCGCGGCTTGGGGGCGTCCGCCTTCTTCGTACGCTTCTTCGGCGTCTCGTCCTCGGCCGGCTCGGGCAGGATCTCCGTCACGTACGGCCCGTAACGACCGTCCTTGGCCACGATCGTGTGCCCGCTCACGGGGTCGCGTCCCAGCTCCCGGTCACCGGTCGGCCGCGAGAACAGCTCCTCGGCCTTCTCCGCCGTCAGCTCGTCGGGCGTGGTGTCCTCGGGCACGTTGACCCGCGCGCCGTCCCTGTCCAGGTAGGGCCCGTAACGCCCGACCCGCAGGACGATGTCCGTGCCCTTGATCGGGAACGAACTGATCTCCTTGGCGTCGATGTCACCGAGGTCGGTGACCATCTCCTTCAGGCCCTCGTCCCCGTCGCCCGCGCCGTAGTAGAAGCGCTGCAGCTCGGGCACCCGCTCGGCGCGGTCGTTGGCGATGTCGTCGAGGACCTTCTCCATCTCGGCCGTGAAGTCGTAGTCGACCAGGTTGCCGAAATGCTGCTCAAGCAGGTTGACCACGGCGAACGCCAGGAACGACGGCACCAGCGCCGTGCCCTTCTTGAACACGTAGCCGCGGTCGAGGATCGTGCCGATGATCGACGCGTACGTCGAGGGCCGCCCGATCTCGCGGTCCTCCAGCTCCTTGACCAGCGTGGCCTCGGTGTAGCGGGCCGGCGGCTTGGTCGAGTGGGCCGCCACGTCGAGCCGCGACACGGTCAGCGCGTCGCCCTCGGCCAGGTTGGGCAGCCGCTTCTCGGAGTCGTCGCGGTCGGTCGAGGGGTCGTCGGCCCCCTCCACGTACGCCTTGAGGAAGCCGTAGAACGTGATCGTCCGGCCCGAGGCGCTGAACTCGACGTTCTCGCCGGTGGCCGAACTGCCGATCACCTTGACGCTGATCGACTCGCCGACCGCGTCCTTCATCTGCGAGGAGACGGTGCGCTGCCAGATCAGCTCGTAGAGGCGGAACATGTCGCCGGGCAACCCGGTCTCGCCCGGCGTGCGGAACTCCTCGCCGGAGGGCCGGATCGCCTCGTGGGCCTCCTGCGCGCTCTTGACCTTGCTGCTGTAGACACGCGGCTTGTCGGGCACGTACGCGGCGCCGTACAGCTTGATGGCCTGCGAGCGGGCGGCGGCGATGGCGGTCTCCGACAGCGTGATGCTGTCGGTACGCATGTAGGTGATGAAACCCTGCTCGTACAGCCGCTGGGCGACCTGCATCGTGTACTTGGCGGAGAAGCCCAGCTTCCGGCTGGCCTCCTGCTGCAACGTGGTCGTCCGGAACGGCGCGTACGGCTTGCGCGTGTACGGCTTGCGCTCGACGGACTTGACCGAGAACGACGTGCTCTGAAGCCTGCCGGCCAGCTCACCGGCGGCGGCCTCGGACAGGTGGAGCACGTCGGCCGTCTTGAGCTGCCCGGTGCTGGCGAAGTCGCGCCCCTGGGCCACCCTCTTGCCGTCGACCGAGGTCAGCGTCGCGGTGAAGTCACGCGGCCGCTCCTCGAGCTTGCCCGAGTCGAACAGCGCCTGCAGGTCCCAGTAGTGGGCCGAGGTGAACGCCATGCGCTCCCGCTCGCGCTCCACCACCAGCCGCGTCGCCACCGACTGCACCCGGCCGGCCGACAGCCGCGGCTTGACCTTCTTCCACAGGACGGGGCTGACCTCGTAGCCGTAGAGGCGGTCGAGGATGCGGCGGGTCTCCTGGGCGTCCACCAGGCGGAGGTTGAGGTCGCGCGGGTTCGCGACGGCGTCGCGGATCGCCTGCGGCGTGATCTCGTGGAACACCATGCGATGGACGGGCACGGTCGGCTTGAGCACCTCGCGCAGGTGCCAGGCGATGGCCTCGCCCTCACGGTCCTCGTCAGTGGCCAGGTAGAGTTCGTCAGCGTCCTTCAACATCTGGCGCAGCTTGCTGACCTGCGCCTTCTTGTCGGGGTTGACGACGTACAGCGGCTCGAACTCGTGCTCGACGTTCACGCCGAGACGCGCCCAGGGCTCCTTCTTGAACGCCTCGGGAATGTCGTCGGCCCGCTCCGGCAGGTCACGGATGTGACCGATGCTGGACTCGACCATGTAGCCGGCACCGAGGTATTCCTTGATCGTCTTCGCCTTGGCGGGCGACTCGACGATCACCAGGCGTGTTCCGCCGGTGCTGCCGTTCTTGGCTGGCACGCTGCTTCCTACCTCACTGTTCGCTTGCAATCCCCCTACCGGGAGTCGGCATAGATCTGAAAGGTAACCCGACTCGCGGAAATTTCCTTCCCCCGGGCTACCCACTAGCTTCCGGGTCCACCCACAAGCACGCAGAATAAGGCCCATCGAGCGGCATGGCGCCCTGACTCACCCTGGAGACTAATCGTTGTGCTCGACTACTCCTACATGGATATCTTCATTCCGCGCGACCTCACCCGCGAAGCCGCACGTCAACTGCTGACCGAACACGCGGAGTACGGCCAGTGGGAGCTCGCCCGGGTGCGGGTGCACCCCGACGGCAGCCGGCACGTACGACTGCGCCGCAAGGTCATCCGTGTCCGTAGCACGCTCTGAACTTGGACATGGCTTTGCCCGCCCCGGGCCGCGCCCCCGGAACGGGCAAAGCATCTATCGCCTACTGCTCACAGGCGGTTGAGCGGTAGCGGTACGTGCGATTGCCGAGCTATGTCGTATATCTACTTACGGCCCGGCCGGAACCGGCGCGCGGTGGCGAACAGCATGGCCGAGGCGGCGAACATCGAGCCGACCAGCAGCGCGAGCAGCGAGCTGGAGTTCATGCCGGTGAGGCCGGCGGGCTGAGCGGCGCTCATCAGGCCCAGGTTGCCGACGGGCAGGCCACTGGTGGCGGACGTCACCGCGCCGCCGACCGGGGTGGAACCGAGCAGGTCGGTGGCCGGGGACAGCGGCGAGGAGGGGCGGCCCGGACCCTTGCGCACGGCGTCGGTCCTGTCGGCCTGGTGGTCCTTGCCGTGCTTACCACCCTTGCCACCCTTACCACCCTTGCCGCCCTTGTCACCCTTGCCGCCCTTGTCGGCAGGGCCCTTCTTGCCGGGCTCGGGCTTGGCGGGCGTCTGCACCTGGCCGGGCAGCGGGCGTACCGGGGCCTGCGCCTGTCCGGGGAGGCCGGGCAGCTCGGGGAGAGCGGGCAGGCCGAGGGTCCTGGAGGCGTCGTCCACGAGGGGGAGCGACGACAGGCCGCCGTTGACCGGCAGGGCGGGCAGGCCCGCGCCCTGGAGCTGCTGCGTCAGGTTGCCCGGCACCGGCAGGCCGCCGACGTTGGGCGAGCCGGCGGCGTTCGGCGAGGCGCCCGTGTCGGGCACACCGGCGACGTTCGGCAGGCCGCCGACGTTCGGCAGGCCGGCGTCGCCGCCGGCGCCGTTTACGCTGTTGAACGCCGGGACGGCCGGCACGGCGGGCAGCAGCCCGCTCTTGGCCGCGGCCGTGTGGTTCGTGGAACGCAGGAACTGGTTGTAGCCGCCACCGCCGCCCGGGTAACCCGGCTTGCCGACGTGCGCGCCGCCGAGGCAGCCCGCGGCAGCGTCGCCCAGCACGGCCACGGCGTTGCCGCAGACGTTGACCGGGGCCGTGATCGGCGCGATCACCTGGTTGCCGCTCAGCACGCCGGAACGCCCGGAGGTGTGGTTGCCGCCGCCGCCCACGCCGTCGTGCGGCCAGACGGCCGCGCCGCCCTTGCAGTGGGCGGTGGAGGCGCCGAGCACCGCGGCGGCGTTGCCGCAGACGTTGAGCGGCGCGGTGATCGGGGCCACGACCTGGTTGCCCGCCCCGACGCCCGACTGCCCGGAGGTGTGGTTGCCGCCGGCGCCCCGGCCGCCGTTCTTGACGGACACGACGCCCTTGCACCCGGCGAACGCCTTGCCGAACGCGGCCACCGCGTTCCCGCAGACGTTGATCGGGGCCGTGATCGGCGCGATCACCTGGTTGCCGCTCAGCACCCCGGAACGCCCGGACGTGGTGTTGCCGCCCGCCCCGGAACCGGCGCGGGTGTTCAGCACCGTCGCGCCGCCCTTGCAGTTGGCCGGCGCGTTGCCGACGGCGTTGCCGCAGGCCGTGATGGGCAGGGAGATCGGGCTGATCACCTGGTTGCCGCTGCCCGCGCCGTAGCGCCCGTCGGTGTCGTTGCCCGTGGAGCCCGGCGCGGCCATGTGGTGCTGCCAGCCCCCGCCGCCGCCCGAGTTCGTGACGCCGGCGCCGCCCTGGCAGCCCGCGAACGCCCGTCCGAACACCGCCACCGCGTTCCCGCAGATGTTGACCGGCCCGCTGATCGGCGCGATCACCTGGTTGCCGCCGAGCGCGGAGGAGCGGCCCGATGTACGGTTGCCGCCCGCGCCCACGCCGCTGTTGTGCACGGCCGCGCCGCCCTTGCAGCCCGCGGTCGCGTCGCCGAAGATGGCCAGCGCGTTGCCGCAGGCGTTCAGCGGGGCTGTGATCGGCGCGGTGATCTGGTTGCCGCCGAGCAGGCTGGAGTCGCCCGAGGTCTGGTTGCCGCCGGCGCCGCCCCCGCCCTTGTTGTGGACGGTCGCGCCACCGCGGCAGCCCGCGTCGGACCTGCCGAACAGGGAGATCGCGTTGCCGCAGGCGTTCAGCGGCGCGGAGATCGGCGCGTTGACCTGGTTGCCGCCGAGCACGCTGGAGTTGCCCGAGGTGCGGTTGGGGATGTCGCTGCGGCCGACGTTCTCGACGGAGGCGCCGCCCTGGGAGCCGGCGCTCGACTGGCCTGCCGCGCCGACGGAGTTGCCGCTGATGTCGATGGGCAGGTTGATCGGCAGGTTGACCTGGTTGCCGCCGCCGACCGAGGAGTCTCCGGAGGTGTCGGCGAGGGCGGTGCCGCTGCCGAACGACATGACCGCGACCGCCAGAAGGGCCGCAGGGGTTGATGCTTTAGCCCACGTACGCATGCTGAATGCTCCTAGTGGTTCTTGGGGGGATACCTGAACGGTTCGCGGGCAGCCGAGGCCGTGCGAGGTCGCGCACAGCGGTGACCTCGGGTTCGCGAACAGACTGACTGACGTCTCACCCGCCGGCGGAGGGGATATGACCACGCTCCGCCGCCGCTCTCCGGACGGATCGTCCGGGGCGTGTTGAAATGGCGGGATCAGTCAGGTGAGAAGGAAGGGTCGTCCGCCGCTGTGCGGACGACGGGGGGCAGCACGCGCGCCGCGATGGCGAGCTGGTACTGCAGCCGCGGGTCGACACCGGACCGCGCGACATCCCCCAAACCGGGCCCGAACGGGCCGCTGCCACCACCGTTGGGCACCAGTCCATTGGTGTCCAAGATCTTTCCGGCGGAGGATGGTGGTGGCAGACCAGGATCCTGTTGGCTGTTGAGCCCGTCCACGGTGCGCCCCGCCATCGCCTCGGCGTTGTCCGACGCCGAGAGAGAAGCGGGGGCGGAAAGAGGAGCCGGGGCCGCGTCGGCGGCTCCTGTGGTGGCCGCGGTGGCATCCGCGGCCGCCGGAGCGGCGGACATCATTCCGAACACGACAGCGAGCAGCCAACCTGCCGCCACGAGGGCGCCCATCGTGACTGCCCGCACGACAACTCCACGAGCGCCGGCCGCGAACCGCGCCATCCGGTCGGCCCGCTCGGCGGTCGTGTCCCGCCCCGGGAACGTCGTGGGCACGCGGCGCACAGCGAGGGACATAGCCCTCGTCTGTCCGACCGTCGTGCGTGCCACGTGACCTCCCAGCTTCCCGAACCGGCTTCACGTCGTGAGGCCGGTCCGTGGACTCACCCCTCAACGGTCCGTAACCGTAGCAGCACCCAACGTTGTCGCAAGGGCTTTTCAGCAGAGACCCCGAAAAGGGCCAAGGACACGCGGATCCGCTTCACGGATGACACCCAGGAGGGTCATCGGGGTGGCCCGGCGAGGGCACGGAAGAGGTGGCTCCGGCCGTTGTGCCGATACTCGGTATGACGCACCCCTCAGAGTTTGCTAACCTTACGGAGCCGACGCGAGATGACGGTCCCGCGTGCAGGCACCAAGTCCGGGTGGCGGAATAGGCAGACGCGCTAGCTTGAGGTGCTAGTGCCCAGTGATGGGCATGGGGGTTCAAGTCCCCCCTCGGACACACACCGCTCGCACATGTGGGGGTTCCGGTTCGATCCGGGCCTCCACATATTGCTTTTCTGGGTAGTACGTGAGCTTCAGCCCGAGCTGGGTGTAGAGCTCGGCCTTGTCGTCGGGATCAGCCTGTCCGACGAGCCGCACCAAGTCGCCGACCTCCTCGATCATCGATCTGATCTCCGCGACGCTGATGGGCTGGGCGCCCGGAACCGCCTTCAGTTCGCCCTCCAAGCGCGCGCGTTCGCTCTTCGTCTCGTTGATCCACAAGGAGATCTCAGTAGGGTCGCCTCCCGCGTCGAGCGCGGAGCGGTACTGGCTGAGCTTGCGGTCGCACTGCGACAGGCGTTTGCGCAGGTCGATCAGGGCCGCCTCATTCGGATCGATTACCTGCTCGGCCATCGCCGCGATCGTCTGTTCCAGCCTGTTGGGCCCGAATGCCGTCCCGAGCCAGTCGTCGACCTCATCCAGGATTTCCGACTCCCGCAGGTAGACGACCTTAGGGTGGTCGAGGTCGTTGACGATGGCGTACTGAGCGGGGAAGCGGCACCGGTAGTAGGCCTGCCGGTTGTTCCAGTTGCCCTGCATACGGCGCTCGCAGTACCCGCAGAACAGCACTCCCCGGAAGGCGTAGGGACGCCGTGTGGGGTGGGGTCGCTGGCTGAACCTGCCCCTGGCACGCGTGGCGAGAACCTCCTGAACGCGTTGATACTCCTCAACACTCACGATCGCGTCATGGACAGCGTGTTCCGACCAGATCCACTTGTCCTTGGTGTTCCACCGCTGTTTTGTGGTCGTCCCCAGCGCGACGTTCTCCACATCCAGGAGAATCTCGTCCTTGCGCTGCTTGTTCCACACCTGGTGGCCGGTGTAGCGCGGATTGGTGAGGATCACTCGGATGGCGTACTTCGACCATGCCCGCTGATCCCGATGCTTGTTCCGCTCCGGGTCACTAGCGGAGGGCGACAAGATGCCCTGCAGAGTCAGATCCTCTGCGATGTCCAGATAACCGCGCCCCTTGAGGAACTCGCTGTAGATCCACCGCACCACGCGCGAGGTGACCGGATCGGGCACCAGCCGCCGCAGCCTCCGCCCATCGGCCGCCTTACTGGGGTTCGGGTGCGGACCAGCATCCTGGAGGGTGTACCCGTACGGCGGACGCCCACCCAGAAACCTGCCCTCCGTGGCCGTGATCGCCGCCATCGCGGCCCGTACTCGAATCTTGATCCGGTTCCGCTCACCCTTCGACAACCCACCGAAGACACCCATGATCATGTCGTGGGCCTCGTTCGCCGGATCGATCGGCCCGCCGACCTCGGGCACCCACAGCGGTACCCCAAAGTGCTCGAACAACGGAAGCGTGAGGCTGTACTGGTTGCCGTAGAACGCCCGCTGCGGCTCCCCGATCACCACCGCGTCGAAGCCTCGACGCGGGTCCTTCAACTCCTCGATCAGCGCCGCTGCGTGCGGCCGGAGCTGCCAGGGGATCGAACGGGACTTGTCGACGTCGAAGAACTCGGCGACGATCTCGCCGCCCCGCGACTCGATCAGCGCCCGTGCCCGATGCAGCTGCCAGGCCCGCGACGCCTCCGGGTCCTGGTTGTCCTCTGTCGACACCCGGCCGTAGAAGCCGAACCTGATCGTCATTTCTCCTGCTCCTTCACGGTGTGCGGCTGCTTCACGCGGGCGACGGCCTTGAGCAGGATCCGGAGCAATACGCCCGCCGCGCCGGGGGTGAGCCTGAGCTCCTCCCCCGGCACGACCAACCGCAGCCCGCTACCCGCGCCGTTCACGCCCCGCCCCGGCTCGGAACGAGTCCCCGCGTCCACCGGCGACCGATTTGGACCCTACGGGCCCGACCACCCCGGCGGCCCTACATGACCGCTCGCCTCGACGACCAATGTCAATCACCGCCTGGACACGAACCCCCGCCCCTCGAGTTGCTGACGGCCATACACAACCTGTGGACAACGAGTCCAGGCATCGCTCGCCGCAGTCCCTGCCGCCGTAGAAGGTCGCCCTCATCCCCGACCATCCCTCATACGGAGAATGAGGAGATCTTCGTGGGCCACCGCACACACCGGCCGCCCCTTCTCCTGACTCCGCCACGCCTCCAGCATCTGGAAGAACGACGCCCGGTTGATCAGCTGGCCATCCCGGAGCCCACACAGCAACGCCGCCAGGCGGTGCGTGAGCACTAGGCCGGCCGCCTCTGCGGTCTCGATGACCTGCCCAGGAAGATCAACGAGGTGTCCGTTCACCCGAATCGGCCGAACCGTGATCGCGACGACTCCGTCGGGCCGCAGCAGCCCCCCGCACCGAGCGAGGATCTGCCCGAAGCCCTCCATCAGCTGGGGCAACCGCTGGTGGGCGAGATTGCGCTTATCTGTGGAGTACCGGTGATTCGACTTCTGCACCGGCCCGCCGCCTTCCCGGCTTCCGCACCGGACATGACCGTGCGTCCGCACTCCGTAGGGCGGAGAGGTCAGCACCAGCGCCGCCATGCCCTGAAGGTCCCCGAACACCGTTGCGATGTTCCTCGCATCCCCACAGGCCACCCGAGCGAATCCCGAGGCGCCTTGAGAGCGGGCGTGCTGAACGTTGGCGGCAGTGAGGCCGGCGAAGTCAGCCTCGTACTCCATCCCCGCGGCGTGCCGCCCCAGATGCACCGCCTCGACCAAGGTGGTCCCGATTCCGCACATCGGATCCACCACCAGGTCCCCTGGTTCGGTAAACGCGGAGATGACCTGTGAGGCGATCGACGGGAGCATCTTGCCCGGATGCCTCATCGAATCGGCGACATATCGGCCGCGCCGCTGCACCCGCGACTGCAGCTGCCCTGTAGCAACTACCGACGGCAGCACGCTCTCGCTCATCGAGCACCTCCGCCGGGACGAGCGAACAGACACACGTCCGCATGCACCGACACCACCGGCGGCAACTCCGCGGACTGAGCCCGGCGAAGCTGCGCCAGCTCCGCCGGGCCGGCCTGAACAACTAGCGTGTCGCCCTCAACGGGCACACGTACTGCGATGACGTGCTGTACGTAGGCAAGCCCCGCGGCGGCCGCGCGCCGGATGATCCCCGGAGCCAAATCTATGAGCCTGCCCCGCTCGTGGCGCGCTGTCGTGATCACTGCCAGGTGTCCGCCCGGGGTGAGAGCACGCCGTGCATCCTCCAGGAACCGACCGAGCTGTGGCATCGCCAGCGTAGGCTGCTCCGTCCTGCACGAAGGACATGACGTCGACCTTGAGCCGACTGCCCATCCGACCTCGGGATGGAGCGGAAGAGCTGCGATCAGCAGGTCGACCTTGCCCTCGAAGCCGGACAGCGCCTCCCGCATCTCATGCGGCCCGTGTGGACGCAGCCTCACCGCTGCCCGCTGCTCCGCAGTGAGTTCCTGCCGAAAGCGACCGACCAGGTGCTGAGCGACCGGGAGACGCGGAACGAAACCGATCCCCAACCGCCCCATCTCAGCCGCTGCGACGAGCACGGTCTCGCTCGTCGTGAAGATATCCGCGACGACCCCGCCCGGGCGAGTGCAGGCGTCGATCAAATGCCGCGCCAGTTCCCGCCCCACAGCCTGGCGATGCCGGCCGCATATTGCTTCGCCCGCACACGGGCCGTCCTTGGCCCTGGCCGTTTCGGTCGTGGTGTCAGAACACAGCCACACCGAGAGCGGCACCAGCCGCCTTTCGGCAGCCCGCGAGCCTCTCGGCCGCGATCCCTGGTTCTTGCTCATCTACGGTGACCCGCGACGGTCACCCGTTCCCATGCACTGAAACACCAGCTAATCGGCGCCAGTTGGAACCGCTCGCGCCTCCTTAGCCGTCTTCTCCAGACACGGTCTCGGAGTCCTTCTGCGCTGCCCTCCACATATCGTGAAGTCGCCTGCGCACCACATGGCCGGGCCATGTGCACACTGCTTGAGGTTCGACGCGCTCGACGGCCATGGCACGCGCGTACCCACGACGAACTGGGTCACCAGGCGGAGGCACGGAGTTGTCCCGGCTGTAATCGGTGCTCGGCACATCCCACACCAAGATCCGCCACTCGGTGTCGCATTCGTCTTCGAACAGGTAGTAGTCCACTGCTCCCGGAGCGACGACGATCAGATGATTCAAGTACGCATCGAAGGTCGCACGGGCGAAGCTGAGGGGGCTTCCTGCTATGTCATCCTCCACGCCGCTTCCCGCCACCCCATCATCGGCGGCTCCATGGTCGAGGACCCAGGACCACTTCCTGTCGAGCTTGTCCCTCGTCTGGATCACGAAGGCGTATGTCCCGTAACAACATCCTGGTGATGAAGTTGGAGCGCTCGTTGGACGGCAGAACACACCAGGCTGACGCCGCTGTGCCGGAGCCTTAAGATCAGTCGCCGTCGACCCGACAAAGGGGAGGAAACGCAGCGTGGAAGTGTCAGGCCAGTTGGACGCAGCTGGTGCCGCCTACCGATCCACGGAGCGTTCTCTGCGTCGTCGGGTGTGGGGCTTCATCTTGCGGCAAGCGATCGTTGCTCTCGCGGTCACGCCTCTCATACTCCTGTATCTGGACCAACCTCCGGTGCCAACGTGGGTTCGGTCGGACGACGGTACGCGCCGAGTCGCTTTCCTGCTGGCGGCGGCGGTGTTCCTTGGCCACGGCTTGTGGGCCTGGCGCGGGCGGAGAACGCTGCATCCGCGCCCGAGGCGGACACGCATGTTCCGCCCAGCAGCAACTACTCTCACGGCGCTGCTCTTCGCGGTGCTCATCCTTGTCCCTGCCGCATCGGCCCTGGGACGGATCGGCTCGACTGGCACTTCTTCGAAGGCCTCGTGTGAGCCGATCCCGGCTCCAGGAGCGCGCGCCTCGGCGAAGCTATCGCTTCGGACGGAGCACCGAGCCATTCCCGATTTCGTCAGCGAGGTGAGATTAGAAGTACCGCACTCGTGGGCCATGACCGGTGCACTGCTTGGACACCATCACTCAGCGGAGTTCCAGCAAGCCATTAACTGCCTGATGCCGAGGAGCCAACATCCGGTGGAGGCGGCAAACGTATCGGTGACGGCCGTCGGCGGGCTAGTCAAAGTCAACGAGACCGTTGAGGTCGACGTCTCCGATGCAGTAAACGATCATATCGGTCCATGGTCGGTGGTGTCGGATGGCGCCACCTGGCAGCTCGCGCTCGAAACATTCCAGAGTCCTGGCGTGGGTCAAGAGCAGAACATTGAGGTAGTACTCCCACAAGGTTGGAGAGGGGAAAGCACCCCGCCACCGGTCGAGGCTGACTCCGCCCGCGCTTCGTGGAAGCTGAACGCGTGGGCGCACATGAGCGTCACGGTACATCCGGATGTACGGGCACGCTTAGTGGCACAGTCCGGCAAGGCGCCGTACACACTGATCGACTGGATCTCCTACCAGTTCTGCGGCATCGCCGTCCTCATCTGGGGATACTTCGCAATCCGCCGACGCGAAACATGGCGGCGAACGTGCGCACCCACGCCCGAGCCAGTGGACCAGCGCAAGATGCGGGCCTATCTCAGCCTCAACCTGCTGCTCGTGCTGTTCGTCGTGGCAGACAGTCTGGCCAGCGAGTTAGGCCTGCTCGGGCCAGTAAGAGCGGGATCGAGATACTGGCTGGTCGAAATACTCGTCTACACAGTCTTCGCAGCCCTTGTGGCGCTAACGGGACGACTATCGCCCACAGTCGTCGCAGTGTTGTCCTCCATTGCGATGACCTGCGTCATCGCCCTCTATCGTCAACCGCAATCCGAATCCCTTACGCCGAAGACGGTGCCACTGATCGTCCTCATGTCGATCACTACGTGGCTGTCAACCACAGGAACGGCCAGCGCCCTGGCCAACGCGATCCAGGCACCTCGGTGGCGTGGCCGTCCAGTCATATCGGTGATCCTCATTGGCACGGCGCTTTCCGCAGTCATCGTCTGCTGGTACGCCGCAATACGGATCACGCACCTTTACGACACCTCCAGCGTGGCGAACCACGAGGTCGCGTGGGCAACTCTCAGCAGCCCGATCACCTGGTTTCCGTGGGAGTTGGCGGTCGCGCTCGGCGATGTTCTGTGGATCCTGCCGATCATCGCGATGGCCGCAGTGCTACGCAAGCGGGCATCCTTCGCCGAGCCAGACTTAGACAGCTCTGATCGCCGCGCCGTGATCTGGATCTTCTGCGTTTCGACATTGGCATGGGAGATCTACATGGCAGGCATGTGGCTGCCACTGAGCCTACTGGTGGCCGGCCCCGTGTTGTCCATTACCCTGCGTGAGGCTCGCAAGTGGGTCGTCCTGCGCCGCCAGGAGCACAAGCAGGCGACGGTAGTGCGAGCCGGCCGTCAAGCACTCATGGACCTTCGAAAGATGCGGTCCGGCAGTTACGACACCGTGCGAGCCCATGGACCGTACACCGACGCAGGACGAACCGCGATCTTCGGCGGACGGATCGCACTGGCGCTAGGCATACTGCCCACGATCTGGTTCACATGGCTCGATATCTCCTCTCAATGGGGAAATCTCGACGATGGCTGGGCCATGGCCGTCGTCAAGATCGCGGGCTTGATCCTCGGCGAACTGGTCCTGTGGTTTGTGGTGGGCTTCGTCCTTGGGCTCCTTTGGCGCGAACTGCCGGGACGCATCAGCCCTTGGAAAGCGCTGCCCCTGGTGCTTTCCTATGGGGCGGGCGTCCTTGCCCAGGTCCTTACAGACTGGTTTCTCGGGCAAGGACCAACATGGTGGGCCCTGCAACGTTCGTTGTTCGTATGGGCAATCCTCACGATCGTAGGCTTCGGCATCGAGCTCAGGACTTGGCGTCAGATCGCACCGGTCCCGCGTCTCGCAGTGTTCTATGGGTACCAAGGACGCTTCCAATGGATGCGGGCGCTGGCGCCTCAGGTCCTTGCTACTGCCTTCCTTGTGTACGCCGTACTGCGCCCCGAGCAGGGCTTCATCCAGCTCGAACTCGGCCAGCTCGTCAGACGGTGACCCCCGTAGGCAAGCGGGCCGGCCCCTGTGCCGTGAAGTGATCTCCTCCTGTCTGCAGAACGTTCAGTGGCTGCCGTGGATCAGCACCGACAACGGACGAGGCGATGGCATGGCAGATCTTTGCCATGCCATCGCCTTCTGAGCAGTGCTCATCAGCAGGTCAGGACGAGTTGGCGCACTTGGTGTGGACTTTGAGCGTAACCTCGGCGCCTGCATATCTTCCCTGCTCAGATGGGCGACGGGAGTACCTGAGAAGAGTTCACGGTGTCACCACATCTTCCCTTGACGCTCCACATTTCCCCCGTCCGGAGGTCGAGACCTGGATCGACCAATCCGGCACGTCTTACGAGGGAACACCATGGCCACCGATCTACAGGGCAACACGACCTCGACGAACCTCAACCAGAACGCTCTTAGCGTGGCGGACCGGGCCTTCCAGCTCCTGATCACCGGTCCCCGCCCGCTCTCAGTAGATGGCTCCGCCATCGGGCATGGAGTACCTCAGCATGCAATCGATCTCGGAGCGCTGAAGACACTGCTGCTCAGTCCGCAAGCCAGCGACGAACTGAAGGACAGCGTGTGGGCGCATCTGGTGCGACGTTCGCGATCCCAAGGTCCGGCGTGGGTGATTGGTTGTGCGGGGATGGCGATGCCAGGGCTAAAGAACCTGGCTGCGAGGACCACGCAGGGCTGCCCTGCCCATGTGGTCGACGACATCGTCTCGGAGATGGTGACGAACTTCGTCGCGCAGCTCCGTCGGATCGATCTCGATCGGCCGAATATCCTGCCTCGGCTGCTGATGTGGGCACGGAAGGGCGCGCTCCAGGTGCGGGCCCGTGAGCTCGCCTCCGCCGAGATCTGCACCGAGACGCCGGAACAGGTGGTCCTGGACACGGAGCCGTTCATGGTGCTCGCCGAGGCCGTCCGGTGTCGTGTCATCACCGCGGACGAAGCGAAGCTGATCAACGCGACACGGTTGGAGGGCCAGGCGTTGCGGGCGTACGCAGGGCGCTTGGGGGTGCCGGCGGATCGGATGTACAAGCGGCGGCGAGCAGCGGAGACACGGCTGGCAAGGGCGATCGAGGAGGGTCAAGTCTCAGTCAGCTACGACGGGCAGGGCTCCAATTCCGGGGGCTGAGTCGGTGGTTCATCAATGTCAGCCGTGATCACGGCTCAGGGCGGAGATCGGGGGGCGGTTGCCCGTTCCCATCGAGTTCATCGTCCCTCGTCCTTTGAAGGAGGACACCCATCCCGGCCCGCTCCGGGCTTGTGATCACGGCTGACTATCCGTTCACGACCTCTCGTCTCGGGGAGCCACGTCATGAAGTCATCTCGGCCATGTCCGTTGTTCGTTATCCGGGTTCCAGCAGGTACGAGCTGGATCCGGCGAGGTGCCGCGTCGTTGGTCTGGACAGCCGGTTGCCTGGGCGCCGCGCTGACCGTGCCGGGAGTCGCCGAGGCGATGACCAAGCTGGCCTCCGCCTCGCTCGATCAGGTCATCACCAACCTGCGCAACGTGGTGATCGGGCTACTCGTCGGCCTGGCCACGCTGTTCTTCACCATCGGCGGAGTTCGCTACATCCTGGCTGGCGGAGACCCCGCAGAGGTCGAGGCGGCCAAGAAGACGCTGCGCTACGGGGCGCTCGGGTTCGGGGTGGCGATGCTCGCCCCGGTCCTGGTGGAAATCCTTCAGCGGATTGTGAGCTCCTGACGTGGCGACTCTCACCCGCCTCAGAGCGTTCGGGCTGATCGCCCTGCTGGCGGTCGGCGCGGCACTCAGCTCGGCGCTGCTCAGCGGGCCCGCGGTCGCCGCGCTTCCCACACCCGCGCCGGCTCCCACTCCTTCTGCCACGCCCAGCCCGGCGCCTTCTGCGGTCAGCCCACCGGAGTCGGACTGCGGCTTCATCGATGTGGCGTGCAAGACGCGTCAGGCGGTGGACGAGTGGTTCACCCATCTCGTGGAGTCGGCGACCAAGCCGGTGTTCGAGATGCTCGGATCGACCGTGCTGGCGACGCCGGAGCTGGACTCCCCGCAGATGGCGCGAGCCAAGCAGCTCTGGGAGCTGTCGCGGACGATCGCGAACACGTGCTTCGTACTGCTCGTGACGATCGCGGGCGTGATGCTCATGGTCGGGCAGGCACTGCCTGGTGGGATCTCGGCGCGGGAACTACTGCCGCGGCTCGTGTGGGCGTTCCTGGCCGCGAACCTGAGCCTGATCGCGATCAAGTACGGGATCACTCTGGCGAACGGGCTGAGTCAGGCGTTCCTGGCCGACGGGGCCGACCGAATCGATCCGGAGCTCGTGTTCGATGCGATCAAGAAGGCGGTTCTCACGGGGATCATCGTCAAAGGCGTCTTCTTCGCGATCGTCGCGCTCGTGGTGGTCGTCCTGGCGGTAGGTGTGCTGTTCACCTACATCGTCCGGCTCGCGCTCACGATGGTCGTGATCGTGGCCGCGCCTCTTGCGTTGATCTTGCACGCACTGCCGATGACGGAGGGGCTCGCCCGGCTGTGGTGGCGGGCGTTCACGGGGCTGCTGGCGATTCAGATGTGCCAGTCGCTCGTGCTGGTCACCGCGCTGCAACTGATGTTCTCCGCCAACCCGGCTGACGACGACTCGTTCTGGATCCCGAGCACGGCGGACATGACCGATCTGCTCATGGCCATATGCCTGCTGTTCGTCCTGCTCAAGATTCCCGGATGGGTGGCGCGGACCATCTGGCAGGCGAGCAAGCCCCGGACGCTCTCGCGTCTGGTCAAGTCCCTGATCATCTATCGCGGGCTGGGCATGCTGCTCGGCAAGGGGTTCAGCGCCGCCCGTGCGGCGCGTCGTCCCAAGCCGCCGAAGCCCCCTTCTCCTCCCAACGGCGGCGGAGGTGGGCCCAGCGGTCCTCCTGGTGGGGGTCCGGGTGGTGGTCCCGGTAGGCGGGGGCCGAACCCGGGTGGGCCCCGTGCGGGGACGCCGCGCGCCCCGCGTCGGCCGCCGGGGATGGCCGCCAGCGGCCGCCCTGGCGCCCGTAGCACGGGGATTCATCGTTCGTTCCCGGGTGGACGCCCAGCGCGTCCCCACGGGCCAGGAAACGGCGCGGGAAACCCCCTGGCCCCCGTCGATCCCCCACAGCCGCAGCCGGTACGGCTTCACCGGCCTGTCGTCCGTCGCGATCGGCCGCCGAACGGTGCCGTCCCGTTCGAGTCGCCCACGGCTCGTCGTTCATCACGCCGCCCTGCACAAGTCGCGCTGCGGCTCCTAACGCCTCGTTCACAGGGAAAGGCAGCACGTCGTGCGCCACGCAAGTAGAGAACAGCTGGTAGCCAAGATTCCGGCCGATGTGGAGATGCCGGACAAGCTCTTCGCGAATCTGACAGTTCGGCAAGTCGGGATCCTGGTCGGTACCGGGGTGCTGGCTGCCTGGGTGTACCTCATGGCCGGTGACCGATTGCCCGTCCCGGTGCTCGTCGCGATCGTCCTGCCGATGATCGCCTGCGGATGCGCATTGGCGCTCGGCAGGCGAGACGGGCTCAGTCTCGATCGGCTCGTCTTCCATGCCTTCACCCACCTGCGGCGGGATCGCAAGCTCGTCTCAGCAGAGGAAGGGGTTCTCCCGCCTCCGGCCTGGTGCCGAGTTCGAGGTCGGCTGCCGGGTGCGCTGCGGCTCCCTGTCCGGGCGATTCGTGAGGACGGAGTCCTGGAGCTGGCCGAAGGCGGAACCGCGGCGGTCGTCCGTGCCGGGACCGTGGCGTTCGGGCTGCGGACCAGCGAGGAGCAGGCGGCGTTGGTCGGGGTGTTCGCCGGATGGCTGAACTCGCTGGACTCGCCCGTGCAGATCCTTCTGCAGGCCCGCCCGGTCGACCTGTCCGCCCTCGCCGGAGTGATCGACGACGAGGCCGGGAATCTGGCCGATCCAGCGCTGGAGCAGGCGGCACGCCGGCACGCCGATTTCCTCACCGATTTGAGCGCCACCCGAGATCTGCTGACCCGCGATGTCCTGATCGTCGTTCGCCACCAAGACGCCGAGCAACCACCCGGGTGGGCGCGAAGGGCCCGGCGTACGGCTCGTCGGGACAGTTCGGCGGCCATCGTGACTCGCCGCGCGGAGGAGACCGTGCGTTTCCTGCTCAATCTCGGTGTTCACGCCTCGATCGTGGACGCCGATCAGGCTCGCGACTTGCTCGTGCGGTCGCTGTCGCCTCGTCATCCGGAACCGGTCGGAGTTGCCCGCCCCGAGGAGCCGATCAAGCTTGGAGAAGAGACTCGATGAGATTCGCCCGACTCGCCAAGGCCACTGCGGACCTGGCCAAAGCCACCGCCGCTCTGCCCGGCCCATCATCGTTGAAGATCAATGCCCGCTCGGTCGAGATTCCCGACGGAGTCTGCGCGTCGTTCGCGATCGCCGGGTACCCCCGCGAGGTCGGCGCGGGCTGGCTCGAACCGCTGATCGGCTATCCAGGTCACCTCGACGTGTCTCTGCACATCGAGCCCGTACCTCCGCTGATCGCGGCTCAGCGTCTGCGCCGCCAGCTCGCACGTCTGGAGTCCGCCTCCGCGGGTGCCCGGACACCGGACTTCGCGGCCGAGGCGGCGGCCGACGACGCCGCAGAGCTGGCCGCATCCCTCGCCCGGGGACACGGGCGTCTGTTCCGGGTCGGCCTCTATCTCACTGTCCACGCCGCAGACTCCGAAGAGCTGGACGCGGAAGTCCAGCACGTCAAGGCGCTGGCGGCCTCGCTGCTGCTCGACGCGCACCCGACGACGTTCCGGGCGATGCAGGGCTGGACGGCAACGCTTCCGCTCGGAACCGACACGCTGAAGACGCGCCGGACCTTCGATACATGGGCGCTCGCTGCGGCCTTCCCGTTCGCCTCACCGGATCTGCGACCCCGGCTCGGCGATGCGCCGGTGCTGTTCGGGCTGAACGCCTACTCCTCCGGTGTCGTGCTATGGGACCGGTTCGCCCACGACAACTACAACTCCGTGACGATCGCCCGGTCGGGGGCGGGCAAGTCGTACTTCACCAAGTTGGAGGTACTGCGGCTGCTGTTTCACCAGGTCGAGGTATGCGTCGTCGACCCCGAAGACGAATACCGCCGCCTCTCGGAGGCCGTCGGAGGAACCGTCCTCGGTCTCGGTACGCCGGGTGTCTGCTTCAACCCCTTCGATCTGCCCGCCTCCGCCGAGGACGACGCGCTCGACCGGCGCGCGATGTTTCTCCAGACCCTTGTCGGAACCATGCTGGGCGAACCACTCACCGCCGCGACGAAGGCCATCCTGGACAAGGCGGTGATCGCCACTTACGCCGCCAACGGCATCACCTCCGACCAGCGCACGTGGAAGCGTCCTGCGCCACTGCTCGCCGATCTGGCCACGATGCTGGACGCCACCGACGCGCCGGAGGCGTCCGAACTGGCCGCACGACTCGCCCCGTACGTGTCCGGTTCCTACCGGAGCTTGTTCGCCGGTCCGACAACCACCCGCCCGGACGGCCACCTGATCGTGTTCTCCCTGCGGGACCTGCCTGAGGAGACCCGACCGGTCGGGATGCTCCTGGCACTGGACGCGATCTGGCGGCGTGTCTCCAATCCCGCTGACCGGCGACGCCGTCTGGTCGTGGTCGACGAGGCATGGACGCTCATGCGCGAGAACGAGGGCGCGAGGTTCCTCTACCGGCTCGCCAAGTCCGCCCGCAAGCACTGGACCGGCCTCGCCGTCGTCACCCAGGACGCTGCTGACCTGCTCGGCTCCGACCTCGGCAAGGCCGTCGTCTCCAATGCCAGTACGCAGGTCCTGCTGCGGCAGGCTCCGCAGGCCATCGAGGAGATCGCCGAGGCTTTCGACCTCACCGAAGGAGAACGGCGCTTCCTGCTGTCGGCCGGCCAGGGAGAGGGCCTGGTCTGCGGGGGCGTTGGAGATCGTGCCGCCTTCCTCGCTGTCGCCAGTGCGTCTGAGCACGCGCTCGCCACCACGGACCCGGCCGAGTGATTCCCTACTTTCCGGATCCGTCCCTCTGCGGAGCCGTGATCGGTGGTGTCATCGCTCTCGTCGTGGCCGAAGCCATCGTCTGGCGGTGGCGCAACGCGCGCTTCGCCCGTAACTCTCGACTGGTCGAGATCGCAGTGCCGCCGCATGTCGAGCCCGGCAGTGCCGCTGCCTGGTGGTCGCAGGTGATGGGGCTGACCGCGCCACGTTGGAAGCGCGTCCTGTTCGGCCAGCCCTACCTCGCATGGGAGTACGTGGCCGATGCTGCTGGCGTTCGGGTGCAGTTGTGGGTGCCTGGTCTCGTTCCACCCGGGCTTGTGGAGAAGGCGATCCGGTCGGCCAGGCCCTGGGCGGCGGTGACCACCAGCCCCGCCGGACCTCCTGCACCGCGAGGTGTCACGACTTCCCGTGGTCGGATGATCCTGGCTCGGCCGGATCACTACCCGCTCACGGCGACGCATGGTAACGACCCGTTGCGTGCGCTGCCGCCTTCACCCGCGACTTCCCCATGTACGGCACCACCAGACGAGATCTCGCCCGTCGCGCCAATCTCACCGCCAGCCGCCTGGTGGTCGATCTCTGTGGCGGAGCGGGCGCAACCGCCGAGGCCATTCTCGCCCTGGCCCCGTCCCAGGCCCAAGTCATCTCCTTGGACACCGCCGCAGCCATGCAACGCGTCGGCCGCCGTACGCTGACCGACCCGCGCCTGTCCTGGGTCAACGCCCCAGCCGAGAATCTGGCTGACCACGTCTCAGGTCCGGCCGACGCCGTGGTGTGCAACTCCGCGATCTGGAAGACCGACGTCCCTGCCGTGTTCGCAGCAGTCCACCGTGTCTTGCGGCCCAGTGGTCGCTTCGTGTTCAACATCGGCGGAGGCTTCGCCGGGGTCGCTCACCCCGACAAGAAGGCCGTACGCGCCCGTCCCTCGCTCAACAGGCTGATCCGGCAGATCGCCGCCCGCGACTACGGCTACTCCCCGCCTCCTGTCACCGACACCGCCACGTTGCCACTGGATACCGTCCTTAAGTACCTGGCCGCAGCCGGGCTGACCGTGGTGGATACCGAAGTCACCGCCCAGCACAGCACCATGGAGGAGCAGAAGGCGTGGTTGTCCATCCCGGTGTTCGCGCGGCCCGACGGTGACTTCACCTATGAGCAGCGTATGGAGATCCTGGATAAGGCATACGCCCTGACCACGCCCGGCACTCCGACCGTGACGAGCTGGCTCGTCGTGGTAGCCCAACGGCCCGGGGAGACGCCGTGACCACCCCGCCCCACACCACGCCTGGTAAGAAGCGATGCGACCACACCAGCGTTGGGGTGCTCATCTCCTCGCCGACCGGCATCCTGGTGTTCGAGCGGGCGACAGCCCCAGTAGGGATCGCGCCGATCGCCGGCCATGTCGACCAGCACGGCCGCCCCGAACAAGCCGCCCGTGCCGAAGTCACCGAGGAAGTCGGCCTGGCCATCACCGACCTCCGTCTAAAGCTGGCCAGGTGGCGGCCCAACCGGTGCCGCCGTCCGGCCATTGGCGAGGTCGGACACTACTGGTGGGTCTTCCAGGCCAGGGCAACGGGCCGACTCAACTCGTCTGTCAGGGAGGTGCGCGCTCCGCGGTGGGCGCATCTCAGCCAGCTTCAGCAGTACGCCCAACGCACCGCCGCGTATGCCTCCGGTCGGATCAGCGAGGCCGAGTTCACGGTGCGGCCCGGGCTGGAACCGGTCTGGGCGCGCTTCCTACACGACCTGCGCCTCGTACTCCTGACCGTGACGCCCTCGCCCAGATCGACCGAGTGATCTGACCGTGCAACAGTGTCGCAGGAACTCAGCGCGCCCTGATCGGATCCTCGGCCGCCAGCCAGCGCACGTACGCCTGGATACGGTGGCGGTCCTCAGGGAAGACAGACTCCCACGCTTCATCGAGACCGAACCACCGCACTGGCTGCCCGTGCTCCCCACCCAGCGGCACGTCGCGGTCGACGATCGCGGCGTACGACAGGCCCAACGTCGGCGACCAATCGGCACGATAGGACCTGACGCAGGCGGCCGCAGGCACTGGCAGCAGCTCAGCTCGCAATCCGGTCTCCTCGGCGAGCTCACGTGCCGCAGCGGCGCGCGGCGTCTCTCCCGGCTCCACCTTGCCGCCTGGCGGCACCCATCCACGCCAGCGGTGCTTGACCAGCAGGACATGCCGGAAGGCCGGATCGGTCACCCAGACCTCGGCAGCCAACGGCTCCATCGGCTGCCAGCGTGCTCGCTCCAGCCAGGCTCGCGCGCCATCGAATTCGAGAACCGCCAGCCCGACGTCGGCGACCACCGCCTCCAAGATCGCCTTGCCAGGCTCACCGTGGATCACCCGCACACCCTATGCCGACCTACATATCGATCGTCGCGATCGAAAGAGGGCCAGTCATGAACACTGAAGGCGCCACACGCAGAGCCTGGATCGTCCTGGGAGGAATTCACCTGCTCAACCAGACCGTGTCCCGGCGTCCGCACGACCCCATCGTCCTGGTTCGGGTCGCCCCACAGGAGGTCAGCGTCCCGAGCACCACTGTGGTGGTGCAGTGGGCCGCGCTCGGGGATTGCCCGGCCAGCGCCCTGACGGCTGCCGGGGCGACGCTCGCGAACCGCTACGTTGTTCCTGGCAGCGCCCTGTTCCCCGACTCCATCGCTGGCCCCGCCCTGCGCGCGATGGTTGGCGAGGCGGCCGCACCCGGCCTCGTGCCGCTGTGCTACCTGGCCGAGCACCACGACGGCTACCACGTGTACGCGCAGATTGGGTTCTACGCTGAAGACGCCTGCTTCCTCCGGATCACCAACGAACCGATCGGTGCGGGGCCGGTGGAGGCGCTGCACTGGCTGGAGCCCGCGCTCGCTGAGCACGCCGCTTCAGCGCTTCGCCTCAACAACCATAAGAGGTACTTCCACACCCACTTCGCCGGCACCGAGCTGGAGTTCAAGTACAACCTGACACCGGGAACGGACATTTGGGCGACCGCCATGGAGCTGCTGACGGCTCTGCGTCACGGGGCTCTGGACGGCTGCCGGCCGGAATATCGGGATGAACTCCAGACCTACTTCACCGAGAACCACCTCTTCGATGTCGTTGGGCCCGAGGAAGAACTCGGCTACGCCTCCTTCGTCCGTGCAGCGGACGGCGGTCATGTGCTGAAGCGAAAGTGGTACGCGGAGGACACCTTTGCGCGCCGCGAGCAGCTCTCCCCCAATGTGCAGGTCCCCCCGGGTGGCTTCGAGGAGCATCTGCGTGAGGAGATGGGCCTTCAGGTGCAGGCCATGCCGCCCTTCCGCCGCGTCCGCTACGACGTCCAGTGCGAGTCCATGGCCACGGGCCACATTTACGGCATCTTCCTCGACCACTGCTCGATCCTCGCCGCACCGGACGTGGTGCTCTCGCAATGCGAGGTAGAATACCGGCGCTCGCGGAGTTTGCTGGACCGCGACCAGGACACGGTGCTGGCGGAGATGGACCGCATCGGAGGCTGGCTCCAGGACTATCTGGCCGCTCGTGGTCTGGCGCAGGTACGTACCTACTATTCCAAGCGCACCTTCCTGCGCGACGCAGTCGCCGCTCGACCTGACCTTGGCGCGTCCCGCTGAGGTGAGGCTGTGTAGTGGGCACGCTCCATGCCTCAACTAGGTCGCGGCACACCACCGCTTCGCACAAGTCTCTGGACGAGTTGCGCAGACCTTAGGGTGGGGGCAAGCACACCTTGGTCGCGTGCGATCGCATACCTTCTTGGCCGCGTCCCGGCCAGTCGTGGCGGCGAGGAGCGCAGCACGCATGCTTGAGGTGTCGAACACGACCAGGGTCGAGTCGGCTAATCATGAACAGCTGGCTCCACTTGCAGCAGCCAAGGAGAACGGCAAACTCTGGCGGCGTACCGGCAGGTGAACAAGTGTCGGCCCCCGCATACCCGGGGAGGGTCCTCCTCCAGATGGTCGCGCCCCTGGTGCGGACGGCGCGTCCGTGAGCGCGCCAGAAGTCGAGTCAAGGCTGCTACTCAGGGCCGGAGTCGATATTCCTCGGCCGGCGATGAGCGACACCGTTTGGCGAGTAGCCTCGTACAAGCTCGCCGATTCGGGCGGCAGCCTCCAGCATGTTCTCGTGCTCCCACACCCGGATGATCGTCCAGCCCGCCTCACGCAGAAGTCGGTTGGTCTCTCGGTCGCGCTCCTGATTCGCGGCAATCTTCTCTTGCCAGAAGTCGGAGTTCCTTCGCGATGGCCGGTAATGCGCCGGTTCTGGACAGCCGTGCCAGTAGCATCCGTCCACAAAGACCGCGATTTTGGCCTTGGTGAACACCAGGTCAGCTGTGCGGCGCACATCAGCGAGTGGTCGTCGGGCGACACGATATCGAAGCCCAAGTGCATGCACTGCAGAGCGGAGACGACGCTCTGGCCCCGTATCTCGACTCCGGTTGGCCCGCATCACTTCCCTCACGGCTGGCGAGGACGCCCACGACTTCTCAGCAGCCGAAACAGGCGGCGCCATCAGCAAGCCCTTGGCTTTCGCGGCTCGCCATGCCACGGCGAGGTTCTCAGCGCGAGTGTCGTGGTCGACCTCTCCTACATAAACGGCAGGTGACTTGCCCTTATCAGACCACCGCAGATAGGCGCGAATACGTCGAGTCTTTGCGTACACCTTGAGTTCTATGGACGCACAGGCGCGACGGCCTTCCCCGAGATCAACGTACCGAACGCCGTGTCCTCCGGCTGCGCGGTCCTGCTCGGCAGAGCGTCCTTGCCGGGTGCGAGCGCGCCCCTTCCACGCCCGCTGAGGCGGCGGCTTATCCTTCCAGCGCCCCTCGTCAAACCTCATCCGCGTTCCTCGGCCTCACGCAACGTTTCGCCTACGGCTCTGGCGAAGACCTCTCCAAGGCGGACTGGTACGGCGTTGCCTAGTTGCCGCATCTGCTCACCTCGAGGCCCTTCCAATTTCCAATTGTCGGGGAAGGTCATGACTCGTGCGGTCTCCCGTACCGTCATGTAGCGGTGACTTCCATCATCAAGAAGTATCACCGACTCGCCACCAGGAACCCCGTGTACGCCAGCCTTCACCGTCTTCGCTGGGCGGTCCAGTTCGTTGGGAGTGTGGCCCGGATAGATCCGGGCGCCGGGCCAGCCGATGTGATCGGTGAATTTGCCGAGGCGACGGTCCACGCGATCGAGGTACCCGACCGGTATGGGAGGTAGCGGCTTCCCGTCGTTCTCGTCGATGCCCTGGATCGCATCCCGCAGGGTCCGCCATGGCTGCAGGTCATCCGCATCAACAAGGGTGTTGGGCACGCGGGCCATGACTCGCTCACGCACCTCATAAGGAACGTCATGCCTCTTCCAGTACGTTCCATCGCGCATGGACTGGTAGAGGGCAGCCTCTGAATGGGTGGGCCGTACCCGCCGCTGAAACGCTCGCAAATCGATGCTCAAGTCAGCGCGGAACGCAACGATGATGATCCGATGGCGGACTTGTGGCACACCATAGTCCGCCGCGTTGACCTGGGTCACCACCACTTGGTAGCGCTGAGTCGGATCAGCATTTCCCTCAGCGAGCTTGTGACGCAGGGCAGCGTCGTGTTCCTGCCACAGCACATCGGCCTTCCGCTCCTCGAACGGAAGTTCAAGCTCACGCAGGATGTAGTCGAAATACGGCTTGAACGAGGGACGCAGCAGGCCACGCACATTCTCGCAGATCACCGCTTTGGGCTTCATCTCTCGGATCGCCCGGAACATCTGGGGAAACATGTTCCGCTTGTCTTCGTCGCCTTTGGCCACACCACCGAGGCTGAACGGTTGGCACGGAGGTCCGCCGGCCAGGACGTCCACCATGCCTTCGAGGTAGGTGAAGTCGACCTTCTGGATGTCGCCCATCGCTAGTGGAGGTCGCTCACTCGGCCCAGGGACCCAGAGATAGTCGCTCTCCCCGTTGGCCTCTTTCTCGGCCACGTCTACGACGATCGGCTTGTCCCCATTTGAGGCGAGGGTCTCGCACGCCCGCGTGGCGAACTCGTTGAACAGCAGAGGTCGGAACCCAGCGCGACGCACGGCCATCGCCAAGCCGCCACCGCCCGCGAACAGTTCTACACCGGTACGGTCCGGGTCCGGCACTTGTGGCTGCTCAAGCATCTTCAAAGTGTACCGCGGAGTTAAGGATCTTCAAGCACTTTCGGACATTGATTCGAGATTTTAGAACGTCTACCCAGGACTGCCGGATGTCAAGCATCATCCCGTTCCGCAGCCAAGGTGTTACCCTCCGCTACCTCTTCGGGATCAGGTTGGGCCTCGGAAAGATCCGCCGCCGCGACCCAATCACCGTCATCGATGCGGCGTCCAAATGCCGCGTTCTCGGCGAGGAAGTCTTCAACCCGATAGACCCGAGAGCGGCGGTCCGCCGCGCCCTTCTTCGCGGGAGACCAAATCATGTTCGCCCTCAAGCCACGCAGCCGCCGAAGTTGGGACTCTCGTTCTGGGTCGTCCTCGTCCCGCAGCACGATGGAGATCCCTGCGAGGATCCGCTCCTCCATCTCAGCGCGAGTGAACCGCCTGTTACACCAAAGAGTGGCGGCGCGCGGACGACCCGGGTGGATCGAGTCCCAGATGGACCGAGCGTTGGTACGCGCACTGCCTGCTGGGTTCGCACCGAATCCTGGCATCAAGGTGTTCCACAACACCGGTGCGTAGGCTCTGAGCAGCGCCCGTTCGCCCAGGACGATCCACACGTCGTCGAGAGGAAGCACCCGGACGTCGAAGTCGGCGACGGAGAGGTTGCCATGAGGTTCGGACGCTTCCGAGATGCTCATCCGATGCTTGCCAGCGATGCGGTCAAAGAGGGCTGGCTTGGCCTCATCGGGCGGATCGCCATAGCTGCTGTTGCCCGCCTCTGCCTTGCCGACGTAGACAGGGACGTCCTTGTTCCTCAGCTCCGCGTAGATCGGGTGATCTCCGGTGTAGTACAGCGCGTAGAGCCCCGCACCAGGGAATTCAGCCAGGGACTCCAGGGGCACCCGAGAGCAATCGTCCACAGCCTCACGGAGGTTGCGGCTCAACTGATCAAGGCTCAGGGGGTCGAACTTACCGCGGACGACGTGAGCTAAGCGAGGAATGGACATATCGAGAGGCTACCGAGGATCTTGAGTAGCGGGCTCGGCGAAGAAGGATCTCAGGAATGCTCGGCAGGGCCGTTTCTGTCGCAGCCCGTAGCTACGCTGAGGACCCTGGCGCGGCCGCACTCAGTAGGCGCGTCTAACCGGACGTCGAAGCCAACCCACCCCAGAAGGAGACCGACGTGTCGCTCGAAGCCAATGTGCGGCCGCACGGAAGGATCTTGTCCGTCCTGGGTGACATCGAGTTCTCCCAGTGGCAGTGCCTGGCCGAGTTGATCGACAACTCCTTCGACGACTTCTTGGCCCAAGAACCGGGCTCACACGTCGGCGAGCGACCTACCGTCACCGTGTCTCTCCCCGGACGGACCAGTGACGTGCGTACCGCCGAAGTGTGGATTCGCGACAACGGCCGTGGCATGGATCTCGAAACGCTGACCAACGCAGTGCGCGCGGGATGGACGAGCAACAGCAGGTACGGCTCGCTCGGCCTGTACGGGATGGGCTTCAACATCGCCACAGCCCGCCTTGGCCGACTCACCACCATCAAGACCACCCGCGCGGGCGACCCATCGTGGACGGTCATCACCCTGGACCTAGAGCAGTTGGCTGGCGGCGATGACTATCTGGTGCCGGTCCGGCACGAGCCGAAGGACGATATCAACGAACACGGCACCCAGATCGTCATCAGTAAGCTGAAGTCGGATCAGTGGGAAGCGCTCTCCAGGCAGGAGAGCAAGATCCGTGAACAGCTCGGCGACGTCTATAGCTACTTGCTCCGCGAACACGGCTTCGTCATCACGGTGAACCGCAAGAGGGTCGCCCCGCGGGTGCCATGCGTATGGGATGAGTCCCGGACCGTCACGCGAAGCGGTGCTGACATCCCGGCGATAATCAAGATCGATCGCCAGCTCCCGCCCGCCAAAGCATGCAGGGACTGTGGGCGCTGGAACAAAGATTGGGTCGACGAGTGCGACGATTGCCAGAGCAGAAGGCTTGATCTGCGGGAACGCCGGATCTGGGGATGGATTGGCGTACAGCGCTACCTGCACAAGACCGACTACGGCATCGACTTCCTTCGAAACGGCCGCAAGATTCTCATTCGAAGCAAGCGTTTGTTCTACTGGGAGGATCCAGACACTCTCGAGGAGGATCTGGAGTATCCGATCGACTCCCAGCGCCATCGCGGTCGCTTCGTGGGCGAGATCCACTGTGATCATGTACAGGTCAACTACCAAAAGAACGCCTTCGAATATGACAGCCCCGAATGGCGCATGATCATCCGCTCGGTTCGCGGAGACAGCCCGCTCCGCGAAAAGATCGCCAAACGGCTGGGGCTCCCCCAGAACGAGAGCCCGCTTGCCAAGCTGTACACGGGATATCGCCGTGAGGACCCCGGACTGAACTATCTGGTCCCTGGCGACGGCCGACAGGCGCTGTTCGACAAAGCCGTCGAATGGGCGAGGAAATTCCGCGATGGGAACCCCGACTATCAGACGGACCAGATCTGGTACGACGCCGCCTACCAACACGATCACCCTGTTGTACCCGAGCCCGCTGGCGACCCCGAGGATCCCTTCGGCGAGATGGGGCTCGACGACCTAGTCACGGTTGATCCCGAAGACCAGAGTGGATCCGCCCCCAACGGATCCACCACACCTACGGCCGGCCCCACGCCGACCCCACCGGATCCCGTGGAGCCCCTCGATCAGCGACTGGCGCGATACCGGAACAACGCGGCTCAGATAGTCGACCTATCGGGTCGCTACGAGGCACCCGAGCTCGGATACGTCGAGCTGACCGCATGGGCTGTGCGCGAACGTGAACTCACCGACCCCGCCGGCAACGCGGTTCCATCCTTTCGACAGATGGCACGTGCCCCCAGACTGGAGATCTTCATCGCGGCCAACCACCCGTTGCTCACGGACTACGGCATCGAGATGCGAGATATCGCCATGATCGAGGTCGCGGAGTACATGCGGGTCCGAGGCGCACCCACTGGCCGGGATCCCAAACCACTCTCCGCCGCGCTCTTCGAGATCAAGAGTAGGGCGGTCGATCAGAAGGTCACCCCAGACATTCTCGCCAACCGGGCCAGCAGACTTCTCGACCGCTTGCGTGATGCAATGCAGCGGGAGATCAAGGGAGCCCCTTCGGCGTACTGGGACATGCTCCAGGAGTCGGAGCGGATGCTGACACAGCAGCGTTTCGCGATCGAGGCGGGCGATGCCGTGTGGGAAACGGTCGTCGAGTCCGGCGATTTCGTCCTCTACCTGCCCGCCAGCGGGCTGGTCC
Source organism: Nonomuraea sp. WAC 01424 (assembly GCF_003947315.1). Classification (NCBI taxonomy): domain Bacteria; kingdom Bacillati; phylum Actinomycetota; class Actinomycetes; order Streptosporangiales; family Streptosporangiaceae; genus Nonomuraea; species Nonomuraea sp. WAC 01424. The sequence continues at coordinate 303,217 of NZ_QHHZ01000014.1, forward strand.
GTCTTCTAGAGAAGCGTCCCGAGGCGTTCCTGGACGGCAAAGTCTTCAAGCGCGCGTACCTCAATCTGACCGACGATACTTCGCGCTCACTCATCGTCTCGCGGTTGGTGGGCTACGTAAGCGACCTGGCACTCATGGAACGCCAGCCACGGCTCGGCACCATCGAACTCCAGCGCGTACGGCTGAGCTGTCTACTGGTCGAAGCTGATCTCGCCGACGCGGAGTGAGGGCTCGCAATGACAGGTTTCCTTGACCCGCCGTTTTTGCTGGAGCTTGGCCCCAACCAGTTCCCAAGGCAGATCGAACGCCTGATGTGGCACCTCGGCTTCGCTGACGTCGCGAACATCGACGGCTCTGGCGACGAGGGCGGCGACCTCCTCGGCAGACGAGGCACCCAGAACTGGGTTCTCCAGTGCAAGTGGAAGAAGAACGGTGCTGTCGGTGCGAGCGCTATCGACGAGGTGGCGCGCGCCCGTGACACCTACCGTGCGACGAAGGCCGCAGTCGTCACCAATACCCGGATCAGCGCCGACGCCATCCGCCGGGTTGACCAGCTCGCCCTCCTCGCGCCACGGATCAATCTATGGCCCGGGCTTACCCTGCATCAGGCATTCGCAAAGGCTCCCGACCGCTTCAGCGAAGTCCGTCTTCGACCGTACCAAGCCCACGCCTGCCAAGCGCTGAACCGGTCACTCGACGAGACATCTCGCGCACTGCTCATCCTTGCCACTGGCATGGGCAAGACCGTGGTCAGCGGGGAGGTCATCAACCAGCACCTCCAACGGTTCCCCGATGACCAAGTGCTGGTCGTCGCCCATACCAAGGACCTAGTGGACCAGTTGGAGCGAGCACTCTGGAGACACCTGCCCAAGAGCGTGAAGACGAGACTGCTCACCGGCGAGGAGCGTCCAGATGATCTTACCGGAGCGACCTTCGCAACGCTTGCCAGCGCGCTCTACGCGGTGCGGCGTGGATATCGTCCAGCCCTAGTCGTGGTGGACGAGTGCCATCACGTCGGGGAAAGCGGCCAGTACGGTGAGCTGCTGGACAGCCTCAATGGCTCCCGACAACTTGGCGTCACCGCGACTCCCTGGCGCGGAGATGAGTACGACATCACCCACCGGTTCGGGGAGGCCTCGTTCACTCTCGGCATCGAGGAGGGCATGCGTCAGGGCTACCTGGCCCAGGTGGACTACCGCCTGTTCGTCGACAATATCGACTGGGATGCCGTCCGCGAGGCCAGCCGCAACGAGTACAGCATCGGAGATCTCAACGCCAAGCTCTTCTTGCCTCAGCGCGACGAGGCGATCCGCGACGAGCTGGCGTCGGTTTGGGGCAGTGTTCCTAGGCCTCGCGCGCTCGTCTTCTGCCGCACCATCGAACACGCCGAGCGCCTAGCCGATCTGCTACGCCGGAACGCCCCATGGCCCAATGTCTTGGCCATCCATGCCGGTCTGCCCAAACGTGAACGACAGACTCGCCTGCTGGCCTTCAGGTCGGGTCAAGTGCCCATCCTCACCTCGGTCGACATCCTCAACGAGGGTGTCGATGTTCCCGATGTCAATATCCTCTGTTTCGCTCGTGTCACACACAGCCGGCGTATCTTCGTCCAGCAGCTCGGACGAGGACTTCGGCTGCGGGAGGGCAAGGAACGTGTGGTCGTGCTCGACTTCGTCAGCGACCTGCGGCGAATCGCCGCCGCGCTCAACCTCCGGCGCGAGCTCGAAGCCGATGACATCGAGGTGCTCGCGGACTTCGCCCGCTCCTCCATCGAGTTCTCCGATCAGCGCGTTGACTCGCTCATGAACGAATGGATCAAGGACGCTGCGTCCTTGGAGACCGCGTACGATGACGCTCGCCTCCAATTTCCTGATCCGTTCATCCCCCCGGGTTGGTAGCCATGTCCGAGATTCCAGAAGTGATCCGCGAGCAAGTCATCACCGAGCTCTACCACCAGGCAGACGAGCTGAACTGGGAACTTCTCCCAGCCAGCGAGAAGAAGCGCCAGTACCAAAAGTGGATCGAGGACTCTCGTGTGGGTGGGGTCCTACGTGAGTTCTTTGACGACCACCGCATGGGGACTTGGATCAAGGACACTCCGATGAAGGAGTACGCCCGCGCGCAGGAGGGCTTTGGCAGCACCGCAAAGTACGTACGTAGCCGGTTCCCCGGCCCGGAGGTCCTGATCGGGCAGGCCCTCGGTCCCGAGTGGATCGTCGTCCCCAACAGCGTGGACGACAAACCCATGCACTGCCTCGCTGCGACTAGAGAATCAACGCGTTATGTGTGCTGGGGACGCCCCAATACCTTCAGAGACCTGATCTGGGCGGCCCTAAACAAGGCGATCACCATGTCGGAGAGACCGCTGGTCATCGTCACGGAGCAGGATGGAATCAGCGTGTCCGCGAATGAAAGGGCGACTCAGGCCGCGATCGCCGAGCATTGCGGCCTCGATCTCACACACATCCACCGTCGTCTCCAGCGGACTTGACCGGCGCGGCGAGGTAGCCGGAAGAACCGAAGAGCACCTTACGGTCAAGGAACCGGTTGAAGTGGTCGCAGGTTGGCTCGCCAAGGTGCATGCAGGCGTGGCAGGCGCCACCGTTGCGTTCGCAGGCAGGGTCTAGCGGGCATCGAGATTCGGCGTGGACGAGGGTGCTCAGGAAGTGATGGAGGTCGTTCTCAAAAACGGCTTGGAGGCCGCCAAGGACGAAGTCTCCACGGGTTGCGGCGAAAATGAAGAATGTCAGGTGGCGAGGTACGAGGTACTCTCCGAGACCCTCGCGATCGACGCCGGCGAAGACGGAGAGTTGGCGTATGACCCGGTGGGAGTAGGAATGAACGAGGGCTAGAAGATCCTCACCCAGGGAGGGCACTTCTTCCGGCTGGGTGAAGCGGCTTGGAACCCTCGCCGAGGCCGCGATCGCCTCCCGAATGGCGCGCCCTCCTCTGGCGGAAGGGATGTCATGACCGCGTGCGAGGAGCCATCCGTACACTCGGGCAGCGTCGAGTTGGAACATGAGAGCTTCTGCTTGCTGGAGGTCGGCATAGACGCGATAGCTCGAACCCGCGCCGTGGAACCGACTGAGGCGGGCGGAACCAGGATCCATGCCTCCCCGTGTGAATCCATACACGGCCTTAAGCACTGGAAACCGGTCAATCAGGTCCACGCCGGTGAGGCCGGCTCGGTTCATTGAGACGGGGTAGTCATGCTCCAACAGCTTCCGGTGGGACGACGTGGTCTTGGCGGTGATCAGGTCTGTGACCAAAGCTCGCGACTCGCTCGTGGCGAGCGCGATGTCGACGGCCTCGCGCTCCGCAGCATCGATGAGTTCACTGGGTGCGTCTGCCAGCAGGCCCAAAGTGTCCTCTGAGGCTAGATGCCCTTCCTTGTTCGCGACGTCAGCCATCTTCTCCGCGACGGTGCGGGGGATGCCTTGGGCCATCAGTGCATCCACGATGGAGGATTCAGTAGCTCTGTGGATGTCGGGTGAACCCTCAAAGCCGCTGAGTGCCCAGATCAAGGATCTACGCTTGCCTCCACCAGCGATGATTTTTTGCATCCTCTCCCGGCTGGGAGGGTTGATCAGCACGAAGGTCTGGGGAGAGTAAACACTCGCAGCTCGATGAACGTTGTAAGTGATGTTTTTGCCGTTCTTACGGTCGGAGTAGGACTTCCCGCACGGACAAGCGCGGTGCCCGAAGCCTCTCCGCAGTACGTTCTCGCATACTGGACAGTCGAATGTTATCTTTGCGGCCTCGATACTGGACTGGTGACGCATTCTGGTTTCGCTGTGCGTCGGGCAACGAGGAATGATCGGAGCCTCCAGACGGCCACATTCATGGAAGCCGACGAAATGGAGCTGTCGGAGCGAATCATGCCCGGCCCTGCACGCTTTCGGCCTCTTGCCAGTCTCCACTCTTCGGCAAACTTGGCATACCCAGACCTCCGGGAAACGTTCGACCCGAACTCCTTGTTTGGGATTGACACGCACGACCTCGATCTCCGTGCCCGCCCACAGGGACTTTACAACCCCAGGGTCCAGCCCGCCGGCAACCCAGCCGCTCATCTCGTCGATCAGGCGTTGGCGGACCATGCTGTCCTCTACATCGATTGTGATGGCGCCTTTCCATTCGGCCGACTTCCAGATGCCTCCGCGCAGGTCCGCAGTCTGCTCAGGGAGTAGACCATAGAGGACCTGGGATCCACTGCGCTGGTCTTTCATCAGGTGAACCTCCTAGTCGTCGCTTACGGGTATCTGTGCCTCAACATCGCGCAAGGACCGCATGGGCTTCCGTCCCTGGTCGAAGAGCTCGTTCGGAAACCTAGCTCCGAATCCGTGATCCTCCAGTCGCATGAAGTAGGCGTTGAGCTGCTGTTGGATGTCGGCGAAAGCCATGTGCTGGGTTTCGTCAATACCCAGAGCGACTGCACAGGCGAGGGCCTCCCCTTCGCTTCCGATGCCGGTCATAGCGAAGTACTTGCGGAGCAGGTCGACCGTTGTTAGGCGTTGAGCGGGGGATTTGGGCTCGTGGATGAAAAGCCTGCGGGACTCGATAGCCGCTGGAGTGGTTAGCTGCAGTACCCGTCGACTCGAACGGGTGACGGGAATAGGCTCGACGAAGCGGTCTCCTTGGTGGATGAAAGGGCCGAAATGGGAGTAGACGGTTGCATCGCGCTCTCGGCCGATCTTATGTATGACGTACACGAGGCCGGGGTGCGAACGTCCAACGCGGGCGGTGGCCTGGATGAACTCGGCGGTCGTAAGCGGGACGCCGAGCACTGTCATGATGTTTAACCGATTGATGTCCACGCCGTGCGACATCATGGAAGAGGCCGTGACAGTGTGGATGCGTTCCGCAAAGTCAGGTTCGGGATTCTGCAGCCTGTCTAGCGCTTCTCGGACCTCGTCGAAGGCTGCCTGACCTGTGAGGGCGACAACGTTCAGGGGTTCGACGGGGACCTGAGTCCCCAGCGAACGCCGCGCCGCCTCGACGTCCCGAACGGTATTGCCGTAGATGACGTTTGTCCCGTAGAGGTCGAGGAGCTCCGGCGCGTATAGGGCGGGTACGCCCACCTCGGCACAGACCACTTCGGGGTCCTCAAGAAGCCGACGGACAGATTGTTGGAGAATGGTCGTCGTCCGATCCGAGACCCACTCCAGCGTCACTCCGCGCGGCCACACAGCGACGAAACGACGCAGGAGGTTGTCGGTCTCCCTGCTCCAAAAGGACTCGCCCGCGGAAGGTCCGGGCACCGGGAAGACGCGGCCTTCCCGCTGGTAGAGGACATCGACCTGCCGCTCGTATCCCGTAAGGGTTGCGGACGAAGCGATGATCTTTGGGCGCGTGCCGGTCAGTTCCAACTGCAGAAAGTCCAGGAGCGCCTCGTAGTGCGAGTCGACTGCACCGAGGGAGTCGCGCAGAAGGTGCAACTCGTCCTGAAGACGAAAAGACGGCGCGAACTGCTTCCGGTCATTAGTGCTGATCGGCTCCACCGTCGCCTGGCAGTCGGGCACCAGGCATCCGTTGGGCCGACTAGACCGCTTGGCATACGTATAGCCATGCATCCGCTCTGTGCAACGCCCAGAAGGACCTTCGACGAACCCTCGCATGTTTGCCTGCATAGCGATCAGGGACGCTTTGTCGAGTGTTCCGATGACGACCGTAGGAAGGAAGCGGTAGATCTCCTGGTCCACGATGAAGATGGGGAGCGGATCACCCTCCGTCGGGCAATCATCCGCCAAGCAGATGTGTCGCAAGGTCCAGTTACCACGGTGGAACTTGGTGATGACCTGCTTTGACTGGCAGAACGGGCAAACGCTAAGGATTCGGTAACGTTCCGGCATGTCGTCGTCGTCGACATCGATCGGGTTGCTCTCCGTGGGAGCCTTTGGGATCTCGTTAGGAGTGGCGCCCGCTCCTACGAAGTACCCAAGAGAGATCGGAGCACCTTTCACCTGCTCCTCGCGTCGGACCAGCTCCGCGGCGGCCAAGGCGTCGGCGAAGCGCTGGGTCTGCTGGAGAGACAACATCCGGAGCGGAAACCGGCTCCACGCGCTGATGCCCGTCACCTTGCCTCGGAGCCTGTCATAGAAGGCAGTCAGTACGAGGAGACCTAGGTAGGTCTCGGTCTTGCCACCTCCAGTGGCGAACCAGACGGTCTCCACGAAATCCCAATCGGGACCAACGTCGCTGAAGCTGGGAAGAATGGACAGGATGAAGCCGAGCTGGAACGGGCGCCAGCGGTCATAGGCTCCATGAGAGGCCTTGTCCATCGCGAGGTTCATGAGAGAGAACGCGCGTAGGAGCTTCACGTCCCGCTGGAGGGCATCAAGACCTCGTCGAAGCCGGGAAAGCTCCTCCTGATGATCCTCAGCGGCGGCTCGCGCCTCCTCTAACATCTCCGGGTTCCAAGCCTCTACGGCTTGCCGCTCCTCCAACCGTTGGTTCGACCAGTGGACCTCGCCCCAGCGACGATATGCCTCGATTAGTTCCGCCACCTTCGAGACCGAATCGGCTGCTAGCCCTCGAAAAGTGAGGTCCAACCGGTCTGGAGATGTCCCTTCGAAGGTGTACTCGGGGCGGCGCCGTTCGACGACCAAGGTATCCGTCGTCCTCAGAGCGCCCGTGGTCGTGACCTCAACTCCGCAGTTGATGCCGAGAGCGGGCATCCGTCGGTCGTAGCGGAAGCTATCCGGCAGGGACTCCAGAATGAAGGGTGCCGTCTCAAGGTCAGTGACCTCGATCTCGACTTCGAACAGGTGCCGTTCGCCTCGGGCGCGGGCGGTCTCCGGGGTGATGTTGACGAGCTCGATCACGAGCTCTGGCGCCCCGCGCCAGGAATCGTCAGTCACACGCACTTGGGCCATGAGGCCATTCGCTCCCGCTGCCGCTAGGGCGTTGGAGATCGGACCTGTCCCGAATCTCTCCGCCTCGGCGTTGGGCCTCACCTCTACGGGGACCATGACATCGATCCGTTCAGTCTTAGCCCAGAGGTCGTCCTTGGAGTCGACGCAGTTCCACGCTGCGGCCTTCACGCGGACGTTGAACGACCAGGGGCCGACCGAGGTGGGCCGCACACGCATTCCCACGGCGCAGGGGTCCATGCGACGCTCTCGCTTCATGCCCTGAGCGGTCTCCGTCTCGGGAGCCACCCGACCGAGCCAGAACCGGCCGGCGGGGCTGGTGTCGAGAGTGAATAGATCGTCACCTCGGCCAGCCACAGTAACCTGATCGTCGAGCCAGGTCACGAAGCGCCGATAGGCTTCAGGCCGCTCCATGTAGACCCTCCTTGAAGTCGCGAGCAAGTTGCACAAGAATCGCGTCAGACCGGATGCGTTCCTTCACCTTCTTCTCAAGCTGGCGAACCCGTTCACGCGAGATGCCAAACTCCTGTCCCAGCTGCTCCAGGGTCATCTCCTCGTGCCCATTGAACCCGCACCGGCCTTCGAGAATCCGCAGGAACCGTCGGTCATATCCAGAAGCGATGAACTCAATCCGCTCATGGATGGCGTTACGCATTTCGATTTCCATAACCTTGTCTTCCACGGAATCCGTGAGGCTGTGCAAGACAAGCTCCCCGAGGGACGTCAGCTCCCCTCCTTCGGTGCTGAGGGGGGCGTCGAGGTGGACGACTGGCGCCGCATAATCCATGATCGCTTTGATGGTGCCAGCACTCTTTCCCAACGCGCCAGCAATTTCCAGGACCGTCGGAGCTGTTCCGTTACGAACCTCGAAGCCCCGGACATAGCGGCGGATCTCATTAACCTGCTCCCAGACATGAACGGGAAGCCGGATGGCGGTACTCTGATTACATATTGCCCTGGAGATGGTTTGCTTGACCCACCATGTGGCATATGTGGAGAATTTGTAACCAAGTTGAGGATCGAATTTTTCGGCAGCTCGATCGAGCCCAAATATTCCTTCTTGAATTAGATCGTCAAGTTCGAGATCTCCCGCCGACGGGAGAAAGCTTCTGGCTATGCTGATTGCCAGCCGAACATTGCTAGCAATCAAATACTGACGAGCTCGGTCTCCATCCGCGATCAATTCCTCGAGTCGATCCGTCGACTCCCCCACCTCACGAGCCTCTCTTGCGCGCATTCCCATTTGAATACAGCGCGCCAGTTCAACCTCATCTTCAGCGTTGAGGATTCGATGCGCGCCCATCCGAGCCGGAATCTCGGAGTTAAGCTGCAGGCTACGACGCCTGGGGCCGTAGGCCGAGGACTTCGTGCCGACAAGAGTGGAAAATCGCGGAGCCCCTTCGCCGCCTTCTAGAACATCCTGCTTGGCAAGAGCATCGATAAGCCGAGCAGTGTCCTCAGGACTAAGACCTCGGCGACCAGCAACACTGACAGCGTGACTGCGAGAAATCCGGCCCATCCGCTCCGAATCTTCGATCAGCACCTCAAGGCACCGCGCAAATGACCCGACTTTTTCCATGGAAGATCTCCACGCCAACCGTCGCCAACGAAGAAGTGTGCACGTTCCCAACGAACTGGAGCGGATTGGATCGTAATGAGTTACCGAGCAGAAGGTCAAGAGCTACAGAAAAGGGTCCAGATTGTCCATGAATTGGACATAAAGAGATAATTGTCCGATTCATTGACGCGCCTCTTTTTTGCTGGATACGCTCATCCGCGAGCGGCGTTAATGTAAGTGAACTTATGGGATACCTGCCAGGCTGGCGTTCTTGAGTCAGCAGCCCCCACGGGCGCTTCCGGTGAGATCGAAGGCGTTGGGACCGCCGTGCGGGAGAATGCCGACCGAGGCGTGCGGCAGCCCCGGACAGTCCGGCTGCCAGGAGTCGCCGAACTCCCATGCATCGCATACCACCAGGTCCGGCCCCACTCGACGATCACCTCGCGGAGGTCGCCGGACATCCGGACGGTCGGCCCCCCCGGGGGGCTCCATGACCGGCTTCTTCATGAAGCCGTCGATCTCCTCGCGTGCACTCAGCTCCGCCAGCGGCTCGGTGATCCAGTTGTACCGGGCTGCATGGTGGGGCAGCGCATGGTCGCGTGTGGCGCCCGCGACGACCTCGGGGGCCCCAGGAGAACCTCGTGCCCGGCGGTCACGGCGGCCCCGTACCAGCGGCACGAGGTCTCGCGTACGTGGGAGCCAATGGGCAGTGTGGTGAAGAGGATGCGCACGTCAACCGCCCTCGACGATCGCAGGAAGGTGAGGGTTATGCCCGTCGGAATCCTCGATCTCGAAGTACGAAGGACCCCCGGGATGTGCTCGACCAGTCCTGCCGCCCTGTGCCGCCAGACCGAGCGCCTCCACCGCACGCCTGGCCCCTCGACCTCGGCCACCTCCAGGTTGAGCGACCCGTCCGTGCCCTGGTCCGACTCGCTGGCGGACAACAACAGGTGAGCCCCCTGTGCGAGCCGGAACTCCAGGATGCCCTCGTCCGGGGACTCCGCCGCAATTCCGATGAGGGCGTCATACCACTTTGCCGATGCGTCGAGATCGCTCACCTCGATGCCGAAGGTGATGCTCTTGATCGGTGGAACCGCCATGCCGTCGTGTCTGCGTTCCACCTCCCAGATCGAGTAACCTGCGCTGCCCCGGAAACGACCTCGTGCCTGTTGGTGACGCCCAGCCGCTCATACAGGTCGTTGAACAGCCGGAACATTTCCGCCTGGAGTAACCCTCTGCCTCGGCCAGGCGTACCACTGTCCGCGTGACTCCAACAGCATCCGCAACGAATCGGCACGACCGCGTTGACAACGGTCCTCAGCGAGTTGCCGGCGGTCCTCCGGCTCACTCGCTTGGATCAGGGTTTCCGAGGGTTGGCTATGGTCCTGTGCCGTTCAGAGGCTTGACCGGGTCGTCGTATACGGTTCCAGATCCGCTGCCACCAAGGCGCCTGCGCTGTGGGCTGGGATATCGTCCCCATATGCATAGCGCGGTCGCGGAAGCTAGCGGCTCGAGTGGCTACCGTCGAGATCTGCGGCAGCCATTCAATGCGGTTGTTACGGACGTTGTAGTGCGACCGACACAGTTGCTGGCCATTCCCAATGGACGGCCGCAGGGACACTGTGCCGTCGAAGGTCAGGATCCAGTCTTGCAGTCCGAATGGAGTCACGACCTTCGAGCGACATCCGCACGCGCACAAGTGGACCGCGGTCTCGAACTGCATTGAGATGTACAGATTGCCCGGCTCGGGTTCGGCTGGGATGTACTCGGTGAACACGGGCGTCAGGGCGTGGGCTTTCACACCACAGTCCCCGGACTATTGCCCGCGTCAGTGCCAGCCGAGCCCGACATGGGCTGGGCATCAGGCTCGATGTTCTCGCTGTGGACTGAAGGGGCGCCGTACCGGTTGTAGAGCTCGTTGGAGTCGATCGCGTACACGGTGTGCAGTTCGTTCTCGGTGTCCACGTAGAATCTGAGGTACTTCTTGTACCTGAAGATGGCCAGGTTGGCGGTGAGCGCGTTGAGCTCGCCGACCTGCAGGTTGGTGTCGTACTCGGCGTCGTCGCCGACGAAGAACGAGATCAAGCTATCTCGCTCAATGTGCTCGGTGCGGCCGGGCAACGAAACTGTGATGCGGACCTGCCCGTTGATGCCGTCGGCGTCTTTGCTGACCCCGACGCCGCTGTCGATGAACGGGACGCCATTGGCGACGAGTACGTCGATGATGATCTTTTTGTCCGGGCCGGTGTCCATCGCGAGGAACACGAAGTCGGAGTCGAGGAGCTCGTCGACGTTTTCGGAGGTGACATTCACCGGGTGCGCTTTGATGCCGCGACGCATTGCTGAGTACATCTGCTCGTAGTAATGGACCTTCTTCATTCCAGCTCGAAGGTCCCCGAGGCCGGCTGCGCCAGGGGCCCGGAAGGCGTTGTGGGTGCGGAAGAAATCGCCGTCGTAGAGATGGAGCGCGACTACGGGGGTCTTCGCTAGCAGGTCGAGCAGATAAGCGCCGGTGCCGCCGAGGCCGACGGTCACGACCTTCTTCAGGGCGAGACGGGAATTGAACTCGGTGATGCCGGCCCTGCTTGAGAAGGTGTCGAGGTAGAGGAAGACGCCGTCGTCCTCGTCGGTCTCGACCGGTTTAGAGGTCAGCGGAGTCACCTCGCGGGCGACGGTCTGGGCGGGCCCGATGACCATCGCAGCGTAGTAGGTGACCTTCTCGTAGTAGTCCCGGTAGCCGCCATTGGGCTTCTGGGAGAACCCACAGACTGCAGTGAGGTCAGGTCCAGTCAGGTCCAGCTGACCACTTCTCGACGCCGTCATTGACGAGCCCGTCGATGGGCTGGCCGTTCTTGTCGCGGGGGACGCCGCCAACGAAACACATCACGTGGCTGCTGGGGGTGATGGTGGTGTCACCGCTCAGATCTAGTGGGCAGAGAAACGAGCCGTACTGCACCTGGGCTTCGTCATCGACGAATGGGATGTCGTCGATGACGAGGAACCCGCCCACGATGCGGACGGCGTAGCCGTCCTGCGCCAGCCGCGCCAGGTCGGCGCTGTTACGAACGAGTCGTGAGCCGGACATTGAAGCTCGTGCCCTTCTTCTTGACCTTCACGGACTCGCCAGTGACGAGGACGCCGTTCCCGCCGTGGGGCCCGATGGCGTTCCTGTAGGTGATGGTGAACATCGCCTGCGGGTCGTGGCCCGGGTGCGCGAGTTGCCCGAGTTCGTCGTAGGTCACGGTGTCGTGGTCGAGGACGACCTGCGTGCCATTGATGATCATCTCGAACGTCTTGTTCCTGGTGTCGTCTTGCTCGTGAGTGGGAGCCACAGCCATGGCAAACCCCCTTCATCCTGCCCACCGCTGGTCAGTGAACCTCACATAACTGTAGCACCATGCGCATCACCCCCTGGGTGATGCAGTGAATACGAGATGCGCAGAAGGGCTTGCGACTTCGACCCGATGGGGCTTGTAGCATCCACTTGAAGTAGGCGGCGAGCGCGTCATCAGCCGATGGGTGATGGAGAGCAGATACGTGGACCGGGAGTACATGGACGAGGAGTTGCGTCGCCTCGCCACGGACCCCGCATTCCGGCCGAGAGACTGGAGTGCCCAGGAGGTCGCGGACTTTCGAGTCCTCGTTCAGTGCGCGCGGGCAGCGAGGCTCGACACCGACCTGCGGAACTCGCGCATGCTGCGTATCCAGCCCGGCGACACCCGCGACCCACACAAGGCACGGGCGACGTTGAGCTCCGGCCGCGCTATCAACCTGACGTTCAAGAACGCGGAGAGCCACGGAGCCGTGGTCTTCGAGCTCTTGAGTCCAGAGATGGAAACCTCGCGATGAATATCCGCCCACACGACCCGCTCCCGATCGCCCAGGTGCCGGTCGGTGAACTCCTCGGGAGGGAGCTTGAGGCCAGAGACTGGTCTCAAGCTGATTTCGCCGCGGTTCTGGACCGCCCTACCCAGTTCGTCTCCGAGATCGTGACGGGCAAGAAGGAGATCACCAGGGAGTCGGCGGCGCAGATCGGCGCCGCGCTGGGCCACACGGCCGAGTACTGGCTTAACCTTCAGGACCAGTACCTGCTCGCCGAGCAGTTTAAGAACAAGGACACACAGGTCAAGTTGGATGAGGTGCGCCGGCGCGCCCGTCTAAACGACAAGGGCCCGATTCAGCTGCTGAAGAAGCGTGGCCTCCTCACCGGCACGACCTTGGATGCCCTTGAGGCCGAGGTGAAAGAACTGTTCGAGCTGGAATCTCTTGACGACGAGCCAGGGTTCGCCGCAGCAGCGAGGCGTGCCAACCGTCGTGAAGACATCACCTTGCTACAGCGAGCATGGGTCGCGTGCATCAGGAGGGAGGCCCGCAAGCTCCGCCCGAAGGAGAAGTACTCTCCGAGCCGTCTGAGAGAACTCGCCAGCACTCTTTCGAGCACGCTTAAGTCTGCCGCCGACTTCCACGACCTACCTGACCGCTTCAGCTCAGTCGGTGTGCGCCTGGTATATGTCGAATCGCTTCCGGGCGCCAAGATTGATGGGTGCGCGATGTGGGTCGACGGATATCCGGTCATTGGCTTGTCCGGCCGCGGCAAAAGGCTCGATAAAGTCCTGTTCACTCTGTTTCACGAGCTCGCGCACATCCTGCTTGAGCACGTCGACGCTGAGCACCTCATCGTTGAAGGGCTCGATGACACTCAAAATAACGAAACAGGGCGAGAGAGGGACGCGGACAGGGAGGCCACGGATTTGATGTTTCCGCACGGCGTCCCCGATGTCCCCGCCCGCATCAGTGCACCTTGGGTCCATCAGACGGCTAAAGAACTTGGAGTGGCGTGCATCGTCGTCATCGGTCACCTCCAGCACCGCCGCCGCCTTGACTGGCGGACGACGTTGGCGAAGAACGCTCCTTCGGTAAGCGACGCTCTGGAGGCGTGGGAGTAGCTCGCTGGCGAGGTTCGCGACGAACGTGTGCCCCCAGCTGCCAGCTGGGGGCAACTACTCGAGTGCTCAGATCGTGCGCCTGGTCGCGCGTCAGGTCAGCAGCGTCGATGGCGGATCAGGTGGGCGGACAACGCTCTAGCCTCGCGTCCGGTCGCGACCATACATCTGCCCGACACGGTCATGTCGACGACCACACTTGCCGGGTACCGCACGCCCCAACTGCCAAGCCAAGCTGATCGCCGCTAAGGAATTGGGGGCAGCGCAGCATTCGGCGCGGACGCCGACGGCAGGCGCACGGAGCCCGGCTGTTCGCTCAGTCGACCGGGTAGTAAAAGCACGTCAGGCCACGTGAATGCGGTGTATGGGGGTGAGGATAGCGCTGGGCCATGTGCGACCGGTGACGCTCGCCCCTCGGACACAAACCTTTTGCACACGTGGAGGCCAGGTACAACCTGAGCCTCCACTAGCTGTTTCTGCGGCCGATACGTGAGACGCAGCCCCAGCTGTGCGTAGAGCTCGGCCTTGTCGAGCGGATCAGCCTCCTGAATGACCTTGACGAGGTCACCGAGCGCGATCATCACTGCGTGAATCTCCTCCCGTGTCATGCGGCGTCGGCCGCTGGACTGTCGTAGCTGTGCCTGAGCTGCGACCCTTTGTGTCTGGGTCTCGGCCATCCATTGAGCGATGAGCGCCGGGTCCGCGCCGGCCTCCAATGCCGCTCGGTGCTGGGCGAGCTTGCGGTCGCACTCGGCGATCTTCAGCTTCAGGGATTCCGCCGCTCCGTCCTTGGGCTCCTGGCCGAGGTCGGCGAGGGCACCCGCAGTTTCGTCGAGACGCCTGCCGAACTCCAGGCCGAGCCACGCGTCCAGCGACGGCAGGAGGTCGGCCTCTCGCAGGTAGACCACCTTGGGATGGTCGACGTCGTTGGCCAAGGCGTATTCGGAGGGGTAGCGACACCTGTAGTAGGACTGGTCATGGTTCCAGTTCCCTTGCATCCGCCGGTTGCAGTAGCCGCAGAAGAGAACCCCGCGCAGAGCGTAGGGCCTGCGCGTGGGATGCGGCTTGTGACTGGTCGGCCCCCGACCCCGGCCTGCAAGGATCTCCTGGACCTGCTCGAACTCCTCCGGTGAAACCAACGACTCGTGGGTGACCTCGGCAGACCAGACCCACTGATCCGCGACATTCCACCGCTGCTTCGTCATGTGACCGAGGGCCACGTCGTTCACGTCGATGAGCACCTCGTCCTTGCGCTGCTTGTTCCAGACCTGGCGCCCCGTGTACCGCGGGTTGGTGATGATCGCCCGGATGGCGCTCTTGGACCAGGCGATTCCGTCACGGTGCCGATTCCTGTCCGGATCTTGAGCGGACGGACACGGAATCCCGTCTCTGGTGAGCCCTTCCGCGATGGCGAGGAGTCCCTTGCCTGCGCGGAACTCGCGGAAGATGCGCCTGACCACTTCGTGAGTCACAGGATGTGGCCCAAGGCCGTGGAGCCGCTTCCCGTCCGCGGCCTTGCTCGGATTCGGGTGAGGGCCAAGATCGATCAGGCAGTAGCCGTACGGCGGCCGGCCGCCCAAGTAGCGTCCTTCCACCTGGGCCAGCGCCGCCATGGACGACCTTACGCGGATCTTGATCCGGTTACGCTCCCCCTTACTGATTCCACCGAACATGGACATGATCAGCTCATGCGCCTCGTTGGCGGGATCGATCGGGCCACCGACCTCAGGCACCCACAGCGGCACGCCGTAGTGCTCGAACAGGGGGAAGGTGAGCCCGAACTGGTTTCCGTAGAACGCCCGCTGGGGCTCACCCACCACCACGGCGTCGAATCCGCGGTCAGACACGGCGAGCTGCCCCAGCAGGAGGGCGGCCTGGGGCCGTCTCAACGGCGGTATGGAGCGCGACTTGTCCACGTCGAAGAATTCCGCCGCGATCCGGCCTCCGCGAGGCTCTACGAGGCTTCTGGCGCGACTGATCTGCCATGCACGCGATGCCTCAGGGTCCTGCCGGTCCTCTGTCGAGCACCGACCCCAGAACGCCAACTCCGTCACATCAGCTCTCCTTTCTCATCTCCTTCTGCATGAGCCGCTCGTAGGCACCCAGCAGGATGCGGAGCAACGTGGCTGCCGCTGCCGGGGACAAACACGGCGGCTCACCAGCCGGCACCAGCCGGATGGCGGGCTGACCGCCTGTTGTTGCAGGCCCGCCAGCGTACGGTTCTGAACGGCATTCGGGAGGCCCTGAGCAGGCCCTATGTGGCCTTCCGGTCACTCTCCGAACTCCTCGGAAGTCGAGTCGGCAACGGCGGCAAGGATGCGGGCGCGAGCGAGCTCGCAGAACGGTTCGCTGATTTCGACCCCGATGAACGATCTGTTGAGTTGCCGTGCGGCAAGTGCCGTGGTTGCCGCTCCGGCAAACGGGTCACAGACCGTGCCGTGGGGTCGGCAGCCGGCGGCAATGGCCCGCAGTGGGATGTCGAGGGGGAATGCCGCGAAGTGTGCCGCCTTGAGCGGCCGGGTGGAGATCGACCAGACGTCTCCAGGGTTTCGGCCTTGTGGGTGCGCGGCGGCATGCCGTTGCCCCGTCGCCAACATGGAGGTGCCGTGGCGCTTGCCGCAGAAGGCGTCTTGGTCATCGCGGTATTTGCCATTGTCAGGCCAGGGTGTCGCGATGCTGTTGGGCTCGTTGCCGCCCTGGCGCGCGCGGCCAGTCAGAGGTCGGTCGCCTGCGTAGGGCTCCCGGATGGCGTCCAGGTCGAACCAGTAGCGGCGTTGTTTCACCAGCAGGAAGAGCATCTCGTATCGGGTGGAGACGCGATCAAGCACGGACTGCGGCATTGCGTTCGGCTTGTGCCAGACGATGGCGTTCCGCAGGATCCAGCCGTCCTCCTGCAACGCGAAGGCGACTCGCCACGGCATGCCGAGCAGGTTCTTGGGCGGCACGGACAGCCGGGAGCGGGGGCGGATCACTGGTTGGAGTTGGTTGTAACCGGCACCTCGTGCCCAGCCGTCCGAGTTCGAGGCGTAGCAGTCGCCGATGTTGAGCCAGAGCGTCCCGTCATCGGCCAGCACTCTGCGTGCCTCGCGGAAGGTTGTCTGGAGGGTCTCGACGTAGGCGGCCGGACTGTCCTCTTGGCCGTACTGCCCGTCCACGCCATAGTCGCGAAGGCCGTAGTACGGAGGGCTGGTGACGAGGCAATCCACCGACGCGTCCGGGAACTCGGCGAGCATCTCCCGCGCATCGGCGAGGTAGAGGGTGGTAGGACCATCAGTCCAGTAGGGCTGCCTCATCGCGCCACCCCCTGGGCGGCGTAGCCGAGGAGCAGCAGCCGCAGGACCGGAGTTAGGGACGACCTCGCTTCCTTTCGGCCATCCGAAACGGATGAACCCGAGATCTTGGACGTCGATGATGCAGCGTGCGTGCACGTAGTCATCGCTTGTTGGGGCGGCCCTCAGATCCGCACGCCCATGTCTGGCGGAGAACCGCTGTAGGGCGCCTTCACAGGCCAACACGAACCTTCGGCGGGCCTCTGGCGCAGCTCTGACATGCCATCAGCAGCAGACGGTGACGTCTGGCGGCTCCAAGGCCAATTGTCGGCGCAAGGCCACTGGCGAAGGGCCGCCAGAGGGATGCCAGAAGTAGCTCCTAAACCGGGTTGCGAGACCGAAATTCCTCTCGCAGTGGAGCAGCCCGATGAGTACCGACCTTCGCGAGACGCCCTTCAGGAACCGCTCACCACTCGATGTCGCCGAGCACGTCTTCCAACTCCTGGCGTGCGCTCCCGGCGGCTTGGCCCTCGACGGCAGGAACCTCCCCCACGGCCTGCCCCGACGTCCCATCCTGCTGACGGAGCTGCGCGACCTGCTAAGCGCACCTACCCTGCCCGACTCCACGAAGGATGGCGCCTGGCGCGAGCTCGTGACCCGGGCACGCCGTGAAGGCAGGCAATGGCTGGTCGCAACGGCAGGGATGGCCGGGCCGGCCCTACGGCAGATCTGTGGCCGACTCGGCCTCTATCTCGCCCGCGGGGAACGGGACGACGTCGAGGCCGCTGTGTTGGCCGCCTTCATAAGCGCCGTCAAGAACATCGACCTCGCCCCGTGCAACATCCTGCAGCGGCTCTGCGCCATAGCTCGCGATGCCGGTGAGCGGGCCCGGCAGAAGGCTGAGGCCGAAGCTGGCCACCACCCTGAACTGCTCGGGTCGGCATCCGAATCAGTCCGGGCACGGCAACGGCGTCACGACTCGATTCTTGCCGATGCCGTTCTTGCCGGCGACCTCGATCCAGCGCTGGCCCGAGCCGTCACCTCCGCCATCCGCAGACGGGCGGAGAACACCACCAAGACTTCCGCGCGGGGCCGGATCACCTCAGATCCGAAGCCCAGCATCATCAAGCAGAAGGGAGGCTGGGGCACCCCCACCGGCTCCGCGCGGAACCCCTCATCACCACGACCTCGGCGCTATTTCCTGCGCGCCATCGTGATGGCGGCAACGGTTGCCGTCGTTCTTGCCACCGCGGCACAGGCGGCGGCAGCCGAGCCCACGCTTCATCCTCACGCTGCGGCAGTGCCGAAGGATCTCAACACGGTCTTCGACAATCTCCGGAACTGGCTCATCGGGCTGCTTGCCGGACTGGCAACGCTCATGCTCACCATCGGCGGTCTGCGTTACCTGGTGGCAGGCGGGGATCCCGGCGAAGTCCAGAAGGCCAAGGCGGCACTCAAGGCCGCCGCGTTCGGCTACGGCCTCGCCATCCTGGCGCCGCTGTTCGTCAGCGTGCTCAAGCGGATCGTAGGCGGCGGGTGACCCCCATGACATCGTCTGCCATCGCAGCGGCAACCGCTCGCGTCCTGCTGGTTGCCGTCGTTGCCGCCTCTCTGATCGGGCTCTCGGCCGGCATCGCATGTGCGGAACCCACGCCCCCATCCATTCCCGGGTTTCCGTCCTTCCCGTCCCCGGTGAACTTCGGCATCGGCGACTGGATCATCAAGCAGATCAACGGCTGGTTCGCCGCTCTCGCCGCGTCGGCCATCAAGCCACTGCTCCAGATGCTCGGGGCGACGTTGCTGGCCACACCCCAGGTGTCCAGTTCCGACCGGATCTTCGACGTGTGGCAGGCGACCGTCGTCATCGCGAACTCCGCCTTCGCCCTTCTGGCCACGATCGGCGCCATCATCGCGATGGGGCATCAGACCGTCCAGACCCGCTACACGGTCAAAGAGGTGCTGCCCAGGCTGGCGATGGCCATCCTGGTGACCAACGCCAGCTTCCTGATCTGCGGCAAGCTCATCGAGACCGCGAACGCTCTGTCCACAGCCCTCCTCGGGCAGGACTTCGACACCAAGCGGGCGGCGGAGCAGATCCAGACGCTCCTTCTGATGCCGTCGAGCACCACGCAGATCTTCTACATCCTGCTCATCCTCGTCGCGATCATCTTGCTGGTCCTGCTGTTGATCAGCTTCGTCACGCGCACAGCACTGGTCCTGCTCCTGGTGGTTGCCGCGCCTCTGGCCCTGGCCTGCCATGCGCTGCCGCACACCGAAGGGGTGGCGAGGTTCTGGTGGCGGGCGATATCCGGCCTCCTCGTCATTCAGGTCGCTCAGTCGCTCACGCTGGTCATGGCCGTCCGCATCTTCTTCAACCAGGACGGCAGGCGGCTCCTGGGGCTGAGCGCCACCGGGCAGCTGGTCAACCTCGTCCTGGTTCTCTGCCTGTTGATCATCTTGGTGCGGATCCCCGGTTGGATCTCACGGCGGATCTTCAGCAAGGGTGGCAGCCGGTCGGCTGTCGTGAGCATCGTCAAGTACGCCCTGCTGTCCAAACTAACCTCGCCCGTCCTCAAGGCTGTTCACCTTCGCGGCGGCAGAAGCGGGGGCAGCGTCGGCAAGAGGGCCAAGCTGGCTGTCGCGGCGGCCAGGAGCCGTTCATGGAGCCGTCACCGTCTTCTCCAGTTGCGATCTCATCGCCGACCCCAGCCGTGCGGCACCGCGCAACAGGCCGGACCGATGAAAGGACTTCCTGGCCGGCACGCCATCGGACAACACCATGGCCGCCCTCCAGTCGTCAGGGATCTGCGCGAGCACAGGCAGGTCGAATAGCGCCTTGCTGACCTCCTGAGAGGTGTACGGCCCACCGCCGACGGTGCACAGCCCGACTGAGACATCCGTTCCTACCCGGCGCCCCAACGCGTCGAGCCGCGGGCGGGCCTGAACCACATGCCGCAGTGTCGGCCGCACCAGCATCACCGCCACATCACAGGCCGCGATCAGGCTCATCGGCGTGTCGGATCGGCCGATCTGCCCCACGTCGACGACCACATCGACCTTCTCCTGAGCAGCCATGAGCACCCCTGCGACGGTCTCCCAGGCACCTTCCAACTGCACGAGGTGGCGGGGATCACGCAGTCCGGGAAGCAGTAACCACTTCCTCGCCTCCTGATCGAGTGCGATGACGTGCTTCCACACGATGGCCGGGTCCGAGTGGTGAGCGGCGGCCAAGGCCAGCTCCAGCAGCCCGTACTCGTGCCCGTCCATGCTTCCGGCCAGGAAGCCCTGCAAGACGCTGCCGCCCTGAGGGTCACACTCGGCCAGCAGCGCCCGCCCCTCCCAGACGTACGTCGTGGCCAGTGCCGTGGTGGTGACCCCGGGAGACCCGCCCGGACTCATCAGCGCGAACATCGCCATCAGGGCCTCCTGGGCGCCAGGGCCATGGCGATGTTCCCGTCTGACGCAAGCGCGGCCAGTCTGGGGCCCTCCCGACTCGGCACGAGGACGTCCACCACCATCAGCCCGTCGTTGTCCGGCCCCTTGACCTGATCCACCACAGCCTCGACCCCTCCGGATGGGGCCTTGACATCAGCAGGTCCCGGCTGAGCGTCCGAGGTGGGCACGACCAGAAGCCGATCACCGGGTCGTAGCCCTCTGGCCGGGAGCCGGCTGGGCTTGACGGCGATCGGAATGAGTTGCTGATCAGTCAGGGGTGTGACCTGATCGGTCACCATCCGGGACTGGACGAGCACGCCCTTCATCAGGTCGACGGCCGCCCGCTTGCCGATCACCCGCTGCAACTCATGACCTCCGACAGCGGCGACGGCCTGATCGGCGCCCACCATGGCAGTCGAGATGTTCTGTGCGGTGAAGGGCTGTCCGAGCGCCACATCCTGTGTGACCACCAGCACCGGCTCACGATCGTTCAGCCGCATGACCGTCTGGACGGTGAGGAATGCGCCGCCGGCGACCACAAGCGTCCCGAACACCAGCGAGCTACGCCGACGCTGACGCGGCTGCGACAGGAGTTTGGGGGCACGTGTCGGAGGCACCTCGCCTGCGGACAGCTGTCCCGATGCCTCGGAAGTCGTCTCGCGAGCCATTCAGGAACCCCTTCCAACCAGCGCCGGCGCCTCGCCGATCCGCAGCGGGAACGTCGTCGAGGTAGTGATGGGTGCCACTAGCCCACCGGAGCCGCCCGACCCGGCCCATCGAGCCGTCCAGACCACCGAGACCTTCACCTGGTACTGCGCCCCTGGGAGCCCAGCGCTCGACTGCGTGAACACGTAGGTGCACCCAAGGTTCTGATCGTCCGGGGATTTCGCGTGGTCATAGGGCGCTCCCGGGCCCGAGCATGTGAGGGCCTTCTGTCCCGCGCCGGGCTGAACGGTCAGCTTGGAGGGAGTGGCGGTCACCTCGGCCCACACAGGTCCTGCCGTGACCTTCTTACTGATCGCATGCCATTGAGCGGGCTGCACCCAGAAGAACTGCCGCAGCCCTACGTAGCCGTTCTTCCCTCGGGGTGGCGCGGTGACGATCCCCGGCTGCGGCGGAGTGAGGAGACGTCGCGCCTCCTTCATGAGGTCTTCTGGCGTGACCCCAGGACCTGCCTGATCAGGAGCAACGGCGTTGAAGATGTTCCGTTTACTGTCAGGACCGCGTTCACACTCGATGTAGCTGATCGAGCCCCCATCGATGCTGTGGCAGCCGCTGAAGGTGCCACCCGACCCTCTCCGGGCGCTTTGAGCAGGGTCACCAGGACTCGCCTGCCCGTGTGAGCTATACGTGACCCAATTCCCACCTAACCGGACGGCTCCGTTGTCGTCATGCGGCGACCCATGCAACGCCGTAGCCAGAATCGTGCTCACCGCGACGGCGAGGTGCATGTCGTTCCCTTCATACTCAGGTCCGTCAGCCGCCACCGCCCATCATGGGAACGTTCCAAGGCTGCCGTGACCGTTGTGGTGGTTTTGTCGTCGGCGGTCTCCGGAAGAAGCCGGTGAGTGCGGCGATCCGCCATCGCCGCCCCCGACATATCCAGACAGTCGGTGACCTCGGCGTATGTGCCACTCACACGTACTTCCTTAATCCGAGGGACTGCCTGACCAAACGGCTCACGCCCCTGCGCCACCATGTCTCGGACGCCGTTGACCAAATGGTCGAGATAGCCGCCCCTCACGTACGGCTGCAGCAATTCGCGCGCCTTCTCGGGCGATGACCTCCCCGCCTCGGCGAGGACGGGCCAGTAAGCCGAGTACGTCTGCACAATCAGGTCGTGGGGCCGGGTTGCCTGCTCTGTCGCCACCGCGGTCGGCGTCGTGGGCGTCGATCTACGTGGAGACGGAGTCGAGGAAGGCGTCGCTTGGCATGCCCCTACGACCAGAGGGACGAGCACAAGAGCTACGGCACGGGCGCGAAACCTCACAAGTATCGCCATCTTGACTCCAAGTCATCATGTGATCGCAAAAGGTAGCGCAGGTTCGATAGATCGATCATCGAGACCGAGAGCGGCGCGTTCTGGGAGAACGTTTCGCGAGGTGCCACACTCAGACCGGACGGGCACTCGTCGGCCCAACGGCTGCGCACGAAATGCGCGACACCGTCTTGCCGGCCCTCAGCGGTGCGAGCCGCCTTGATGGCGACAGGGGAGTGCTGTGAGGGGGCCAAACCCGCCCCCTCGCGCCCTCTATCTCACATCGTCAGGCTTGGGCTTCGCCCATACCGGCGTCCCGCATTTCTCCCAGACCGCATGCCGCTTGGCGTCGAGATGTCCCCAGCAGAGCTTGAAAACCCACACATCGCCAAAGGCCGAGCTGTCGGTCTCGCAGCCTCCCTGGGGGGCACGCACCTCGAACGGCCTTCGCGCGTCGATCTTGTTGTCGTTCATCCAGACCGCTTTGTAGACGCGGTCGTCGACCTTTCCGTCACAGACCTTGACCGCCGATCGGTCCGGTAGGACGATCACCCTGCCGTCGCCGTAGCTGGCCTGCCAGCCCTCAGTTGTCCCTGCGTGTGCCGTCGCCCCCGGCATCAGAGCACCCACCAGGACGCTTGCCGCCGTCCACGCCCGTACTGCCACCCGTTCTCCCATCTCCCGGTTTCCGCCGACCAGAGAAGATAACTTTAAGTAATTGGTCAACTCCGTCAAGTGAGGATTGGGTATGAAGCGCCCCTGGATGACCTCCATAAAGGCATTTCTGAGCAGGCGAATTCAGCGTGCTCGCATCGCTTCGAGCCGGGGGGCGTCGGCGGTGGAGTGGGTGATCATCACCGCCATCATCGCTGGGGTAGCACTTGGGCTGGCGGCCGTGATCAAGTCCGCGGTGGAGAGCCGCCAGGCCGACATCGTGACTCAGCTCGACGGCAAGTAGACGCTCGTATCAGCCAAGCACTCCCCCACAGGGAGAGTGGCACGGCCGGGGAGTCGCCTCCTTGCCGATTGGGGTCCGTCGAGGCCTCGCGACGAACGCCAGGACAGCCACCCTCATGCGGTCCAGCCACGGCAGGTCGTCCACGATGACCAGGAGCGCACCCTTTCCTCGGGGGGCCGGGCCGGTTCGGGCAAGTTGGGTCACAAGGCGGGCACGAGCCCTATGTCATAGGGCTGCTAGCGCCGCTCGAGCGCTGCCCGGCAGTTTGCCCGCTTCGCCCAGCTCACGGCGCTCCAGCCCCCGGTAGCAGGGTTCGTCACGGCTGTGCAGCTGCGCGGCTCGTGTTTCGCGTACGCAGAGCAGGTTCGTCATCCCTCCCCACCGTGCGGCCTAACGCTCATTCCGGGACTCCCGCTGGCTTGGCGCCTGCGGAGACACTTTGCCCTGCGCCATCAGGTCCCGGTTCCTCCGTGAGATTTCGCTGACGTCGCTCCGCACGGATGGTCGCCTTGCTCTCGCCAACGAGGATCCGCCGAATCTTCTCGGCTTGCTCCTCGTTACCTCCAGGAGTCGCTGCTGTTCCTCGGTCTGGCTGATGGGCTCATTCTGAGCCGCCTCCTGCGCTTCGAGATCACGGCGTAGATCGTCCATCAGCCTTATAGCCTCGGCGAAGGCCGCGTTGATGTTGCGCACACGACGGGCGGGTCCGGAGTTTCACTGGCAATGAGGAGCGCGCCCGCATCTCGGTCGGTAAGGTCATTCGGCGCGCCATTCAACGAATCGCCGCTGCCGCCTCGATCTTCGACGAGGAATTGGCGCACCACCGCAAACACCGGACGGCTCTGCTGCTGTCAACCTCAATGACGCAGCTCCTGCCGACCATCACGCGATCTTCAGATGTCTTCACAATCTCCGTGCGATCACGTGGTGGCCGCCTCTATACGACCCGAAGCGCGAAGTGTCAGAGCATGATGGTGCAACAAATCAGGCAGCCTTCTGCGCAGAGGATACAGCCCGCGAGGCACCATGCCATGCTCCCGCCGCTCTCTATCCTTTCGACACCTTTCGCCAGTGCCTCGTCGCCCTTCATGAGCAGATCGCGCTCCGCCTCCGAGGGGGCATGCGGGAGAGCACCCCGGAGGACCAACCGGGCCTCCCGGACACGTTCCAAGCCTTGTAGCGACGCGAGCGTCTTCTGCGTGTAGGGCCCCTGCTCGTCAATGAACGCAAGCCCCTTGCGAACCCGCTCCTTTAGCTCGGCGAGACTAGCCTTAACATTGGCGGGTGCACCGTACTCTGCCGCTCGTTCTGCAAGTGCCTCCACGTACTCGAGCACCCGATGAATATCGACTGTTGGAATCTCCTTTGCCTTCGCGGATGAACAGTTGAACAGCTCAGCCTTATTGACCTTGGCCTCGGGGTTCCGATCCAGCCAATCTACGATGATCTGCATCTGCTTGTACTTCCTTTCTAAATACGCGTCCTTGAGTTGCGTGGCCGAGTCGGAAAGGCGAATGAATGTCATGCCTCCAGCAATCCCAGGCCGCCGAGTTGGTCGGCTCACTTGTGTAAACCATTTGCCCAGCGCACAAACCTGGCGAACCTGGGGAGGTCACGAATGGCTGTCCGCCAAGCGGAGGGTCCTCGCACGATTCGGCTGAGGGCTGAGTCGTCAGGGTTGAATACTCGTCCTCGCGATAGTCCAATGCCACAGGCGGAGGATTGTCTCATACGGTAGGAATGCTAGGTCCGCAATGCCCTCCAGTTGGAAGGTGAATCGAAGATCCAGAGTGATCGTCAAGGGATGACGGGTTGTTTCTCTATTCATGCCGAATAAGGCCACTGGGAATGCCATCGCCCCTGGAAGCTCGGCTCTTTGGAGCTGATTGCCTTGGGAAAGATTGATTAGATTGCGAGTGTTGACCGCTGTTCCAATTACTGATTGCTGCGGTCCTCCTCTCACTGTCTGTGATGAGATCAGCCAGCACTTGCTCCAATTGTCGCCTGAGTGATCACCTGTGTTTCCGTAAATATCGCCGACAAATTGGCAAAACGGTACCGAGATGAAACGGTCACGGCCGGGCCCAACCGCAGGCATCCGGTCAGGCGACAACACGTAGAGCACGGAGATCAGCAGCATGGTTCCCTGCCACAGGTCCCCGTTACTTCGGGAGATACGGCCGCGTAGGCGTATGCCATCCCTCAGCCAGGCCACTTCCGTTTGCCCGGTGAGAACAGCGCTCTGGGCGCTTGCGAACCACATCTCACCGGTGGCTCCCGACCTCTCCAGAGGGCATCGGCCCGAACGTGTAGGGGGCAGGCTTCGACTCCTCCCCTTCGGCGAAAAACTCGGCCATCTTGTCTGCCTGCCGGCGACGGGCCTGCAGCCAGGCATCGTACTCTCGGTCTATGCCGAGCTTTTTGGCGATTGCCTCTATCAGCCGATTTTTGGCTTCAATCGCTTCGCCCCGCGGCAACTCTCGAGGCTCTACGTCCGCGAACAGCATCTTTTCTTGATCGCGCCACACGCGATCAATTACATCGCGATGCGGGTCGAGGGACTGCTGGTCCGTCTCATAGCGTTCGCGAGTAAAACTGCCATAGTTATCGAGCATTTCTCAGACCTTCGGTTCGACGTACGGCTCTCAAGACGCGGGCGTCAGGCCTTCGTTGGAGCGGCTCCTCAGTTCCTGCCAGTTTGGCCACGCATTAGAGCGATATCGAACTCGAAGTCCGGCTTCAGGCTCGAGAAGAGCGCTCGCGCTTCACCTGTGACTGATCAAGGTTTTCGGGACCGTGGTCGGTCTCCGGCACGATTCGATATCACTACGTGCGCAGCACGCGAATCGTTCTGCGATGGCCTTGCTGATTTGCAGGCCGGTGAGAGCTTCCAGCCAGCCATACTGACCATTGGGGTTGAGCTCCAGGAACACGTAATCTCCGTCCGGCCGCCTGATCATGTCGATGGCTCCGAATTCGAGTCCGTACGAGCGAACCAACCGGAGACATTGTGCGCGCACCGGCGCCGGTAGCTCGTGGATCCTATGTTCGATCTCGAAGATGTCACCCTGGCGCCAGTCGACCAGCGCATCTGTATTATTTTGCGAGAGCAATTCAGCGCAGAAGATGGACTCGCCGACAACTGTGACACGCAGTTCGATGTCTTTGTCGACATACTCTTGCAGAAGTGCCGGGCACGCTGCGATGCGCGATATCCCCTCCTCGATCGTCGCACGATCCAGTAGCGTTGTGTAAAGTTCAGCGACGACTGTTCCCTCATCCCAGGCACCTTCGCGGGAGATCAGCCCGACATCACCGACAGACTTGTAGATCACGCGATTGCCATTAGCGGCGACGAAATCGCGGGCCGTTACCGGGTCGTTCGTGAACACCGAGCGCGGCACCCGCATTCCCAGTTGGGACGCCAGACGGAGTTGCCCGAGCTTGTTGGCCGCGGCCGTCATCCTGTCCAGGGAGCTGATCCAGAAAGCGTCCTTGACATGGTCGTACAGGCCGCGCAGCCCGGCGCGCAGCTCACTGAAGGCGAATTCGCGCTCATGGGGCGTGTGAATTGAATTCAGGCGCGGCAGTCCGGGCTTGCGGTACCACACCGCATGGATCGACGAAGCCCGAACGAGCTGACCGCTTTCGAGTGAAAACAGGCAGTCGCTCACACCGCCGTCAAACGACAGAGAAATGGATGCTGACGCCGGATATTCGGCTGGACTGAAGAGGCCGTATTCGAGGCCCAACTTCTCGAGTTCCAGCATCACGAAATAGACTTGCAGGTCCGTTCGGTCGCTGATGATCAGGATCACGTGCCGCCGCCGTTCACGCGCGCTTATGTGCTGTGGTGTTCGATCAGACCTGGAGATTGTCGCAATCCGCCCCCCATGGGTCGGGCCGGGGACCACCGAGTCCGCCGGACGACCAGGAATAGGACTGCTGGAGCGATGCACACGCCCGGAGCACGTTATGGTCTTCGCATGTCTCAGCCGTTTCCGAGACCTGGCGGACCTTTTCCAGGAGTTCCAGGGCGGACATCTGGTCCATCTTGTCGAAGCCGTACACTGGGCGGCTTGGAGGGGTGGCAACGAGCCCGGCGAGGGTGCCGCCCGAGCTCATTGCGAGCTCGGGGCCGAGGTTAACTTTTTTGGCGATCGTTTCGATTATCTCCGCAACCAATGGAGTATCGTAGAAATAGACTTGTTTCTCGCCGATGATGTAATCAGGGACCATGCCGTGCTCGCCGATCTGTTCGCGGCGGATGTAAAATGTCCGTGACGTCGGCAGTCGTACCTCGTTGCGACCGGTTTTGAAACCTGCATAGACGATTCCAATATACGGTGACCCGTCTTCTACTTGTATGGGCACTCCGTACAGCCGGACAATTGTCTGTTTGGGCGACTCCTCCGTCATCGACTCAGGCTCGTTGACGGTCATCTTGGTAGTCATCTGGCTCTTTCCAATCTTAGGTTAGATGTCTAAGTACTAAGGCCGTACATCTACCATTTCCCCTGCGGTCGTCGGCAATAAACCGCCCGTTCGCCTAGGAGCAGCGCTTCAACCCAAAACCAGATCATGCAGAAAGATGCGACAAAGAATGCGGCAGGATTACTGGTTACTGACCTTAAAAGTGTGGTGTCGCAGATAGCTGACGGGTGATGATCGCCGAGGTACGCCATCGTCATGCGATACGCGCAGGGTGGCGGGCTGACCGCCGAGCGGCGAGCTTTCCGCGAAGGGTTG
>NZ_QHHZ01000015.1:0-330397 GCF_003947315.1 Nonomuraea sp. WAC 01424
CCTTGAGATGAGGTCTCCCACCACGTGAGTGGGTAAGGCTCCCGGTAGACGACCGGGTTGATAGGCCGGAGGTGGAAGCATGGTAACGTGTGGAGCTGACCGGTACTAATAGGCCGAGGACTTGACCACAAAGCATATTGCTTTGGTGTGTGCTGCGCTCTGTTACTCTTCGCCGGGTCCGGAGCTGCGCCACACCAAGGAAATTCTTGCCCGCGTCCACTATGCAATTCTGAAACAGCAAGCGGCACACGCTTGACAGTTTCATAGAGTTACGGCGGTTATTGCGGGAAGGAAACACCCGGTTACATTCCGAACCCGGAAGTTAAGCTTCTCTGCGCCGATGGTACTGCACTCGGGAGGGTGTGGGAGAGTAGGTCACCGCCGGACAATCTTTCAAAGAAGGCCCCACACGGCTAGGTGTGGGGCCTTCTTTGCGTTGGGATGCCAGCCGTCCCGGTGCTGGTCGTGCGCGTCCTAGGGGTAAGACGGTTCGGGTAGTTGCGGCCTGGCGGTCGCTCGGGTGTGAGCGTCCTCTCGCAAGCTTCGGTGTGTTTGGCATTGTCGTTTCGCCTAGCGATGTGAATGGCCGGCCAATCGTCCGGAGGGTGCAACATCATGTCTTCCTCGAAATGCAGCCAAGTGCTCTTCCCGGTAAGTCGTTCGCGAAATCGCGTGCCAAATTCTTGGGCGAGAGTGGTGCGGTGGCGGGTGAGGTTGTTGACCAGGTTCTCGCTGGCCGGAAGGTTTGTGCGGAGGTCTGGTGGGCTCGTGAACGTTCGGGGGCTTGCTAGGCTGGGGGGACCGGGCCACCTCCACGGGTGGCCTTCGTCGCGTAAGGCCCGAGGGCGGGCAGCGACCAGCCACGGTGGACCGCCGTTGTGAGTCCGCTGAGTGAGCCAAGGAAATGGACCAGAAGTGAACAGAGATAACGGATCGGACGGCGGACAGCGCGGGCGCGGCGACTACGGGGACAGGCGCTCTGGCGGCGGCAGGACTGGGGGATACGGCTCTCGCGGGCGTGATTCCGGTGGCGATCGTCCGTTCCGTTCCGAGGGCCGGCCGCGTCCGTACAACCGCGAGGACAGTGCGCCCCGAGGCGGAGAGGGCTCGAGCGGCGAGCGCGGGCCGCGTCGTGAGGGTGGTTCCCGGGACGAGGGCCGCTCCTACCGCGACCGGGATGACCGCGGGCCGCGCCGCGAGGGTGGTTACGGCGAGCGCCGCGAGGGCGGTTTCGGCGAGCGCCGCGAGGGCGGCGAGCGTCGCGAGAGCCGGTACGGCGATCGCGGGCCGCGTAGAGAAGGTTTTGATCGTGGTCCGCGTCGTGAGGGTGACGACCGAGGGCCTCGTCGTGAGGGCTTCGATCGCGGGCCGCGCCGCGAAGGTGACGAGCGTCGTCCCTTCCGGGATCGTGACGACCGCGGGCCGCGCCGCGAGGGCGATGAGCGTCGTCCTTACCAGGACCGCGGGCCTCGGCGTGAGGGCGGCGGTTACGGTGACCGCGGTCCGCGCCGCGAAGGGTACGACCGTGGCCCGCGCAGGGAGGGCTTCGACCGTGGCCCCCGTCGTGAGGGTGACGAGCGTCGTCCTTACCAGGGGCGCGTTCCTCGGCGAGAGGGCGGCGGTTACGGTGACCGCGGTCCGCGTCGTGAAGGTGACGATCGCGGTCCGCGTCGTGAGGGCTTCGATCGGGGGCCGCGTCGTGAAGGTGACGACCGTGGTCCGCGTCGTGAGGGCTTCGATCGTGGTCCGCGCCGCGAGGGCTTCGATCGGGGGCCGCGTCGTGAAGGTGACGACCGTGGTCCGCGTCGTGAGGGCTTCGATCGTGGTCCGCGTCGTGAGGGCTTCGATCGTGGTCCGCGTCGTGAGGGCTTCGATCGGGGGCCGCGTCGTGAAGGTGACGACCGTGGTCCGCGTCGTGAGGGCTTCGATCGTGGTCCGCGTCGTGAGGGCTTCGATCGTGGGCCGCGTCGTGAGGGTGACGACCGTGGTCCGCGTCGTGAGGGCTTTGACCGTGGTCCGCGCCGCGAGGGCTTCGATCGCGGGCCGCGTCGTGAGGGTGACGACCGTGGTCCGCGTCGTGAGGGCTTTGACCGTGGTCCGCGCCGCGAGGGCAGTGGTTACGGGGAGCGCCGTGACGACCGCTTCGGCGATCGTGGTCCGCGTCGGGAAGGCTCCGACCGGGGGCCGCGCAGTGAGGGTTTCGACCGCGGTCCTGGTAGGGAGGGCTTCGACCGTGGCCCGCGTCGCGACAACTCCTACGGGCCTCGTCGTGAGGGCGGTTACCGCGAGTCGCGTCCGTTCTCGCGTGATGACCGTGGGGAGCGTCCGGGCGGGGGCACCCGTGCCAGGTACGGCCGGGACGACCGCGAGTCCGAGGCTCCGCAGCGCGAGAGGCTGCCCGAGGTGGCGCCGGACATCACCGCGGAGGAGCTCGACAAGGAAGTGCGTGAGGAGTTGCGTTCCCTGCCGGGAGACCTCTCCGACCTGGTCGGCAGGCACCTGGTAGCCGCGGAGCGCGCCCTGGAGGAGGACGATCCCGACAAGGCTCACGAACACACCAAGGTGGCGCGCCGGTTCGCCGCGCGCATCGGTGTCGTACGTGAGGCCGCGGGCATCGTCGCCTATCGGGCTGGACACTTCTCGGAGGCGCTCAGCGATCTGCGCGCCGCCAGGAGGATGACGGGGTCGGAGGCGTACCTGCCAGTCATGGCCGACTGCGAGCGCGGTCTGGGCCGTCCGGAGCGGGCCATCGATCTCGTACGTTCGCCGGAGGCGGAGCGCCTCGACCGGGCCGGACGCATCGAGCTGACCATCGTCGAGTCGGGCGCCCGGCGTGACCTCGGCCAGCAGGACGCGGCCGTGATCACCCTCCAGCGCCTGCCCGAGCTGCGCGACCCGCAGCCCAAGCCGTGGTCGGCGCGGCTCGCGTTCGCTTACGCGGACGCGCTGGCCGACGCCGGTCACCAGGAGGCGGCGACCGACTGGTTCGCCCGGGCGATGGCCTTCGACGAGGATGGTGAGACGGAAGCTGCCGAGCGGTACGCCGAGCTGACCGGTGCCGTCATCGAGGACGTCGAGGAGGACTTCGACGAGGAGGACGACTTCGACGACGCCGGCGTCGCCGAGGAGGGCAACCTGGCTGAGGAGGAGGAAGAGGACGCCGAGGCCCTGGCCGAAGCGGGCGACCTCCTGAGCGCCGAGCCTGAGCCTGAGCCTCAGGCGGAGGCCGAGGCTCCGGCTGAGGCTGAAGATTCGCTGGACGAGGATGCCGTCCAGGAGGAGGAGCCGGCGGCGGCCGAAACCGAGGCCGAGGTCGAGGTCGAGGCCGAGACTCCGGGGATCACGCCGGCGTTCATCGAGCCGAACTTCGGTGACGTACTGGACGACGAGACGGATGAATCCGCTCAGGACCAGCCGAAGAAGAAGGACGACTAGGTGTTGCTGCTCCGCCGTACCCCTGCTGGTTTGGGGTGCGGCGGAGCTTTTGTCTTGTCTGGGGTCTGGTCAGTTGGTTGTGCGGGTCGTCATCGTTCGACGCGGTTGAGCCAGTGGAGGATTCCCGCGACGTTGGAAGGCGCGCCACTCAGCAGTTCGAACTGCTCGGCCGTCGCGTCGTCCGACTGCAGGGCGACGTAGCGCTCCTTGGTACGGTCGGCGACCATCGCGACCGCGTGGTCGAGGTCCAGGCCCTCTGAGTGTGCCTGGCGGGTGAAATCCACCCAGACGCGGAGCTCTTCTGCGGATCGCTCAAGCGTCTCCTGTACGGCGCCGACCGGGCCGTAATGGCTGAACAGCAACCGTTGCGGGCCAAGTGCCTTGAACAGTGCGATCGAGTCGAGTGCCGTCTTGAGGTCGAAGTCCGGCGGCGGCGTGGCGGGGCGCAGGTCGCCGGTCTGCGGCAGGTACACGCCCGCGGCGTCGCCGACGTACAGGTCGCCGGTGGCGGAATCGATCAGGCCGACGTGGTGCTTGGCGTGACCGGGCGAGTAGTGGCTGCTCAGCGTGCGGCCGTTGCCCAGGTCGATGGCTCCGGTGTCGCCTAGGGCGACGATGCGCTCGGCTTCGGTGGGGGACAGTTCGCCGAAGAGGGTGTCGAGCTGGTCGCCCCAGACCATTCGGGCGCTCGCCATGAGACGTGACGGGTCTGCCAGATGGCGCGCACCCTTCTCATGTACGACGACCTGCGCCGAGGGGAAGAACCTCGCGATGTCGCCCACACCGCCCGCATGATCCAGGTGGATATGGGTCACGACCACGGTCGCCAGGTCGTCGGGGCCGACACCGAGCGAGGCGAGCGCGTCGCGTACGACAGGCGCCGAAGTCGAGGTGCCCGTCTCCACCAGGCACGGCCGGTCCCCCAGGATCAGGTAGCCGGCGGTGATGCCCGAGTATCCGGCCATCTTGGTGTCGATCTCATAGACGTCGCCGCCTAGTGCGGTGATGTTGTCCACAGGCACTCCCGCGCGTACATCCGTCATCCCCAGAACGACGTTCGTATCGATCCGGGCTTCCCCTCATCGTAGAGAGTGATCTCCACCGGAACACAAACGGGAGGACGACAATGGATCGGAACGAGGTCGTGCTGGTGGGGCGGCTGTCCGCGGCTGTCGAGGAATACGAGATGCCGAGCGGCGACACGGCCACGAAATGGCGCGTCATCGTACGCCGCCGCCGGAGGCACAGGCGAGGCCCGGCCCTCACCGACAGCATTCCGTGCATCACCTTCGATCCCGAAGTGGCGGAGATCGTACGAGGTCTCATGCCTCGCGACTTCATCGAGGTCACGGGGGCGTTCCGCTGCCGCGTCTTCGGCCCGGCCGCCGCCAAGACCTTCCGGTACGAGGTGGAGGTGAGCACCGTAACCCCGGTCGAGGGCGCCATGTCCGAGCCGTCCGAGGAGGCGGTTCCGAGCCGGGGGCCGCGCAAGGTGGCTCAGTTGGCTGCGGCGGGGTGAGTTCGCTCACGGCGCCGGCGCCGGCGATGGCGTTCTGAGCTGTCTCAGGGGACGTGGGCCTGTGCGAGGTGGGTTGCTCACGTCCCCGCGCTGACAGAGGACAGAGGGCGTGAACTCGCTCTGGCCCTCCCCGCGGGTGCTGCGGCATGCGTGGGGAGGGGCGGGAAGACGGAGGGGCCGGTGAGATGGCTCGCCTCCGTGACGGCAGGGCGGGGCGGGGCGGGCAGGCGCTGCGGAGCGGGACGGAGGCGGGTGCGGGGCTAGGGCGCGAGTCAGGGGGGTGGGTCAGTCGATGGCGAAGGTGCGTAGGACGAGGCCGGTTCGTGGCTTCGGGCCGAAGGAGGTGGACTTGCGGGGCACTCGTTCGCCGCCTGCGGCGACCGCGAGCCCGTCGTCGACCTTCAGCGGCTTGAGGATGACCGCTGTGCCGCCCGTACGGATCGCGAGCCGCAGTGCCGCCTCGGTGTCATGGTGGACGATGCGTACGGCCTGGTCGTCGTCCCTCATTCCCCACACCTTCGGCATGATGAACTCCGTGAGGATGGAGGTGTTCAGCGAGTTCCAGCGGTCCGAATGTCGATCGGGCATCGCCAGGTTGAGCTGCACCGGGTCGGGATCGGTGAGCAGGTGGGCGCCGCCTTCTCCAGCGAGCAGGAAGGCGGGTTCGGCGGTGTTCTCAAGCGCCTCCAGGCCCTGCGCCAGGTCGTCGTAGTCGTGCACCTGCCACGAGCCCCTGGCTCTGGCTGTGGCCTCGGTCAGGGGGAGACCGGGGATCACGCGGTGGATGGCCTTGAGGTCCGGAGGGTAGGCGGCGGAGTCGACGATCAGGGCCAGGCCGAAGTCCCACGGGCCCAGCGCCTGGCGGGGTGCGTTCGCCGTGGGCTGGTCGGGGGAGGCCGGCTCATCTGACGGATGAGCCAGGTGGTCGGTCAGCTCGTGGCGGATCGAGGCGACTGGGCTGGGAGAAGGGCTTACGGAGCGTTCTGAGGGGGTGGCGGGTTCGTCCGGCGGCGTGGGGGGCTTGTTGTAGTGCTGGTCTGGGGAGGCCGAGGGCTCGGTTGACGGCTCGCGCAGAGGTTCGTTCTGGGGGGTTCCGTCGCGCAGAGCTTGGCGGGCGGCGTGTTCCTGGCGCTGGAGGACGCGGTAGGTCGCGTATCGGTGGTGGCCGTCGGCGATCAAGGCTTGGCGGTTGCGGAGGTCGGCGTTGATGGCGGCGATCTCGGCCTGGTCGGTGATCGCCCAGAGCCGGTGGGTGAGGCCGTCCTCGGTTTCGGCCGCGATGAGAGGCGGTCGCTTGCCGGCTACCTCGTCCACCAGGCGGGTGGCACTGCCGTGCTCGCCGTTGTAGAGGAGGAAGATGGGTTCGAGGTTGGCTTCGGTGGTGCTCATGAGGGCCAGCCGGTCGGCGATGGGGCCGGGCATGACGTCTTCGTGGGGAAGGATGACCCGCTGGGTGGGGTCGATCAGGCCGACGTCGCCGATCAGGCCGCGCTGAAGGACGTGAGGGCCGCTCTGTTCGTACACGTACAAGGCGGGGGTGTCGTCGGCGACCAGGACGCCGGCATCCAGCCAGGCCCTCAGCGTGTCCCTGGCCTCGGCGTACCGGGCTTCGAGTGGTACGTCGGTCCGGTGGTCGAGCTTGAGCGGGGTACCGGTTGGGCGACCGGGGGCGCTGCCGTCAGCGGAGGGTGTCGCTCCGGGGTTGCAGGGAAGGATGAGGCGGACGACGTTGTTCGGGTGAGAGGCGAGGAGGGATTCGACGTCCGCGTCGCTGATCAGGTCGTACGGTGGGGAGGTCACCTTGGCGGGATCTTCGACAGCGAAACGTACGCCTCGGAAGGGCCGTAGCACCAGCCCGTCCGGCACCGGCAGTTCAGGAATCCCCATACCGGGCATGCTCCCATAAATGCTTGCGCCTTCCGGAAGTTGCCCCAATCGTTCCCTGCCGCGCCCCTCCGCGGCGACGTGGCAGCGTGGTTCGTCGTCCAGCGATGAAGGAGTCCTCACGCATGGTTCAGGGCGGAAATGGTCACGATGAGTCCTTGGGCGGCGCTCCCGGGGGCGGCGTTTACGACTGGTACCAGCGTGGTGTGAAGCTGCTGAAGGAGGGGAGCCCGGCGGCTGCGGCGGCGTTGCTGGAGCGGGCGGCTGCGGCTGAGCCCCAGTCGCGCAGCATCCTTGAGGCTCTGGCACGGGCGCAGTTCAACTCCCGCCAGTACGCGGAGGCCGCGGCCAGCTTTCGGCAGATCGTGGATGCGAATCCGGCTGAGGATTATGCGTACTTCGGGCTCGGGCTGTCGTTGTGGCGTACCGGTGATCTGGAAGGGGCTCAGGAGCCGCTTGCCATCGCGGTGGCCATGCGGCCGGATGAGCGGCACTATGTGTCGGCTTTGAAGAGTGTTCGTGCGACGTTGAGGGCTCGTCGGGAGATGTAGGTGTTGTAGGCCGGGGGCGGGCGCTTGACGGTCCGGGCGATCGTGAGGCGGGAAGGTCTGCGAGGGCCGCCGGGCGATCGGGTGATGTCCGTGACACAACTGCCTTGGATCGAGACAGGGCTGTCCGTCGTTGTTAGCGGCTGTCGGTTGTCGTGATGCTCAGGGGCATACCGTCGCGATCGCTCGGGGGCTTGGGGGACGAGTTCCCGGCCGCGGCGGAAGTGTTCACTGTGGTGGGGCGGTCGTTCAGGGGCCAGAGCGCGCCCCTTTCAGGGGGCCTTGCGATACGAGGCAAGGGGGGCACGGCTGGGTCATGACCGGTGGCTCGAACGCGAAGAAGTTCGTCTGCGGTCGTTGTCACGTGAACCGAGGGCCGGATGCTTCTGTCGGGATCCCTTCTTACCTCTCCTGTCTTGTATGGGGGGGGCCGGATTTGAGCTGTCTCGTTGCCTCCGCGGGAGGGTGGCCGTGGGGGCGGTGTTGCGGGAGAGGCTGCGGTGCGGAGGGTCAGGTGTGGCGGTCGGTGTTGGTGAGGATGGCGGTTCGGAGGTAGGCGGCGAGGCCGGAGGAGGTGCGGTCGAAGGCGGCGGTGAAGCGGGGGTCGGAGACGTACAGGTCGGCCAGGCCGCGGTGGATCTCGTACGTGCAGTCGTAGAACCAGCGGGAGATGTGGGCGCGGTGTTCTTCGGCCAGGTCCATCGCATGGTCGCTGTCGGCGGGGACGCCGGCGTTCATGGCGTCGGAGAGGCGGGCCGAGAGGGCGGACGCTTCCGCCTTGTACCGCTGCCAGTCATCCTTCGTGTACGACGACATGCGGCGCGCGGATTCGGCCCAGGCCTGCGTGCCGCCCCAGCGTTCCTCGGCCTCCGCCGCGTTTGCGTCATGGGCGAAGTCGCCGAAGACTTCTGCGTGTTCCTCGGCTGTGAGGTTGAGCTTGCCGGACATGGTCGTCCTTTCGGTCGGGCAGAGGAAGAGGTTTCCCGCCTTCGGGTGCGAGGGCGACCTGTGGCGGGGTACGAACGCGACGCTAAAGTCTCACGCGGCGTGAGAGTCAACGGGAAGAGGCGCTGTGCTGATTGACGGCTATGACACCCTGCTGCTCGACCTTGACGGCGTGGTCTACCTCGGACGTCATGCGGTGCCCGGGGCCAGGCAGGCGCTGGAGGAGGCGCAGGGCAAGGGGATACGGCTCGCGTACGTGACCAACAACGCCTCGCGGACGCCCGCCGCCATCGCCGCCCACCTGCGGGAGCTCGGCGTTCCGGCTACGGCGGTCGATGTCGTGACCTCGGCGCAGGCGGCCGCGCGACTGGTCGCCGAGCGGGTGGCTCCCGGAGCCGCCGTGCTGGTCGTGGGCGGGTCGGGGTTGCGGATGGCCGTACGGGACCGGGGGCTCAGGCCGGTGTCCACCGCGACCGAGTCGCCTGTCGCGGTGGTTCAGGGGATCGCCCCCGGCTTGTCGTACGGGCTGCTGTCGGAGGGGGCGCTGGCCGTACGGCAGGGGGCGTTGTTCGTGGCGTCCAACGGTGACAGCACCATGCCGACCGGGCGGGGCGAACTGCCGGGAAACGGGGCGATGGTCCGGGTCATCGCCGCTGCCACCGGGGTTGAGCCGGTTTACGCGGGCAAGCCGGATCCGCCGTTGCACCGGGAGTCGATGATCCGTACGGGTGCCCGGCGGCCGCTGGTGGTGGGGGATCGGCTGGACACTGACATCGAGGGGGCGTCCAACGCGGGGGTGGAGAGCCTGCTGGTGCTCACCGGGGTGGCCACGCCGCTCGACGTGCTGACCGCCGCACCTCGGCATCGGCCGACGTACCTCGCCGAGGACCTCGGCGCGTTGCTCCAGCCCTATCCCGAGGTGCGAGAGGGGGCCTGCGGAGGGTGGCGGGCCACGTGGCGGGACGGCGTGCTGCGGCTCGAAGGGGAAGGCGCCCGGATCGACGGGCTGCGCGCGGCCTGCGACGCCGCCTGGACGGCCGCGGGAGAGGGGCAGGTCGAGGAGGATGCGGTCAAGGAGGTTCTGGAGCGCATCGGGTGAACGCTGCCGGGTGTCTGCGGCGTCGAGTGAAGGCTTCCGGGCGTCGGCGGCATTGGGTGAACGCTGCCGGGCCTCTGCGGCATCGGGTAAGGCTGCCGCGTGTCAGCGGCGTCGGGTAGAGGCTTCCGGGCCTCTGCGGCGTCGAGTGAACGCTTCGGGTCGTTTGCGGTATCGGGCGAAGCCACAGGGTGGTGCTCTGTGGGCAGGGTCCTCCGGGCATCGATGGGGGTGCGGGGCTGTTCGGGGGTGGATGAGCGGGGCCGGATCGTCTGCGGTGTCGGGTGAAGGTCGCTGGGGAGCCGCTGTGATGAGAGACGACGCTGGGCAGGTTGAGGGGTCTCTTCGCACCGCCCGAGCTCTTCTGGAGCAATCCGTCGGCCATTTCGCCAGCAGGCCGACGATTGTGGCGACGTGCGGCTTCAGCGTCGGCTGCCGGTAGCACGCGAGAGACGGCTCGTCTCGCTTTCGGGCTCTCTTCTGCCGTTCAGCAGACCGTGGCCTGCACGTACCGGCGTACGTCCGGACCAGCGCATACATGCGGCGTGGCGTGGACGGCGTCCGATCGTCTGCCCTCTGGGGGCGGGCAGACGCGGGAGGAATCGTGAGGGGCGGCGGCCTTTGGCGAGCCGGTCGGTGTTGGTGGCCGGGGCAAGTGTTCGCTCGTCGCCTAATGGTTAATGAACGCATTAAATGGCTCGGGACGTCCGGCTCTCAGATCAGCTTACGCAGGCGCAGCAGGTCGCCGAAGCTCGCGTCGATCTTCACCCGGCCCCCGAGCAGGGCACGGGCCAGGTCCAGTTCGCCGTCGACGAGCGCGATCAGGTCGTCGCTGACAATAGTGATCTTGACGTCGGCCGGTCTGCCGCCCGCGGGCGGGTCCTCGGTGAACGGGTCGAGCCCCCCGTGGTGCAGCCGCCCGTAGAAGATCATGTCGAGGTCGGACACCCGGGCGCTGACCGTGCGCTCGACCACGTGTTTGGCACGATCCTCCGCGCCGATCTCGTCGAACTGGGCGACGAGCCTGGCGAGTGCCGCCCGGCACTCCTCGACGCTTGCCATGTTGGGCATCCTTTCTTTCCCTTTGCGGTCGGTAGCGTTCCACATCACTAGCACCCCCGTATGAGCTTCAACGTGTGACACGCCTGCCAAGGTCCCGGGCGCTCGCCCGAGGCGTTACGGTCGAGTCATGACTGAGCTGCCGGAGGAGACCGGTGACGAGCGGGTCGACGCCATCGTGGCCGATCTCGGTCGTGTGGGCGAGCTGCCGGTGCACGAGCACGTGGCGGTCTTCGACGAGGCTTTCGCCGGGCTGGAGTCCACGCTCGCGGGTGCGGGCGACGAGGCGCTGGGCGAGCGGTGAGCCGGAGGATTCGTCTCGACAGCGAGCTGGTGCGGCGGGGCCTGGCCAGGTCGCGTGAGCAGGCCGCCCAGCTCATCGAGGACGGGCGGGTCAGCGTGGGCGGGCAGCAGGCGCGCAAGCCCGCGACGCAGGTCGACACCGCCTCGGCCATCGTCGTCGCCGAGTCGGCCGACGGGCCCGATTACGTTTCGCGGGGAGCGCACAAACTGCTCGGGGCGCTGGAGGCGTTCAAGAGCCTGTCGGTGGAGGGGCGCAGGTGCCTCGACGCGGGCGCCTCCACGGGGGGGTTCACCGACGTGCTGCTGCGCCGCGGCGCGGCGCAGGTGCTCGCCGTCGACGTCGGCTACGGTCAGCTCGCCTGGTCGTTGCGCACCGACGAGCGGGTGACGGTGATGGAACGCGTCAACGTCCGCGACCTGACCCCCGAGATGGTCGGCGAGCCGCCCACGCTGGTCGTGGGCGACCTGTCGTTCATCTCGCTGCGGCTCGTGCTGCCCGCGCTGGCGCAGGTCGCCGCGCCGCGGGCCGATTTCGTGATGCTGGTCAAGCCGCAGTTCGAGGTGGGCAAGGAGCTTGTGGGCGCGGGCGGGGTGGTGCGCGATCCCGAGCTGCGGGCCCGCTCGGTGCGTGACGCCGCGGCCAAGGCGCGGGAGCTGGGGCTGAGCGTGCGGGGCGTGACCGCGAGCCCGCTGCCCGGCCCTTCCGGAAATGTCGAATATCTGCTCTGGTTGGGCAAAGGAGAGGGTGAGCCGCCCGTCGCCGAGCTCGACGCCGAGATCCAGCGTGCCGTCGCGGAAGGGCCGCAATGAACCGGACCGTGCTGGTAGCCGTCCACACCGGGCGGGGTGCCGCCGTCGAGAGCGCCCGCCTGGTCATCAACCGGCTGGTCGACGCGGGCATCAACGTACGTGTCCTGGACACCGAGGCCGGTGACATCGGCTGCGGCGGGGTGGAGGTCGTGCCCAGCGACGACCCGGGCTCGGCCAAGGACGCCGAGGTCATGATCGTGCTCGGCGGCGACGGTTCGCTGCTGCGCTCGGCCGAGCTGGCCAAACCCGCCGGAACGCCGCTGCTCGGGGTCAATCTCGGTCATGTCGGGTTCCTGGCCGAGGCCGAGGTGGCCGACCTGGCCTCGGCGGTCGACAGCGTGGTCGCCGGGCGCTACGACGTCGAGGAGCGTATGACGATCGACGTCCTGGCCAGGCAGAACGGCCGGATGATCGCAGACACGTGGGCGCTCAACGAGGTCACCGTGGAAAAGCAGGAACGCATGCTGGAGGTGGTCGCCGAGATCGACGGGCGGCCGCTGTCCCGGTGGGGCTGCGACGGCGTGATATGCGCCACTCCTACGGGTTCGACCGCGTACGCGTTCTCGGCCGGCGGGCCGGTGGTCTGGCCGGAGGTGGAGGCGCTGCTCCTGGTGCCGATCAGTGCCCACGCGCTGTTCGCCCGCCCGCTGGTGGTCTCGCCCCGGTCCACGATGGCCGTGGAGATCCTTCCGGACACTCCGGGCGGCGTCCTGTGGTGCGACGGACGCCGCCGTTTCGAGCTGCCCTCGGGTTCACGCGTGGAGGTTCGCCGGGGCGCCGAGCCGGTACGCCTGGCCCGCCTGCACGGCGTGGAGGCCACCGGCGCGCCGTTCACCGACCGGCTGGTCGCCAAGTTCGAACTACCGGTTCAGGGATGGCGCGGGAGAGTGCGACCCTGAATGAATGGGGGGCAGACCGCGTAGGATCACGTGGGCAACAGGTGACCGGAGACACCCCGGCCATCAGGCACGGCAGTGACGGGAGTGGGCAGTGCGACCAAGGGTCGAGGAGGTCCGCATCCAGGGGCTCGGCGTCATCGACGAGGCCGTTCTCGAGCTTTCGCCGGGCTTCAACGTGGTCACCGGCGAGACCGGCGCGGGCAAGACGATGGTCGTCACGGGGCTCGGGCTGCTGTTCGGCGGGCGGGCCGACCCCTCGCGCATCCGTCCGGGAGCCGACCGGGCGACCGTCGAGGGCACGCTCGTCATCGAGTCCGGCGGCCGGGTCGCCCAGCAGGTCGAGGACATCGGCGGTGAGGTCGAGGACGGCGAGCTGATCATCTCCCGCGCCGTCTCCGCCGAGGGCCGCTCCAGGGCCTGGCTCGGGGGCCGTACGGTGCCCGTCGGCACATTGACCTACCTGGCCGACGACCTGGTGGCGGTGCACGGGCAGATGGACCAGCAGCGGCTGCTGCAGGCCGCCAGGCAGCGCGGCGCGCTCGACCGCTACGCGGGCAACGAGCTGGTCAAGCCGTTGCGGGCGTACTCGCAGGCGTACAAACGGCACAAGCAGGTGGGGGCGCTGCTCGACGAGCTGACCACCAAGGCCAGGGAGCGCGTTCAGGAGGCCGACCGGCTGCGGTTCGGCCTGGAGGAGATCGAGAAGGTCGACCCCAAGCCGGGCGAGGACGTCGGCCTGCGGGAGGAGGAGGAGCGCCTCTCCCACGCCGACCCGCTGCGCAGCGCCGCGACCACGTCCCACACCGCGCTGCTCGGCGACCCGATGGAGGCCGCGGGCGGCGCCCGCGACGTGGTCTCGCTGCTCGGCGAGGCCCGCGCGGCCGTCGAGGCCGTGCGCGACTACGACGCCCAGCTCGCGGGCGTGGCCGACCGGCTCGCCGAGGCCGGATACCTCATCTCCGACGTGGCCACCGACCTGGCGGCCTACGCCGAGTCCATCGAGGCCGATCCGGGCCGTCTCGCGGCGGTGCAGGAGCGCCGGTCGGTGTTGTCCAGCCTGATCAGGAAGTACGCCGAGGACAGCGCCGGGGTGCTGGCCTGGGCCCAGCAGGCGGCCACCCGCCTGACCGAGCTCGAAGGCGACGACGAGCGCATCGAGGAGCTCACCCGCGAGTACGAGGAGCTCACCGCCAGGCTCACCACCCTGGCCGCCGAGCTCACCAAGGTGCGCGAGACCGCCGCCGAGCGGTTCGGTCAGGCCGTGACCGAGGAGCTGACCGCGCTGGCCATGCCCCACGCCAGGGTCGTGGTCCAGCTCACCCAGAGCGACGAGTTCGGCCCGGAGGGCGTCGACGAGGTGGAGCTGCGGATGGCCGCCCATCCGGCCGCCCCGCCGCTGCCGCTCAACAAGGGCGCCTCCGGCGGTGAGCTGAGCCGGGTCATGCTCGCCATCGAGGTCGTGTTCGCCGGCGCCGATCCGGTGCCGACGTTCGTGTTCGACGAGGTCGACGCGGGGGTCGGCGGCAAGGCCGCGGTCGAGATCGGGCGGCGGCTGGCCAGGCTGGCGCGCACCGCGCAGGTGATAGTCGTCACCCACCTTCCCCAGGTCGCCGCCTTCGCCGACCAGCATCTGGTCGTCGAGAAGGCGAGCGACGGCAGCGTCGTACGCAGCGGCGTCGTCACGCTCAACCACGAGGGGCGCGTACGCGAACTGTCCCGCATGCTGGCCGGTCTGGAGGACTCCGAGCTGGGCCGGGCCCACGCGGAGGAGCTGCTGGGGCTGGCAGCGGCTGACAGGTGATTCGGTGTGACATAGTGGACACGCCGTGTAGTGCTTGGCCTCCGCGCTGTTTCCCTCTGGCAGGATGGTCTTGATGAAGGTTCCGGGGAGCAAGTTGCCGGGCCTCCGTGGCAGGAAGGTCGGGGACCTTCCCGGTGTAACGGCAGTGGCGAGAATCGACCGGCGTACCAAGAGGCTCACGAAACGCCTCCAGCCCGGGGAAATAGCGATTATCGACCATGTCGACGTTGACCGGGTCAGCGCGGAGGCGCTCGTCGCGTGCGGCGCGGCGGCCGTGGTGAACGTCGCCTCGGGCATCAGCGGCCGTTACCCCAACCTGGGGCCCCAGATTTTGCTGGACGCGAACGTGCCGTTCGTCGACAACGCCAATCCCGAGCTGTTCGAGCGGGTCAAGGACGGCGACGTCATCCGCGTCCACGAGGGCGTGATCTACCTCGACGACGACGTCGTGGGCAAGGGCGACGAGCAGACGACCGAAGCCGTCGAGGCCGCCATGGCCGAGGCCCGCGCCGGGCTGGCCGTCCAGATCGAGGCTTTCGCCGTCAACACGATGGAGTACGTCCGCGGTGAGGGCAAGCTTCTCATCGACGGGGTCGGCGTGCCTGAGATCCGCACCTCGATGGAGGGCAGACACGTCCTCATCGTGGTGCGCGGGTATCACTACAAGGAAGACATCGCCACTCTTCGCCCGTACATCAGGGAATACCGGCCGGTCCTCGTCGGCGTCGACGGCGGCGCCGACGCGCTCCTGGAGGCCGGCTACCTCCCCGACGTCATCGTCGGCGACTTCGACTCCGTCTCGACCAAGGCACTGACCTGCGGCGCCGAGCTCGTCGTGCACGCCTACCGCGACGGGCGCGCGCCCGGCCTGGAACGGGTGCATCAGCTCGGCCGCGAGGCGGTCATCTTCCCGGCCACGGGCACCAGCGAGGACATCGCGATGCTCCTGGCCGACGACAAGGGCGCCGAGCTGAACGTCGCGTTCGGCACCCACGGCACCCTTGAGGAGTTCCTCGACAAGGGCCGTTCCGGCATGGCCAGCACCTTCCTGACCCGGCTGATCATCGGCAGCAAGCTCATCGACGCCAAGGGCGTGAGCAGGCTCTACCGCAGCCGCATCACCACCTCCCAGCTCCTGCTGCTCGTGATCACCGCGCTGATCACCATGGGGGTCGCGCTCTTCCTGTCGCCGCTCGGCCAGACCTGGCTGAACGGCCTGCAAGACGTCTGGAACGCATTCATCTTCTGGCTGGTCGGACTCTTCTCGTGATCGATTTTCGCTACCACCTCGTCTCCATCGTCGCGATCTTCCTGGCGCTCGCCGTCGGGATCGTCCTGGGGACCACGCTGCTGCAGGAGCCCGCGGTCAAGTCCGCACAGGAGCTGACCGCGCAGCTCACCAAGACGAAGGACGAGCTGCGCGTGCAGATCGACCAGTTGCAGGGCCGCGAGGCCGGCAACGACGCCTTCGTCACCAGCGTGACGCCGAAGCTGGTGGCCGGCGAGCTGACCGGCCAGCGCGTGCTGCTGGTCGAGACGCCGTCGTCGAGCACCACGTTCCGCGAGGCCGAGCAGCAGGTGCTGGAGGAGGCGGGCGCCGAGGTGAGCGGGCGCGTCACGCTGACCGAGAAGTTCTTCGACCCCGACCGCAGCGGCGTGCTCGACGGCCTGGTCAACCAGCTCAAACCGGTCGACATGGTCTTCCCGTCCACGGCGACCGTCTG
Organism: Nonomuraea sp. WAC 01424; assembly: GCF_003947315.1. Lineage (NCBI taxonomy): Bacteria > Bacillati > Actinomycetota > Actinomycetes > Streptosporangiales > Streptosporangiaceae > Nonomuraea > Nonomuraea sp. WAC 01424. The sequence goes on from NZ_QHHZ01000015.1 coordinate 16,024, forward strand.
GGGCAAGGCCGCCACGCTGCTCGCGTCCACCCTGCTCACGCCCGACCAGGCGCAGGCGGGCACCCCCAACGCCGCGACCGCGGCCGTGATCAGCGGGTTCGAGACCGGCGGGCTGATCGGCACCGACGGCGACCCCGCCAAACGGGCCACGCTGGCGGTGATGTTCGCGCCGGAGAAGGCGTTCGAGGGCGAGCAGGCCGAGACCCAACTGGCCGCGCTCGTGTCGGTCGCCGACCGGCTCGACGCGGGCGGCAAGGGCGAGGTGCTGGCCGGCACCGCCGCCAACGCCGGCGCCACCGGCGGAACCATCACCGCCCTGCGCGACGATGGCGAGGTCGCCAAGCGCGTGTCCAGCGTCGATACCGTGGATATGCCCGCGGGCCGGGTCGTGGTCGTCTACGCTCTCCGAGAGCAACTGAACGGGCGCGTCGGCCAGTACGGCGTCGGCAGGGGAGCCTCGACCACCCAGCCCGCGTTGCAGACCGCCACACCCTCACCGACCCAGTCTGGGAGCTGACATGGCCCGTGGCCTGCTCTACGCGCTGGCCGGCGCCGCGATCGGCGCCGCCGCCGCCCGCGCCGCCTACTCCGCCTTCACCCGCAACCGGCCGGCCGACCTCGGCGGGCGCTGGACGCGCAAGAACCACCGCGGTGAGCCCATCACCCTGCTGGAGGGGCCCGCGTTCGTGGCGGGCGCCGGGGCGGCGGCCGCGCTCACGCCCGGCCTGACGCCGCGTACCCGGCTGGCCGCGGCGCTGGCCGGCGTCGGCACGGGCGCCCTCGGCGCCTACGACGACCTTTACGGCACCACCTCCTCCAAGGGCTTCAAGGGCCACCTGACGGCCCTGGCCCGCGGTGAGGTCACCAGCGGCGCCGTAAAGATCCTCGGCATCGGCGCCACCGGGCTCGGCGCGGCCGCCCTCGTCTCCGACGGGCCCCTCGACACGCTGGTCAACGGCGCGGCCATCGCGGGCGCGGCCAACCTGGCCAACCTGTTCGACCTGCGTCCCGGCCGGGCGATCAAGGTCGGGCTGCTGGCCGGCGGGCCGCTGCTTGCCGTCTCGCTGCTGCGGTCGTCGCCCTCGGCCGCCGCCCTGGCCGCCGTCCCGCTGGGGGCCGCCGCGGCGCTGCTGCCCGACGACCTCGGCGAGCGCGCGATGCTCGGCGACGCGGGCGCCAACTCCCTCGGCGCCCTGCTCGGGCTGGCCGCGGTCACCAAGCTCGGCAGGCCGGGCAGGCTCGTCCTGCTGGGCACGGTCGCGGCGCTGACCGCCGCCTCGGAGAAGGTCAGCTTCACCAAGGTCATCGCCGCGAACCCGGTGCTCAACCGCATCGACATGCTCGGGCGGCGTCCCGTCGACCACGTGTGACCCTCCGCGCACGATTGTCGGTGGCACCTGCCAGGATGTCGGCGTGACCGGATGCTGGGCGGGGGAGGCCGCGTGCGGGGTGTGACGGCGCGGGGCGTGGCGGGTGGCGCCGTGCTCATCGGGGCGCTCACCGTGCTGGCGCGCATCGCCGGCTTCGCCAAGCAGTACGCCTTCGCCCAGACGGTTGGCACCAACTGCCTGTCCACCGCCTACATGACGGCCAACCAGATCCCCAACATCGTCTTCGAGGTGGTCGTCGGCGGCGCGCTGGCGGGCATGGTGGTGCCGGTGCTCGCCGGGTCCGCCGCCTCGCGCGAGCGCACCGGGCCCATCAGTTCGGCGCTGCTGACGTGGGTGGTCGTGGTGCTGGTGCCGCTGGGGGCGCTCACCGCGCTGTTCGCCGGGCCGATCATCGGGCTGTTCTTCGGCGAAGCCGTCAAGGGGTGCGATACGGCCAGCGTCGTCGCCCTCGCCACGCGGATGCTGGTCGTCTTCGCCCCCCAGATCCCTCTGTACGGCGTGGCCGTGGTGCTCTACGGCGTGTTGCAGTCGCACAAGCGCTTCGCCGGGCCCGCGGTCGCGCCGCTGGTGTCGAGCATCGTGGTCATCGTGGCGTACCTGCTGTTCGTGCCGCTCAGCCTGGGCAAGGTCGATCCGGCCACGGTGCCCGGGCCCGCCGAGCTGGCCCTGTCGGTGGGCACCAGCCTGGGCGTGCTCGCGCTCGTGCTGACCGTGGTCGGGCCAGTGTCGCGGCTGGGGCTGCGCTGGCGGCCCACCTTACGTTTCCCCGACGGTGTGGCCGGGCAGGTGCGCAGGCTCGCCCTGGCCGGGGTCGCGGCGCTGCTGGCCCAGCAGGCCGCCATGATCGTCGTGGTGCTGCTGTCCAACAAGGCGATCGGCAACGGGGCCATCACCGTCTACAACTACGCGTGGGCGATCTACCTGGTGCCGTACGCGGTGCTGGCCGTGCCGATCGCCACCAGCGCGTTCCCCCGCCTGTCGGCACAGGCCGGTGACGAGGTCGCGTTCTCGGCGCTGGCGGCCCGTACCACGCGGGCCGTGGTGCTGGTGAGCGGGCTGGCCGCCGGGGTGCTGGCGGCGGCGTCCGGGCCCGGGGCGGTGGTGTTCCTGGGGGGCAAGACCCAGGTGCCCCCGGCTCAGCTCGCCCTGGCGGTCGCGCTGTTCGCGCCGGGCATCGTCGGCTACGGGCTCATCACCCATCTGAGCCGGGTGCTCTACGCGGCCGGGCTCGGGCGGGCGGCGGCGACCGGGACCGTGGCGGGGTGGCTGGTCGTCATCGTCGCGCAGACGGTCCTCGTGCTGGTGCTGCCCCTGGAGTGGAAGATCGGCGGGATGGCGCTGGGGATGAGCGTGGGCATGACCGCCGGTGGGGTGCTGCTGCTCGCGTCCGTGGTGCGGGCGCGGGGGAGCGGGGCCGCGGCGGGGCTCCTCAGGGCCTCGGGGGCCGCGGTGGGCGGCGGCGTGCTGGGGTATCTGGCCGGGGCGAGGGTGGTGTCCTGGCTCGGCGCTTCGGGCATCTGGCCGAACGTGGGGGCGGCGGTGCTGGCGGCGGCGGTGGCCGTGGTCGTCGGGGTGGTTGTCGTGGCGGTGGTGGACCGGGCCGACGCCAGGGGTGTGGTGGGGCTGCTCCGTAGGGGTGGCTGATCCGCGTAGGGTCCCGGGGGCTGATCCGCGCAGGGCCCTGCTGCGGGCGGGTGGTTTTCCCGGAGGTCTCGTTCTTCTGTGATGGCGGGTGTGGTGGCTTTCGACGGCCCGAAAGCTGACCGGCTTCCTGGGTCCTTCCGTCTCGGGGAGCGGCGGGGCCGATGGGCTTCGGGGGTGGCAGTGAGGGGATCGGGCTACGGTTCTGGTTCGGGCTGCGGGTGTGGCTCGGGGTTCTCGTGAGGGCGAAGGAGCGGGGCGTGCGGGTGGCTTTTGTGGTGGGGACCACATCGGGTGGTACGGGACGGCACGTACGCATGCTGGTCGAGGGCCTGGTACGCCGCGGGCACCAGGTGGCCGTGGTTGGGCCGGGGAGCGTAGAGAAGGCGTTCTCCTATCGGGAGGCCGGGGCCGCGTTCGCCGAGGTGCCGGTCTCCGATCGGCCGCATCCGTTCAACGACCTGCGGGCGGTGTTCGCGATCCGGCGGCTCACGCGGGATGCCGACGTCGTGCACGCCCATGGATTGCGAGCCGGGGCCCTGGCGGGGCTGGCGCTCAGCGGGGCAGGACGCCGGCGGGCGGGCTCTGGGAGATTGGTGGTGACGTTGCACAATGCGTTGACCGCTGGTGGATTTGTCGGGTTCGTCTACGGGGTGCTGGAGCGGGTGGTCGCGCGGCGGGCCGATCGGGTGCTGGTGGTCTCGCCGGACCTGGGGGAGCGGATGACCGCCCTGGGAGCTCGACAGGTGGCGGACGCGGTCGTGCCCGCGCCCGCGTTGCGGCCCGCCCGCCGTACCCCCGACGAGGTCCGGGAGGAACTGGGGGCGGGAGATCGGCCTCTGGTGCTCACCGTCGGCAGGCTCGCCCAGCAGAAGGGGTTCGACACCCTGCTGGAGGTGGCGGCGGGGCCCTGGGAGGCGCCGGTGCCTCTGTTCGCCGTCGCGGGGGAGGGGCCGCTGCGGACGGAGCTCCAGGAGCGGATCCGGGAGCGGGGGCTTCCGGTGCTGCTCCTGGGCGACCGGGACGACGTCCCCGACCTGCTCGCGGCCGCCGCCGTCGTGGTCAACTGCAGCCGGTGGGAGGGGCTGCCGCTCAGCCTCAGCGAGGCGCTGATGGCGGGCAAGCCGGTGATCGCCTCCGCGGTCGGCGGGATCCCGTGGCTGGTCGGCGACGCCGGGACGCTGGTCCCGTACGGAGACGCCGAGGGGATGCGGGGCGCGCTGCGGAAGGTGCTCGCCGAGCCCGGGATCGCGCGGACGATGGCGGAGGCGGCGGCCAGGCGAGGGCGCGAGTTGCCGGACGGTGACGATGCCGTGGAGAGCGTGCTCGGGGTGTACGAGGCCGCAAGATCGATTGGATGAAAGGTCAAGATGTCGGCGTATACTGCGTGGGTTAGGGAGGGGAGTATCCCTTCGCGACAGCCCCGTCATCACGGTGCAGCCCCGATCCACGGGGCCCCCGGGGCTGCCGGTCCGCGTTCTCGGCGGGCGGGAGAGACCTCCGGCAATGAGTCATGCATGCCGGAGGTTGTGAACCGTGACCGTACCCTTGTGGGCCTGGATCGCCGTCATCGGCGGTCTGTTGGTCGTCCTCGCCTTTGACCTGTGGATCGTCGACCGCGGTGAAGCCCGTGAGTTCTCCATGCGGCAGGCCGGATATTGGGTCACCTTCTATGTCGCCCTGGCCGCGTTGTTCGGCGTGGGGTTGTGGGCCACGTTCGGGGCCGACAAGGCGGGGGAGTTCTTCGCCGGGTACATCACTGAATACAGCTTGAGCGTCGACAACCTGTTCATCTTCTTCATCATCATGAGCCGGTTCGCGGTGCCGCGGGCCTACCAGCACAAGGTGCTGCTCGTCGGCATCGTGCTCGCGCTGGTCATGCGCGGCATCTTCATCGCCCTCGGGGCCGCCGCGCTCGAACGGTTCAGCTGGCTCTTCTACGTCTTCGGCGCCTTCCTCGTCTACACCGCCGTCAACCTGATCCGGCAGCACCTCAAGGGCGAGGAAGAGGAGTTCAACGAGAACGTCCTGCTCAGGTGGGTACGCCGGGCGTTCCCGACCACCGAGGGGTACGCCGGCTCCAAGGTCACCGTCAAGATCGACGGCCGCCGCATGGTGACGCCCATGCTGATCGTGATGGTCGCCATCGGGACCACCGACCTGCTGTTCGCCCTCGACTCGATTCCGGCCATCTTCGGGCTCACCCAAGACCCCTACGTCGTCTTCACGGCCAACGCATTTGCCCTGATGGGGCTGCGTCAGCTTTACTTCCTGCTGGGTGGGTTGCTGCAGCGGCTCGTCTACATCAGCTATGGTTTGGCGTTCATCCTCGGGTTCATCGGGGTTAAGCTGATAATGGAGGCGTTGCATGCCAGCGGCGTCTCCTGGGCACCCGAAATTCCCATCTGGGTGTCGCTCACGGTCATCGGCTCCACCATGGCGATCACCACGGTGGCGAGCCTGATCAAAGCCCGCATGATGAGCGGCGAGGGCGAGCAAACGCACCCGGAGCAGGTCTAGCGAAACGGCTATCGAGGGGCTTTGCTTGTGTAGTTGCGCCGTGTAATAGTTGCGAGTTCCGTAACGGCATGGCAAAGCGCCTAGTCCAGTCACCACCAAAGGTTGTACGTGTCAGACGATTCTGCTAAGCCGAGCCGCGTCAGGCTCGCACGCGGGGTCTCCCCGTGGCTCCTCCCGACGGCGGCCGCGGCGGCCGCCACCGCGCTGCTGACGCGCCGAGACCGGCGCTGGGCCCTGGCGGCGGCGCCGCTGGGCGCGCTCACCGGTGGCATGCTCTGGTTCTTCCGCGACCCCGACCGCACTCCGGGCCGGGGGCGCATCCTGTCGCCGGCCGACGGCGTGGTGCAGAGCATCGACCCCTGGCCGGACGGCCGCACCCGGGTCGCGATCTTCATGAGCCCCCTGAACGTGCACGTCAATCGTGCCCCTCTTGCGGGAAATGTCACCTCCGTGCAGCATGTGGCAGGTGGGTTCCTGCCGGCGTTCAACAAGGACAGCGACCAGAACGAACGCGTGGTGTGGCATTTCGAGACCGCGCTGGGTGACATCGAGATGGTGCAGATCGCGGGCGCGGTGGCGCGCCGGATCGTGCCGTACCTGAGCGCCGGGGCCAAGGTGACGCAGACTGAGCGCATCGGTCTGATCCGGTTCGGCTCGCGGGTCGACATCTACCTTCCCGAAGGCATCTCGCCCGCGGTCACCGTGGGCGAGAAGACGGTTGCGGGGGTGACCAGAATTGACCACGGCTGACGCCGGCAGCTGGCAGGCGGGCGAGGACGAGCCGCGCGGTCCCGTGGGCAAGGCGTTCCGCCTGTCCGCCGCCGACTCGCTCTCGCTGGGCAACGCGGTCTGCGGGTTCCTCGCGGTCTGCGTGCTCGCCTATTCGGCGATCCAGCAGCTCACGGTCGCGGACGGCAAGTTCACGCCCACGCCGAGCTACTTCGCCACCGCCATCGTCCTGCTGCTCATCGGCGCGACCTGCGACCTGTTCGACGGTCTCGTCGCGCGGCGCTTCCGCGCCTCGGCGATGGGCGCCGAGCTGGACAACCTGGCCGACGTGATCAGCTTCGGGTTCGCGCCCGCGTTCATGGTCGTGATCTGGGGTGTCGGCGCGCCGCCTTCGGTGCCGTTCATCGCGGTGGTCACCGCCGCCGCGGCCGTGCTGGTCGCCGGTGTCGTACGCCTGGCCCGCTTCGCCTGCGTCAAGACCAAGAGCGGCGACTTCATGGGCCTGCCCATCCCGATGGGCGCCATGACCGTGATCTCGATCGTGCTGCTGTTCCAGCCGAGCATCTGGGCGCTGTTCGCGGTGCTCGGCGTGGCCTGGCTGATGGTCAGTCGCATCGAGTACCCCAAGCCGAAGGGACAGCTCGCGGCGGTCGTCCTCGGGTGGATCATGGTGAACGTGGCGTTCCTCACGTTCTGGGTCGCCTGGCCGGAAGGCGGCGACCTGCCGATCAAGATCGGCGCGAGCATGCAGATCGCGCTCGTGGCGGCGATCCCGCTGCGCATGTTGTTCTACAAGCGGGAGCTGCGCAAGGAAGCCGAGCGGATCGGCAACTAGGCGATTTTTCGTCCATCTTCGGTGTTGATGGACTCATGTCGCCAGGCCGCGTGCGGACACGCCGCGGCGCAGACCGGCCAGGGCGGGATCGCCCTGGCCGCGGGCCGATGAGCTACCAGCCCCTGGCCTTCCATTCCGGCAGTGAGGGACGCTCGGCGCCGAGCGTGGTGTCCTTGCCGTGGCCGGGGTAGACCCAGGTGTCGTCGGGCAGGCGGTCGAAGATCCGCTCGACCACGTCGGTGTAGAGGCGCTCGAAACGTTCGGGGTCCTTGCCGGTGTTGCCCACGCCGCCGGGGAACAGGGAGTCGCCGGTGAACAGGTGGTGGCCGTCGGGGCCGCCGTCGTACAGCAGGGCGATCGAACCCGGGGTGTGGCCGCGCAGGTGGATGACCTCCAGGCTGACCGGGCCGAGCGAGATCGTGTCGCCGTGGCCGACCGTGCGGACCGCCGGGACGGGCAGGGCGGGCGCGTCGAGCGGGTGGGCGATCACCTCGGCGCCCGTGACCCTGGTGACCTGTTCGAGGGCCTGCCAGTGGTCGCCGTGCTGGTGGGTGGTGACGATCGCGCCGAGCGGCTGGTCGCCCACGAGCGCCAGCAGCCGGTCGGCGTCGGCGGCGGCGTCGATCAGCAGCTCGTCGCCGGTCTCGGTGGAACGCAGCAGGTAGGCGTTGTTGTCGTGAGGGCCGACCGCCAGCTTGGAGATGGTCAGGGCGGGCAGCTCGCGCACATCGGCGGGGCCGCCGACCCGGACGTCGCCGGTGTAGGTCATGGATAGTCCTTCGGGGGCGTCGCGGGCAGGTCAGCGGGGGCCGGCATCGTCAGCCACGGTGGCGGCTCGGGGAGGAGCGCGCCACCGTCACCAGGCGTCGACGACTGCCCCGCGGGCACCAGGGTAACGCCCCGGCCATCCGACCTTCCCGTCAACCAGGCCAGCATGTCGGCGGGCGCGCCCCGGACGGCGGGGCCCTGACCGAGGTTGCGCCACCTTTGCCCCGGCTCGCCCGTCAGGACGACCTCGCTCACCGTTCCATGGCCGTACGGCCACGAAAGGCGCAGGTCGTGCAGTTCGCGGCGGACGAACGTCTCCGGCCAGTCGCGGGGGCCGTACCCGGTGCCCAGGTCCACGTGGTGCATGCCGACTTCGCGTAGGCGGCGTATCAGGACGTACCAGGCGGGATGCGTGGGCGGCCGCAGGCCCTGGACCGTCGCGGACCACGCCTCGTACGGCAGGTCGCGGATCGCGGCGGCCAGGCGGTCCGCGCTGTCCTCCAGGTCGGCCAGGTGCCGCGCGGCCGGCCGGGCCGCGGCGGCCCCGATCTCGGCGCTCCGCGCCTCCGGCGAGGGGTACTGCGGGGTCTCGATCCCCGTCCTGGCCCAGGTCGGCAGGTTGAGATGGGAACGGGCGTTGCCCGCCACGTGGGCCAGCACATGGCCCCTGGTCCAGCCGGGCAGCAGGGACGGCGCGGCGACGTCGGCGTCGGACAGGGACGCGGCCGTGGCCAGCAGCCGGTCGGTCGCGGCGGCGAGTTCGGCCTGTACAGCGGGCAGAACGGTCATGTCTTGATATTTCCCATCTAGGGTGTCCGTCGTGTGGGCAGGGCATAAAGCAGCAGGTCAACTGGTTGACTCTCAAAGGGCTCCTGCCGACGCGGGAGATGGCCGTAACCTGTGAGGGACGGTTTTCGGGGGCCGGGAAGCGGGTCGCCGAAAATGTCGGTGCCCCCGTCTACCATCCCCCGTGGACCTATCCGCCTTTCGACCTCCGGGATCGCCGTGGCAGACCGCCTGATCGTGCGTGGTGCACGAGAACACAACCTCAAGGACGTCTCGCTCGACCTGCCGCGAGACTCTCTGATCGTCTTCACCGGCCTGTCCGGCTCTGGCAAGTCGAGCCTGGCCTTCGACACGATCTTCGCTGAGGGGCAGCGGCGCTACGTCGAGTCCTTGTCGGCCTACGCCCGCCAGTTCCTCGGCCAGATGGACAAGCCAGACGTCGACTTCATCGAGGGCCTGTCGCCCGCGGTGTCCATCGACCAGAAGGCCACCAGCAAGAACCCCCGCTCGACCGTCGGCACCATCACCGAGGTCTACGACTACCTGCGGCTGCTGTGGGCGCGCATCGGCAAGCCCCACTGTCCCGCCTGCGGCCGTCCGATCGCGCGGCAGATGCCGCAGCAGATCGTCGACCGCGTGATGGACCTGGAGGAGGGCACCCGTTTCCAGGTGCTCGCCCCCGTCGTCCGCGGCCGCAAGGGCGAGTACGCCGAGCTGTTCCGCGAGCTGCAGACCAAGGGCTTCGCCCGGGCCAGGGTCGACGGCACGGTCGTGCGGCTGGAGGAGCCGCCGACGCTGAAGAAGTACGAGAAGCACGACATCGAGGTCATCGTCGACCGCCTGTCGGTCAAGGAGTCCTCGCGGCGCCGGCTCACCGACTCCGTCGAGACCGCGTTGCAGCTGTCCGGCGGCACGATCACGCTGGAGTTCGTCGACCTGCCGGAAGACGACCCGGGCCGTGAGCGCTTCTACTCCGAGCACCTCTACTGCCCCTACGACGACCTGTCGTTCGAGGAGCTGGAGCCGCGCTCGTTCTCCTTCAACTCGCCCTTCGGCGCCTGCCCCGAGTGCACCGGCCTCGGCACCAAGATGGAGGTCGACCCCGACCTGGTGGTGCCCGACCCCGAGCGCACGCTCGGCGACGGCGCGCTGCACCCGTGGTCGGGCGGCCACACCAGCGAGTACTTCGTCAGGTTGATCGAGGCGCTCGGCCTGACGGTCGGGTTCACCCTCGACACGCCGTGGGAGCGGCTGCCCAAGAAGGCCCAGAAGTCGCTGCTGTTCGGCCACGAGGAGCAGGTGCACGTCCGCTACAGCAACCGCTACGGTCGCCAGCGCTCCTACTACACGACCTTCGACGGCGTCATCCCCTGGGTGCAGCGCCGGCACGCCGAGGCCGAGAGCGACGCCACGCGCGAGCGCTTCGAGGGCTACATGCGCGAGATCCCGTGCCCGGCCTGCAAGGGCGCCAGGCTCAAGCCGGTCACCCTCGCCGTCACGGTCGACGACCGGTCGATCGCCGAGGTCGCGGCCATGTCCATCGGCGAGTGCGCGAAGTTCCTGGCCGAGCTCAAGCTGTCCGACCGCGACATGCAGATCGCCGAGCGGGTGGTCAAGGAGATCAACGCCCGCATGGGCTTCCTGCTCGACGTCGGCCTCGACTACCTCACCATGGACCGCGCCGCGGCCACCCTCGCCGGCGGCGAGGCGCAGCGCATCCGGCTGGCCACGCAGATCGGCTCGGGCCTGGTCGGTGTCCTCTACGTGCTGGACGAGCCGTCCATCGGGCTGCACCAGCGTGACAACATGCGCCTGCTCGACACGCTGATCAGGCTGCGCGACATGGGCAACACGCTGATCGTCGTCGAGCACGACGAGGACACCATCGCCGCCGCCGACTGGGTGGTCGACATCGGGCCGGGCGCCGGCGAGCACGGCGGCCAGGTCGTCGTGTCCGGCACCGTCCAGGAGCTCCTCGCCAGCGAGGAGTCGATGACGGGCCAGTACCTGTCGGGCCGCCGTAGCATCCCGATCCCGCCCAAGCGCCGCAAGCGCGACAAGAAGCGGCAGATCACCGTCAAGGGCGCGCGCGAGCACAACCTCAAGGGCGTCGACATCGAGTTCCCGCTGGGCATGTTCACCGCGGTGACCGGGGTGTCCGGGTCCGGCAAGTCGACGCTGGTCAACGACATCCTCTACAACGCGCTGGCCAAGGAGCTCAACGGGGCCCGCACGGTGCCGGGGCGCCACTCCCGCATCAACGGCATGGACCAGGTGGACAAGGTCGTCCACGTCGACCAGTCGCCGATCGGGCGTACGCCGCGTTCCAACCCGGCCACGTACACCGGGGTGTTCGACCATGTGCGCAAGCTGTTCGCGCAGACGGCCGAGGCGAAGGTGCGCGGCTACCAGCCGGGGCGCTTCAGCTTCAACGTCAAGGGCGGGCGCTGCGAGGCGTGCGCGGGCGACGGCACCATCAAGATCGAGATGAACTTCCTGCCCGACGTCTACGTCCCCTGCGAGGTCTGCCACGGCGCCCGCTACAACCGGGAGACGCTGGAGGTCCACTACAAGGGCAAGACGATCTCCGAGGTCCTCGACATGCCGATCGAGGAGGCGCTGGGCTTCTTCGAGGCGATCCCGGCGATCAAGCGCCACCTGCAGACGCTCAACGACGTCGGCCTGGGCTACGTACGGCTCGGGCAGCCGGCCACCACGCTGTCCGGCGGCGAGGCCCAGCGCGTCAAGCTCGCCTCCGAGCTGCAGCGCCGCCAGACCGGCCGGACGATCTACGTGCTCGACGAGCCCACCACCGGCCTGCACTTCGAGGACATCCGCCGGCTGCTCGGGGTGCTCGGGCGGCTGGTCGACGGCGGCAACACGGTGATCGTCATCGAGCACAACCTCGACGTCATCAAGACCGCCGACTGGATCATCGACATGGGCCCCGAAGGCGGGTCCCGCGGCGGCACGCTGGTCGCCGCGGGCATCCCCGAGGAGGTGGCTCTGGTCAACGAGAGCCACACCGGGCGTTTCCTGCGGAAGATCCTCTCGCTCTGAGTCACACGGCGGCTTGGGCGCGGCGGCGACGTCTGGCGGCGTCGCCGCGCTCCAGCCACCACTCGGCCAGCAGCAGCGGCAGCACCCAGCCCAGCCAGGCGCTCAGCGCGCCCACGGTCCCGGCCAGCAGTTCCTGGTCGCCGTGGAAGGTCGTGTCGAGCTGCGGGGACAGGGTGATCACGAACACCGCGCCCCACAGGCGGTTGGTGATGATGGACATCGTCAGGGCGAAGCTGCGGATCATCCACCTGCGGTGATCGACGAACCTGCGCTGCCTGGCCATCCGCCAGCCCGCCACCGTGCAGCCCAGCCACACCAGGGCCAGCACCACGCCGCTGGCCCTGGTCACCGGGCCGAAGGGCGTGGCCAGGCTGACCACCAGGCCGAGCAGGCCGCCGGGCAGACAGCCGCCGAAGACGTACACACGGCCGATGAGACGGTGGGCGCGGGGGTGGCGGGCGCGGAACCACGGCCAGACCTGCAGACAGCAGGAGATCATCGCGATCGAGCCGAAGATGACATGTAAGGAGAGCACCGCGAAGTGCGGTGGGAAGGAGCCGGGGGCCGGCACCCTGGACCTGCTCGGGTCCAGCGACAGGTAGGGCGGCAGGGAGAAGGCGACGAACGCGATCGCCACCACCACGAGCGGAGCCACCCACGGGCGGCGCCACCAGCGCGGCTTGGACGTGTCGGGCGCGGGGGTCTCGGTGAGAGTCATGCGCCCAGGCTCGGCCGCCGTGCTGACCGCGGGCATACCGCGTGCTGACCGATCGCCGTCCGCTCCTTGACCGGCCCGGCCCTCGCGGCGGTCACCCGATGGGCGGACCGAGGGGTGGGGCCAATAAAGTTGACGCACGGGTAATGGCCTGACCTGCTGGGGGTCGGCGGAGACGCGAAGGGTCGGCTAATTCATGACGGTAACGAATCAGGGCGAAGCCATGCCCGAAAACGACAGCGGGCTCGGCCGCCGCGAGATGCTCGGCGTGGCGGGGATCGCCGCGTGCGGGCTGGCGCTGGCCGGGTGCGGCGCGGGTGACGCCAAGGCGCAGCAGGTGTCGACGATCAAGGGCAAGGTCATCGCCAAGACGGCGGACGTGCCCGTCGGCGGCGGCAAGCTCGTGAACGAGTGGAAGATCGTGGTGACGCAGCCCACGCAGGGCGTCTACAAGGCGTACAGCGCGGTCTGCACGCACAAGGGGTGCATGGTCGGCACGCCCAAGGACAACGTCATCACGTGCGCGTGCCACGGCAGCGAGTTCGCCGCCGACAGCGGCAAGGCCACCAAGGGGCCGGCGACCGCGCCGCTGACCGTCTACCAGGTCAAGGTCGAGGGCGACGGCATCGTCGTGGTCTGAGGACGGATCGCTTCTGGGTAATTGTGCGTGGTTCGCGGGATTCGACTCGTTCAGGCTGAACCGGTGCCGGGGCGCCGGCCGTACCTGGAGATGAGACCGAGACCTGGGAGGACGCACCATGACGGAAACGACGCGCCGGACGGTCATGCTCGGCGCCGGAGGCGCCGGGCTCGCGGCGGTTCTGACGGCGTGCGCGAGCTACGGTTCGCCGACGACGGCCGCGAACGAGGCGCCGGCCGCCGAGGAGCCGTCGTCGGAGCCCACGAAGAAGGCGGCGAAGAAGAAGCCCAAGGCGCTGGCCGACACCGGCGACATCCAGGTCGGCGGCGGCAAGGTCTTCAAGGACCAGAAGGTCGTGGTGACCCAGCCGGCGGAGGGGGAGTTCAAGGCGTTCACGGCGATCTGCACCCACGCGGGCTGCACGGTCGCCGCCGTCTCGAACGGGACCATCAACTGCCCCTGCCACGGCAGCAAGTTCAAGATCGAGGACGGTTCGGTGGCCGACGGGCCCGCCGGCGAGCCGCTCGCCGAGAAGAAGATCACCGTGGCCGACGGCAAGATCAGACTCGCCTAATCCCCATCTCATGAATTTCTCACCTGCCTGCGGTTGGGTGGGACGCATGGGAGATGACCTTCGAAGCCGTAGGGCAGTGATAGCGGGCGTGGGCGCGGCCGGGCTGGCCCTGGCCATCAGCGCCTGCGGCGGGAGCGCCGAGACACCGGCCGCCACGGCCCCCGACGCGGGCGGCCAGTCGAGCGCCCCGCAGTCCAGCGCCCCGCAGGCCGGTGGCGCGCTCGCCAAGACCGCCGACATCCCCGTCGGCGGCGGTACGGTCTTCAAGGACCAGAAGATCGTGGTGACCCAGCCGACGGCGGGCGAGTTCAAGGCCTTCAGCGCGATCTGCACGCACAAGGGCTGCCCGGTGGGCAGCGTCGCCGACGGCGCGATCGTGTGCCCGTGCCACGGCAGCAAGTTCAACATCGCCGACGGCTCGGTCGCCGACGGACCGGCGGACAAGCCGCTGGCCGCCCAGCAGATCAAGGTGGAGGGCGACCAGATCACGCTCGCGTGACCCGGTCGGCCGGTGCGGTCCCGTCGTGCCGCCGGAAGGCTCGGCGGGCCGGCTTGTCGGTGGGGCCGACTACTCTTTGACCGTGGCGAGAGCAGCGGGCAGCCCCTTGAGTTTCCGGCCCATTCCAGGTTCGATCCCCGAGTCGCCGGGGGTCTACCGGTTCAGGGACGCGCACGGCCGGGTGATCTACGTCGGCAAGGCCAAGAGCCTGCGGCAGCGGCTCAACTCCTACTTCGCCGACTTCTCCGCGCTGCATCCGCGCACCCAGTCGATGCTGACCACGGCCGCCGACGTCGACTGGACCGTCGTCGGCACCGAGGTCGAGGCGCTGCAGCTCGAATACTCCTGGATCAAGGAGTTCGACCCGCGCTTCAACGTCAAGTACCGCGACGACAAGTCCTACCCCTACCTCGCGGTGACGATGGGGGAGGACTTCCCGCGGGTGCAGGTCCTGCGGGGCGCCAAGCGCAAGGGCACCCGCTACTTCGGCCCCTACTCGCACGCCTGGGCCATCCGCGAGACCGTCGACCTGCTGCTGCGCGTCTTCCCGGTGCGCACGTGCAGCGCCGGGGTGTTCAAGCGGGCCGGGCAGATCGGCCGGCCGTGCCTGCTCGGCTACATCGACAAGTGCTCGGCGCCGTGCGTGGGCCGGGTGACCCCGCAGGAGCACCGCGAGCTGGCCGAAGACTTCTGCGACTTCATGGCGGGCAACACCACCCGTTTCATCAAGCGCCTCGAGAAGGACATGCGCGACGCCGCCGGCGAGCAGGAGTACGAGCGGGCGGCCCGGCTGCGCGACGACATCCAGGCGCTCCAGCGGGCCCTGGAGAAGCAGGCCGTGGTGCTCGGCGAGGCCACCGACGCCGACGTGATCGCGCTGGCCGAAGACCCGCTGGAGGCCGCCGTCCAGGTCTTCTACGTACGCGGGGGCCGCATCCGGGGGCAGCGGGGCTGGGTGGTCGACAAGGTCGAGGAGAACTCGCCCGGCGAGCTGGTCGAGCAGTTCCTGCTGCAGATGTACGGCGAGGCCGGCCCCGAGTCGATGCCGCGCGAGGTGCTCGTGCCCGCGTTGCCGCCCGACGCCGAGGCGGTGGCCGAGCTGCTGACCGAGCAGCGCGGGGCCCGGGTCGAGGTGCGCGTGCCGCAGCGTGGCGACAAGAAGTCGCTGATGGAGACCGTCGAGCGCAACGCCAAGGAGTCCCTGGCCCAGCACAAGATCCGCCGCGCCGGCGACCTGACCACGCGCAGCAAGGCGCTGCAGGAGATCGCCGACGCGCTCGACCTCGACCAGGCGCCGCTGCGCGTCGAGTGCTACGACGTCTCCCACCTTCAGGGCGAGAACGTCGTGGCGTCCATGGTGGTCTTCGAGGATGGTCTGGCGCGCAAGAGCGAATACCGGCGCTTCGCGGTCCGTACCAAGGAGGGCGACGTCGCCTCGATCTACGAGGTGATCATGCGGCGGTTCCGCCGCTACCTGGAGGAACGTTCGGCCACCGGCGAGCTGGCCGCCGAGGACGACGACGGCCACGGGCCCATCGACCCCGAGACCGGCAGGCCGCGCAAGTTCGCCTACCCGCCCAACCTGGTCGTCGTCGACGGCGCGGGCCCCCAGGCGGCCGCCGCGCAGCGGGCGCTCGACGAGCTCGGCATCGACGACGTCTCGGTGTGCGGCCTGGCCAAGCGGCTGGAGGAGGTGTGGTTGCCCGGAGACGACCAGCCGGTGATCATGCCTCGTTCAAGTGAGGGTCTCTACCTGCTGCAACGCGTGCGCGACGAAGCACACAGGTTCGCCATCACCTACCATCGTTCCAAGAGGTCCAAGACGGTGAAGGAGAGCGCGCTCGACAGCGTGCCGGGCCTCGGGCCGGCGCGCAGGCAGGCGTTGCTCAAGCACTTCGGCTCCGTCAAGAAGCTACGCGAGGCCAGCGCGGCCGAGATCTGCGAGGTGCCCGGCATCGGGCCGTCCATCGCGGAGGTCATCGTGTCGACGCTGAAGGGAGAGACATCGTGAACACCCGCGAGGGAGCGCAGGTGTCGGCGAACGGAGTGAGGCCATGAGCACCGAGCCGGCGTTCGTCATCGTCACCGGCATGTCCGGGGCGGGGCGCAGCACGGCCGCCAAGGCGCTGGAAGACCTGGGGTGGTTCGTCATCGACAACCTGCCGCCGGGGCTGCTGTTCGCGATGGCCGAGGAGGCGGGCAAGGTCAAGCTGGCCGCCGACAAGGTGGCCGCGGTCGTCGACGTGCGCAGCCTGGCCTTCACCACCGACCTCAACGCGGCCATCGAGGAGCTGGAGGGCCGTGGCGTGCGCGTACGGGTCGTCTTCCTCGAGGCCAGCGACGAGGAGCTGGTGCGCAGGTTCGAGAACGTCCGCAGGCCCCACCCGCTGCAGGGCGAGGGCCGCCTGGTCGACGGCATCACCCGCGAGCGCGGCATCCTGCGCGAGGTGCGGGCCAACGCCGACCTGGTGATCGACACCTCGTCCCACAACGTGCACGACCTGCGTAACAAGATCGTCGCCTACTTCGGCGGCGAGGACCGTCCCGGGCTGCGGCTCAACGTCGTCTCGTTCGGGTTCAAGTACGGCCTGCCGGTCGACGCCGACCTCGTCGTCGACTGCCGTTTCCTGCCCAACCCCCACTGGGTGCCCGAGCTGCGGCCGATGAACGGCCTCGACGCGCCGGTCAGCGACTACGTGCTCGGCCAGCCGGGCGCCAAGGAGTTCCTCGACGCCTACGAGGAGGTCCTGCAGGTGGTGGCCAACGGCTACACCCGCGAGGGCAAGAGCTACGCGACCCTGGCGGTGGGCTGCACGGGCGGCAAGCACCGCAGTGTGGCCATGGCCGAGCAGGTCGCCGCCCGCCTGCCCGACCGCGGCATGGAGGTCCAGGTGAGTCACCGGGATGTGGGGCGGGAGTGACCCATGAACGTATGGAGGCGGCCCTTCCCCACCCGCTGAACGGCCCCCGTGTGGTGGCCCTGGGCGGCGGCCACGGCCTGTACGCCTCGCTGTCGGCCTTACGGGTCGTCACCGACCGGCTGACGGCCGTGGTGACCGTGGCCGACGACGGCGGCTCCAGCGGCCGGTTGCGCCGCGAGCTCGGCGTGCTGCCGCCCGGCGACCTGCGGATGGCCCTGGCCGCGCTGTGCGGCGACGACGAGTGGGGCATCACCTGGAGCGAGGTCGTCCAGCACCGTTTCCGCAGTGAGGGCGACCTGCACGGCCACGCCGTGGGCAACCTGCTCATCGTGGCGCTGTGGGAGCTGCTCGGCGACTCGGTGGCCGGGCTCGACTGGGTCGGCCGGCTGCTCGGCGCGCACGGCAGGGTGTTGCCGATGGCCTCGGTCCCGCTCGACATCGTGGCCGAGGTGGAGCTCGACGGCGTCACCTCGACCGTGCGCGGGCAGGTCGCCTGCGCGCTGACCCCCGGCCGGGTGCAGGCCATCTCCCTGGTCCCCGAAGACCCGCCCGCGCGGCCCGAGGCGGTCGCGGCGGTGCAGGAGGCCGACTGGCTCGTGTTCGGGCCGGGTTCGTGGTTCACCAGCGTGCTGCCGCACCTGAAGGTGCCCGAGCTGGCCCGTGCGCTGCACGAGAGCAGGGCCCGGCGGCTCGTCACGCTCAACCTGGCCCCCCAGCCCGGCGAGACCGACGACTTCTCCCCCCAGCAACACCTGGACGTGCTCCGCCAGCACGCCCCCGACCTGGCCTTCGACATCGTGCTCGCCGACACCGGCGTGGTCGACGACCTCGACGCCCTGGACAAGGCCGCGGCCGCCCTCGGCGCCCGGCTCGTCCTGGCCGACGTGGCCGCGGCCGACGGCTCGCCCCGGCATGACCCACGACGTCTTGCCTCCGTCCTGGACGAGATTTTCCTCCAGAAGCGTTGATCCTGGTCGGCGTGGCGCGAAGGTGCGAGAGACTGGCGAGAGCCGGTCTGAATGGGGGAAGGACTAACGCTTATGGCGATGACAGGTGTGGTGAAGGACGAACTGAGCCGCCTGCCGGTGCTGAAGCCGTGCTGCCGCAAGGCGGAGGTTTCCACGCTGCTGCGGTTCGCCAGCGGCCTGCACCTGGTGGGCGGGCGCATCGTGATCGAGGCCGAGCTCGACACCAACGCCACCGCGCGGCGGCTGATCAAGGACATCGGCGAGGTGTTCGGGCACAAGGCCGAGGTGCTCGTGCTGGCGCCGGCCGGGCTGCGCAAGGGCTCGCGCTACGTGGTGCGCGTCTACCGCGACGGTGAGGCGCTGGCCCGGCAGACGGGCCTGATCGACAATCACGGGCGTCCGGTGCGCGGCCTGCCCCGGCAGGTGGTGGCGGGCGCGGCCTGCGACGCGGAGGCGGCCTGGCGCGGCGCCTTCCTGGCGCACGGCTCGCTGACCGAGCCGGGGCGTTCGATGTCCCTGGAGGTCACCTGCCCGGGGCCCGAGGCGGCGCTCGCGCTGGTGGGCTCGGCGCGGCGGCTGAAGATCCACGCCAAGGCCAGGGAGGTGCGCGGCGTCGACCGGGTCGTGGTCCGCGACGGCGACGCGATCAGCGCGCTGCTCACCCGGCTTGGCGCGCACGACAGCGTGCTGGCCTGGGAGGAGCGCCGGATGCGGCGCGAGGCGGCGGCGACCGCCAACCGGCTGGCCAACTTCGACGACGCCAACCTGCGGCGCTCGGCCCGGGCGGCCGTCGCGGCGGGCGCGCGGGTGCAGCGGGCGCTGGAGATCCTCGGCGAGGAGGCGCCGGACCACCTGGTGGTCGCCGGACGGCTGCGGGTGGAGCACAAGCAGGCGTCGCTGGAGGAGCTGGGGCAGATCGCCGACCCGCCGCTGACGAAGGACGCCATCGCCGGGCGCATCAGGCGGCTGCTGGCGATGGCCGACAAGCGCGCCTCCGACCTGGGCATCCCCAACACCGAGGCCAACCTCACCGTCGACATGCTGGCCCCGTAGCCGCCCTGCCGCCGTGCGGGCGCGCGCGACGCCGTTCCGGGACTCCCCCATCCCGTACGGCTGCGCACGCGCCCCTCGCGGCGGTCAGTCCTTGGCGGGCTTGCGCGGTGTGAACAGGTCGCCGCCACCCGCCTGCTGGGCCGGCGCCTGCGCGGGCTCGAACGGCGCCCGGTACTCCTGCTCGGGCTCGTCCGTCGTCTCCGCGGCCGGTTCGGCCCGGTCGGCCCGGCGTACGCGCAGGACGCGCAGCGTGACCAGCAGGAGCGCGGCCACGGCCGCCACCGCGATGTACAACCACATCTGCCACGTCTGCGCCGGCGGCTCACGGTAGACCGCCAGGGCGTGGGGAAGTCCCTCGCCGGCGTTGGCGGCCGTGATGTCACCGAACCGGGGGGAGGAGTGCGTGCCGGACGCGGGTGCGCGCCGGGCGGCGCCGATCATGATGGACGCGCCCGAGATCTGGCCCCCGGCCACGGCGGCGGCCGCGTACAGGGCGGCCACCACCGGCAGCGCCCGGTTGCGTGGCCTGGCCGCGCCCACGGCCAGGGCGACCAGCAGCGCGATCACGAGCGACAGCGTGACCGACAGCGCGTGGCCGTTGCCCAGCGTGGCCACGGCCCTCGGCAGCCGGTCCTGGAAGAGCACCGCGAACCCCAGCCCCGCCGCGCACACCAGCGTGGCGACCAGCCCCGCGATCAGTCCAGGAAGCAGGCCGGACCGCTTATGTGACATCTCAGCCCCCAGAGAATGCACGAATTTACTCCGACGAGTCGGGCACTTTACTCGAAGCTCGCAAATTACGCCGCCCGAACGGGGATACGCAGGGCGGCACCTGCAGTGGTCTAAACCAATTTGGGTCCGATAGTGTTCGTGGTTGAGATTCAACCGCCATCTGTTCGAGGAGATCGGTTTCCGTGAGCATCCGCGTAGGCGTCAACGGCTTCGGCCGCATCGGTCGCAACTTCTGGCGTGCGGTCGCCGCCAGCGGCAAGGACATCGAGATCGTCGCGGTCAACGACCTGACCGACAACGCGACGCTCGCCCACCTGCTGAAGTACGACAGCATCCTGGGCCGCCTGCCGTACGAGGTGAAGTCCTCCAGCGACGAGATCACCGTCGACGGCAAGGCGATCAAGGTGTTCGCGGAGCGCGACCCGGCCAAGCTGCCCTGGGGCGACCTCGGCGTCGACGTCGTGGTGGAGTCGACCGGCCTGTTCACCGACGCCAACAAGGCCAGGGTGCACGCCGAGAACGGCGCCAAGAAGGTCATCATCTCCGCGCCCGCCAAGAACGAGGACGTCACGGTCGTGATGGGCGTCAACGACGGCGACTACGACCCGGCCAGCCACACGATCATCTCCAACGCGTCCTGCACCACCAACTGCCTGGCCCCGATGGCGAAGGTCATCCACGACACCTTCACCATCGAGAAGGGTCTGATGACCACGATCCACGCCTACACCCAGGACCAGAACCTCCAGGACGGCCCGCACAAGGACCTGCGCCGCGCCCGCGCCGCCGCCCTCAACGTGGTGCCCACCTCCACCGGCGCCGCCAAGGCCATCGGCCTGGTCCTGCCCGAGCTCAAGGGCAAGCTCGACGGCTTCGCCATGCGCGTGCCGATCCCCACCGGCTCGGCCACCGACCTCACCGTCGACGTCAGCCGCGAGGTCACCGTCGAGGAGGTCAACGCCGCGGTCAGGGCCGCCGCCGAGGGCCCGCTCAAGGGCATCCTCAGCTACACCGAGGACGAGATCGTCTCCTCCGACATCGTCACCGACCCCCACTCCTGCATCTTCGACGCCGGCCTCACCAAGGTCATCGGCAACCAGGTCAAGGTCGTCGGCTGGTACGACAACGAGTGGGGCTACTCCAACCGCCTCGCCGACCTGATCGAGCTGGTCGGCCGCGGCCTGTGAGCGTGGTCAGGGCCGAGGCGGGAACAGGAGCATGAGCATGCGCACGCTCGACGATCTCGACGTCAAGGGGCGGCGCGTGCTCGTGCGCGCCGACCTCAACGTCCCGCTCGACGGGGAGACGATCACCGACGACGGCCGCATCCGCGCGTCGGTGCCGACGATCCAGGCGCTGGCCGGACGTGGCGCCAAGGTCGTCGTCTGCGCCCACCTGGGCAGGCCCAAGGGCCAGGCCAACCCGAAGTACTCGCTCCGGCCGGTGGCCACCAGCCTGGTCGAGCTGCTCGGCCAGGACGTCGCCTTCGCCGCCGACGTGGTCGGTGACAGCGCGCGCGAGACGGTCGAGGCCCTCCAGGAGGGCCAGGTCGCCCTGCTGGAGAACCTGCGCTACGAGCCGGGCGAGGAGTCCAAGGACGACGCCGCCCGCGGCGCGTTCGCCGAGAAGCTGGCCGCGCTGGCCGAGCTCTACGTCGGCGACGGGTTCGGCGCGGTGCACCGCAAGCACGCCAGCGTCTACGACGTGCCCAAGCTGCTGCCGCACGCGGCCGGCGGGCTGATCGTGGCCGAGGTCGAGGTGCTGCGCAGGCTGACCGAGGACACCGAGCGTCCCTACGTGGTCGTCCTCGGCGGGGCGAAGGTCTCCGACAAGCTCGGCGTCATCGCCAACCTGCTGACCAAGGTCGACCGGCTGCTGATCGGCGGCGGCATGGCCTACACCTTCCTCAAGGCCCAGGGCCACGAGGTGGGCCGCTCGCTGCTCCAGGAGGACCAGCTCGACCAGGTGCGCGGCTTCCTCGCCGAGGCCGGCAGGCGGGGCGTCGACCTCGTGCTGCCGGTCGACGTGCTGGCGGCCACCGGTTTCGCGGCCGACGCCGAGCACGACGTGGTCGAGGCCACGGCGATCCCGGCCGACCGCGAGGGGCTCGACATCGGGCCGAAGACGCGCGAGCTGTTCGCGAGCAAGCTGGCCGACGCCAAGACCGTCTTCTGGAACGGGCCGATGGGCGTGTTCGAGTTCGACGCGTTCTCCGACGGCACCCGTGCGGTGGCCGAGGCGCTGATCGGCTCCGGCGCCTTCACGGTGGTCGGCGGCGGCGACTCCGCGGCCGCCGTGCGCAGGCTGGGCCTGCCCGAGGACGGCTTCTCGCACATCTCCACCGGCGGCGGCGCCAGCCTGGAATACCTTGAAGGCAAGACCCTGCCCGGACTCGCGGCTCTGGAGGACTGAGATGGCCCAGCGCAAGCCGCTCATGGCCGGCAACTGGAAGATGAACCTCAACCACCTTGAGGCCATCGCCCTGGTCCAGAAGCTGGCCTTCGCGCTCAGCGACAAGGACTTCGACCGTACCGACGTCGCGGTGCTGCCGCCCTTCACCGACCTGCGCAGCGTGCAGACGCTGGTCGACGGCGACAAGCTGCGCATCGTCTACGGGGCCCAGGACCTGTCCCAGTACGACGGAGGCGCCTACACCGGCGAGGTGTCGGGCGTCATGCTGGCCAAGCTCGGCTGCACGTACGTGGTCATCGGCCACTCCGAGCGGCGCCAGTACCACGGTGAGGACGACGACCTCGTCAACGCCAAGGTGCAGGCGGCCTACCGGCACTCGCTCACGCCCATCCTGTGCGTGGGCGAGGGGCTGGCCGTACGCCAAGAGGGCGGCCACATCGCGCACAGTCTCGGCCAACTCGACGGCGCCCTGCGCAAAATCAGCGCCGAGCAGGCAAAATCGATAGTGGTGGCCTACGAGCCCGTGTGGGCGATCGGCACGGGCGAGGTGGCCACCCCGGAGGACGCCCAAGAGGTCTGCGGAGCGTTGCGGGTCAGACTCGCGGAGCTCTACGACCCCGAAGTGGCCTCCGCGGTCCGTATCCTTTACGGTGGCTCGGTCAAGTCCGGCAATATCGCGGGGATCATGGCTCAACCCGATGTCGACGGCGCGCTCGTGGGCGGTGCCAGCATCGATGCCGGGGAGTTCGCCAAGATCTGCCGATTCTCCGAATTGCCTGGCTAACTGAGTCGTTCTGAGGGTGCGACTTGACAACAGGCCGTACCCTCAAGAGGCAAGTTTGAATCGTCACGCGTAACAGAGCACTGAAGGAACAGGCATACCGTGGAAATCGGAATCTCCATCGCCCTCATCCTGGCGAGCGGTCTCATGATCCTGCTCGTCCTGCTCCACAAGGGCAAGGGTGGCGGCCTGTCTGACATGTTCGGCGGTGGCTTCTCGTCGAACTTCGGTGGTTCCTCGGTGGTGGAGCGCAACCTCGACCGGCTGACCGTCATCACGGGCACCGTCTGGTTCGTCTGCATCATCGCGCTCGGCCTGCTCATGAGGCCGTAAGACAACTGGTTAACGCGTGACAGTGATTCTCCCCCCGTGTCACGACGCGGGGCGATCGAGCGAGGAGTTCATCCGTGGGTAGTGGCAACGCGATCCGTGGCAGCCGAGTCGGCGCCGGCCCTATGGGGGAGGCCGAGCGCGGCGAGGCAGCTCCGAGAGTGCGGGTCTCGTTCTGGTGCGCCAACATGCACGAGACGCGCCCCAGTTTCGCCAGCGACGCGGCGGTCCCCGAGACATGGGACTGCCCCCGTTGCGGCCTCCCAGCCGGACAGGACGAGGAGGCACCGCCTGCCCCGCCCAAGAACGAGCCGTACAAGACGCACCTGGCCTACGTGAAGGAGCGCCGGAGCGACAAGGACGGCAAGGCGATCCTCGAGGAGGCACTGGAGCGCCTGCGCAACAACAAGTCCCCCTGGTAGGCGAGCCGTCCGAAGGGCCCCGGTGCTGGTCACCGGGGCCCTTCGCGCGTCATCGCCCGTGCACCGCCACGCCGTCGACGAACGTCATGCGCACCCGCGTCGTCCAGATGTCGGCCGGGGGCAGCTCGAAGGGGTCGCGGTCGAGCACGACCAGGTCGGCCGGGCGGCCGGGCTCGATCGCGCCGGCCGGCGAGCGGTTGATCCAGGCCGACCCCTCGGTGTACGCGCTCAGGGCGGTGGCCAGGTCGAGACGCTGGCCGGGCAGGAACGGCGTCTGCGCCGTCGGGTAGCCCGCGTGCACCGAACCACCAGGTTCGGTACGGTTCACCGCCACGTGCATGCCCTGGATCGGGTCCGGGTCGGAGACCGGCCAGTCGCTGCCCGCGCAGAACCGGGTGCCGTGCTCCTGGAGGTCCCTGAAGGGGTACTGCCACGACGAGCGCGGCTCACCCAGGAAGGGCAGCGTCAGCTCGTCCATCTGGGCGTGGTGGGTGGCCCACAGGGGTTGCAGGTTGGCCGTCACGCCCAGCGCGGCGAAGCGCGGCACGTCGGACGGCTCGATGATCTGCAGGTGGGCGATGTGGTGGCGGTTGGCCGGGTCGGTGCCCTCGAAACTGTCCAGGGCCTCGCGTACGGCCCGTTCGCCGATGGCGTGGAAGTGCACCTGGAAGCCGAGCCGGTCCAGCTCGGCCACGTACCCCTTGAGCTTGCCGGGGTCGATGTACGACAGGCCCGTGCCGCCGCACCGGCAGTACGGCTCCAGCGTCGCGGCGGTGAAGTTCTCCGCGATGCCGTCCTGCATGATCTTGATCGAGGTGGCCGCGAACCGGTCCAGTCCCTCGGCGGTGGCCCGCTTGCGGACCAGGTCCTCGATCTGCTCCTCGCCGCGCGTCCTGTCCCACCACAGCGCGCCCACCACGCGGGCGCGCAGCCGGCCCGCGCGGGCGGCCTCGACGTAGGTGGGAAGCTGGTCGTCCGAGCCGGCGTACGAGCCCACGATGGCGTCCTGCCAGCCGGTGACGCCCAGGGAGAACAGGTGCCGCTCGGCCTCCGCGAGGGCGCGCGCCTGGTCCTCGGCGGTGGGGCGGGGGGCCAGCAGGCCGACGAGGTCCATCGCGCCCTCGTGCAGGACGCCGGACGGGGTGCCGTCGGCTTCGCGCTCGATCCTGCCGTCGGCGGGGTCGGGGGTCTCCTTGGTGATGCCGGCCAGGTCGAGGGCGCGGGAGTTGACCCAGGCGGCGTGGTGGTCCCGCTGGATCAGGTAGGCGGGGCGGTCGAGGAAGTCGAGCTGGGAACGGTGGGGGAGGCCGTTGGGGAAGGCCGACATGTCCCAGCCTCCGCCGTCGATCCACGTTTTTTCGGGATTTTTCGTGGCGTAGTCGGAAATCTTGGCTATGTAGGTGTCTAGGCCGAAGATCTCGGACAAGTCGCACTTTGCTCGTTCGAGGCCGGCCTGCACCGGGTGCATGTGCGCGTCGATGAAGCCGGGCGTCAGCAGGCCGCCGTCCAGGTCGACGGTGTCGTGGCCGGGGGCGCTGCGGGACAGCTCGCCCTCCGGGCCCACGGCGGCGATCACCCCGTCCCGCACCAGCACGGCGTCGGGCCGTACGGCGCCGCCGACGAAGGCGCTTCCCCCGCGGAAGAGGATGTTCATGGGGTACTCCCTTTCTCCAAGATCGTCAGTGGCCGGTGATCAGGTCGGCGAAACGGGCCAGGGCCGACGTCCTGGGCATGGAACGCTCCCGGTGGTCGGCCACCCGGTAGAGGCGGTACATGGCGTGCACCCCCATCCAGCGCAGCGGCTCGGGCTCCCAGGGCCGTACCCTGTGGCCCACCCACGGCAGGGACGTCAGCTCCGTCTCCTCCCCGAGTATCAGATCACGCAGCGTGCGCCCGGCCAGGTTCGTCGTGGTCACGCCGTGTCCGGTGTACCCGCCGGCCCAGCCGAGGCCGGTCGCGCGGTCCACGTGCACGGTCGAGCACCAGTCGCGCGGCACGCCCAGCACGCCCGACCAGGCGTGCGCGACCGAGGAGGAACGGGCCGCGGGGAAGAAGTCGACCAGGAGCCGCCACAGGGCCTCGACCGTCCACTCGTGGGTGCGGCCGCGGGCGTCGATGCGGGAGCCGTACAGGTAGGGGCGGCCCCTGCCGCCGAAGGCGATGCGGTCGTCGGCGGTGCGCTGGGCGTACATGTAGTAGTGCGCCATGTCGCCGAGAAGTTCGGCGCCGCGCCAGCCGACCTCGTCCCAGAAGGAGGCGGGGAGCGGCTCGGTGACGATCATCGAGCTGTTCATGGGCAGCCACTGGCGGCGCAGCCCGTGCAGGCGGGCGGTGAAGCCCTCGGTGGCGCGGATCACGTACGCGGCCGTGACCGTCCCGTACGGGGTCACCGCCCGGCCCGGGGCGATCTCGGTGACCGGGGTGCGCTCGTAGACGGGGACGCCGAGGTCGCGTACGGCCCTGGCCAGCCCCTGCGCCAGCTTGGCGGGCTGGATCCTGGCACAGTGGGGGCTCCAGGAGGCCGCCAGCGCCCCCGCCACCCGTACGTGCTCCGCGGGGTCGGCCAGGCGCAGGTCCGCCTCCTCGATGCCCCACGCGCGGGCCGCGGCCACGGAGGCGCGCAGCCGGTCGGCCTGGGCGGGGGTACGGGCCACGTTCACCACGCCGCCCTTGACGACGTCGCAGTCGATGGACTCGGTCTCGCAGACCGCGATGACCTCGTCGATGGAGGCGTACATCTCGCGCTGGAGGCGTCGGGCGCCCGCGCCGTACCGTTCGTGGGAGCCGGCCAGGTCGCCGGTCAGCCAGCCGCCGTTGCGCCCGGAGGCGCCGAACCCGGCGAACTCCTGCTCCAGCAGCACCACCCGCAGTGAGGGACGGGCCTTCTTGAGGTAGTACGCGGTCCACAGTCCCGTGTAGCCCGCACCGACGATCGCCACGTCGGCCTGGAGGTCGCCGTCGAGCCGCGGGCCGGGCGGCGGCACCCCCGACGACCGGTACCAGAAGGACACGTCACCGTTGACGAATCCGGACGACAAGGGAACTCGCGCATTCATGGCCCCATATCCTGCTATATCAGGATTAGGTGGCGCATCTCACGACGAAATTCGTGATGAAACCCGTCGTTAGCGGGCGTGTAACACATCCCAGGCATGCTCCTTCGTATGGGATTCTTGCGCATCCGGACCACGGTGGACGAGCGACCCGGACGGCTGGCCTCGCTGGCCTCGGCCCTGGCCGCCAGGGGCGGCAACATCCTCGGCCTGAGCGTCCAGTCCGACGCCGACGGCACGGTCGACGAGTTCGTGGCCGACATCCCCGCGAGCCCCGAGGCCGTGCGCGAGGCGCTGGAGGCCGTCGGCGGCCGGCGCGTCCAGGTGGTGCCCGCCACGGCCCACGAGCTGACCGACGAGCCGACCAGGGCGCTGCTGCTGGCCTCCCGGCTGCGTACGACGCCCTGGCGGCTGCCGGAGCTGCTGGCCGAGCTGCTGCGCGCGGACGACGCCAGATGGGTCTACGGCGAACCGGTGAGCGATCTGCCCGACCCGACCCTGCTCGTCGTACCGGTCGCGCAGCGGCGCGCGGTCCGGCTGCGCCGCGCCGGGCTGCCGTTCACGCTGACCGAGGCGGCGCGGGCGGCCGGGTTCGCCCGGCTCGCCCAGCCCGCGCCGCGAAGCGCCGCCGAACGCCCGGTGAAGCTGGCCGACGGCGCCGAGGTCACTGTGCGCCCGCTCACCTCGATCTACCGCGAGGCCGTGCGCGACCTGCACGACCGCTGCTCGCCGGAGGCCCGCAGGTTCCGCTACTTCACCTGGCTGCCCGCGCTGCCGCCGCGCACGTTCGACCGGCTCTGCGACCGCGGCAGGGGCTTCTCGCTGGTGGCCGGGCACGACGGGCAGGTCGTGGCCATGGCGAACCTCATGTTCACCCCCGACCCCGGCGTCGCCGAGCTGGCCCTCCTGGTCGAGGACCGCTGGCAGGGGCTCGGCCTGGGCACGACGCTGGCCCGGATGCTGGTGAGGCAGGCCCGCGACCTCGGGTACGCCGAGGTCAGGGCCACCCTGCTGGCCGACAACGCCCGCATGCGCGGCCTGCTGACCACCCTGGGGGCCACGCTCGGCCACACCGAGGACCCCGCGATCGTGGAGGCGCGGCTGCCGGTCGGCGCCCTGGCCTCAGCCTAGGCCCTCCTCGCGGGGGCGCTCCTCGTCCGCGCTCCCGTCTGGCTTGCCGGCGGGACGGCTGATGCCCAGGTGGCGTTCGATGCGTTCCAGGCTCTCCTCGATGCGGGTGAGCCGTTCGCCGAGGACCGGGCCGCCGGAGAAGTACATCTCCGTCGGGCGTTCCTTGGCGCCGCGGCCGACGCGGTCGAGCAGGCGCTGGCGGATGTCGGTCAGGTCGGCGCCGGTGTCCACCAGGGCCTGCGCGGCCAGCCCCTCGCCCTCCCTGATCAGCCCGAGCAGGATGTGCTCGGTGCCGATGTAGTTGTGGCGCAGTTGCAGGGCCTCGCGCAGGGACAGCTCCAGCACCTTCTTGGCGCGCGGGGTGAAGGGGATGTGCCCGGTCGGGGAGCTGGCCCCGCGGCCCACCTCGCGCTCCACGAACACCCGTACGGCCTCCAGTTCCACGCCGCAGCCGCCGAGCACCAGCGAGGCCAGCCCCTCACCCTCGCGGATGAGACCCAGCAGGATGTGTTCCGTGCCGATGTAGTCGTGGCTCATCAGCCGCGCCTCCTCCTGGGCGAGGACGACGACCCTGCGCGCGCGGTCGGTGAAGCGCTCGAACACCGGGGGGCCTCCGTTCGGCTGGGGCTGTCTCCACTATGCGCTACAAACCCCGGCGTGTGGGGTATTTGTCCTGTGTGGATCTTGACGAGGTGGCCGGCCGCCTCTACGCAGTCCCGCCGGCGGAGTTCACCGCCGCCCGCGCGGCCGAGGTCCGCGCGGCCAAGGACGCGGGCGACGTACGGCTCTCGCGCGAGATCGCGAAGCTGCGCAAGCCCACCGTCTCGGCCTGGCCGGTCAACCGGCTGGCCCGCGAGCACCCGGAGGAGCTGGCCGAACTGCTCGCCCTTGGGGAACGGCTGCGCGCGGCCTGGCAGGAGCAGGACGCCGGCGCGCTGGCCGGGCTGACCCAGCGGCGGGGCGAGGTGACCGCCAAGGTGGCCAGGCTCGCCAGGCAGGGCGGCGGCCTGTCGGCGGCGGCCGCCTCGGAGGTGGACCAGACGCTGGACGCCGCCGTCGTGGACGCCGACGCCGCCGGCCAGGTGCGGGCCGGGCGGCTGGCCAAGCCCCTCAGCTACAGCGGCTTCGCGCCCGCCCCCGTCACCGCCGCCCGTCCCGCGCCGCGCGGGCGAACGTCGTCCGCCCGGAAAGCCGCGGACGCGGCGGCCGAGGCGAAGGCACGCGCGGAGGCTGACGCGAAGGAGGCCAGGAAGGCCAGGGAACGGGAGGAGGCCGAGACGGCCCACCGGGAGTGGGCGCAGGCGCTGGAGTCGGTCACCCGCGAGTACGACGAGCGCGCCGACAGGGTCGCCCGGCTGGAAGGCAAGCTCGCCAAGGCGCGCAAGAAGCTGGAGGAGGCCCGCCGGCGACTTGAGGTCACCCGCCGGGAAGAGCGCCACGCGCGGCAACAACTGAGTTAGAGTGTACGAAACGGTTTCGTACACCAAAGGAGGGGTGATGACCCCCTGGACGCCAGCCGACATCCCGGACCTCGCCGGCACGACGGCCATCGTGACCGGCGCCAACAGCGGAATCGGCCTGCCCACCGCCCGAGAGCTGGCCCGCCGCGGCGCCCGCGTCGTCGTGGCCACCCGCTCGGCGGACAAGGGCGAAGCCGCGGTGGCCGAGATCCGGCGGGCCGTGCCGGGCGCCGACGTCGTGCACGGCGGCCTCGACCTGGCCGACCAGTCCTCGGTCCGGAGCTTCGCGGCCACCGTCGGCGACACGATGGACAAGCTGGACCTCCTGGTCAACAACGCCGGCATCGCCATGACCCCCCGCCGGACGACCAAGGACGGCTGGGAGCTGCAGTTCGGCACCAACCATCTCGGCCACTTCGCGCTCACCGGGCTGCTCCTGCCGCTGCTCCTCGCCGCCCCGAAGCCCCGCGTGGTGACGGTCTCGAGCGAGGCGCACGCCATCGGCAGAATCGACTTCGACGACCTCGGACTGGAACGCGGCTACGGCCGGATGAAGGCGTACGGGCGCTCCAAGCTCGCCAACCTGCTGTTCGCCCTGGAGCTCCAGCGGCGTGCCGACGCGGCCGGTACGAGCCTGACCAGCGTCGCCACCCACCCTGGTGCCACCGCGACCCACATCTTCAAGCTGGGGCCCCTACAGCCCCTCCTGGGCGTGTTCCTGCAGTCGGCCGACGCCGGCGCCGTCACCTCCCTGTACGCCGCCACCTCGCCCCTGATCACCGGCGGCGAGTTCGTCGGCCCGAAGCTGAAGCTGCTCACGCCCTCGAAGACGGCCCGGTCCGAGGAGCTCGCCCAGCGGTTGTGGGAGGTGTCCACGCAGCTTACGGGCGTACGATTCGAGGAGATCGCCTATCGCTGAAGGACGTGCCCGTGGCCCCACTCGACCCTGACCGCGCCAGGGCCATCCTCGACGCCACGATGGAGTTGTTGTCCGAGGTGGGCTACGACCGCATGTCGGTCGACCAGATCGCCAAGCGCGCGAAGGCCAGCAAGGCCACCATCTACCGGCGCTGGGCGGGCAAGCCCGAGCTGGTGGTCGACGTCATCTGCCGGCGGCTCGACATGGACGCGCCGCCGGGGGAGGACACCGGCTCGCTCCGCGGCGACCTGCTCTCGATCTTCCGTGGCCTGTGCGAGACGGTCGAACGCAAACACGCGATGGTCATCGGGTTGTCCTCGACGCTGGTGTCCAACCAGGAGCTGGCCCGCACGCTGCGCGCCCACATGCCCGCCCGCAACCTCGGCGACGTGGGCGCGCTCGTCGAGCGGGCCAGGGCGCGCGGCGAGCTGTCCGCCGCGGTCGATCCCGTACGGCTGTTCGGGGTCGCCGAGGCCCTGGTGTGGCATCGCATGATCTTCATCGGGCCGCCCTTCGACGCCGAGTTCGTGGCCGGGTCGGTCGACGGGGTGCTGGTGCCGCTGGTCACGGCCTGGTCAGCGGAGGCCGTGGGCTAGGCGGGCGCAGACGGGGAACCCCGCGGCGGCGTACGGGGCGGCCAGGCGGTCGTAGCAGGCCCGTACCCGTGCGAGGGTCTCCGGCGGCTGCCGGGTGATCACCTCGAAGCGCGGGCCGCCCGCCTCGACGACGCCGGTCCACCAGGCGGCCGGATCGACCCGGTGCCGCCAGCGCAGCGTCCGCACGCCCACCTCCCCGAAGCCCGCCGCCGTCAGCAGCCCGGCGAACCGCTCGGGCCGCTCCACCGCGGTGAAGGGCCGGGCAGGGGGTTCGTACGGGACCCGCGCCGCCGCCAGTGCCTCGGCGAAGACGTTCGTGGCCGTCATCTCCTCGGACTTCCACCAGGTCAGCGCGAGCGCGCCGCCGGGACGCAGCACGCGGTGCAACTCCGCGAGCGTCGCCGGGGTGTCGGCGACGTGGTTGATGACGAAGTTGCCCGCCGCGGCGTCGAAGGAGCCGGCGTCGAAGGGCAGGACGGGCAGGGTGGCCTGCCGTACGGTGGCGCCGGGGTGGCGGCGGGCGACCACGTCCAGCATGGCGGGGCTGGAGTCGACGGCGGTGACCTCGGCGCCGAGCGCGAGCGCCTCGGCCGTGACGACGCCCGTGCCGCAGCCAAGGTCGAGCAGCCTGCGCGGGCGCGGGCCCAGGGCGTCCAGCAGCGGCTCGACGGTGTAGGAGGTGAGCCGTGCGAAGCCGCGGTCGTAGGCCGCCGGGTCTCTCACGGGCCACCAGCATACGCTCAGCGGAATTCTGACATTCTTGCGTGAAATTTCGGCCGTTTCTCTGTTTTATGGGGAAATTTCGGGCTTATGGTCTTCGCCATGACCATCGACGCCTTCATCGACGCGCTTCCCAAGGTGGAGTTGCACGTACATCTGGTCGGCTCGGCCTCGGTAGAGACCGTGCTGGAGCTGTCCCGCCGCCATCCCGGAAGCGAGGTCCCGACCTCGGAGGAGGAACTGCGCCGCTTCTACACCTTCGTCGACTTCCCCCACTTCGCCCGCGTGTACCAGGCCGTCAACGCCCTCGTCCGCGACCCCGAGGACGTCGCCACCCTCGTCCTCGGCCTGGCCAGGGACCTCGCCGGACAGGGCGGCCGGTACGCCGAGCTGCAGGTCACCCCGTACGCGCACCACGTGGTCGGCATGCCCATGCGCGAGGTGACACAGGCCCTCGACCTGGCCGCCCGGCGTTCCCTCGCCGACCACGGCGTGGAGATGGCGTACATCTTCGACATCCCCGGCGAGTACGGCGAGGAGGCCGCCCGGATCACCGTCGAGCACGCCCTCCAGGAACCTCCCGCCGCATTGGTAGGTTTCGGGATCGGCGGCATCGAACAGGAACGCCCCAAGTACCGCGACGCCTACCGCGACGCCTTCACCGCCGCGCGCGTCGCCGGACTGCACAGCGTCCCGCACGGCGGCGAGATGAGCGGCCCCGAGACGATGTGGGAGGTCATCGAGGGCTACGGCGCCGAACGCATCGGCCACGGCATCAACTGCCTGTCCGACCCCCGCCTGGTCGCCCACCTGCGCGAGACCCAGCTCCCGCTGGACGTCTGCCCCACCTCCAACGTCCGCACCGGCCAGGTGCCCGACCTGGCCGCCCACCCGCTGCCCCGCATGCTGGAGGAGGGCCTGTACGTCACCCTCAACAGCGACGACCCGCCCATGTTCGCCACCACCCTGGCCGGTGAGTACCGCGCCGCCGCCCACGTGCTCGGGCTCGGCGCCGCGGAACTGGCCCAGCTCGCCCGCAACGCCGTCAACGCCTCCTACCTCACCACCGACCGCAAACAGTCCCTCCTCAAGGAGATCGACACCCTGACCCCCCTCGCCTGACCGGCCCGCCACGTTCCGTCATGCCGTCCTCATGCCGTCCTCACCGAACGGCATGACGCGGCGGGACTCTCCTGGCATCGTGGAACACGGATTGAGCCTGAGGGGGCGCGTCGTGCGTACCACGGTCGGTGGGAGGTTCACATGACTACTCCGGCGGACCTGCTGGACGCCCAGCGCCGCGTGCAGGCGCTGTCCGACCAGCACTGGCACTGCCTCGACGAGGCCGTGCGCCAGCTGACGGACGGGCGCACCTGGACGGGCCCGGTGACCGGCTCCTTCGCCCAGGATCTCGTGCGCCGCCGGCTGGAGGTGTGGCACGGGCTGCGGGAGGTCATCGAGCAACTGCGCGAGGAGGCCGCCCGCTACTCCCTCGACGAGCGGCGGAACCTGTGACGTCCTCCTCGCTCGACCCGCGCGAGATGCACCGGCTCGGGCAGGGCGTACAGGAGGCGGGCAAGGCCCTGGCCGGCTGCGCGAGCCAGGTGCGCGCGATCCTGGCGGCGGTGCAGCTGAGCCATCCGGGGTCACCGCGATCGACCGGGCGGCGCGCTGGCTGACCGAGCAGGCGCCCGACCTGTACCGGCGGCGCGACCTGGCCTACGAGGCCGAGAAGGTCCGCACCGACGTGTTCGGTCACCCGGTGCCCGGCTCCGTGGTGCCGCCCGGCGCGGTCCGGATCGACGAGGGGCGGCTGATCCGTCCCGGGTGCGCGCCGAGGCCGAGCAGGCCGCCGGACTGGTCGAGGCGGCCGGCCGGGGGGACAAGGACGCCCTCACGAAGCTCGCCGCGTTCAAGGACCGGATGACCGATCCCCGCTTCGCCACGGCACTGCTGGAGAAGCTCGGCCCGCAGGCGCTCACCACGCTGCCCGTGCACCTGTCGGCCCGCGTGCGCAAGGCGCTGGACCAGAGCCCGGAGGCGGCGCGCGGGATGCGCGCCCAGAACCGGGAGCTGCTGTCCATGCTGGCGACGGCCCTCGCCCACGCCACCACCGCCAAGGAGGGCGCCCCCCGCCTCGGCACGCGGTTCCTGGACGAGCTGAACAAACGCGGCCGTGAGGAGACGGAGGCGCCGGGAATGGGCGGGCTCACCGCCCCCGGCTACTGGGCGCTCGGCCAGATCCTCGGCGCCGGGCCGCAGGAGCCGTACAGCTCGTGGTTCATGAGAACGGTCGGGCGCGACATGATCCGCTGGGACCGCGACTACCTCAAGGAGCACGGGGTGCGCTTCCTGCCCCGCGACACCGACGTCTACAACCTGCCGGCCCCGGCCGACTCCCAGCCGTTCCAGGACACCGACGAGATCGGGGCGGCCGACCCCGTCGGCGCGCTGCTGGCGGCCGCGGCCCGGGGCAGGGAGCCGGCCCAGGCGCTGCTCGCCGACCGTGACCTGCTGACGTACCTGATGCACGACCGCCGCCCGCAGTGGGCCATGGGCGACCACGGCGAGTCGCTCGGCCGGGCCATGGAGGCGGCGATGAGCGGCCAGGACGACCTGTCCAAGACGCTGGCCGTAATGGCCACCCAGATCTACGCCGACGACGTACGGCCGCACGTGTCGCTCGACGAGGACGGCAAGGTCGCCTTCGCCGACCCCTCAGAACTCGACGACCTGTCAGGCATCCGCGACAACATGGGCCACATCCTGGGCGACCACGCCGACGACATCGCCGCGGCGTTCTACAAGAACGCCCCCCGGGCCGCGGACGGCGAACTCACCAGCAGCAACGAAGGGCACTACATCGCACGTTTCGGCGCCGCGGACCTCGACCTGGTCGTACTCGACCTGGCCGCGGACGACGGAGCCTACAACAACCTGCTCATGGGGGAGATCGGGCACATGCGCCGCGATGTCGATGAAGCGATCATGACAGGCAACGAAACCATGCTGAAGAACGTCGTGACCAACGACGCCCGAAGCCTGGGGCACCTCATGGAGGCGCGCAAGCAGACCTTGATCGCCCGAGGTCAGGAGGCGGACGCCGCGGACGCGAAGCTCATGGAACTGGTGGAGACGGGGATCGGCGAGATCCCCATTCCCGGCGCGAACCTTGTCGGGAAAGTGGGCATAGAGGCGGCGAAGGCGGCGTACGAGAACTTCGTGAAGGACGGCTACACCAGCGCGGGGAAGTGGATGCTCGATCAGGCCGGTCACGGCGGCGGGCACACCACCAGGAACGTCGCCGAAGGGGCCAAGAACGAGGAGGCCATCGACGAACTGGTGAGACAGATGCTCGAATCGTCGGCGGTGGCGCATGAGCACTACGACCACGGGAAGCTGGACGGACGGCCCTTCGTGGTGGGGGACCCACCGCGCATCAAGCCGCCAGCCTCGATGAACAACGACGAATATGACGCGTTCCTGGAGTGGATGGAACGGCACACCACGATTCCCAGTGACTTCGGCGACGCGCAGGGGATGACCAGGGTCGGGATCGGCGAGTTCACCAACCACATGAGGAAGCCCGAGCCGCCCGGGGCGCGCCATGAGTAGGCCGCTGCCGGCGCTGCTCTGCCTGCTCCTGGCCGTCTCGGTGGCCGCTGCGTGCACGCCGGACCGCACGGTCGCACCGACCCAGCCACCGACACCGTCACCGGTGCGGCAGCCGGTCACCGACGCGCCGCCCTACCTGTGCAACTTCGTACCGCGTGCCGCGCTTGCCGAGCTGACCGGCTACACGGGCTCGTACAAGGCAGGCCCCAACAGCCGGCATCGCGTGGGGAACACGTGTGTGGTCTCGAACGACGAGCGCAGCATCGTCATCACGAGCTATGACGTGTCGGCTCGCCGGGAGACCTTCGAGACGTTCGCCGGCAACGGGAAGGCGGGCTCTCCCGTGGACCTGCCGGCCGAGCTGGGCAAGGGGCAGATCCACGACTTCGAGGCCCGGTTGTACCCGTTCCGCAGCGCGGGTGCCTGGTTCCGGTGCGGGGAGAGGAGTCCGTTCATCGGCGTCACGGTCATGAAGAACCCCGCACGGGACCAGAACTACGATCTCGTCCAGCTTGTGGGGATCGCTGAACGGCGGTTCGGTGAGATGTTCGGGTGCGCGCCCACCCCCGATCCGCGCTGACCTCAGGGGGAGGCCAGGCGGCCGAGTTCTGGGGGGATCTTGGTGGCGGCCGCGCGGTCGAGGAGGAACAGGGTGCCGGCTCGGCCGGGGGCGCCCGCGGCCGGGACCTGGACCGGGCCCGAGTCCGACAGGGCCAGGCGTACCGCGCCCGACTTCTCCTCGCCGGCCGCCACGACCCACACCTCGCGCGCCGCCTGGATGGCGGGCAGGGTCAGGGAGATGCGGGTGGGGGGCGGCTTGGGGGAGCCGTGGACGGAGACGACCGGGCGGGTGTCGTACAGGGCGGGCATGCCGGGGAACAGGGAGGCCACGTGCGCGTCGGGGCCCATGCCGAGGAGCATGATGTCGAAGGCCGGCACCGGGCCGTGGTCCTCGGGGCGGGCCGCGGCGCGCAGTTCGGCGGCGTACGCCTCGGCGGACTCCTCGGCCGTCAGGCCCGAGTCGGGGCCGCGCATGACGTGGACCCGGTCGGGGTCCAGGTCCACGTGGTCGAGGAGCGCCTGACGGGCGCCGGTCTCGTTGCGTTCCTTGTCGCCGGTGGGCACGAAACGTTCGTCGCCCCACCAGACGTCGAGGCGCCGCCAGTCGACGGCGTCGCGGGCGGGCGTGGCGGCGATGGCGGCCAGCGTGGCGATGCCGACCGTGCCGCCGGTCAGCACGATCGAGGCCGACCCCTTGGCCGACTGGACGTCGACCAGGCGCGTGATGATGCGTGCCGCCACGGCCTTGGCCAGGACGTCGGCGTCGCGGTGCACGACAACGTTGGGAACGCTCACAGCTCTTCTTTCTGGAGTGGAGGGCGGTCAGCCCTTGTAGGTACGGGCGAACCGCTTGACGGCGGCCTCGTAGACCTCGTCGCTGTCCAGCCGGCGCAGTTCCTCGGACATCAGCTCGGAGGTGTGCCGCCGGGCCAGGGCCACGTTCCGGTCGGGCTGGCCGGGACGTGAGAGCGTGGCCAGCCGCGCGTCGCTGCGCGTGACCGACAGTTCGCCGTCGGTGGTCTGGAGCCGTACGCAGGTCAGGCCGGGACCGGCCGAGTCGGTCACCTTGACCGGGGCGCCCAGCCGCTCCGACAACCAGGCCGCCAGCAGCGACGCGCTCGGGTGGCCGGGGCTGGCCTCCACCACGCCCTTGCGCACCTTGCCCACCGGCTGGTCGAACGCGGCGGCCAGCAGGCTGCGCCACGGCGTCAGCCGGGACCACGACAGGTCGGTGTCGCCGGGGGCGTAGCCCTTGGCCCGGGTCACCAGCGACTTGGGGCCGCCGTCCTCGAAGCCCTTGGCGTCGGTGATGCGCCGCTGGGCCAGGG
Organism: Nonomuraea sp. WAC 01424; assembly: GCF_003947315.1. Lineage (NCBI taxonomy): Bacteria > Bacillati > Actinomycetota > Actinomycetes > Streptosporangiales > Streptosporangiaceae > Nonomuraea > Nonomuraea sp. WAC 01424. The sequence goes on from NZ_QHHZ01000015.1 coordinate 53,184, forward strand.
CGCCGATCGCGTCCTTGGACGGCACGTCGGGGGCCGCGCCCGGCCACCAGGCCACCACGGGCGTGTCGGGCAGCAGCGGCGGGCTGACCACGGAGTCGGCGTGCTGGGTGAGCTCGCCGTACAGGCGCAGGACCACGACCTCGCCGGGTGTGTTCTCGCCGATGCGCAGTTCGGCGTCGAGCCGGTTGGGCTCGGCCTCCTCGCGCTTGATCACCACGATGATGCGCGAGGGGTGCTCGCGGGCCGCCTCGGTGGCCTCGCGCAGCGCGTCGTACTGGTGGCGCTCCTCGGAGATCACCACCAGGGTCAGCACCATGCCGATGGCGGGCGCGCCCATCTGGTGGCGCAGCAGCATGAGCTGCGCCGAGATCTTGCCGGCCGTCGTGTCCGACAACATGAACGTGGTCACTAGAGTCTCCTCCACACGCGGCCGTCGCGCGCCATCATCGCGTCGGCCGACTCCGGCCCCCACGAGCCCGACTCGTACCCCTCGGGCTGTCCCTGCGTGGCCCAGAAGTCCTCGATCGGGTCGAGGATCGTCCAGGACAGCTCGACCTCACGCTGGTGCGGGAAGAGCGGCGGGTCGCCGATCATCACGTCGAGCAGCAGGCGTTCGTACGCCTCGGGCGAGGACTCCAGGAACGACTCGCCGTAGGCGAAGTCCATGGACACGTCGCGCACCTCCATGGCGGTGCCCGGGACCTTCGACCCGAACCGCACGGTGATGCCCTCGTCCGGCTGAACCCGGATCACCAGGGCGTTCTGCCCCAGGATCTCGGTGTCGGTCTTGCTGAAGGGCAGGTGCGGCGCGCGCTGGAACACCACGGCCACCTCCGTGACCCGGCGGCCCAGCCGCTTGCCGGTACGCAGGTAGAACGGCACCCCGGCCCACCGCCGGTTGGCGATCTCCAGCTTGATCGCCGCGTACGTCTCGGTGATCGACTCGGCGGGGATGCCGTCCTCCTGGAGGTAGCCGACGACCTTCTCGCCGCCCTGCCATCCGGCCGAGTACTGGCCCCGGGCCGTGTTGAGCCCCAGGTTGGACGGCAGCCGTACGGCCTTGAGCACCTTCTCCTTCTCCCGGCGCAGCGCCGAGGCGTCGAAGGAGGTCGGGTCCTCCATGGCGACCAGCGCGAGGAGCTGGAGCAGGTGGTTCTGGATCACGTCGCGGGCCGCGCCGATGCCGTCGTAGTAGCCGGCGCGCCCCCCGATGCCGATGTCCTCGGCCATGGTGATCTGCACGTGGTCGACGAAGCTGCGGTTCCAGATGGGCTCGTACAGGTTGTTGGCGAAGCGCAGCGCCAGGATGTTCTGGACGGTCTCCTTGCCCAGGTAGTGGTCGATCCGGAAGATCGAGCTCTCCGGGAAGGCGGAGGTGGTGATCTCGTTCAGCTCGTGGGCCGACTTCAGGTCGTGGCCGAACGGCTTCTCGATGACCACCCGCCGCCAGGAGCCCTCGGGCGCGTCGGACAGGCCGGTGCGCTTGAGCTGCTCGACGACCACGGGGAAGAACTTGGGCGGCACAGACAGGTAGAAAGCGTAGTTTCCGCCCGTGCCGCGCGTCTGGTCGATCTCCGCCAACGCCATCGCCAGGGCGTCGAAGGCCCCGTCGTCGGAGAACTCGCCCGGCACGAAATGGATGCCCTCAAGGATCTGCTTCCAGACCTCCTCGCGGAAGGGCGTACGCGCGTGCGCCTTGACGGCGTCGTGCGTCAACTGGGCGAAGTCCTGGTCCTTCCAGTCGCGCCTGGCGAAACCGACCAGCGAGAAACCGGGCGGCAGCAGGCCGCGGTTGCCCAGGTCGTAAATGGCCGGCAGCAGCTTGCGCTTGGCCAGGTCGCCCGTCACGCCGAACAGCACCAGCACACACGGCCCCGCCACCCGCGGCAGCCGCTTGTCACGCGGGTCGCGCAAGGGGTTGGCCTCGGCGACCTCCAATGTCGTGGCGGTGTTCGCCACGGCCGCCGCCACCGCGACGACCTCCTCCTCAGGAGATGCTTCGTCAGTCATCTCAAACCTCCTGTGCGGCTGCGAGCAAATGCGCGACACCCGTCGCGCGGTCCGTCAAATGCAGGCGTACGGCGGGCCGCCCGCGGGTCTCCAGCGAGGCCAGGTCGCCCAGCGCCTGCGCGAGCTGGAGCCGCCCCAGCGTGTACGGCCGGCCCGGGACCGGGACGTCCTCGGTCACCGCCCCCGTGATCTGCAGGAACACGCCGTTCTGCGGCCCGCCCTTGTGGTACTGGCCGGTCGAGTGCAGGAAACGCGGCCCCCACCCGAACGTCACCGGCCGGTTCGTACGGATGGCGAGCAGGGCGCGCAGCGTGGCGGCGTCGGCCATCATCCACGCGTCGGTCATCTGCTCGAAGTCGGCCCCCTCGGGCATCGGCGCGTCGAAGGCCGCCAGCCGGTCGAGGTAGGCCATGACGGCCAGGTAGCCGCCGTGCGGGATGGCCTTCAGCAGCTCGGCCAGCACGCCGGGCAGGTCGTGCGACCGGACCGCGCCGTAGATCTCGACGGGCCCGTCCACCAGCGTGGGCGCGCCGAGCGGCAGGTCGGGCAGGGCCAGCAGGGTCGCGGTGTTCTCCTTGGACTCGGCCACGTTGGGCTGGTCGAAGGGGTCGATCTCCAGCAGCAGCCCGGCCACGGCGGTCGCGTACTCCCAGACCAGGAACTGGCCGCCGAGCGGCCCGTCGACGCGTACGGCGCCGTCGTCGGACTCGATCGCGACGATCAGCTCGTCGTGGGTGTGGTTGGGGTCGGAGTTGACGACGGGCAGGATGCCCCTGCCCTGCTTGCCGGTGGACTCGGCGACGAGCTGCTCGATCCAGTCGGGCAGCCCGTTGATGCCCGAGAGCTGGTCTTCGAGCACCAGCTTGTCGCGCCCGGCCAGCGCCGCGCCGCCGAGGGCCGCGCCCAGGTCGAGCCCGGGGTTGCCGGTGTCCTGCGACAGCAGCGGCAACACCTCTTCGGCGTCGTCCAGCAGCCGCTCGACGTCGGCCCCGGCCAGCGCGCTCGGCACCAGCCCGAACGCCGACAGCGCCGAGTAGCGGCCCCCCACGTCGGGAACGGCCAGCACCAGGTGGTAGCCGCCGTCGATCGCCCGCTGCTCCAGCGGCGAGCCCTGGTCGGTGACGACCACGATCCGGTCGGCGGGCGAGATGCCCGCCTCGGTGAAGATCTGTTCGTAGATGCGCAGGTGGCAGTCGGTCTCGACGGTCGAGCCGCTCTTGCTGGCCACCACCACGACGGTGGACTCCAGCAGGTCGGCCAGGGCCCGGCGGACCTGCGCCGGGTCGGTCGTGTCGAGCACGGTCAGCGGTACGTCGGCGGTCTGGCAGATCACCTCGGGAGCCAGCGACGAGCCGCCCATCCCGACCAGCACCACGTTCGTCAGGCCCTCGGCGCGGGCCCGCTCCACGAGCTTGCCCAGCTCAGGGAGGAGCTCGCGGGAGGTACGCGGCAGCGTCAGCCAGCCGAGCCGGACCGCCGCCACCGCCTCGGCGTCCTCACCCCACAGCGTGGGGTCGCCGCCGGCCAGCCGCGCGGGCACGCCGTCGGCGACGAGGCGCCCCGCGACGGAGGAGGCGGCCGCGGCCACCCCCTCCTCGCGGTAGGACACCTCGATCATGGCACCAGATTCTTGGTGACGCTTTCGAGCAGTTCGTTCCAGGACGCCTCGAACTTCTCCACGCCCTCGTCCTCCAGGACGCGTACGACGTCGTCGTAGTCGATGCCGGCGTCCTTGAGCGCGGCCATGGTGTTCCAGGCCTGCTCGTAGAAGGGGCGCACGGTGTCGCCGCTGATTTGGGCGTGGTCGGCGGTGGCGTCGAGGGTCTTCTCCGGCATCGTGTTGACGGTGCCGGGGGCGACGAGCTGGTCGACGTACATGGTGTCGGAGTAGTCGGGGTTCTTCACCCCGGTCGAGGCCCACAGCGGGCGCTGCGGGCGGGCGCCCGCCGCGCGCAGGCGCTGCCAGCGCTCGGAGCTGACGACCTCCTCGTACGCGGCGTAGGCCAGGCGCGCGTTGGCGATGCCCGCCTTGCCCTTGAGCTCCGGCTTGCCGAGCTTGTCGAGCCGCTTGTCGATCTCGCTGTCGACACGGCTGACGAAGAACGAGGCCACCGACTCGATCGAGGCCAGGTCGAGGCCCTTGGCCTGCGCGGCCTCCAGGCCGGCCAGCCAGGCGTCCATGACCGCGCGGTAGCGCTCAAGGGAGAAGATCAGCGTGACGTTGACGCTGATGCCCTCCGAGAGCGCCTGCGTGATCGCGGGCAGGCCCTCAAGGGTGGCCGGGATCTTGATGAACAGGTTGGGCCGGTCGACCATCCACCACAGCGCCCTGGCCTCGGCCACGGTCTTCTCGCTCTCGCGGGCCAGACGCGGGTCGACCTCCAGCGAGACGCGGCCGTCGACGCCGCCGGTGGAGTCGTAGACCGGGCGCAGCACGTCGGCCGCCCAGCGGATGTCGTACGTGGTGATCGCGCGTACGGCCTCCTCCACGGTGACGCCGCGTACGGCCAGGTCGTGGAGCTGGGCGTTGTAGGCGTCGCCCTTGCTGAGCGCACCCGCGAAGATCGTCGGGTTGGAGGTGACCCCGACGACGTTCTTCTCGCGGATCAGCTGCTCGAGGTTGCCCGTGCGCAGGCGTTCGCGGCTGATGTCGTCGAGCCAGATGGAAACGCCCTGGCCGGACAGCTTGTTGAGGTTGTCGCTCATCTTCTTCTCAGTTTCCCGTCGTCTCGCCTTTTTCCTGACCCAGCTTGGCGAGGCTCGCCCTGGCCGCGGCCGCCACACGCTCGGCCGTGAGCCCGAACTGCTCGTACAGCGTCTTGTACGGCGCCGAGGCGCCGAAGTGCTCCAGGCCGACCACTTCGCCGCACTCGCCGACGAACTGGTGCCAGCCGAGCGCGACGCCGGCCTCGACCGCGACCCGGGCCCGGATGGCCGAGGGCAGGACCGTCTGCCGGTAAGCGGAGTCCTGCCCGTTGAACCACTCGACACACGGCATCGACACCACGCGTGTGGAGATGCCCTGCGCCTCCAGCAGCTCGCGGCCCTGCACGGCGACCTCGACCTCGCTGCCGGTGGCGATGAGGATCACGTGCGGCTGGCCGTCGGAGGCCTCGCGCAGCACGTAGCCGCCACGGGCCACGCCGTCGGCGCTCGTGCCCTCGTAGACCGGCACGTTCTGCCTGGTCAGAGCCAGGGCGGCGGGACGGTCGGTGTGCTCCAGGATCGTCTTCCACGCATGGGCGGTCTCGTTGGCGTCGGCCGGGCGGACGACGTCGAGGCCGGGGATCGCGCGCAGCGCCCACAGGTGCTCGATCGGCTGGTGGGTGGGGCCGTCCTCGCCGAGGCCGATGGAGTCGTGCGTCCACACGTAGGTGACCGGCAGCTTCATCAGCGCGGCCAGGCGCACCGCGGGGCGCATGTAGTCGGAGAAGACCAGGAACGTGCCGCCGTACGGGCGGGTGCCGCCGTGCAGGGCGATGCCGTTGAGGATGGCGCCCATGGCGTGCTCGCGGATGCCGAAGTGCAGCGTGCGGCCGTAGGGGTTACCGGGGAAGTCCTTGGTCTGGTACTCCTCGGGGATGAAGGACGGCTCGCCCTTCATGGTCGTCAGGTTCGACTCGGCCAGGTCGGCCGAACCGCCCCACAGCTCGGGCAGCACCGGGGCCAGCGCGCCCAGCACCTCGCCGCTGGCCTTGCGGGTGGCCATCGAGGAGCCGGTCTCGAACTCGGGCAGGGCCGTGGCCCAGCCGGCGGGCAGCTCGCGGTGGGAGATGCGGTCGAACTCCTTGGCGCGCTCGGGGTTGGCCAGGCGCCAATCGGCGTAGCCCTTGTCCCACTCGGCACGATCGGTACGGCCGCGGGGGACCACCTCGCGGGCGTGCTGGAGCACCTCGGCCGGCACGTCGAAGGTCCTGGCCGGGTCCATGCCCAGGATCTCCTTGGTCGCGGCGATCTCCGCCTCGCCCAGGGCCGCGCCATGGATCTTGCCGGTGTTCTTCTTGTTGGGCGCCGGCCAGCCGATGATCGTGCGCAGCCGGATGAAGGAGGGCCGGTCGGTCTCGGCCTTGGCCGCCTCAAGGGCCTCGAACAGGGCCTGGACGTCCTCTTCGTACTCGCCGCCGGCGGTCCAGTCGACGCTCTCGGTGTGCCAGCCGTAGGCCTCGTAGCGCTTGACGACGTCCTCGGACTTGGCGATGAGGGTGTCGTCCTCGATGGAGATGTGGTTGTCGTCGTACAGGACGACGAGGTTGCCCAGCTTCTGGTGACCGGCCAGGGCGCTGGCCTCGTGGCTGATGCCCTCCTCGATGTCGCCGTCGCTGACGAAGCACCAGATGTGGTGGTCGAACGGCGAGGTGCCACGCTCGGCCTCGGGGTCGAACAGGCCGCGCTCGCGGCGGGCCGCCATCGCCATGCCGACCGCGTTGCCGAGGCCCTGGCCGAGCGGACCGGTGGTGGTCTCAACTCCGGCGGTGTGCCCGTGCTCGGGGTGGCCGGGGGTGAGGCTGTCCCACTGCCGCAGGCGCCTCAGGTCGTCGAGCGTCAGGCCGTAGCCCGACAGGTAGAGCTGGATGTAGAGCGTCAGGCTGGTGTGGCCGCACGACAACACGAACCGGTCGCGGCCCGCCCAGTTGGGGTCGCTCGGGTCGTGGCGCATCACGCGCTGGAACAGCAGGTATGCGGCGGGGGCCAGGCTCATGGCGGTGCCGGGGTGACCCGAGCCCGCCTTCTCCACTGCGTCCATCGCCAGCGCCCGGACGACGTCGACCGCCTTCTTGTCGAGGTCGGTCCATTCAAGGGCTGGCACGAGTTCGGTGCTCAAGTGCTCGATCTCCGGAATCTAGTTGTCATTTGGCAGTACCTGTTGGCTATCCCGCCCACACGGGACCCTAACCGAGTGGAGCTGGCGATCGATTCCCATTCCACCCTTGCGTGTCCATGAATGGCTCAAGCCCCCCATTGGCCGGACCGTCCGCCCCTGCGACTACAGTTTGGTTGTTCGCAGAGGCGTCACGGCGCCACTCATCGATCCGCTCTAATCAGAGGTTACGCGTTGACTCCGCACAGGCTGGAAGCGCCTTGACGGTGCTGACCAACAGGCAGGCCACGGCCCCCTCGACCGAGTCCGGGGCGCCGCGCACGTTCGGCATGGTCGTGAAGGCCTACGTCGCGCTCACCAAGCCGCGGATCATCGAGCTGCTGCTGATCACGACCCTCCCGGTGATGTTCCTGGCGGCCGGCGGCCTGCCGCCGCTGTGGAAGTCGATCGCCGTCATGGTCTTCGGCACCCTGTCGGCGGGCAGCGCCAACGCGCTCAACTGCTACGTCGACCGCGACATCGACCAGAAGATGCGGCGCACCCGCCGCCGCCCGCTGGCCCGGCATCAGGTGTCGCCGCGCGGCGCGCTGGTTTTCGGCATCGTTCTGGGGATTTTGTCCACTGTCGGCCTGTGGGTCACCACCAATTGGCTGGCCGCCGTGCTGTCCACCGCGGCGATCCTGTTCTACGTGATCGTCTACTCGATGATCCTGAAGCGGCGTACCGCCCAGAACATCGTGTGGGGCGGCATCGCGGGCTGCATGCCGGTCATGATCGGCTGGGCGGGCATCACCGAGCGGCTCGACTGGGCGCCCCTGGTGCTGTTCGGGGTGGTGTTCTTCTGGACGCCGCCGCACACCTGGACCCTCGCCATGCGCTACAAGGAGGACTACGCGGCGGCCAAGGTGCCGATGTTGCCGGTGGTGGCCACCGAGCGGCGGGTCATCCTGGAGTCCGTGGCCTACACCTGGGCGACCGTGCTGTGCTCGCTGGCCCTGTGGCCGGTGGCGCACACCACGCTGTTCTACCCGGTCGTCGCGGTCGTGCTCGGCGTGGTCTGCCTGTGGGAGGTCCACCGCCTGCTGGCCCGGCTCAACGCCGGTCGGAGCGGCGTCGACCTGCGCCCGATGCGGTTCTTCCACTGGTCCAACGCCTACCTCGCGCTGCTCTTCCTGGCCGTCGCGATCGACCCGCTGCTGGCCTGACCCGGCGGGCCTCCCGGCCGGGGACGGCGAAGCGGCCGGGGCGTACGACCCCCCCCATGTCCGGACGGTGACGAGTGACTATCCCAGGCGGCCGGTTCACGTGATCGTTCCCGAGGGCGCCGGCCGCCGCCGGACGCGTACCCGGCTGCCGGACCTGCCCCACGACCGCCTCGCGATCGGCCGTACCGTCGGGCGGGCCGGTCGCGGTGGGTCCGACCTCGACCGGCAGTGCCCGAACCGGCACGGACCCCGTCACTCTGATCCGTTAAAGTCACGGTATGGCGTCCCGTGATCCACGCTGGGTGTTGAAGGACCGCCCGTCGTTCGCGTTGATCACCGGGCTGGTCCTCACCGGCATCTGCGCCCTGGTCTCGTTCTCCTTCGACGTGCTCAACGGCGAGCCGGTGCAGTTCTTCATCGCGCTCGTCCTCGCGCTGGCGCCGGTGCCGCTGCTGCTGGCCGCCGTGCTGGCGCTGGACCGCATGGAGCCCGAGCCGCGCAGCAACCTGATCTTCGCCTTCGCGTGGGGCGCGGGCATCGCCGTGCTGATCGCGGGCGCGATCAACTCGCTCAACCTCCACTACTTCATCGACACCGCCAAGCTCTCGCCCACCAGCGCGCGCAACCTGGCGGCCACCTTCGGCGCGCCCGTCGTCGAGGAGACGATGAAGGGCCTGGTGCTGCTCGGGCTGCTGAAGTTCCGCCGGGCCGAGCTCGACGGGCCCACCGACGGCATCATCTACGCCAGCATGGTCGGCCTCGGCTTCGCCATGAGCGAGAACGTCAGCTACTACCTGTCGGCGCTCAACGGCAACGGCGTCAGCAGCCTGGCGGTCACCGTGGTGCTGCGCGGCGTCCTGTCGCCGTTCGCCCATCCGCTGTTCAGCTCGATGATCGGGGTGGCCGTCGCGTACGCGGCCCAGCGCCAGGGGCCGGAGCGGGCCTTCCTGGTGCTGGCCGGCTGGTCCGGGGCGATGATCCTGCACGGCCTGTGGAACGGCCTGGCCTCCTACGGCGGTTTCCCCGGGCTCGTGGTGGCCTACCTGGCGCTGCTGGTGGTGCTCGTCGTGCTGATCGGCGTGGTGTTCAGGGACCGGCGGCGCATCGTCGCGCTCATCCAGACCTACCTGCCGCCGTACGAGCCGACCAAGCTGGTCGGGGCCGCCGACATCTACATGTTGTCCACGTTCGCCCGGCGGCGTCAGGCCAGGCAGTGGGCCAGGGCCTACGGCGGCAAGAAGGGCGTGCGCGCGATGCGCGACTACCAGCTCGCCGCCACCGAGCTCGGCCTGCTGCACGAGCGGGCGGCCCGCCACATGGTCGACGAACAGGCCTTCCACGAGGAGCAGCGGGCACTCCTGGAGTGCATGAGCACGGCCCGCGCCGACTTCCCGGTGCCGGCGGTGCACGCCCGCTCGGTGGCCAGGGGCACGCCGCCGCCCGGCTACGCGCCCGGCGCGCCCCGCTGAGCGAGGATCTTGGTCAGCGAGACCTCGCGCGGCCCGGGGTAGACCGGCTCGGAGCGCAGCACGAGCGCGTCGGCGACGGCCTTGGCCGTGGCTAGCAGCTCCCTGGTGGCGTAGACGTACGTGGTGGCCGCCCACTGCCGGGTGGAATCGTCGCCCACGCCGAACGTCTCCAGACCGGCCGTCCGGCACAGCGCCACGGCCCTCGGCAGGTGGAAGACCTGGGTGACGACGGTGACCCGTTCGGCGCCGAACACCTCGCGGGCCCGTACGCACGAGTCCCAGGTGTCGAACCCGGCGTAGTCCAGCACCATCACCGCGGCGGGCACGCCCCGGCGCAGCAGGTAGTCGCGCATGGCGGTGGGCTCGTCGTACTCCTTGCGGCTGTTGTCACCCGACAGCAGCAGCGCGTGTACCTTGCCCGCCCGGTAGAGCTCGGCGGCGACGTCGAGCCGGCGGGCCAGCATGGGCGTGGGCTGCGTGTGCCACAGGCCCGCGCCGAGCACCAGCGCGGCCTGCGCGGGCGGCACCCGCGTCAGCCAGCCGCCGCTGTCGGCGACCACGCGGTGCGGCGAGCTGTCGAGCCAGGCCCACGTCATGGGCGCGAGGGCGAGCACGCTGACCAGCACCAGCCCCTGGTACGCGCGCCGCAGCGCCGTACGCGAGAGCAGTCCCTTCCGGGCCCGGAGTTCCAGCACACCCCATACCCTGACACAAGGGATCAGACAGCGGCGGGCGCTTCCGCGGGAACGGCGGCGGCGGCGGACTCCAGCGGGTCGCGGGTGCGCAGCGAGGTGACCACCCGCAGCGCGGCGATCCACACCAGCGAGGCGCCGAGCACGTGCAGCAGCACCAGCGCGGCCGGCACGGCCAGGAAGTACTGGGTGTAGCCGAGCACGCCCTGGGCCAGCTCCACCGCGAACAGCCCGAGCACGGCCCGGACGGCCGCCCGCGGCGCGCCGGTGACGTGCAGCGCGAACAGCAGCGCGAACGTCAGCCCGACGACGAGGTAGACGATGTCGGCGTGCAGCCGGGCCACGGCCTCGATGTCGAAGTCGAAGCGGGAGGCGATCGCGTCGCCCGAGTGCGGGCCGGTGCCGCTGACCACGACGCCCGCCACCAGCAGCACGGCCGTGGCCGCGAGCAGCGCGTAGCCCAGCCGCCGCACGTCGCGGTGGGCGATCCGGACGGCCGGGCCGTCGCCCTCGCCGGCGCGGGCGTAGAGCATCCAGCAGGCGGCGATCAGGGCCATGGAGATCAGGAAGTGCATGCCGACCGTGAACGGGCTGAGCGCGCTCCTGACCACCAGGCCGCCCCACAGCGCCTGGGCCAGCACGCCCGCGGGCTGCAGCAGCGCCAGGCGCACCAGCACCCGCCTGCGCGGGACCAGTCGCAGCGCCGCGAGCACGCACGCCGCGCCCACCGCCAGCACCAGGAACGTCAGCAGCCGGTTGCCGAACTCGATGAGCATGGTCAGCATCGACATCTCGGGATGGGCGATCGGCACGAAGCTGTCGGGCGTGCACCTCGGCCAGGTCGGGCAGCCGAGCCCGGAGCCGGTCACCCGGACGCCGGCGCCGGTCACCGCGATGCCCGCGTTGGCCACCACGGACGCCAGCGCCCAGCCGCGCATCGAGCGCGTGGTCGGCGCCCAGAAGGTGTTCAGGGCGCGGACGAGGACGTTGGAGCGGTCCGTGGATGGTTTCACGTCATCGATGGTACGGGCCGGGTGGGACGGTCCCGTCAGGGGCTTCTCAGCGCGAGCCGCCATGTGACATATTACCGAGAGGCGTATCCTTGGAGGCTCCCGGACGCCCCCGCTCGCCCCGTTCCCCGAAGGGCTCGAACCGTGATCAGTACTGTCGACTACCACACCGGCGGTGAGCCGTTCCGGATCGTCACCGGCGGCGTGCCCGAGATCCCCGGGCGGGACGTGCTCACCCGGCGGGAGAACGCGCCCGGCCACGCCGACCACGTCCGGCGGCTGCTGTGCCACGAGCCGCGCGGGCACGCCGACATGTACGGCTGCTTCCTGGTCCCGCCCGACGACGCCGGGGCGCATCTCGGCGTGCTGTTCTGGCACAAGGACGGCTTCTCCACCGCCTGCGGCCACGGCACGATCGCCCTGGGCGCGTACGCCGTGCACGAGGGGCTGGTCGAGGCCGATCCCGACGGGGAGACCGACGTGGTGGTGGACGTGCCGCCGCGGCGGGTCACGGCCCGGGTGCGCTGCTCGGGCGGGCGGGTGGAGGCGGTGACGTTCGTGAGCGTCCCGTCGTACGTGCTGGCCCGGGACGTGGCCGCCGCCGGTACGCGGGTCGACCTCTCGTACGGCGGCGCGATCTACGCCTCCGTACCGGCCGGGGCGCTGGGCCTGTCCGTCGAGCCCCGGCACCTGACCGCGCTCGTCGAGCACGCCCGCCGGATCAAGGCCGCCCTGGCGGGCCACCCCGCCACCCGGCACCCGGCCGACGACCGCCTGTCCGGCGTGTACGGCGTGATCTTCTACGACGAACTGCCGGACGACGACGAGGGGCATGCCCGCCAGCGCAACGTCACCGTCTTCGCCGACGGCGAGGTGGACCGCTCGCCGTGCGGCTCGGGCACCGCCGCCCGGATGGCGCTGCTGCACGAGGCGGGCCTGCGCGGCACGCTGGTGCACGAGAGCGTCGTCGGGTCCGTCTTCAGGGCGCGCGTGGCCCGGGTGTCCGGCGAGGGGATCGTGCCGGAGATCGAGGGCATGGCATACCGCACTGGCAGGCACGTCTTCGAGCTCGATCCGGCCGACCCGATCGGAACGGGGTTCACGCTGCGATGAGCACGCTGCCCTACCTCGACGGGGCCGCGCTGGAGCGGCTGGTGCCGGTCGGCCGGGCCGTGGGCCTGCTCGAAGAGGCCCTGCGCGCCGGGCTCGACCCCGAGCTGACGCCCCCGCGGACCGGCGTGGACCTGCCCGCCGGTCAGCTCCTGCTCATGCCCGCCGCCGCCGGCCGTTACGCCGGGGTCAAGGCCGTCAGCGTCGCGCCCGGCAACCCCGGGCGCGGGCTGCCCCGGATCCAGGGGACGTACCTGCTGCTGGACGGAGAGACCTTGGCGCCGCTCGCCGCGCTCGACGGGATCGCGCTCACCTCCCTGCGCACGCCCGCGGTCTCGGCGCTGGCGGTCGCGCACCTGGCCGAGCCGGACGCGCGGCGGCTGGTGGTGTTCGGCAGCGGGCCGCAGGCGTGGGGCCACGTCCTGGCCCTGCGCGAGGTACGGCCCGTCGAGCACGTCACGGTCGTCGGCCGAGACCCCGCCCGCGCCGGAGCCCTGGCCGCCCGCTGCCGCGCCCTGGGCCTGACCGCCGAGGCGCTGAACGCCGGGGAGCCGGCGACGGCGGCGGCGATCCGCGCGGCCGACCTGGTCGCCTGCTGCACCACCGCCAGAGAACCGCTGTTCCCCGGTAAGCTCGCCCGCGACGGCGTCACCGTCGTCGCGGTCGGCTCGCACGAGCCCGGGGCCCGTGAGCTCGACGGTGACCTCGTCGCCCGCGCCACCCTGGTCGTCGAGGCCAGAGCGGCCGCCCTGGACGAAGCCGGTGACGTGATCATCCCGATCCGCCACGGTACGATCACCTCTGGTCATCTCGCCGGAAACCTCGCCGAGCTGATCGCCGGAAGGGTGGTGACCGGTCCTGGCCCGCGGGTGTTCAAGAGCACGGGCATGGCGTGGGAGGACCTGGTGGTCGCCGCGGCCGCGTACGAGGCGTGGATGTAGGAGGGAAGGCGGATGGCTGCCGAGGACCGGCTCGACCTGCCGATGGTGGGGGAGCGGCAGAGCCTGCGCGAGCAGGTCGCGCACGCGCTGCGGGCCGCGCTGATCACCGGCGAGATGCGGCCGGGGGTGGTCTACTCCGCGCCCGTGCTCGCCGCGCAGTTCGGCGTCTCGGCCACGCCGGTCCGCGAGGCCATGCTCGACCTGGCCAAGGAGGGCCTGGTCGAGGCCGTGCGCAACAAGGGCTTCCGGGTGACCGAGCTGTCCGACCGCGACCTCGACGAGCTCACCCAGATCCGGGAGCTGATCGAGGTGCCCACGGTCTCGCGGCTGGCCGACAGCGCCCGCGCCGAGGAGTTCGAACGGCTGCGCCCGGTCGCCCAGGAGATCGTCTCGCCCGCCGACCGCGCCGACCTGCTCGCCTACGTCGACGCCGACCTGCGTTTCCACCTGGAGCTGCTGGCGCTGTCGGGCAACGTCCACCTGGTGGAGGTGGTGCGCGACCTGCGTAACCGGGCCCGCCTCTACGGCCTGTCCCAGCTCGCCGAGCGCGGTTCCCTGACCGACTCGGCCAGGGAGCACCTGGCCCTGCTCGACGCGCTCAAGAGCGGCGACGCCGCGGCGGTCGCCCACCTCATGGCCGAGCACATCGGGCACGTACGCGGCATCTGGGCCGAACACTGACACGGGCCGCAGGCTTTACTGTCCGAAATTGGAAGATTTGTCCGTTTTGCGGTAATCTTTGGGCACGCTGACATTCAGCCGCACAGGCCCGGTCAAGCGGAAGCCCGCTCCGCTGGCCTTCCCGGGCTCGGCGACCGCCCACCTGACGCCGAGCCCTCCGCCGCGCGCCCGAGAGAACCCCATCCCACGGGCGCGCGGCGGCACCTACTTCCGCCCGGTCGTCATCCGGGTCGAGCCCAGGCTGGCGGCCACGATGCACACGATCGCCGTCCACTGCTGCACGTGCAGCACCTCGCCCAGCAGCAGCACGCCGGCCATCGCCGCCACGGCCGGCTCCAGGCTCATCAGGATGCCGAACACGTGCTTGGGCATGCGCCGCAGCGCCTGAAGCTCCAGCGAGTACGGGATCACCGACGACAGCAGCCCGACCCCCAGCCCGATCAGCAGCAGGTGCGGCTGCAACAGGTCGGCCCCGCCGCTCGTGACGCCCACCGGCGCGATCACCACGGCCGAGACGATCATCGCGAACGACAACCCGGTCGTGCCGGGGAAACGCCGACCGGCCGCCGCCGACAGCAGGATGTAGCCGGCCCAGCCCGCGCCCGCCACCAGGGCGAACCCGATGCCGAGCCACCAGCCCGCCGACACCGGCTCGCCCCAGGGTGCCAGCAGCGCCACGCCGAGCCCTGCCAGGCCGATCCACACCAGGTCGAGCCGGCGTCGCGAGGCCGCCACGGCCACGCCCAGCGCGCCGAGGAACTCGATCGCCACCGCGACGCCCATCGGCAGCCGCGCCAGGGCCTCGTAGAACGACAGGTTCATCAGGGCGAGCGTCACGCCGAAGCCGACCCCGACCGCCCAGTCGCGCCAGCTCAGCCCCTTCAACTTGGGCCGGGCGACGGCCGCCATGATCAGGCCGCCGGTCGCGATGCGCAGGAACACCACGGCGCTCGGCGGCAGCGTGGCGAACAGATCCTTGGCGAACGCGGCGCCGATCTGCACCGAGACGATGGCCAGCAGCACGAGCGACGAGGGCGGGATCGAGTCCGCGGCCTGGCGCAGCAGGCGTCCTGGCCCGGGCAGCGCCGGGCGGCGATCGAAGGGATCGTCCAGGGCGAATTCGGTCAAGGGGAACACCTCGGGAGAAGCTTGAGCAGTCGTCAGAGCGTACTGACCTCGGAGGACTTCTCCGCATCCGGGGTGCTACGCCTGACCTGGGCCGCTCACTCCCAGCGGAACAGGCGGGAGACCAGGGCGAGGGTCACCACGGCCCAGCCGGCCAGGACCAGGACGGGCCCGACCGGCAGCGCCGCCCCCTGGGCCAGCACCGTACGCAGCCCGCCGGTGAGCGCCGAGATCGGCAGGAGCTCCAGGAACGGCCGCGCGCCCTCGGGGAACTTCGACAGCGGGAACACCACCCCGCCCGCCCCGAGCAGCACCAGGTAGACCAGGTTGGCCCCGGCCAGCGTCGCCTCGGCCCGCAGCGTGCCGGCCATGAGCAGCCCGAGCCCGCTGAAGGCCGCCGTGCCGAGCACGATCAGCAGCGCCGCGGCCAGGAACGACCCGTGCGGACGCCACCCCAGCGCCAGCCCCACGCCGACGATCACCACGGCCTGGATGACCTCCACTGCCACCACCGCGGCCGTCTTGGCCAGCATGAGCCCGGCCCTGGACAGCGGCGTCGCGCCCAGCCGCTTCAGCACGCCGTAGCGGCGCTCGAAGCCGGTGCCGATGGCCTGCCCGGTGAAGGCCGTGGACATGACGGCCAGCGCGAGCACGCCCGGCACGAGGAAGTCGACCCGCCGGCCGCCGCCGACGTCGACCAGCGGCGCCAGCGAGAAGCCCACCAGCAACAGCACCGGGATGATCAGCGTGAGCAGGAGCTGCTCGCCGTTGCGCAACATCGTGCGGATCTCGGCGCCGGCCTGCGCGAGCACCATGCGCGGGAACGGCGCGGCGCCCGGCGTGGGCGTGAGGTCGAGCGCGGCGGTCATCGCAGCTCCCTGCCGGTCAGTTCGAGGAAGACGTCTTCGAGGGTACGGCGCTCGATGCGCAGGTCGTCGGCCGTGACGCCCTCGGCCGCGCACCAGGCCGTGACCGTGGCCAGCAGTTCGGGCCCGACCTGGCCCTCGATGATGTAGTGGCCGGCGGGCGACTCCTTGGCCGCGCTGCCCGCCGGGAGCGCGTTGAGCAGCTCCTCCAGCGTGAGCCCCGGCCTGGCCCTGAACCTGAGCTGCCGCTCGGCCCCGGTCAGCGAGGCGGGGCTGCCCTCGGCCACCACGCGCCCCCTGTCGATGATCACGACGTGGTCGGCCAGCCGTTCGGCCTCGTCCATGTGGTGGGTGGTCAGCACCACCGACACGCCCGCGCCGCGTAGCTCGCCGACCAGCTCCCAGCAGGCGTGCCGGGCCTGCGGGTCGAGACCCGCCGTCGGCTCGTCGAGGAAGACCAGCTCCGGCCGGCCGATCACGGCCGCGGCCAGCGAGAGCCGCTGCTGCTGCCCGCCCGACAACCGCCGGTAGGCGGTGCGCGCGTGCTCGGCCAGCCCGAGCCGGGCCAGCAGCGCGTCCGGGTCGAGGGGACGGGCGTAGAAGCGGGAGACCAGGCGCAGCCACTCGGCGCAGCGCATCGCCGGCGGCACCCCGCCGGCCTGGAGCATCACCCCGACACGCGGCCGCAGCTCGGGCAGGGTGGGCGCCAGACCGAGCACCCGGACCGTGCCGGAGTCGGCCTTGCGGAACCCCTCGCAGATCTCGACCGTGGACGTCTTGCCCGCGCCGTTGGGCCCGAGGACGGCGGTGACCGCGCCGCGGCCGGCCCGCAGGGTGAGGCCGTCGAGGGCGGTCCTGCCGCCGTAGCGTTTGACCAGGTCGACGATCTCGACGGCTGGGGAATCCATGGCCACGAGTTTAGGGACTGCGCCGGGCGGTCCGCCCCTCAGGTACGGGCCCGGCGGGCGGCTGCCGGGCGCCCTGTCCGGAAATGGACGGCCCTTGACCGGACCGTTCCCCGGAAAGGCGTGAGAACGGGGGGAAGTCCGGCGATGAGCCTCACGTCTGAGGAGGTTGCATGTCGCGACGCAGTGGATATGACCCTGGAGTCCCGTGCTGGGTGGACCTGGCCAGCACCGACGTCCCCGGCTCGACCCGGTTCTACGGGGAGCTGTTCGGCTGGCAGGCCGACATGGTGGACGACCCGCAGGCCGGCGGGTACGGGATGTTTCTCCACGACGGCAAGAAGGTCGCGGGCGTCGGCCCCGCCAGGAACGGCCGCCCGGTCTCGCTCTGGAACACCTACGTCGCCACCGACGACATCGCCGCGCTGGCCGCCCGGCTGAAGGACGCCGGCGGCACCGTCGTGGCCGAGCCCATGGAGATCTTCGACGAGGGCAGCATGACCGTCTTCCAGGCCCCCGACGGCTCCTACGCCTGCGGCTGGCAGGCGGCCGCCCACCCGGGCGCCGAACTGGTCAACGAGCCCGGCACGTTCTGCTGGAACGAGTTGTACACGCGCGACGTACCGGCCGCCGAGCGCTTCTACGCGCAGGTCTTCGGCTGGACCGCCCGTACGTCGGACATGGGCGGCATGCCGTACACCGAGTGGCTGGCGGGCGAGACGAGCGTCGCGGGCATGATGGCGATGCCCGAGGAGGCCCCGGCGGAGCTGCCGTCGTTCTGGCTGACCTACTTCGCGGTCGAAGACCTCGACGCCGCCCTCCGCAGCGCCGAGGACGTGGGCGTGAACGTTCTCGTGGGCGTGACCGAGGCCCCTCCCGGCCGGTTCGCGCAGCTCATCGATCCGCAGGGCGCGGCCTTCGGCGTCATCCAGCTCAACGAAACGGCCTGAAATATCTGATAAGCGGGAATTAGGAGGACCGAATCCCGGTTGGATCTCTCGGCCCTCGTGGGTCATCGGCCTGCGAGGGAGAGGGGTTCACGCATGTCCGTGGCAGAAGCCACGTCCACCGCCGTCGAGCGCAAGGGCGGGGGGAGCAGGGGGCTGCTCCTGGTCATCCTGGGCGCGCTGTCGGCGATCGGCCCGCTGTCCATCGACATGTACCTGCCCGCGCTGCCCGCCATCACCGAGGAGATGCTCAGCGCCCCGGCGCAGGTCCAGCTCACCCTCACCGCCTGCCTCATCGGCGTGTCCGTCGGCCAGGTCGTCGCCGGGCCGGTCAGCGACGTACGCGGGCGCAGGGGCCCCTTGCTGGTGGGCGTCTCCGGGTTCATGGTGGCCTCGCTGCTGTGCGCGTTCGCGCCGTCGGTGCCCGTGCTCATCGTCCTGCGGCTGCTCCAGGGCGTCCTGGGCGGGGCCGCGCTGGTCATCGTCCGCGCGGTCGTGCGCGACCTGTACGACGGCGCCGCCATCGCCCGCATCTTCGCCACGCTGATGCTGGTCAGCGGCCTGGCCCCGATCCTGGCCCCCATCGCGGGCGCCCAGCTGCTCTCCTTCACCTCCTGGCGCGGCGTGTTCGTGGCGCTCAGCGTGGCCGGGCTCGTGCTGCTGCTGGCCGTACTGCCGGGCGTGCGCGAGACGCTGCCCGCCGAGCAGCGCGAGAGCGGCGGGCTCGGCCACACCGTACGCATCTTCTGGCAGCTCCTGCGCGACCGTTCGTTCATGGGCTGCGCGCTCACCGCCGGGCTGGCCTTCGCGGCGATGTTCGCCTACATCTCCGGCTCGCCGTTCGTGCTCCAGCAGGTGTACGGCGCCACCCCGCAGCAGTACTCGCTCATCTTCGGGCTCAACGCGCTCGGCCTGACCGCGATGGCCCAGCTCGGCGGCCGGCTGTCGGGCCGCGTGGAGCCCGCCCGCCTGGTCGTCCTCGGGCTCGTCACCGGCCTGGTCGGGGCGGGGGTGCTGCTGACCGCCGCGCTCGCCGGGCTCGGCCTGGCCGGCATCGTGACGGGCCTGTTCGTGATCATGCTGGGTCAGGGGCTCGTCCTGCCCGGCACCGGCGCGCTGGCGCTGGCCGGACAGCCCGCGCAGATCGCCGGCAGCGCCTCGGCGCTGCTCGGCGTGCTCCAGTTCGCGCTGGGCCGCGTCGCGGCCCCGCTGGTCGGGCTTGCGGGCGAGGGCACGGCCCTGCCGA
Organism: Nonomuraea sp. WAC 01424; assembly: GCF_003947315.1. Classification (NCBI taxonomy): domain Bacteria; kingdom Bacillati; phylum Actinomycetota; class Actinomycetes; order Streptosporangiales; family Streptosporangiaceae; genus Nonomuraea; species Nonomuraea sp. WAC 01424. Next base: position 72,210 of record NZ_QHHZ01000015.1, read on the forward strand.
TGGCCGTCGTGATGCTCGGGCTCATCGCCTGCTCGGCGCTGGTGTTCGCGATTCTGGGACGCCGAAAGGTTAGGTAAGCCTTACCTGCGTGAGGAATTCCATTGCCGGCCTGCTCCGATTCGTTTGTGGAGCGGGAAGGAATTACGGCACACTGATGTTGTGAAAAACATGCCCACGATCGAGCCCGGCAGCGAGCGCAGCACACGCGCCCGTGTCGCCAGGCTGATCCTTGAGCATGGTCCCGTGACGGCCGCCTCGCTCGGCGAGCGGCTGGGGCTGACGCCCGCCGCGGTGCGCAGGCACCTCGACGCGTTGCTGGCCGAGGGAATGATAGAGCCTCGCACGGTCAGGCCGCGCGGTCAGCGCGGACGCGGACGGCCCGCCAAGTTGTTCGCCATCACCGACGCGGGGCGCAGCGCTTTCGAGCACGCCTATGACGATCTCGCCGGGAGCGCGCTGCGCTTCCTGGCCGAGCGCATGGGACGAGAAGCGGTGACCGACTTCGCCCGTTCGCAGGTGTCGAGCCTGCTGAAGCGGCTGGAGCCGGTCATGCGGACGGTGCCGGCGGACCAGCGCGTACAGGTGCTGGCGCAGGCGCTGTCGGCAGACGGATACGCCGCCTCGGCCAGCAAGGCCAAGTCGGGTGGCGACCAGCTCTGCCAGCACCACTGCCCGGTGGCTCACGCGGCCGCGGAGTTCCCGCAACTCTGCGAGGCCGAGACGGAGGCGTTCGCGCAACTGCTCGGCACCCCGGTGCAGCGCCTGGCCACGATCGCGCACGGCGACGGGGTGTGCACGACGCACGTGAGCCCCAAGTCGCTGGCTGAATCCGCACACAGAGACAAGAGCAAGGAGACCGGAAGGTGACTGTCACCGACCGCCCGGAGCTGGAAGGCCTCGGGAATTACAAGTTCGGCTGGGCCGACCCGGATGCCGCGGGCGCGGCGGCCAAGCGTGGCCTGTCCGAGGAGGTCGTCCGCGACATCTCCGCGCTCAAGAACGAGCCGGAGTGGATGCTCGACCTTCGCCTGAAGGGCCTCCGTCTGTTCGGCAAGAAGCCGCTGCCCACCTGGGGCTCCGACCTCACCGGCATCGATTTCGACAACATCAAGTACTTCGTGCGCTCGACCGAGAAGCAGGCCGCTTCCTGGGACGAGCTGCCCGCCGACATCAAGAACACCTACGACAAGCTCGGCATCCCCGAGGCGGAGAAGCAGCGCCTCATCGCCGGCGTCGCGGCCCAGTACGAGTCGGAGGTCGTCTACCACAAGATCCGTGAGGACCTTGAGGAGAAGGGCGTCATCTTCGTCGACACCGACACGGGCCTGAAGGAGCACGAGGAGCTCTTCAAGGAGTACTTCGGCTCGGTGATCCCGGTCGGCGACAACAAGTTCGCCGCGCTCAACACCTCCGTGTGGTCGGGCGGCTCGTTCATCTACGTGCCGCCGAACGTCGAGGTCGAGATCCCGCTGCAGGCCTACTTCCGGATCAACACCGAGAACATGGGCCAGTTCGAGCGGACCCTGATCATCGTGGACGAGAACTCCTACGTCCACTACGTCGAGGGCTGCACCGCGCCGATCTACTCCTCCGACTCGCTGCACAGCGCCGTCGTCGAGATCATCGTGAAGAAGAACGCCCGCTGCCGTTACACGACCATCCAGAACTGGTCGAACAACGTCTACAACCTGGTCACCAAGCGCGCCGTCGCCTACGAGGGCGCGACCATGGAGTGGATCGACGGCAACATCGGCTCCAAGGTCACGATGAAGTACCCGGCCGTCTATCTGATGGGCGAGCACGCCAAGGGCGAGACGCTGAGCGTCGCCTTCGCCGGCGAGGGCCAGCACCAGGACGCCGGCTCCAAGATGGTGCACCTGGCGCCCAACACCAGCTCCAGCGTCATCTCCAAGTCGGTGGCGCGCGGCGGCGGCCGCACCTCCTACCGCGGTCTCGTGCAGATCGAGGAGGGCGCCCACGGCAGCGCCAGCACCGTCAAGTGCGACGCGCTCCTGGTCGACCAGATCAGCCGCTCCGACACCTACCCGTACGTCGACGTGCGCGAGGACGACGTCTCGATGGGTCACGAGGCCACGGTCTCCAAGGTCAGCGAGGACCAGCTCTTCTACCTCATGAGCCGCGGGCTCGGCGAGGACGAGGCGATGGCGATGATCGTGCGCGGCTTCGTCGAGCCGATCGCCCGTGAGCTGCCCATGGAATACGCGCTCGAGCTCAACCGGCTGATCGAGCTGCAGATGGAAGGAGCCGTCGGCTGATGGGCCTGAACGAGAAGCCCCTGTCGACCCTGCACGAGAAGGCGTCCTTCGACCTGGGCGACTTCGAGGTCCCGAACGGGCGTGAGGAGTCGTGGCGTTTCACGCCGCTCTCCCGCCTGAAGGGCCTGCACAACGGCAAGGCCGAGCCCGTGGGCCACGTGCGCCTCGACGTCGAGGCCGCGCCCGAGGTCGTCGTGGAGACCGTGGGCCGCGACGACGCCCGCGTCGGCAAGGCGTTCACGCCCACCGACCGGGTCAGCGCCCAGGCGTGGAACAGCTTCGAGAAGGCGACCGTGATCACGGTGCCGCGCGAGGCCGTCACCTCCAGGCCGACCGTCCTCACCCTGACCGGTGAGGGCGACGGCGCCGCCTACGGCCACATCGTGGTCAAGGTGGAGCCGATGGCCGAGGCCGTGGTCGTGCTCGACCACAAGGGCAGCGCGGTCTACGCCGACAACATCGAGTTCGTCGTCGGCGACGGCGCCGACCTCAAGGTCGTCAGCCTTCAGGACTGGGACGACGACGCCGTCCACGTCTCCCACCACCACGCCCAGCTCGCCAAGGACGCCACCTTCCGCAGCTTCGTGGTGACGCTCGGCGGCGACCTGGTCCGGCTGTCGCCCAGCGTGGCCTACACCGCGCCCGGCGGCGACGCCGACATGTCGGGCGTCTACTTCGTGGACGCCGGCCAGCACCTGGAGCACCGCCTCCTGGTCGACCACTCCCAGCCCAACTGCAAGAGCAACGTCGACTACCGCGGCGCGCTGCAGGGCCAGGACGCGCACGCCGTCTGGATCGGCGACGTGATCATCCGGGTCGAGGCCGAGGGCACCGACACCTACGAGCTCAACCGCAACCTCATCCTCACCGACGGCGCCCGCGCCGACTCGGTCCCCAACCTGGAGATCCTCACCGGCGAGGTCGCCGGAGCCGGGCACGCCTCGGCCTCGGGCCGCCTCGACGACGAGCACATCTTCTACCTCCAGGCCCGCGGCATCCCCTACGACGAGGCCCGCCGCCTGGTCATCAGGGGCTTCCTCGGCCAGCTCATCGAGAAGATCCAGATCGAGGAGATCCGCGACCGCGTGTTGTCGGCGGTGGAGGCGGAGCTCGCGCGATGAGTTTCGAGAAGGTCTGCCAGGTCGCCGACATCCCCGACGGCGGTGTCATCGGCGTCGAGGTCGGCGAGACCCCGGTGGCGCTGGTGCGCAAGGGCGACGACGTCTTCGCCCTGCACGACGTCTGCTCCCACGCCGAGGTCAAGCTCAGCGAGGGCGAGGTCTACGACGGCACGCTGGAGTGCTGGCTGCACGGATCGTGCTTCGACGTACGCACCGGCAAGCCGACCGGCCCGCCCGCCATCAAGCCCGTGAACGTCTACACAGTCAAGATCGACGGCGATGACGTCCTCGTCTCGCTCTCGAAGGAGTCATAACAACATGTCCACCCTAGAGATCCGTGACCTCAAGGTCGCCGTCGAGGACAAGGAAATCCTGCGCGGCGTCAACCTGACGGTGAAGTCCGGCGAGACGCACGCCATCATGGGCCCCAACGGCTCGGGCAAGTCGACGCTCGCCTACGCGATCGCCGGTCACCCCAAGTACACGATCACCGGCGGCCAGGTGCTGCTCGACGGCGTCGACCTGCTGGAGCTGTCGGTCGACGAGCGCGCCCGCGCCGGCCTGTTCCTCGCCATGCAGTACCCGGTCGAGGTCCCCGGCGTCTCGGTGTCCAACTTCCTGCGCTCGGCCGTCACCTCGGTCCGCGGCGAGGCGCCCAAGCTGCGCGAGTTCGCCAAGGACCTCAAGGCCGGCATGGACGCCCTGTCCATCGACGCCGCCTTCGCCCAGCGCAACCTCAACGAGGGCTTCTCCGGCGGTGAGAAGAAGCGCCACGAGATCCTTCAGCTCGAACTCCTCAAGCCGAAGATCGCCGTGCTCGACGAGACCGACTCCGGCCTCGACGTCGACGCGCTGCGCGTGGTCTCCGAGGGCATCAACCGCTTCCGCGACTCGGGCGAGACCGGCGTGCTGCTGATCACCCACTACACCCGCATCCTGCGGTACGTGAAGCCCGACTTCGTGCACGTCTTCGCCGGCGGCCGGATCGTCGAGGAGGGCGGGCCGGAGCTGGCCGACAAGCTCGAGGCCGAGGGCTACGAGCAGTACACGAAGGCGTCTGCATGACTTCCACCAGCTTTGACGTGGAGAAGATCAGGAAGGACTTCCCGATCTTCTCCCGCGAGCTGCCCGACGGGCGCCCGCTCGTCTATCTCGACTCGGGCAACTCCTCGCAGAAGCCCAACCAGGTCATCGACACCATGCGCGACCACCTGGCGCTGCACTACAGCAACGTCGGGCGGGCCATGCACGTGCTCGGCTCGGAGTCGACCGAGGCGTACGAGAGCGCGCGCGACAAGGTGGCGGCGTTCGTCGGGGCGGGCTCGCGCGATGAGGTGATCTTCACCAAGAACGCCTCCGAGGCCCTCAACCTCGTGGCCTACTCCTTCGGCAACCCCGCCAACACCGACCCGCGCTTCACCCTCGGCCCCGGCGACGAGATCGTCATCTCCGAGATGGAGCACCACTCCAACATCGTGCCCTGGCAGCTGCTCGTGCAGCGTACGGGCGCGACGCTGAAGTGGTTCGGCGTCACCGACGAGGGCCGGCTCGACTTTGACCCGGCCGTCATCACCGAGCGCACCAAGATCGTCTCGATCGCCCACCAGTCGAACGTGCTCGGCACGGTCAACCCGGTCGCCGCCGTGGCCGCGCGGGCCCGCGAGGTCGGCGCGCTCGTCATGCTCGACGCCTCCCAGTCCGTGCCGCACCACCCGGTGAACATGGCCGAGCTGGGCGCCGACTTCGTGGCCTTCACCGGCCACAAGATGGTCGGTCCCTCGGGCATCGGCGTGTTGTGGGGCCGTACCGAGCTGCTGGAGGCCATGCCCCCGTTCCTGGGCGGGGGCGAGATGATCGAGGCGGTCTGGATGGACCACTCGACGTACGCGCCGATCCCGCACAAGTTCGAGGCGGGCACGCCGCCCATCGTCGAGGCCATCGGCCTGGGCGCGGCGGTCGACTACCTCACCGAGGTCGGCATGGAGGCCATCGAGGCGCATGAGCGCTCGCTGACGGCCTACGCCCTCGACGCCCTGCGCGAGGTGCCGTCGTTGCGCCTCATCGGGCCCGACTCCCTCGACCAGCGCGGCGGCACGTTGTCGTTCACGCTGGAAGGCATACACCCCCACGACGTGGGGCAGATCCTTGACGACCAGTTCGGGGTGGCCGTACGCGTCGGGCACCACTGCGCGCGCCCGCTGCACCTGCGGTTCGGAATACCGGCGACCACACGGGCGTCGTTCTACCTGTACAACACCACGGGCGAGATCGACGCCCTGGTGCGCGGCCTCCATCACGTTCAGAAGGTGTTCGCATAGCCATGATCGGCGAGTCGATGTACCAGGAGCTGATCCTGGAACACTACAAGCACCCGCAGGGGCGGGGGCTGCGCGAGCCGTACGACGCCGAGGTTCACCACGTGAACCCGACGTGCGGCGACGAGATCACGCTCCGGGTCAGGGTGGGCGACGCCGGTAAGATCGAGGACGTCTCCTACGACGGCCAGGGCTGCTCGATCAGCCAGGCGGCCGCCTCCGTGCTGCACGAGCTGACCACCGGCTCGACGGTCGAGGAGTCGTTGTCGGTGGTCGACGAGTTCACCCGGCTCATGCAGGGCAGGGGCCAGGTCGAGGCCGACGAGGAAGTGCTCGGGGACGCGGTGGCGTTCGCGGGCGTGGCCAAGTTCCCGGCGCGCGTCAAGTGCGCGCTGCTGTCCTGGATGGCCTACAAGGACGCTGTTGTGAGGAGTGCCCAGTGAGCAAGCCAGTGGAGACTCCGACCGGCTTCGACGGTGACACGACCGTCGAGGAGGTCATGGAGGCGCTCAAGGACGTCGTCGACCCCGAGCTCGGCATCAACGTCGTCGACCTGGGGCTGATCTACGGGCTCAACCTCGACCCGACCGACGGCGGTCAGCCGGTGGCCACCATCGACATGACGCTGACCAGCGCGGCCTGCCCGCTGACCGACGTCATCGAGGACCAGGCCCACTCGGCGCTCGACGGCATGGTCTCCGACGTGAAGATCAACTGGGTCTGGCTGCCGCCATGGGGCCCGGACAAAATCACCGACGAGGGGCGTGAGCAGCTCCGTATGCTAGGCTTCAACGTCTGATCTTTCTGGCTGTTACGGCTGGCGTTCGGACGTCAGCCGTTTCAGTGTGCCAAGGAGGGGTTACGGAAGGTCCGTACCCAGCCAGGGAATATCCGATAACATCCCGGCGTTGGCACCCGGTATACACCAGACGCCTCATCTCGCGTCATCGCGCCGCCTGCGGCCGGTGCCCCGGTGTATCCCCCCTGTGAAGTCCCGCCCATATGGCGGGCGTACTGCAACGTGTACGGCATTAGGCCGTATGTCCCGGCTCGTCCTTTCGCAGAAGTGACGCGCCACTTCGACTGAAAGGCACGAATTTCGTGACCATGCTTGACTCTGTCATGCCCTCGTTCGACGAGACCGCCCCCGAGACGGGCCCGTCGGAGTTCGAACTGCTCGGCCTCCCCAAGCCGCTCATCAGCGGCCTGGCCAAGCAGGGCATCGACAGCCCTTTCCCCATCCAGAGTGCGACGATCCCCGACGTGCTGGCCGGCCATGACGTCCTTGGCCGTGGCCAGACCGGCTCGGGCAAGACCCTGGCCTTCGGTTTGCCGACCATGGCGCGCATCGCGGGGGTGAAGCCCGCCGCGGGCCATCCGCGCGCGATGATCCTTGTGCCCACCCGTGAGCTCGCGCTCCAGGTGCATGACGCGCTCGAACCGCTCGGACGCGGTCTCGGGTTGCGGATGAAGGTCGTCGTTGGCGGCATGTCCATGGGCAAGCAGATCGAGGCGCTGCGCCGCGGCGTCGACATCGTGATCGCCACCCCCGGCCGCCTGGGCGACCTGATCCGGCAGGGCGAGTGCTCGCTGTCGCAGGTCCAGGTCTCCGTCCTGGACGAGGCCGACCACATGTGCGACCTCGGCTTCTTCCCCGTCGTCACCGAGCTGCTGGCCCAGACCCCGACCGACGGGCAGCGGCTGCTGTTCTCGGCCACCCTCGACGGCGACGTCGACAAGCTGGTGCGCCGCTTCCTCAAGGACCCGATCACCCACTCCGTGGCCCCGGCGACCTCGCCGGTCGACACCATGGAGCACCACGTGATGCAGGTGACGCGCGACGACAAGTTCGACGTCACGGCCGAGATCGCCAACCGCGAGGGCCGTACGATCATCTTCGTCCGCACCCAGCACGGCGTCGACCGGCTGTGCAAGCAGCTCGCCCGGGTCGGCATCAAGTCCGGCGGCCTCCACGGCGGCAAGCGCCAGAACCAGCGCACGCGCATCCTGGCCGAGTTCCGCGAGGGCTCGATCAACGTGCTGGTCTGCACCGACGTCGCGGCCCGCGGCATCCACGTCGACAACATCAGCCTGGTGCTGCACGTCGACCCGCCGCAGGACCACAAGAGCTACCTGCACCGCGGTGGCCGTACCGCCCGCGCGGGCGAGAAGGGCACCGTCGTCACCCTGGTGCTGCCCAACGAGCGCCGCTCGACCGACGCGCTGACCAGGCGCGCCGGGATCCACCCGTTCCGGCTCAAGGCCACCCCGGGTCACCCCCGGCTGGCCGAGGTGACCGGGGCCAGGATGCCGAGCGGCGAGGCCATCCCGGTCTGGGAGCCCGACGTGCGCAAGCCGCTGCGGCCCCGCCACGTCGGCGGTCACGGCGGCGCCGAGCGCCGGGGCGGACGTCGTCCGCGCCGTGAGTTCGACGGTGAGCGTCGTCCGCGCCGGCACGAGGAGGGTTCCTTCGCCGGTGGCGACGACCGCCGTCCGCGCCGGCACGAGGAGTCCGGCGGCGAGGACCGGCGTCCGCGCCGGCACGCCGAGGGCGAGCGGCCGTTCGGCGGCGGGCAGCGTTCCTCCGAGCCGCGCACGTTCGGCGACGACCGCAGGCGTGGTGACCGTCCGCGTGGCGGCTACCGTTCCTCCGACGACCGCGGTGGCTTCCGCTCCTCCGAGGAGCGGCCGGCCCGTCAGGACGACCGCGGTGGGTTCCGCTCCGAGGAGCGTCCCTTCCGTCAGGACGACCGTGGTGGGTTCCGCTCCGACGACCGGCCGTTCCGTCAGGACGACCGTGGGTTCCGGTCCGAGGGGCCGCGTGGTGGCGGTTTCCGTGACGGCCAGCGCGGTGGCGGGTTCCGTTCCGAGGACCGGGGCCGCTTCGGCGCCGACCGCGGCCGTCCGTTCTCGGGCGACCGTGACCGGAGCGCCCGCCCCGACGAGCGCGCCCCCCGCGACGGCTTCCGCTCCGGCGGCGGCTTCCGCTCCGAGGAGCGCGGCAACGGCGGCGTCCGCCGCAACAACGGTGGCCGCCGCTTCGAGCGCTGACCCCACCTGAACGACGACCGCCCGCCGCACCTCCCACCGTGGAGGCGCGGCGGGCGTCGCCGTTTCCGGGGGATGTCAGGGTGTCAGGGCGTTCAGGGCGTTCAGGGCGCGGTCGACGTCGTCCGGGGTGTTGTAGACGTGGAAGCCCGCCCGGACGCGGCCCGCGCGTACGGCGGCGCGGATGCCCGCCGCGGCCAGCCGCTCGCCCGGCGCCTCCACCGACCCGGTCGCCGAGTCGGACGGCTCCAGCCCGAGCCCGGCCCTGAACCGGTTGGCCAGGTCGACGTCGTGCTCGTGGATACGCTGGACGCCGATCTCGTTGAGCAGTTCGAGCGCCGGCGCCGCCCCGACGTAGCAGAACCAGGCCGGTGACAGGTCGAAGGCACGGGCGTCGTCGGCCAGGCGCAGCGGCGGGCCGTAGAAGGAGCCGCCGGGGTCCTCACCGGCGTACCAGTTGGCGGCCAGCGGGCGCATCCGTTCGCGCACCCGGGGCGACAGGTAGCCGAACGCGGCCCCGCGCGGCGCCATGAGCCACTTGTACGCGGCACACGCCAGCACGTCGATCCCGTCGGCCACCGACACCGGCAGCCACCCGCACGCCTGGGAGCCGTCGGCGATGACCAGCGCGTCGTGGGCGCGGGCGGCGGCGACGACGTCGTGCAGCGGCGTGACGTACCCGGTGGCCGACTGGACAAGGCTGAAGGCCACCGCGTCGAAGCGGCCCGTCACGGCGTCGGCCAGCCGCTCGGCGGGCACGGTCTCGACCTCGGCCGCCACCACCCAGGGGAACAGGTTGCTGGTGAACTCGATCTCCGGCACCAGCACCCGCGACCCCGGCGGCAGCGCGGTCGCCACCGTGGACATGATCTGCGACACGGTCGAGCCGATCGTCACGTCGGCCGGATCGGCGTCGACCAGGTGCGCGAACGCCGTACGGGAGCGGCCGACGGAGGCGTCCCAGGGCGTCCAGTCGCTGCTGCCGTGCCGCCACTGGGTCAGCACGGCCTGCAACTCCTCGAAGGCGGTACGCGGGGGAAGGCCGTACGAAGGGGTGTTGAGCCAGCCGGGGTCGGCGTCCCAGAGCTTGCCCACGGTCGCGAGGTCCATGACCACCAGCCTAGGACGGCGTCCCGGAGATCAAGGGCCGCCCCTGGCGCGGGCATGAGGGCGTCGTCTCGCGTGGCGGACTACGGGCGGCGTCATCGCCGTGCGCAGACTAGGCTTGTCAGGCACGCCAACCGACCGACGAGAGAGACCATGAAGACCTTCGAAGAGCTGTTCGCCGAGCTGTCAGACAAGGCGCGTACCAGGCCCACGGGCTCGGGCACCGTGGCCGCGCTCGACGCCGGCGTGCATGCCATCGGCAAGAAGGTCGTCGAGGAGGCCGCCGAGAGCTGGATGGCCGCCGAGCACGAGTCGAACGACAGGGCGGCGGAGGAGATCTCCCAGCTCCTCTACCACGTGCAGGTGCTCATGATCGCCAAGGGCATCGGGCTCGACGAGGTGTACAAGCATCTCTAGGGCGCTCCGCGCCCGCCCCGGCGTCCCGTCGACCATGAGTGAGGAAGAAGACCCCAACATGCTGCGTCTGGCAGTACCGAACAAGGGCGCGCTCAGCGAAGCCGCCCAGAACATGCTGAAAGAGGCCGGCTACCGGTCCCGCAGGGACAGCAAGGAGCTCGTCGTCGTCGACGAGGACAACGGCTGCGAGCTGTTCTTCCTGCGTCCCCGCGACATCGCCGTCTACGTCGGGGAGGGCACCCTCGACCTCGGCATCACCGGCCGCGACATGCTGATCGACTCCGGCGCGCCGGTCGAGGAGATCATGCCGCTCGGCTTCGGCGGCTCCACCTTCCGCCTGGCCGCCAGGGCGGGCACGATGTCGTCGGTCAAAGACCTCGACGGGCAGCGCATCGCCACCTCCTACGCGGGCCTGCTCGACAAGTACCTGTCCGACCAGGGCGTCGACGCGCGCGTGATCAAGCTCGACGGCGCGGTCGAGACCGCGATCAGGCTCGGCGTGGCCGACGCGGTCGCCGACGTCGTGGAGACCGGCACCACGCTGCGCAACGTCGGCCTTGAGGTGTTCGGCGACCCGATCATGCGCTCCGAGGGCGTGCTGATCAAGCGCCAGAGCGTGCCGGAGACGCCGGGCATGGGCCAGTTCGTCCGCCGGTTCCAGGGTGTCGTGCACGCCCGCGACTTCGTGATGATGGACTACGACATCCGCGCCGAGCGCATCGAGGAGGCCATCGCCCTCACGCCCGGCATGGAGGGCCCCACGGTCTCGCCGCTCCACCGCGAGGGCTGGGTCGCCGTACGCGCGATGGTCCGGCGCAAGGGCCACCAGCAGGTGATGGACCAGCTCTGGGACATCGGCGCGCGGGCCATCCTGGTCACCGACATCTACGCCTGCCGCCTCTGACAAATGTCACGGTCAACCCCGGAAGGATCGCACTAACGGGGGAAATGCCGTCCCCGTAGCGTTTGCTGACATGAACGCCATCGTGTTCGACCAGGTCAGCAAGCGCTACGGGGACGTGCTTGCCGTCGACGACCTCTCGCTCGCCATCGAGCCGGGCAAGACCGTGGCCCTGCTCGGCCCCAACGGCGCCGGCAAGTCCACCTCGATCAACATGCTGCTCGGCCTGCTGCGTCCCACCGGCGGCACGGTCACCATCCACGGCCGTACGCCCGACCAGGCGGTACGGGCCGGCGAGATGGGCGCGATGCTCCAGAACGGCGCCCTCATCCCCGAGCTGTCCGTCAAGGAGCTCATCGACCTGGTACGCAGGCTCTACCCGAACCCGATGCCGCTGGAGGAGATCCTCAAGCTGGCCGACCTGTCGGACCTGGTCAAGCGGCGCGCGAACAAGTTGTCCGGGGGCCAGAGCCAGCGGGTCAGGTTCGCCCTGGCCATCGCGGGCGCCCCGAAGATCCTGCTGCTCGACGAGCCGACCGCGGCCATGGACGTGGAGTCCAGGCTGCGGTTCTGGGCCAGCATGCACGACTACGCCGCCGGCGGCAGGACCGTGCTGTTCGCCACCCACTACCTGGAGGAGGCCGACGAGCACTCCGACCGGGTGATCGTCATCGCCCGCGGCAGGCTCGCCGCCGACGGCACCGCCGCCGAGATCAAGGCGGGAGTGGGCGGGCAGGTCGTCCGCTTCACGCTGGGCGAGCAGCCCGCGGCCGGGCTCGACCGGCTGCCCGGCGTCACCGCCGTCGAGGTCGCCGCGGGCAAGGCCACGCTGCACACCTCCGACGCCGACGCCACCGTGGCCGCCCTGTTCCGGGCCACCACGCTGGACGTACGCGGCCTCCAGCTCACCGGCGCCGACCTCGAAGACGCCTTCCTCGCGCTCACCAGGGAGTCCTGATGCTCTTCTACGCCAAGACCGAGGCGCTGCGCATGCTGCGCAACCGGCGCTACATCGTCTTCGTGGTGATCTTCCCGGTCGTGCTCTACCTGATCAACGCCAACATCTACGGCAAGCAGACCGACGGGGGCGGCCTGCGGTACAGCGTCGTGCTGATGGTCTCCATGGGCGCCTACGGGGCGCTGGCCTCGTCCATGATGAGCTCGGCGGTGCCGTGGGCGACCGAACGCCAGTCGGGCTGGCTGCGCCAGCTCCAGATCACCCCGCTGCCGAGCTGGATGATCATCGCCACCAAGCTCGGCACCGCGATGTTGCTCGTCCTGCCCTCGCTGGTGCTGGTGGCCGTCGTCGGGGTCGTCCAGCAGGGTGTGTCGATGCCGGTCGGCCAGTGGGTGCCGCTGCTGCTGGCCATGTGGCTGGGGACGATCCCGTTCATCGCGCTCGGCCTGGCCATCGGGTCGCTGCTGTCGGCCGACGCCGCGCAGCCGGCCGCGATGATCAGCATGTTCGCCCTGGCCATCGCGGGCGGCCTGTGGTTCCCGCCGGAGATGTTCGGCGACACCATGAAGACGGTCGCCGACGTCATGCCCTCCTACCACTACGCGCGCCTCGGCTGGAGCATCGTCGCAGGTGACGGCGTGGCCATGACGGACGTGCTGGTCGTGGCCGGGTGGGCGGTCGTCCTGGGCGGGGCTGCCGCCTACCTCTACCGGCGGGCTACTGTTCGGGCATGAGTTTCGCCGACAAGCTGCACTTCGGGGAGGGTACGGCCTCCCCCAGGCGGCGCCTGCTCGGGATGTCCGTCGGCATGGTCTACCTCGTCTTCCCGATCGCCTCCCTCGTCTCGGGGGAGGTCACGGGCGTACGGGCGGTCTGGGCGGGGGCGGCGCTGTTCGGCTTCATCGCCTTCTTCATCGCCACCGTGGTCAGCGCCAAGAGCTTCGACAAACGCGGACGCGCCACCTTCCCCCTGCTCGGCGTCACCACGGTGATCGCGCTGGTCAGCTCATTCGCGTTCGGCGGCGCCTGGCTCACGCTGCCCGTCTACACGGTGGTGCTCTTCGGCTTCACGCTGCCGCCCACCTGGGCGCTGGCGGGCGTGGCGATGAACCTGGTGGTGGTGGTGACGGCCGGGCTGCTGACCGGCGACGAGGCGCCCGGCGTCATCGTCCTGGCCCTCCAGGTCGTCACGCTGGGCGTGTTGTTCATCAGCATCCGCAACAGCAGGGTGCTGACGAGGCAGCTGCATGAGGCGCAGGGCGAGGTGGCCCGGCTGGCGGCCACCGAGGAACGGCTGCGCATCGCCCGCGACCTGCACGACCTGCTCGGCCACAGCCTGTCGCTGATCGTGCTGAAGAGCGAGCTGGCCGGCCGGCTGGCGGAGGGGTCGCCACAGGTGCGGCGGGAGATCGGCGACATCGAGTCGGTCGCCCGGCAGGCGCTGGTGGAGGTGCGCGAGGCGGTCACCGGCTACCGGCAGCGCAGCCTGTCGGAGGAGCTCGACGGCGCCCGGTCGGTGTTGCGGGCGGCGGGCGTACGGGCCGAGGTACGGGTGTCGGGCACGCCGCTGCCCGACCTGCTCGACGGGCTGTTCGGCTGGGCGGTGCGCGAGGGCGTCACCAACGTCGTCCGGCACGCGCGGGCCGCCGGTTGCGAGATCCAGGTGACGTACGACGGCGAACGCGCCACCCTGGAGATCATGGACGACGGACGCGGCGGCGAGCCGCGGGGAACCGGCAGCGGGCTCAGCGGCCTGCGCGAACGGGTGGCGGGCGCGGGCGGCACGATGGAGGCCGGCAGTGCGCCGAAGGGCGGGTTCCGGCTGCGGGTGCTGGTCCCGGCCGGGGTGGGGACGGCGGCATGATCCGGGTGATGCTGGCCGAGGACCAGGGCATGATCCGCGGGGCACTGGCCTCGCTGCTGGGCCTGGAGCCCGACATCGAGGTCGTCGGCGAGGCGGCCGACGGGCAGGAGGCGGTCGCCGTCGCGCTCGCCGAGCGTCCCGACATCGCGCTGCTGGACATCGAGATGCCGGTCAAGGACGGGCTGACCGCCGCCGCCGAGATCGCCGCCCAGGTTCCGGGCTGCCGGGTGATGATCCTGACCACGTTCGGGCGGCCCGGTTACCTGCGTACCGCCATGGAGGCCGGGGCGGTGGCGTTCCTGGTCAAGGACAGCCCGGCCAAGGAGCTGGCGGCGGCCATCCGGCGGGTGCAGGCGGGGGAGCGGGTCATCGATCCCGGGCTGGCCGCGGCGGCGCTGAGCGCGGGGCCCAACCCGCTGTCGGCGCGCGAACGCGACGTGCTGGCCGCCGCCGCCGACGGCTCCACGATCGTGGACATCGCCCGGCGCCTGCACCTGTCGGAGGGCACGGTGCGCAACTACCTGTCCTCGGCCATCCACAAGACGCACGCGCGCAACCGCATCGAGGCCGTACGGCGGGCCAAGGCCCAGGGCTGGGTGTAGCCGGTCCGCGCCCGCCGGCTCAGGTACGGATCGCGGCGATCTGCCGGATCAGGTCCGCCACCCGGACGATGCCCAGGCAGCGGTTGAGCTCGTCGGTGACCACCAGGTCGTCGTAGACGCGGGCCGCGTCCCGGCCGGCGGCCTGCATCGCGGCGATGGCCGGGGTCGTCCTCGGGACCGTGCGCGGCGGGTCGGCCAGGCGCTGGGCGGGTTTGGAGCCGTGCAGGGCGTGGCCGTACCGGGCCGCGAACGACAGCAGGAAACGGCTGCGGTCGAGGCTGCCCTTGGGGCGCTGGTACTCGTCCACCAGGATCACGCTGGTGATCGTCGGCTCGTGCCCGAACGCCGCCACGACCTCCTCCGCCTTCGCCCCGGCGGGCAGCGTCACCGCGGGCAGCAACATCTCCTGCACGCGCGGGCCGAGCATCAGCGTGTCCGGCGACTCGTCGGCCACCGGCACCACCACCCGGATCTTGCCGTCGGGGCCGGGGGCCAGCAGCGGGCCGTGGCCCAGGCGTACGCCCAGGCCGCGGGCCACCGCGACCTGCGCCTCGCGTTCGACGCCCGGCGCCAGCACGTGCGCGCCGATCCCGCGGGCCAGCGTCACCACCGCCCGCGCCACGGCCGCCGCCCGGTGGTCGCCGGGCAACCTGTTCACCAGCTCGGCGTCCAGCCCGAGCAGGTACGGCGCGGAGTCGGTGACGGCGTCCAGCGCCGGGCCGCCCGCGCCCACGTCGGCGAAGCCCAGCAGGTAGCCGATCGTGCGCAGGCCGTCGAGGCAGACCTTCAGCAGGGGGCGTTCCGACTCCTGGCACGATCCAGTGAGCATGAGGATCGCCTCCCGCGGATGCCGGCCGGCTCTGCGGAGGGATTCGTGGAGGGGTGCCAGCGCCCCGGCGCCCGAGAGCACCACATGCAGGGGCAGTTCCAGCACCATGGGCAGCGGGGCCGCCCGGAGAGTGCCCGTCGGATCGACGACCGCGGGTTGCGCGATGACGGCCCCGGTGTCGAGATCCACCATGGGGCTGGTGAGCAGGGAGGACACGTTCAGATGATCCGGGTGGCGCTGGTGTGGCAGAAGCCCCTCGAAACGAAGTTCACCGACATTTCCGCTATAGTTCCCCACTTGCCGTGAGGGGAATGCCGTTCGGTTACCCTTCCGGCATGAGCGCGCGTCCGGCCAGAGGCGGCGGCCGGTGGGTCACGGTGCCGCCGGAGCGCGTGCATCCCTGGATCGACGGGTTCGCCGGCCGTCACGGGTCCTTCGAGGCCGCCGGCGACGACCGCGTGGTGCGCCTGACCGCCGCCGACGGCGCGCTGGCCGAGCTGCACGTGCCGTTCCCGCCCATGACCCCCGGCCCGCCGCACGTGACCAGGCTGGTCACGCACGCCCAGGCCGCGCGGCGGGTGGGGGTCCTGCTGGTCCGGCTCGGGGGGTACGCGGCCGGCGTGTTCCACGGCGCCGAGCTGGTTGACTCCAAGGTCGGGTCCCGGCTGGTGCAGGGGCGTACCGCGGCCGGCGGGTGGTCGCAGCAGCGCTTCGCCAGGAGGCGGCAGAAGCAGGCGGCCCAGGCGTTCGACAGCGCGGCGGACACGGCGGTGCGGGTGCTCGTGCCGCGGCTGGGGGAGCTGGAGGCGGTGGTGCTCGGCGGCGACCGGCGGGCGGTCGACGCGCTGCGCGGCGACCGGCGGCTCGCGCCGGTGTTCGCGCTGGAGAGCGAGCCGTTCCTGGTGGTGCCCGACCCGCGGCTCGCGGTGTTGCGCGACGCGCCCGCCCGGTTCCGGGCCGTACGGGTGCGCGTGGTCGATCCGTCCTGACGCCTGGACCGTGCTCAGGAGGCCGTCAGCCGGCCGGGGCGAAGGCGGCCGCGTGGTCGGCGAGGAAGTCGGCCAGGGTGCGCGGCGGCCGGCCGGTCACCTCCTCGACGGTCGTGGTGATCTCCGCCCAGCCGGTCTCGCTCAAGGTCGCGTGGGCGGTGGCCAGTTCGGTGGCGAACGGCTCGGGGACACCCTGTTCGGCCAGCCGCGCGGCCATCTCGGGCACCGGCAGGTCGACGTAGGCGATGGGACGCCCGAGCACCGAGGTCATCGTCGCGGCGATCTCCTCGTGCGTGGGCGACTCCGGACCGGTCAGCAGGTACGACTCCGACGCCCCCACCGGACGGGTCAGCAGGGCGGCGGCGACCGCGGCGATGTCCCTGGCGTCGATGTAGTTCATCCGGCCGCCGCCCCACGCGCCGTGGAAGCGGTCGCCGCCGCGCAGGTCGCCGATGAGGTTCTGCATGAAGCCGGTCGGCTGGAGGATCGCGTGCGGCACGCCCGAGGCCCGCAGGTGCTCGTCGATCTCGCCGTGGGGACCGGCGCTGAGCGAGGCGCCCGGGGCGGCGTCGCGTACCGACACCGAGACGATCTGGGCCACGCCCGCCTTCGCCGCCCGGTCGATCACCTCGTTGAGCCTGTCGGCCCAGCCGGGGAACGGCGAGCTGTTGAGGAACAGCCGGTCGCCGGGGGACAGCAGCCCGCCGATCGTCTCCGGGCTGGTGAAGTCGCCGACGGCGTGCCGTACGCCCAGGTCGGCGGGCTTGCGTGAGACGGCGAGCACGTCCTGGCCGTGGAGCTGGGCGACCAGGGCCCGCCCGATGGAGCCGGTCGCGCCGGTGATGACGATCATGATGGCCTCCTAAGTGGAATCTCATCTTCCGCTTGTCGGGACGGTACACTAACCGGAAACCGTTCGTCCACTTAGGAGGTCGCAGGGTGCGCGCGGATGCCAGAAGGAACCTGGTCAAGATCCTCGACGCGGCCGCCCAGGTGATGGCCGAGCGCGGGGTCAACGCGCCCATGGAGCTCATTGCGCGCCGGGCGGGCGTCGGTGTCGGCACGCTCTACCGCCGCTTCCCCGACCGGGACGCGCTCATCACGGCGCTCGGCGAGCACTACGTCCAGTCGCTGGCCGACGCCCTGGAGGAGGCCACCGCAGGCGAGCGGGACGCCTGGAACGCGCTGCGCGGGTTCGTCCTGTGGGCCGCCGCGCCCGGCCGCGTCGCGCTGGCCGCCGTCCTGGCCCACGTGCCGCAGGAGGCCGTCGCGGGCACGGCGGAGTTCGCCGAGAGCAAGGAACGCTGGCTCGGCCTGCTCGACGGGCTCGTCCGCCGGGCCCAGGCCGAGGGCGGCATGCGTATGGACGTGACCCGCGAGGACGTCGTCAGCCTGCTCAACGTCTTCACCTGTCACCCCTCCGGGCTGCCCGACCCGATGGCCGCCCGCCCGGAGAAGTATCTGCATCTCATGCTCGACGGAATGGCCGCCCACGCCGCCACCCCGCTCCCGGGCGACCGCCTCTGAGGCCCTGGAACGCACCACCCGCCCCGCCCTGCCCGAAGGGCACCTGGAGCCCCATAACCAGAGGTAGCGCCTGGCACAGGGGCCCTACACTGATCTGTATGCATACTCCCGATTGACCGGCGTCGCACGCCCAATCCTCGTTTCCTAGCTCGGGAGTGTCCGCCAACATGATCATCGCCAGTGACATCGAGCTGCGCGCGGGAGCGCGCCTGCTCATCGAGAACGCCTCCTTCCGGGTCAACCCCGGCGACAAGATAGGTCTGGTCGGCCGTAACGGCGCGGGCAAGACCACGCTCACCAAGGTGCTCGCGGGTGAGGCGCTGCCCGCCATGGGCTCCGTCACCTCCTCCGGCAGCATCGGCTACCTGCCCCAGGATCCGCGTACGGGCGACCTCCAGGTCCTGGCCCGTGACCGCATCCTGTCCGCGCGCGGCCTCGACGAGGTCCTGCGCAAGCTGCGCGAGGCCGAGGCCGGCATGTCCTCGGCCGACGAGCGCACCCGCGAGAAGGCCGTCAGGCAGTACGGCAGGCTCGAGGACCAGATGCACGTGCTCGGCGGCTACGCGGCCGAGTCCGAGGCCGCCTCCATCGCCTCCAGCCTCGGCCTGCCCGACCGGGTCCTCGGGCAGACGTTGCAAACGCTTTCCGGCGGCCAGCGGCGCCGCGTGGAATTGGCGCGAATTCTTTTCAGCGGAGCGGAAACTCTCCTTCTGGACGAGCCGACAAACCACCTAGATGCGGACTCAATCGGGTGGCTTCGTGATTTTTTGCGCTCTCATCAAGGTGGCTTGGTGATCATCAGTCACGACGTCGGCCTTCTTGAAGCCACGGTCAACAAGGTCCTCCACCTCGACGCCAACCGCTCGATGATCGACCACTACAACGTCGGCTGGAAGGCCTACCTGGCCCAGCGCGAGACCGACGAGAAGCGCAGGAAGCGCGAGCGGGCCAACGCCGAGAAGCAGGCGGGCGCGCTGCTCGCCCAGGCCGACAAGATGCGCGCCAAGGCCACCAAGGCCAAGGCGGCCCAGGACATGATGCGCCGCGCCCACCGGCTGCTGGCCGGCACCGAGGAGGAGCGCCAGAGCGACAAGGTTGCCCGCCTGCGCTTCCCCGAGCCCCTGCCCTGCGGCCGTACACCGCTCATGGCCGAGGGCCTGTCGAAGTCCTACGGCTCCCTGGAGGTGTTCACGGACGTCAACGTGGCCATCGACCGAGGTCACAGGGTCGTCATCCTCGGCCTCAACGGCGCGGGCAAGACCACGCTGCTGCGCATACTCGGCGGCATCGAGTCCCCCGACACCGGCGACCTCAAGCCCGGCCACGGCCTGAAGGTCGGTTATTACGCCCAGGAGCACGAGACCCTCGACCCTTCTCGTACGCTCCTGGAGAACATGCGTTCGGCGGGCGGGGAGTTCACCGACACCGAGTTGCGCAAGGTCCTCGGCTCGTTCCTGTTCTCCGGGGACGACGTCGACAAGCCCGCCGGAGTCCTGTCCGGCGGCGAGAAGACCCGGCTGGCGCTGGCCATCCTGGTGCTCTCCAGTGCCAATGTCCTCCTGCTCGACGAGCCCACGAACAACCTCGATCCGGTCAGCCGCGAGCAGGTTCTCAACGCTCTGAGGTCGTATTCAGGAGCAATCGTCCTCGTCACCCATGACGAGGGTGCCGTTGACGCCTTGTCACCGGATAGGGTGATCTTGCTACCTGACGGAACTGAAGACGCGTGGAGCGACGAATTTTCCGATCTTGTGGCACTTGCCTGATCTTAATTTGAGTGGGTACGGATCTTTTCCCGTGGAGTAGGTAGCCGATCCCGCTGAAATGACTGATCATGGCGGAGTAACGCTGCGGAAGTCCGGCACTACAGGAGGTACTCGTGGCCGAGACACTGAAGAAGGGCACCCGGGTCACCGGGGCCGACCGGGAAAAACTGGCCGGCGATCTCAAGAAGCGCTACGCGCAGGGCGAGAGCATCCGCGCCCTGGCCGCTTCGACCGGTCGGTCCTACGGGTTCATCCACCGCATCCTTAGCGAGTCCGGAGTGACTCTGCGCGGGCGCGGCGGGGCGACTCGAGGCAAGTCCAAGCGCTGACGGCCGCCTCGGAACGTGCGACCGCAGCCGCCCGTCCCTAGTCAGCCGCTGTCGCGCCCGAGCCAGAATCATATTCTGTAAGCTCGGGCGCGACGGTCAGCCTTGGTGGCGCACCCCGTGCGCGACCGGACACAGGGAGCAGGCGATGGCGGAAGCACAGGCGCGACAGCGCGGGGGGAACGCGGAGGACGTCTCTGCCGAAAGACTGGCCGAGATCGGGCTTCGCCACGAGGTGGACGGTGAGATCGCGACGATCACGCTGGACCGGCCGGAAAAGCGCAACGCACAGACGTTCGCGACATGGTCGGCACTGGCTCGCATCGGCGAGAACCTGCCCGAGCAGGTGCGCGTCGTCGTCGTGAAAGGTGAGGGACCGTCCTTCTCAGCGGGAATCGACCTACGGATGTTCACACCGGAGGGAGTGCCCGGACAAGGCTCGTTCAGCTCGGCCGCCACAACCGACGGCGAGACCTTCGAGCAGCGCGTACGCCAGGCCCAGGACGGGTTCCTGTGGCTGCGCCGCCCGGAGATCGTCTCCATCGCCGCCGTGCACGGGCACGCGATCGGCGCGGGATTCCAGCTCGCGCTCGCCTGTGACCTGCGCATCGTGGCCGACGACGTCACCTTCTGCATGAAAGAGCCCGCACTGGGCCTGGTCCCGGATCTGACGGGGACCAAACCACTGGTGGAGCTGGTCGGACTGGCCAAGGCGATCGACATCTGCCTGACCGCCAGGAACGTGTACGCCGACGAGGCCATGCGCATCGGCCTCGCGGAGCAGGTGGTCGCCCGTGGCGACCTGGGCAAGGCCGTACAGGACAAGATCGCGGAGCTGCTGTCGACGAATCGGGACGCGGCGGTGGCGACGAAGCGCCTCCTCCAGGGGGCGCGGGCGCGCACCCTGGAGGAGCAGAGTGCTGCCGAAGGGGCCGAGCAGGCCAAGCGCATCAAAGCGCTGTTCGGTTCGCGGTAGGGCCGGTCGGGGGCCGGGTCTCAAGGGCGCCAGGGTACGTTCTGGTGTGTTCTGGTTCGCCATGAGCTGATTGTGGAATCGCCCGGTGTCCTCGTGGCGCTGACTCCGGGGGAGGAGGAGGTATCCCCCGATGGCGATGATGGGAGGGGGCTTCGGCCCTCAGGTCTGGACGTCGCTGCGCCGTGACGGCTCGGTGACCAAGCAGCGCATCGCGCCGGGCACGGTCCGGCGCATAGCCCGGCACGCGCGTCCGCACACCAGGAAGATCGTGGCGTTCCTGCTGCTCGTGGTGGCGGGGGCGGTGATCGTGGTCGCCAACCCGCTGCTGATGAAGGCGATCATCGACGACGGCATCCTGACCGGGCGCACGGGCGTCGTGATCGGGCTGGCCGTGGCCATCGCCGCGCTCGCCGTCCTCGACGCCGCCCTGACGCTGGCGCAGCGCTGGTTCTCTTCGCGTATCGGCGAGGGGCTCATCTACGACCTGCGCACCGAGGTGTTCGACCACGTGCAGCGCATGCCGGTGGCCTTCTTCATGCGGGCGCGGACCGGCGCGCTGGTCAGCAGGCTCAACAGCGACGTCATCGGCGCCCAGCGGGCGCTGACCAGCACGCTGTCGTCCGTGGTGTCCAACGTGGTCAGCCTGGTCCTGGTGCTGGCTGCGATGCTGGCGCTGTCGTGGCAGGTGACGCTGGTCGCGCTGGTGCTGCTGCCGATCTTCGTCGTGCCCGCCAAGTACGTCGGCCGGCGCATGTCCGCGCTGACCCGCGAGCAGATGCAGCTCGACGCCGAGATGAGCTCGGTCACCACCGAGCGCTTCAACGTGGCCGGCGCCATGGTCGCCAAGCTCTACGGCCGTCCCGAGGACGACGCGGCCACCTACTCCGCCCGCGCCGCCCGCGTCCGCGACGTCGGCGTGACCGTCGGCATGTACGGCACCGTGTTCCGGGTCGCGCTCGGCCTGGTCGCCGCCCTGGCCACCGCGCTGGTCTACGGCATCGGCGGCGTGCTGGCCGTGGACGGCGTCTTCGAGCTGGGCACCCTGGTGGCCCTCACCGCCCTCCTGATGCGCCTGTACGGCCCGCTGACGTCCCTGTCGAACGTGCACGTGGACGTGATGACGGCGCTGGTCAGCTTCGACCGCGTCTTCGAGATCCTCGACCTCCAGCCGATGGTGGCCCAGCGGCCCGGCGCGCGGCCGGTGGCCAAGGGGCCGGTCACCATCGAGTTCGACGACGTGCGCTTCCGCTACCCGTCCGCCGAGGAGGTCTCCCTCGCCTCGCTGGAGTCGGTGGCCCGCCAGGAATCCGGCGGTCCCTCGCAGGAAGTGCTCAAGGGTGTGTCCTTCACCGCCCGGCCCGGCGAGATGATCGCCCTGGTCGGCCACTCCGGCGCGGGCAAGACCACGATCACCTCCCTGGTCTCCCGCCTCTACGACGTCGACGCCGGCGCCGTCCGGATCAACGGGCTCGACGTGCGCGAGGCCACGCTCGACTCGCTGCGCGACACCGTGGGCGTCGTCATGCAGGACGCCCACCTCTTCCACGACACGATCGGGGCCAACCTCCGCTACGCCAGGCCCGGCGCGAGCGATGAGGAGATCTGGGAGGCGCTGCGGGCCGCGCAGATCGGCGACCTGGTCGAGGGGCTGCCCGACGGGCTCGACACCGTCGTCGGCGACCGCGGCTACCGGCTGTCCGGCGGCGAGAAGCAGCGGCTCGCGCTGGCCAGGCTGCTGCTGAAGGCGCCGCGCGTGGTCGTGCTCGACGAGGCCACCGCGCATCTCGACTCCGAGTCCGAGGCGGCGGTGCAGCTCGCGCTCAAGACGGCGTTGCTGGGCCGTACGTCGCTGGTCATCGCCCACCGGCTGTCCACGATCAGGGAGGCCGACGAGATCCTGGTCGTGCACGACGGGCGCGTGGCCGAGCGCGGGCGGCACGAGGAGCTGCTGGAGCACGACGGCCACTACGCCGAGCTCTACCGCACCCAGTTCAGGTCGGGAGGTAGCCCAGCCGGGTGAGCTCCTGCCGGGCGACCTTCTCCACCAGCTCCAGGTCCGCGGGCCTGAGCCGGGAGCGCCAGACGCCGACCTCGGGGGCGCGGGCGCCGTACAGCGCGACCTTGGACACGCGCGTCTCCAGGAAGCCGGTGAGCGCGGAGACCGTCTCGGCCGGCTTGGCCGCCAGGTCCTCGTAGCGGACGGTGAGAAGCTGCTGCTCGGGCAGCTCGCGGCGCAGCTCGGCGCTCAGCCGTACGGCGCTGCGCCAGCGCAGCGCCGCCTTGCCCGCCGTGGGCATGCCCTTCCAGCGCTCGAAGTGCTCGTCCTTGTTGACGCCGAGGAAGGCGTTGGGGAACTCGGTGATCTCGGACAACATCGCGGGCTTGAACCAGGCCAGGCACGCCGGGTCGGCGAGCATGCCGGTGACGGCGTCCCTGCCGTCCCTGATGAGCTGGACGAACCGGGCGTCGGGGAACGCCTGGAGCAGCACGGGCGCGCTGTAGAGCAGGTCGGGGCTGCCGTCGCCGAAGCGTGTCACCTCGTCCGCCGCCACGCACGGCCCGTTGCCCGTCACGCCGCCCGCCTCCCGGCACGGCTCGGCGCACTGGCCGCACGAACGCGGGGTGACCTGCCACGACTCGGCCAGCGCGTCACGCAGCACGCGGACCGCGCCGGACGTACGGCTGATGGTGGGTTTGCGGGCGAAGGCGTACACGACGTGGGTCACGCTCGCGCGGCCCGTCGTGACGTGGAAGCCGGGCGACCGTTTCAGGGCGCGGGCCAGCAGGTCCGCGCCGGAATGCGGGGCGCCGAGCAGGAAGACGGGCCTGCGGACCTTGATGCCGTTGACCACGAGGATGTGGGGCGGAAGTCGCATACTGGACCACAAGTGTGACACCGTTTGGCAGGAGAACGAGCCAAGCCGGGCCTCGGTGCTCACCGTGGCCCTGCGCTCCCCGGCGTCCAGGAGTTGAGCGATGCAGCAAGGTGACACCGTCGCGATCGTCATGCCGTCAGGGCCGCCCCGCGCCGACCAGCTCGGGCGGGGCGTCGAGCGGTTGGCGGCCCTGGGGCTGAAGGTGCTGGTCGGGACGCACGCGCTCGACCGTCAGGGGCTCGACTACCTGGCCGGCGAGGACGCCGCCCGCGCCGCCGACCTCCAGGCCGCCTGGTGCGACCCGGCCGTCTCGGTGGTCTTCTGCGGCAGGGGCGGCTACGGCGCGGCCCGGCTGCTCGACCTGCTCGACTGGGACGCCATGCGCGCGGCCCGGCCGAAGGTGCTCATCGGCTCCAGCGACATCACGGCGCTGCACAACGCCTTCGCGATCGAGCTGGGCGTGCCGACGCTGCACGGTCCGATGCCGGCCTGCGACCTCATGGCCGCCGAGCAGGGCCCCGAGCCGCTCACGTGGGAGAGCCTGCGGGCGGCGCTGGCGGGGGAGAGCGCGATCGTGCGGGGCGACCGGGTGTTGTCGCCCGGACGGGCCGAGGGCGTGCTCACCGGGGGCAACCTGTCGCTGCTGGCCTCGATGTGCGGCACCCGCTACCAGCCCTCGTTCGACGGCAAGCTGGTGTTGCTGGAGGACATCGGGGAGGAGCCGTACCGGATCGACCGCATGCTGACGCAGTTGTTGCAGGCGGGGGCGTTCGCGGGGGTACGGGGGATCGCGCTGGGGTCGTGGGTGGACTGCGGCGATCCGTACCCGGTGCTGGCGGACCGGCTGGCGCCGCTCGGGGTGCCCGTGGTGGCCGGGCTTCCGGTGGGGCACGGGGCACCACAGATGAGTGTGTGGCTGGGCGAGCTTGGGGTTATCGATACCGAATCGTGCTCCCTGGCTGGTCCGTTCCGCGACGGTGAGCAGGCAAGGTAGGAAGACACGCAAAGGGACGAATCCGGCAGAGGGGACACGGTGGCGTGAGCTTTTTCAGGCGTGACCGGGAGCCCCCTCGCCGGCCGATCGAGGACGTCGACCTCGACTCCCTGCTCGGCCTCGTCGCGGAATCCATGGGGTTCCTGTGCGAGTTCGCCCGCGACGGCGCGTCCCTGACCCTGCGCGGCGACGGCGTCATCGCGCTGGTCGTGAAGCTGACCGGGCTGCGCCGCGAGGCCGGACGGCGGGCCAGGGAGGACTGGCCGGTGCTGGTCTCCGAGCACCTCGCGCACGCCCTCGCCACCGCCGGCGAACGCTACGACGCCTGCGACCTCGACCAGGCCGGACCCCTGCTGCGCACCCGGGTGGAGTCGGTCGACGAGGTCGCCGACCTGACCCGGGTGGTGGGCCGGCACCTCAACGCCGACCTGGTGGAGCTGCTGACCATCGGCACCCGGCTGGTACGGCCCGAGGAGGCCGGCTGCTGGCCCGTGCCGACGGCGCGGGCGCTCGACCTGGCCGTCGCGAACGTCCGGCGCGAGGAACGACTGCGGACCGAGAACATCGAGCTGGGCGGCACGCCGGTGACCCGGCTGACCGGCCGGGGGCCCTCGGCCGCCACGCATCTGCGCTGGCTCGGCGACTACCGCCCGGTGCCCGCCGACGGCGTGCTGGCGGTGCTGCCGGATCCGTACACGGTGCTGGTGCACCCGGTGGACGGGATCGGGGTGGTGCGGGCCATCGAGCGGCTGCGGGTGCACGCGGCCCGTACGGGCGGGCTCAGCCCGCAGGTCTACTGGTGGCACGCCGGGCGGCTGACCCTGATCAAGGCCGACATCGTGCTGCAGCGGGGGCAGACCAGGCTCGTGGTCGCGCCGCCGCCGGAGTTCGCCCGCATCCTGGCCCGCCTGGCCGTCTGACCCGGCGGCGAGTGTCCCCCCGTGGCGGGGGACCTCCCGAGCCCGGTGGCCCGGGAGGTCCGGCCCGTTACGGGGCCTCGTGTCCTACGTAGTCCCGCAGGTGTACGGCGGTGAGCGAGGTTCCCTCGGCGACGAGCCGTTCCGGGGTGCCGGTGAACACCACCTGGCCGCCGTCGTGGCCGGCGCCGGGACCGAGGTCGATGATCCAGTCGGCGTGGGCCATCACCGCCTGGTGGTGCTCGATGACGATGACGGTGTTGCCGTCGTCCACGAGACGGTCGAGCAGGCCCAGCAACTGGTCCACGTCGGCCAGGTGCAGACCGGTGGTGGGCTCGTCCAGCACGTACGTGGTGCCGTTCTTGGCCATGTGGATGGCCAGCTTGAGCCGCTGGCGCTCGCCGCCCGACAGCGTGGTGAGCGGCTGACCGAGCCCGAGGTAGCCCAGGCCGACCGAGTCGAGGCGGTCGAGGATCGTCCTGGCCTGGCCGGTGGTGAAGAACTCGCGCGCCTCGGCCACCGGCATCTCCAGGACCTCGCTGATGTTCTTGCCGCGCAGCCGGTACGTCAGCACCTCCGGCGTGAACCGCCGGCCCTCGCACGCCTCGCACACCGAGGCCACGTCGGCCATCATCGCCAGCTCGGTGTAGATCAGGCCGATGCCCTTGCACGCCGGGCAGGCGCCCTCGGAGTTCGCGCTGAACAGGGCCGGCTTGACCCCGTTGGCCTTGGCGAACGCCGTACGGATGGGGTCGAGCACGCCCGTGTACGTGGCCGGGTTGCTGCGCCTGGACCCGCGGATCGGCGACTGGTCGGCGACCACGACGCCCTCGCGGCCGGAGACGTACCCGTGGATGAGGGAGCTCTTGCCCGAGCCGGCCACGCCGGTGACGACGGTGAGCACGCCGAGCGGGATGTCCACGTCCACGCCGCGCAGGTTGTGCAGGGTGGCGCCGCGGACCTCCAGGTGGCCCTTGGCCGCGCGGGCGCCGGTGCGCAGCGCGGCCCGGTGGCCGAGGTAGCGGCCGGTCAGGGTGCCGGAGCCGCGCAGCCCGTAGAGGTCGCCGGCGTAGCAGATGCGGCCGCCCGCGGTGCCCGCGCCGGGGCCGAGGTCCACGACGTGGTCGGCGATCTCGATCACCTCGGGCTTGTGCTCGACCACGAGCACGGTGTTGCCCTTGTCGCGGAGCTGGAGCAGCAGGTTGTTCATCCGCTGGATGTCGTGCGGGTGCAGGCCGGCGGTCGGCTCGTCGAAGACGTAGGTGACGTCGGTGAGGCTGGAGGTCAGGTGGCGCACCATCTTCACGCGCTGGGCCTCGCCACCGGACAGCGTGCCGGACTCGCGGTCCAGGCTCAGGTAGCCGAGGCCGATCTCGACCAGCGACTCCAGCGTGTCGCGCAACCCCTGGAGCACCGGGCCGACGCTCGGGTCGTCGACGCCCTTGACGAACTCGGCCAGGTCGTTGATCTGCATGGCCGAGCAGTCGGCGATGTTGCGGCCGGCGATGAGGGAGGAGCGGGCGGCCTCGTTCAGCCGGGAGCCGCCGCAGGCGGTGCAGCCGGTCAGCTTGAGCGCGCGGTCGGCGAAGGCCCGCGCCTGCGTCTGCATCGACTCGCGGTCCTTGGCCAGGAACTGCCGCTTGACCTTGGTGACGAGTCCTTCGTAGGTGAAGTTGTTGGAGCCGTACTTGATCTTCGTGGCGGGCTTGTCGAGGAGGTCCTCCCATTGCTGGGGGGTGAAGTCGCGGAGTTTGGTGTCGGGGTCGTACAGGCCGGAGCCGGCCATGATCTGCCAGTACCAGGTGTCGACCGCGAAGCCGGGGACCTTGATCGCGCCCTCGTTCAGGGTCTTGTCCCGGTCGACCAGCTCGTCGATGTCGATGCCGGCGACCTTGCCGAGCCCCTCGCACTCGGGGCACATGCCCTCGGCGCGGTTGAAGCTGAACGCGAACGGCGGCCCGACCTGCGGCGAGCCGATCCGGCTGAACATGATCCGCAACATCGTGTACGTGTCCGTCGCGGTGCCCACGGTCGAGCGGGCGTTGGCCCCCATCCGCTCCTGGTCCACGATGATCGCCGCGCTCAGGTTCCGCAGCGAGTCGACGTCGGGACGGGCGAGGCTCGGCATGAAGTTCTGGACGAACGTCGTGTAGGTCTCGTCGATCAGCCGCCTGGACTCGGCCGCGATCGTGTCGAAGACGAGCGAGGACTTCCCTGAGCCGGACACGCCGGTGAACACGCTGAGGCGGCGTTTGGGCAGGTCGAGGTCGACGCCGGTCAGGTTGTTCTCGCGGGCGCCGCGTACCTGGATGACGTCGTGGCTGTCGGCGGCGGTGTGATCGGAGGAGCGGGCGCGGGCGTCGCCCGTCTGAGCGCTGAAGGCCACGGAATCCCTTCTTTTCACATCAAATGGAAGGCGGGAGAGGCGATCGTACCGTACGCCATACGGTGGGCGTGGGCTCAGCGGGACCTGGCGACCAGCGACGTGACGAGCGAGGCGGCCAGCGGCAGCAGCGTGAGGACGATCAGGAACATCAGGCCGACCGGCCACATGCCCTGCCCGCCCTCCCGCAGCTCGCCGACCACCCCGGCGGCGAAGTACACGAAGAACGGCGCGGCGGCGACGGCGCCCCACAAGGGGTGCGGGGCGGCCCAGGCGGCCAGCCCGGCCAGGACCGCCAGCGCGGCGCAGGCCGGCAGGAGCGCGGGGGAGTCCAGGATGTCCCGCGGCGCGCCGGGGGCGACCGCGGGCGCGGTCAGCACGCACACGGCCACGGCGGCCACGCCCGCGGCGATCAGGATCACGGCCCACAACAGGGCGGAACGCGGCATCTCACTCCTCAGCGACATCTCACTCCTCAAGGACATCTCACTCATCGCGGCATTTCGCTTCTCGGGCCTCTCGCTTCTCGGAGGCGGTTCCCTCCTCGCGGTACGCCCCCAAGCGGTCCTGGCGACCAGCATGCCCACGGCCGGGCCCCGGACACAGCGCTCAGGTACTCAACCCGCCTGAGGAGAACCGGCAAGCGTCTCGGCCTCCAGCCGGGCCGCGGCCGCCGCCACCGGGTCCCCCGCCGCCGTGTACGCCTCGGCCAGACTCCCGAGCGCCCCCGCCAGGAACTCCCGCCACCCCCGCGTACGCCACAGCCGCACCGACTCCTCCAGGTGCGCGACCGCCTCGGCCACCCGCCCCTCGGCCAGGTCCACCCCGCCCAGCACCCACAGCGCGTCGGCCTGATGGTGGGCCAGCCGGTGGGAACGGCTCATCAGCTCGGCCGCCTCGGCCACCGCCCTGGCCCGCGCGTCGTGGTGCCCGGCGTACAGCTTGGCCAGCGCGACCAGGCCCATCGCCTCCAGCAGCGGGTCGCGGATCTGCCGGTAGATGGCCAGCGCCCGCACCATGTACTCCAGCCCGGCCTCGAACTCCTTGGCGTGGGCGTGCGCGAGGCCGAGGAACTGCAGGGTCGTGGCCTCGAACCGCGGGTTGCCGAGCTTCGTGGCCAGGTCGAGGCCGCGCAGCAGGTGCACGATGGCCATCTTGATGTCCCTGGTGCCGTAGGCCACCGCCATGCACACGTGCGCCCTGGCCACGCCGCCCTGGTGGCCGCTGCGTTCGGCCAGGTCCAGCGCGATCCGGCCCGATCGCAGGCCGTGCGCCATGTCGCCCCTGGCCGCCTCGCCCCAGGCGCGCAGCACGTACGCGTCCGACAGGCCGCGCCGCTCGCCCAGCTCGGTGAACATGGCGATCAGCCGTTCGGCGCCGTCGTACTGGGCGGCCATGGCGCCGCCGGTCTCGGTCCAGGTGGTGGCGTGCATGAGGCCGCGCCTGATCACCGCCTCGCCGAGCCGGTCGCCCGCGGCCAGGCAGGCGGCCAGCACCCGCTCGTGCAGCGCCCGCCAGTCGTCGAACAGGCCGCTCACGTCGAAGTAGCGCTCGGCGCAGCAGGCGGTGTCCCAGGCGACCTCGGCCAGGCCGAGCGCGCACGCCTGCCGGATCGCCGCGACCAGCGCCGTACGCTCGGTGTCGAACCAGGCCGTCGGGTCCTGCCGGATCTCCCACGGCGTGCCGTCCGGCGGGCTCCAGCGCGGGGCCGAGCCGTGGATGATGGCCGACGAGCTGCCCTGGACCCGTTCGGTCGCCTGCTCGGCCAGCGCGAGCCAGCCGCCGAACGCCCGCCCGAGCGCCGCCGCGACCGCCTCGGGCCGGTCCTCCAGCTCGGCGCGCTCGCGGGCGTACAGGCGGACCAGGTCGTGGAAGCGGTAGCGCGGCTGCCCGGCCGGATCGACGCCGCTCATCAATACGAGCTGCGTGTCCACCAGCGACTCCACCAGCTCCTCGCCCACCGGTACGGGCAGGTCGAGCAGCGCCGCCGCCACCCACCCGGCGAAGTCGGGCACCTCCAGCGCGCCCAGCAGCCGGAAGGCCCGCCGCGCGGCCGGCTCCAGCCCCACGTAGCTGAGCGCCAGGCTGGCCCGGACCGCCAGGTCGCCGGTCGCGAACTGGTCGAGCCGCCGCCGTTCGTCCTTGAGCTGCCCGGCCAACCGGGTCAGCGGCCAGTGCGGCCGGGCCACCAGCCGGGCCCCGGCCACCCGTACGGCCAGCGGGATGCCGTCGGAGAGCCGGACGATCTCCGCCGCCGCCTCCTGCTCCGCCGGCACCCGCCCGATGCCGGCGATCCTGCTCAGCAGGCGTACGCCCTGCCGCAGGTGCAGCACCGACAGCTCGATCAGGGCCGCGCCGGACAGTCCGCTCAGCCTGGCCCTGCTGGTGACGATGACCGCGCAGCCGGACGTGCCCGGCAGCAGCGGGCGCACCTGCTGCTCGGAGGCGGCGTTGTCGAGCACGATCAGCATGCGCCGCTCGGCCAGGCTGCTGCGGAACAGCGCGGCCCGCTCGTCCGTACCCTCGGGCAGCGTGGAGCGCGGCACGCCGAGCGCGGTGAGGAAGGCGGCCAGCACCTGGCCGGGGTCGGCGGGGCTGGCCTCGGCGCCGTGCAGGTTCGCGTGGAGCTGGCCGTCGGGGTAGCGGCGGGCGATGCGGTGGGCGGCGTGCACGGCCAGCGTGGTCTTGCCGACGCCGCCCATGCCCGCGATCACGCACACCCGTACCTGGCCGGGCCCCGGCGGGGGTTCGTCGCCGAGCAGGGCCGTGAGCTGGGCGAGCTGCTCGTCGCGGCCGGTGAAGTCGGTGATGTCGGTCGGGAGCTGGGCGGGGGAGCGCGCGACGGGCGGCGCGGCGCCGTCCGGGGCCGGGTCGAGGGTGCCGGTGAGGATGGCCTGGTGCACGCGGTTGAGCTCGGCCCCGGGATCGAGGCCCAGCTCGGCGGCGAACACCCGGCGGGCCTCGCGGTAGCTGGCCAGGGCCTCCGCCTGCCGTCCCGACCTGGCCAGGGCCAGCATGAGCTGGCGGCGCGGGCGCTCGCGCAGCGGGTGCTCGGCGACCAGCTCGGTCAGCTCCGCGATCAGCGCGGCGTCCAGGCCGCGGGCCAGGTCCGCCTCGATCCGGTGCTCCAGCGCCGCCAGGCGCTCCTCCTCCAGGCGGCGGGCGTGGTCGCGGAGCCCGGCGGTGAGGTTCAGCCCCGCGTACGCGGCCCCGCGCCACAACTCCAGCGCCTGCCGCCCGAGCGTGGCGGCGCGTTCGTGGTCGCCGTGGGACAACGCGGAGCCGCCCTGGCCGGCCAGGGTCTCGAAGCGTTCGGCGTCCAGCTCGCCCGGGTGCACGGCCAGCACGAACCCGGCGTCGGTTCGGGTGATGCGGTCCTGGCCGAGCGTCCTGCGGAGCTGGTGCACGTACAGGCGGAGGTTGTCGGCGGCGGTGCGCGGCGGGCGCTGCTCCCACAGGGCCTCGACGAGCGTGGCGGGGGAGACCGGGCGGCCGGCCCGGCACAGGAGCTCGGCCAGCAGGATGCGCTGCTTGCCGCCGCCGAGCGGCAGCGGCCCTCGCTCACCCGAGACGTGAAGCGGCCCGAGTACGGCGAACTCCATCGCGCTCCCGCCAAGGACGTGTGTGCACAAGGAAGATCAAAGCTGCTTCAATGTGCATCAACGTCCGACTTCCGTCAACCCATCGGTCGGACCGGGAGAAAGGGGCACCGGCGGGAGCCCTTCGTGGTGGCTCCCGCCGGTGGCTCATCCTAGGTCACGGGTGGCCGAAGGCGACCACCGAAAGGAAGTACGCGTACGCGATGCGGCGACATGTCCCCTTGAAGAAGTAGTGGGAGCAGACGCCCCAGTACAGGACGTAGTAGAAGATGTAGTCCACCTGGTACTTGCTATGGACATACCCCATATTTCGCAGGGCGTACCCGTAGTCGTGCATCATGCACGCCTGCCGGAAGTCGTAGCCGAGCGGCTTGTCGGGGGACTTGGTGCAGTAGTCGTAGTACACGCCGCGCACCCACCAGCCGGCCGGCGTCTTCTTCCACTGCACGTAACGCCAGCTCCCGTGGTAGTAGGCGTAGCTGACGCCGCAGTGGTTGAAGGCGAAGTGCCAGAAGTTGGTGCACCAGTACCACTTCTTGCCGTCCAGGTCGGCGTTGGAGGTCGGTGACTGGTTGGCGTAGTCGTAGGCGTTGGCGCTGCCGCCCTCCACCGGGTCGGTCTGCAGGAAACGTCCCAGCTTGGGCTGGTAGAGCCGGACGCCCATGAGGATCGTGCCGTCGGGGGTGTCGGCGGCCCGCTCGGCGGCGCCGTGCCAGCCGTACCGCATCGCCGGCTGGCCGGCGCGCGGGTTGCCGAACTCGTCGAAGTCCAGCGCCAGCGGCACGCCGCCGGCGTAGACGACGTTGATGTCGTCGTGCAGGTTGGTCAGCTGGAGCCGCACGTCCCCGGTGGCCGAGGTGACCGCGGCCAGGCCGCCGGAGATGGAGTGCACGTTCCTGGTGACGGCGCCGCCCTCCACGACCCAGGCGGGCGTGTCGTCGTCGGCGTCGAAGTGCTCCACCCGCCTGCCGGTCTGGCTCCACGTGCCGCCGCTGAGCTGCTCCAGCGTGGTGGTGTCCCGCCGCAGCTCCGGGTCCAGCGTGTACGACTGCCGCACCGTCCCCGACGTCATCTGCCGGACCAGGTCGGTGTTGTAGTACTCCACCTTCAGCCCGGCCGGCGTGCCCGTGGTACGGCCGTAGGCGTCGTACTCGTAGCCCGCGTCGGCCAGCCGGTCGCCGCCGTCGTAGGCGTGGTTCTCGGTGACCGCGCCCGAGCCGTCGCAGGCACTCGACGTCAGCCCCGTCCTGTTGGAGTTGGCGTCGTAGCCGTAGGCCCGGCGCGCGCAGGTCCCGCTCACGGTGTCGTCCACCGTGGCGATCCGGCCCAGCCGGTCGTAGCCGATCTTCTGCGCGGACAGCCCGTTGTGCGTGACCTGCTGGCCGTGGATCGACCAGGTCACCGAGTCGTCCAGCAGCTTCACCCCGGCCGTGGTCCGGTACACGCGCGTGGCCGGCGCGCCCGACGGGTCCCTGGACAGGTCGTAGGACACTCCTCCCGGCAGGTTCTCGTGGGTGATCGAGCCGTCGACGTTGTACGTCGCCGTGAACGTCCCGGCCACCGAGTCGGTCATGGTGGCCAGCGCGCCGCGCACGTCGTCGTAGGCGTAGGTGACCGTCGAGGGCGCGCCGTCGGTCTTCTTGGTGATGCGGTCGAGGGCGTCGTACTCGACCCTGGTCACGCCGCCGTCGGCGTCGGTGTAGGACGTCTGGCGGCCCAGCGCGTCGTACTCGCGGGTGATCACGGTCCCGTTGGAGGCCGTGGTCCTGACCGCGCGGCCGGCCGCGTCGTAGACGGTGCTCACCTCGGGCACCACCGTGCCGGCCCCGCCGCCGACGACGGTCTTCACGATGTCGCCCGCCGGGTTGTACGTCGTGGTCGTGGTCCTGGTCACCCCGTTGGCCGTCTCGGTCACCGACGACAGCCGGCCGCCGGGCTCGTAGGCGTACACCTTGGTGACCAGCTCGGCCGGGCGGGTGCCGTTGTCGGAGACGCCGCTCCCGGCCTTGGTACGGCAGAGCTGCCCGGCCCACTCGGCCTTGCCGCCGCACGTGCCGGTGCCGTCGGCGGTGTAGTACTCGCTGGTCGTGGTGCCCGCGTCGGCGCCGGACGACTTCGGCATCGTCGTGGCGACCACCCGGCCGTCGGAGTCGTACGCGGTCGTCTTGGTGATCGCCAGGCCGCCGGGGTCCTCGACGGTCTTGACGCTCCTGCCAGTGTTCCAGTCGTAGTACGTCCGGTTCGTCCGCACGTCGGCGTCGGCGGCGGCGCCGGGCACGTACGCGCCCACCGCGACCGTCGTGGCCAGGTTCGACACCTTGGCGGCGGCCGGCCGGCCCTCGTCGAAGGTGTTGACCGTGTGCTTCCTGGCCGCGACCTGCGCGCCGTTCAGCGTGACCAGGTGCAGCGGGCCCAACTCGGAGACCATGCGCTGCCCATCGGAGCTGTAGGCCGACTCCTCGGCCAGGGCCCGCGCCCGGTCGGCGGTCGAGGCGTTGAGCAGCCCGATCCGGGCCAGCTCGGTGCCCGCGTCCGGCGTCTGCGCGAGGGCGAGGGCCCGGTTGCCCGCCGAGAGCGTGAGCACGGTGTTGCCCTGCGCGTCGTACTGGCTGGTCGAGACCGCGCCGCCGGGCTCCACCCGGTTGACCGTCTGCCCGGAGGCGTTCAGGTACGTGAGCGTGGCGCGGCCGTAGTCGGAGGCGGCCAGGCCACCCCGCCCGGTGTGGTTGGCCGGCACCTGGTCGGCCGGGAAGATCGCGGTCGCGTCCACCGGGGCGTCGCCCTGCCCCCAGGTGGCCGTGGCCGTCCCGCTCAGCGTGTACGGCGCCCCGGTCCCGCTGATCGGCACGTCGTAGACCACCGACGTGACCGCGGTGCCGTTCGTCTCGCTCGGCGTGCCGGGCCGCAGCGTCGGCCGGGAGACGGCCAGCAGCATGCCGTCGGAGGCCGTGTCGGCGTTGCCCGCCTTGCCGTAGGCGAACGTCCACGGCAGCTCGCCGGGCGGGGTGTAACGGTTGACCCGGCCGCCGAGGTCGTAGTCGTAGCGCGTCCTGATGTCCGGGGTGGCCGGGTTCCACTGCTCGCGCAGGCGGCCCAGGTCGTCGTAGCGGTACTCCGACAGGCCGAGCGGCGCGCTCGCGCCGCCCTCCCACAGGCTGATCGCCTTGACCTGCCCGGCCACGTCGCCGAGCTGCGCGCCCGCGGTCGTGGTCGTGGCGTAGTCCAGCTTGATCAGGCGGCAGCCCTGCGGCAGGCTCGCCAGCGTGTCCACGTCGCAGTCCGCCTGCGTGTACGACGGCGCGATGATCTTGACCGGCAGGGCCAGCGCCTTGCCGTCGGAGCCGGTCACCGACTGCCACACGAAGGCCGTGCTGCCCTTGCCGCTGGCCGGGTAGACCGCCCGCACCAGGTAGATCGGCGCCGCCGCGTCCACCTTGGCGAACACCGTGCGCTCGGCCGAGCTCGTGTCCGACAGCGTGTACCGGTCGGCCGCGGCGTCGAAGGTCAGCTTCAGGCTCGCCGCGTCCTGCTGCGGCTCGTAGGAGCCGTCGGCGTTCTTGGTGAAGGCCAGCGTCGAGCCCTCGCCGCTCAGCTCGACCGAGGTGGTCGAGGTGGCCCTGAGCTGGGCGAACGTGCCCTGACCCGACTGGGCGAGCCCGGTCGGCGTCCACTCGGTGCCGAAGATGGCCGCCACGCCCGGCAGCGCCGAGCCCTTGCGCGGGTCACGCGAGGAGAACGAGCGCATCAGGCCGACGCCGTACACGTTCGCGTCCGTCGCGGCCATCCTGAAGTCGCCGGTGAGCGTGTTGACCGAGCCGGGGCCGACCGGCTGGGTGGAGGCGCCCTCGGCGTCCCGGTCCACGATCAGGTCCACCGGCTGGGAGGCGGCCGTGCCCGACGAGGTGACGAACTCGGCCCTGATCTCGATCGAGCCGTCCTCGGCCAGCGAGTGCGTGGCGTCCCAGACCAGCTCGGGCGAGGCGCCCGCGCTCATCGCCACCGGCCAGGTGACCGCCGACCCGTCCGCCTTCCCGCGTACGTCGGCCGCCGGCACCTGGTGCCAGTCGTCGGCCTCGCCGCGCCGGTAGGAGAAGGTGACCGCGCTCAGCCCCGCGCTGCCCGTGGCCGAAAGGACCGTCCGGCGGGCGGTGGACTGCCCGTCCTTGGGCGAGGTGACCGCCGAGGCGCCCACGTTGAAGGCGTACGTCGTGGCGGCCGACAGATTGCCCGCCTTGTCCTTGACCCACGCCTTGAGGGTGTGCGGGCCGTCGGCGGGCGGCGTCCAGCTCACCGTGTGCGGCGCGCCGGAGTTGGCGGCGGACTGCTGCGTGCCGCCGTCGAAGGACCACGACACCGACGACACGTCGGCCGAGGCGGGCGTGATGGTGAACTGCCCGGCCTGCCCGGAGCCCTTGGCCCAGGCGTCCTCGGGGTAGTCGCCGGAGGACACCTCGGGCGAGGGCGGCGGCGTGGCGTCCACGGTGAAGGCGAACCAGGACGACCAGGCGCCGTAGTCGGTGCCGTCGTGGGTACGCACCCGCCAGGAGTAGGAGGCGCCGGCCAGCGCCGTGGCCGTCTTCCAGGAGGCGGTGGCGCCGTTCGCGACGTTCGCGGCCGAACCGCCGGTCACCTTGGTCGCGTGGTCGGACGTCCACACCTCGAAGTCGGCCCGCTGCGCCTGCCCGTCGGCGTCGCTCACCTTGGCCGACAGCGTCGGCTGCGCCGCGCCCACCGTGGCCGGGCTGGCGCACACCGAGCAGGGCGCGACGGCCAGGGCCGACGGCGTGCCCGGCAGCGAGTTGTAGGTGATCGAGATGTTCGGGTTGTTGGCGAAGCGCTTCCAGTAGTAGTTGTCGGTCTCGCTCCCGGCCTTGACCATGAAGGTGACCGACGTGCCGTTCGCGCTCACGACGCTCTGCACGGCGCTGGTGACGTCCCAGCCGACCCAGGCCGCCGGGCAGGTCGAGGCGCCGCCCTGACCGGCCGACGACCAGCCGTAGGCGACGTTCTTGGCGCCGACGTTCAGGTTGGAGGCGGGCTGGTTGTTCCACGTCGTGCCCGAGCCGACGGCCGCCGTCCGGTGCAGTTCGACGTTCCGCGCCGAGCAGGACCAGGCCCACGTCTCCTTGATGTTGAACGTGGCCGCCGTGATGTGCTTGCCCGCCAGGCCCGACAGGCCCATGTTGAAGAACGAGCGCCGCTTGTAGCCGCCGCCGTTGCTGGTGCCGGCCGTCGCGTCGCTCGTGGAGTTCCAGTACGCGCTGCTGGGATAGGCCGAGTCCACGTACGTCCAGCCGGACTTGGCCGAGGTGAAGCTCGGGTCGATCGTCACCGGGTAGACGGTGGCGGGGTCGGCCAGCAGGGCGGCGTCGGGGGTGACGCGCAGCTCGCGGCCCGACAGCCGGACGCCCATCCTGGCCCGCCGGCCCGCCCGGGCGGCCAGCGCCGGGGTGGCCGGGTTGCGGGTCATGGCCGACTCGGTGGCGGCGTCCCACATCTCCGGCGCCGCCGAGCCGAACACCGGCTCGCCCGCGGCGTCCACGACGGAGACGTTGCCGTGCTTGTCGGTCCTGGCCTCGCCCTTCTTCACCGAGGTGGCGAACGTCAGCTCCTTCAGCGCCGGGTTCGCCGCGGCCTGGCGGGTCTTGACCACGAGCTTCTCGGCGAAGCCGTCCACGTCGGCGGTCAGCACCAGGTCCACGCCCGGCAGCACCTCGGCGTAGGTGGCGGTGGCGCCGTCCAGCACCGGCTTGGGCAGGGCGCCGAGCGGCGCGCCCAGGGTGAGCCGGGTGCCGCGCTCGGACGCGGTCACCAGCGGGCCGTCCCCGCCGCCGGAGAAGCTGTACGACACCGCGGCGGCCTTCGGCGCGACCGAGCCGTCCCCGGCCGCGGCCAGCGTCGGGTCGGCGGCCACCCACGCCTCGCCCCGCTTGACCCGGACCGGGCGGTAGCGGTGCTCCTGGGTGATCGTGCCGGCGGGGTTGACGAAGAACTCGTCGGTCTCGGTGGTGAGCGAGACCGCCTTGACCCGCTTGCCGCAGACCGCGGCGGCCAGGCGGGCGGAGATCTCGGTGGGCATCTCGTCCGGGCAGGCCACCGCGGCCTGGGCCTTGACGGGCGCGGGCGGGGCCGACCGCGCGGGGATCGGCACGAGTGCCGTGGACGTCAGCAACAGGACGACGAGCGGCGGTAAGGGAGTCAGCCGCCTGGGTTTCTTCAACACCGTCCAACCTCCGCGGGGGGTGTAAGGCCGTTCGGTGCTCAGCGTGATCAGCGGGTGTATAGGCGGCGTATAGATCGCGTAGGCGGCCGAAAACCGGTTGCGGCGCGGCGCGGGCGGCTGTTGTACTTCCCGGCGGCACCAGTCACCGGCCGGAGGAGCGGCACCGATGAGAACAGCGTTCATGACCTTTCAGCACAGGAATCCCACCTATTCAGAGGGCATGACGCTTCTTGATATCTCCGCTCACCAGGACGTTTCCGCATGTAGATAGACCGGCGAGGCAGGCGCTGCGGCACCTGCGCCCCGCGCCGCGCACCGCGTTCGCGCTGGCCGCCGCGACCGCCGCGGCCACGGCGCTGCCGCTGGCCGCGCCCCAGATCACCCGCCGCTTCGTCGACGACGCGATCGGCGGCGCCGGGCCGCGCCACCTGATCCTGATCGCGCTCGGCTACCTCGGCCTGGCCGCCGCCGGGCAGGCCGCCCGCATGGTCACCGCGTGGCTCTCCGGCCGCCTGGCCTGGGACGGCACCAACCGCCTGCGCGAACACCTGACCGGCCACGCGCTCGGCCTCGACCTGGCCTTCCACGCCCGCCACACACCCGGCGAGCTGATCGAGCGCGTGGACGGCGACGTGGTGGCCGTGGCCGACTTCGTCGTCGCGTTCGTGCTCGACGTCGTGGCCGGGCTGTTGTTGCTGGCCGGGGTGCTCGCCGTCGTGTTCACCGTCGACTGGCGGCTCGGCGCGGCGCTGCTGGCGTACTGCGTGCTTGCCGGGCTCGGCATGGCCGGGGCGCAGCGGCTCGCCGTACCGTCGGCCACCCGGTCGCGGGAGGCGAGCGCGGCGCTGTACGGCCACCTCGAAGAGCGGCTGGCCGGGGCCGAGGACCTGCGGGCCAACGGCGCCGGCCGGCACGCCGTCGGCCGCTTCCACGAGGTCGCCGGAGCCTGGTTCCGCGCCGAGTGGTACGGCTCGCGCATCGCGGGCGGCCTGCTCGCGGCCACCGGGGTGGCGTTCGCGGCCGGGACCGCGCTGATGCTCGGCCTGGCCGCCTGGCTGCTGGACGCCGGGGCGGTCACCGTCGGCACCGCCGTGCTGCTCTTCCAGTACACGCTGATGATCCGCACGCCGTTCGAGCGGCTGATCGACCAGCTCAGGCAGTTCCAGGGGGCGCTGGCCGGGTTCGCCCGCATCGGCACCCTGCTGGCCGAGCGGCCCGCGCTGCCCGCGCCCGCCGTGCCCCGGCCGCTGCCCGCTGCCGGCGCGCTCGGCCTGCGGCTGGCCGACGTCGGCGCCGCCTACCCCGACGACGGCGAGCCCGCGCTGTCCGGCATCACCCTCACCCTCGCCCCCGGCGAACGCCTCGGCCTGGTGGGACGCACCGGCAGCGGCAAGACCACCCTGGCCAAGCTGCTGCTGCGCCTGTACGACCCGACCGGCGGCACGGTCGAGATCGGCGGCCTCGACCTGCGCGAGGCGGACCCGGAGTCGCTGCGCCGCCGGGTCGCCGTGGTCACCCAGGACGTACGGCTGTTCGCCGGCAGCGTCCGCGACAACCTCACCCTGTTCGGATCCCTGTCGAGCACCCGGTCCAGCACCGGGTCCGACTCCCGGTCCGGCGCCGGTCACGGCGACGACCGCCTGCGTGCCGTGCTGGACGGGGTGGGCCTGGGCGGCTGGCTGGCGGCCCTGCCCGGCGGGCTCGACGGCGAACCCGGCGAGTTGTCCGCCGGCGAGGCACAACTTCTCGCGTTCGCGCGGGCATTCCTGGCCGACCCCGGCCTGGTCATCCTCGACGAGGCGTCCAGCAGGCTCGACCCGGCCACCGAACGGCACGTCGAGGACGGCGTACGGCGGCTGCTGGACGGGCGTACCGGCGTGCTCATCGCGCACCGGCTCTCCTCCCTGGCGCACGTCGACAAGATCGCGGTGCTGGAGCGCGGCAAGCTCGTCGAGTACGGCCGCCGCGCGGACCTGGCCGCCGACCCGAACAGCAGGTTCGGCAGGCTCCTGGACGCCGCGGGGGTGAGCCGATGAGCTCCCGCCGCGCCCTGGCCGTGACCGGCCGCCTGATCGGCTTCGACGTGCGCCTGTACGTGTCGCAGATCCTGTTGTGGTTGCCGGTCCACGTGATCCCGCTCGGCGGCGGGCTCGTGCTGCGGCAGCTCTTCGATCAGATCAGCGGGCACAGCCCGGCGACGCTGCGGCAGTCGTTGTGGTTGTGCGCGGCCTTCGTGGGCGTCGAACTCGTCCGCGGCGTCGTCCTGGTGTTCGCCTGGGCCTACGGCTCCTACTGGTGGGACGCGGCGGCCACGCTGCTGCGCGCCAACGTGCTGGGTTCGGTGCTGACCGCGCGCGGCCCGGTCGCCGCCCGGCTGCCGCGCTCTTCGGGCGAGTCGCTGGCCCGGCTGCGCGACGACGTGCGCGAGCTGGTGGAGCTGGCCGACGAGTCGGTGCCCCTCGCCGGGAACCTGCTGTTCGGCGGGGTGGCGCTGGCGATCATGGTGTCGATCGATCCCGTCGTCACCGTGGCGCTGGTCGTGCCGATGCTCGCCGCCGGCCTGCTGAGCAGGCTCATGGGACGGGTGATCGGGCGGCGGCACCAGCGGGCCAGTGAGCTCGGCGCGGGCGTGACGGCCTTCGTCGGCGAGCTGTTCGGCGGCGTGCTCACGGTCAAGACCGCCGGGGCCGAGCGGGCGGCGCTGGAGCGGCTGCGCGCGCTCAACGGCCGGCGGCGCGACGCGGCCGTACGCAGCCGCCTGGCCACCGACCTGCTGGAGGCCGCCACGGGCACCACGGTCGAGCTGGGCGTCGGCATCGTCCTGCTGCTGGCCGCCGGGGCGATGCGCCGCGGCGAGTTCACCGTGGGCGACCTGGCGCTGTTCACCAGCTACGTCGGCTGGCTGACCGCGCTGCCGCGCACGGTCGGCTCCGTCCTGTACCGCCTGCCCAGAGCCGGGGTGTCGGCCGGGCGGCTGACCGAGCTGCTCGCCCCGTACCAGGACGCCGCCGACCTGACCCGCGACCGCACCCTCCACCTCCGCGCCGCCCCGCCGTCCGCGCCGCGGCCGTCCCCGCCCGGTGAGCCGCTGGAGGTGCTGGAGGCACGCGGCCTGACCGTACGCCATCCCGGCGGGCGCGGCGTGCACGGCGTCGACCTGAC
Organism: Nonomuraea sp. WAC 01424; assembly: GCF_003947315.1. Taxonomy (NCBI): domain Bacteria; kingdom Bacillati; phylum Actinomycetota; class Actinomycetes; order Streptosporangiales; family Streptosporangiaceae; genus Nonomuraea; species Nonomuraea sp. WAC 01424. The sequence continues at coordinate 113,386 of NZ_QHHZ01000015.1, forward strand.
GCTCGCGCGCGGCACGTTCACCGTCGTCACCGGGGCCGTCGGGGCGGGCAAGACCACGCTCGTACGCGCCCTGCTCGGCCTGCTGCCCCTCGACGACGGGACGATCTCCTGGAACGGCCGCCCGGTGCCCGACCCCGGCACGTTCCTGGTGCCCGGCCGGGCGGCCTACGCGGGCCAGATCCCCCGCCTGTTCTCGGAGACCCTGCGCGAGAACCTGCTCCTCGGCCTGCCCGCCGACGACGACGCGGTCGCCCGCGCGCTGGAGCTGGCCGCCCTCGAGGACGACCTGGCCGCCATGCCGGACGGCCTGGAGACCGTCGTCGGCCCCCGGGGCGTACGCCTGTCCGGCGGCCAGGTCCAGCGCGCCACCGCCGCCCGCGCCCTGGTACGCTCCCCCGGCCTGCTCGTGGTGGACGACGTGTCGTCCGCGCTCGACGTCGCGACCGAGAACCTGCTGTGGGAGCGGATCGCCCGGCACGGCCCGGCCACGCTGCTCGTGGTCTCCCACCGCCGGGCCGCGCTCGAACGCGCCGACCAGATCGTCGTCCTCGACCGGGGCCGCGTCGCGGGCCGCGGACCGCTCGGCGAACTGCTGCGCACCTGCCCCGAGATGCGCAGGTTGTGGAACGGGGAACCGATCGAGGAAAGAGGGGCCACATGAGGATCGACCGTCTGGACCACCTGGTGCTGACCGTCGCCGACGTCGAGGCCGCGGTGCGCTTCTACACCACCGTGCTGGGGATGGAGGCGGTGACGTTCGGCGCGGGGCGGCGGGCGCTGGCGTTCGGCCAGAGCAAGATCAACCTGCACCAGGCGGGCCAGGAGTTCGAGCCGAAGGCGGCCCGGCCCGCGCCGGGCAGCGCCGACCTGTGCCTGATCACCGCCGACCCGATCGAGTCCGTCGTCGAGGAGCTGGCCGGCCACGGCGTCGCGCTCGTCGAGGGCCCGGTGGAGCGCACCGGCGCGCTCGGGCCCATCAGGAGCGTCTACCTGCGCGACCCCGACGGGAACCTGGTCGAGCTCAGCAACTACCTCTGACCGGGCATGATGGAGGAGTGGGAGAAACTGCGACAGCGCCCGTGACGATGCCCCTGACCGGGCCCGCGACCGCACCCTTGACCGGGCCCGCGATGGTGCCGCTGACCGAACTGGTGGCCGGCGGCGACGTCGTGGTGCTCAGCGGCGCCGGGTTGTCCACCGAGTCGGGCATCCCCGACTACCGGGGCCCGAGCGGGCAGGCCCGGCGCGCTGAGCCGATGACGTACCAGCGGTTCACCGGCAGCGCCGAGGCGCGCCGGCGCTACTGGGCGCGCAGCCACGTCGGCTGGCGGCAGATCGGGCAGGCCGCGCCCAACGCCGGCCACCGCGCGGTGGCCGGCCTGGAACGGCGCGGCCTGCTGTCCGGCATCGTCACCCAGAACGTCGACGGCCTCCACCAGGCCGCCGGCGCCCGCCGGGTGATCGAGCTGCACGGCGGCCTCGACCGCGTCGTCTGCCTGTCGTGCCGCGAACGCACCCCGCGCGCCGAGCTGGAACGCCGGCTCAGCGCGGCCAACCCGCGCTGGGCCGCCGAGGGCCGGATCAACCCCGACGGCGACGCCGCCCTCACCGACGCGCAGGTCGCCGGGTTCCAGGTGGTCGACTGCGACTCCTGCGGCGGGCTGCTCAAACCCGACGTGATCTTCTTCGGCGAGAACGTGCCCCGCGAGCGCGTGGACGAGTGCTTCGCGCTCGTGGGCCGGGCGCGCTCGCTGCTCGTCCTCGGGTCGTCGCTGGCGATCAGGTCGGGGCTGCGCTTCGTCACCAGGGCCGCCGAGCTCGGCCTGCCCATCGCCATCGTCAACCAGGGCCCGACCGGCGGCGACGCCGACGCCGCGCTCCTGCTCGACGCCCCGCTCGGCGCGACGCTGACCGAGCTGGCCGCCCGGCTCTGACGCCCCTTCCAGACCCGCCCTGCCTCGCCCCGCCCCCGGCGCGCCGCCGGGGCGGCACAATGGAGGGCATGCCTCCTCGTCCATGCCCCTGCGGTCTGCCCGCGTCCTACGCGGACTGCTGCGGGAGATTCCACCGCGGTGAGGGGTCGGCCCCCACCGCGGAGTCGCTCATGCGGTCCAGGTTCAGCGCGTTCGCCGTGGGCGACGAGGCCTATCTCATGGCCACCTGGCACCCGACCGACCGCCCGGCCCGCCTCGACCTCGACAGGAAGGTCGCGTGGGTGGAGCTGGAGGTGCTGGAGAGCACCGGCGGCAGCCCGGTCCACACCGAGGGCACCGTGCGCTTCCGCGCCCACTTCGTCAACCGGCGGGTGCCGGGCGTGCTCGACGAGCACAGCCGGTTCGTCCGGCTCGACGGCCGCTGGGTCTACGCCGGGGTCGTCGCGAGCGGCCGGTAGTCGCAGTCGTAGCCGAAGTACCTCGGCCCGGCCAGCTCCAGCCCGCCCGGCGACGTCCAGCGCGGGTCGCACGGCACGGCGACGACCGTGACGCGCAGGCCGTAGCGCATGGCCTCGGTGGTGACCGGCTCGCCCGAGTCGGTGTCCAGCACGCAGATCAGGTCGGGCGTGGTGGCCACGATCTCGCCGTCCCGGCGGGCCAGCAGGTGCTCGTTCTGGAAGCTGAGCTCCAGCGTGCCCGTGCCCTCCAGGCGGGCCTGGCCGCGGGCGAAGCCGCCGGTCGTACGGCGTTCCACGTCCACGACCTTGCCGGTGAACAACGTCAGGCCGCCCAGGACGTCCAGGGCCGCCGCCACCGGGTCGGCGTGACCGGCGCGGGCCAGCCGCACGGCCCGGCCCAGGTCCTCGGCCAGCGTCAGCGTGGCCGGCACGAGCCCGTCGCGCAGCTGGTCGCCGCGCATGACGGTGTCGGCGCAGGAGACCTGGCAGCCCATCTGCACGCACGCCGACCTGGCCAGGCGCTCGGCCCACACGTTGGACACCGTCTCCAGCACCAGCGTGTTGCCCTTGTCGTCGGCCAGTGCCATGGGCGTGTTCGGCACGCCGATCAGCGTCGGCAACACCATCTGCGCCTCGGGGAAGGCGCGGCCCATCGCGTCGCCGTCCACGATCGGCAGGCCCGCCTGCGCGGCGGCGGCGATCGGGATCATCGAGTTCACGCCACCGACCTCGATGGGCACGATGTGCGTGGCCGGACGCCCGAGCACCGCCTCCAGGGCGCGCAGCGCGGTCAGCTCCTCGGTGCCCGCCGGCAGCTTCTCCAGCAGCACGGTCGGCGCCCCCATGCCCGACACCGCGACGACGGTCGCGTCCGCGGGCACCTCGTCGATGGCGACCAGCGGCACGGGACCGTGCCTGCGGATCGCCTCGCGGGCCAGCAGCTTGCCCACGTACGGGTCGCCGCCGCCGCCGGTGCCGAGGATGCCGGCGCCGCGGGCCATGTCGTCGAGCCGGTCGATTCCGATCTCACGCATCGATCTTCTCCAGGTCCAGGTCGCCGACCGCCTTCACCCTGATCCTGGTGGCGTCACCGGGCAGGTAGGCGAGCGGCAGTTCTTCCACGTCCACGATCCGCACGCTGCCCGCGCGGGCGCCGCCGCGCTCGGCACGGATGATCGCCTCGCTCTTGGCCTCCTCCAGGATGCGTTCGCGGGGACCGGAGAAGACCCGGTCCACCTCGCCGCCGACCTGGGCGATGGCCGCGCCGACCGCGTTGGCCACCTCGAAGTGCGCGGGGCGGCGTACGTCGTCGAAGCCCGGCAGCTCCTCGATGAGCACGCTGCCGCCGCCGACCAGCACGACGGGCAGCGGCGCGGACGAGGTGCGCATGCGGTCGACCGCCTCCGAGACGCGCTCGGCGATGAGCTTGAGCGCGCGCTGCGGATCGACGTGGGCGACCTTGGCGCGGTCGCCGATGTCGGCCAGCCCGGCGGCCACGGCCAGGTCGGTGGCGGTCAGCGTGCCGCCGCCGAACACCAGCGCCTCCTCGGTCAGCCGGTAGCCGACGCTGCGCGGGCCGGTCGTGCCGTCCTCGGCGACCAGCGAGCCGCCGCCGATGCCGATCGACAACACGTCCGGGATGCGGAAGTTGGTACGCACCTCGGCGACCAGCGCCTCCCCGGCGGCCTCGCGCGGGAAGCCGCCGACCAGGATGCCCACGTCGGAGGTGGTGCCGCCGATGTCCACGACCGCGCAGTCCGTCAGCCCCGACAGGTACGCCGCGCCGCGCATCGAGTTCGTCGGCCCCGACGCGAACGTGGCCACCGGGTAGCGGCGGGCCTGGTCCACGTCCATCAGCGTGCCGTCGTTCTGGGACAGGAACAGCGGCGCGTCGATCCCGGCCACCCGCAGTGCCTCACTGAACGCGGCCACGGTACGGCCGGCCAGCGGGCGCAGGGCCGCGTTCACGATCGTGGCGTTCTCCCTGGCCAGCAGGCCGACCCGGCCGATCTCGCAGGACAGCGACAGGTGCACGTCCGGGCCCAGCTCGGCGGCCAGGAGCTCCGCCGCCAGCCGCTCGTGGGCGTCGCTGACAGGGGAGAAGACCGAGGAGATCGCGACCGTGCGCAGGCCGCGCCGCCTGATGTCGGCGGCGACCTCGCGCAGCTCGTCCGGGTCGGGCTCGGAGATGGGGGCGCCGTCGTACTCGCAGCCGCCGCGGCACAGGTAGACCGCGCCCTCGACGGCCTGGCGCAGCCGGTCGGGCCAGTCCACCAGCGGCGGCAGCGCGGCCGTGGCGGGCAGGCCGAGCCGTACGGCTGCGACCGGCTCCAGCCGGGCTGCCTCCACCAGGGCGTTGACGAAGTGGGTGGTGCCGATCATCACCGCCGACACCCGGGTCGCGCCCAGGCCGGCCAGGGCCGCGGCGACGCCGCCCGTGACGTCGGCGGTGGTGGGGGACTTGACGGTGGCCAGCACCTGGCCGTCGTCGCCGATGAGGGCGGCGTCGGTGTTGGTGCCGCCCACGTCGATGCCGATACGCATGAAGGAGGACTTTCTTCTCAGACGGTGAGCGCGGGCCGCTCGACGGGGACCTCGCGGGTGCCGCGGACCAGGCCGAGCCGGCCCGCGACGACGTAGCCCACGCCCGCGAGGATCAGGGAGTTCAGGGCCGGGATGCCGTACCACTGGTAGTGGTCGCTGAGCCAGCCGATCAGCGCGGCGGCGGTCCAGATGACCAGCGTGGCGGGCACCCAGGTCGGCTCGGTCTCGGGCAGCGTGCCCGTGGCGCGGGAGGCGTCCAGCGCCGGGCGCCAGCGGCGCACGATGAAGTACTCGGCGACCATGATCCCGGCCACCGGCGGCGTGATGACACCGAGGATCAGCAGGAAGTCGGTGAACCGCTCCAGGATCCCGGCGGCGGCCAGCACGCTGCCCAGCACGCCGATGCCGACCGTGACGGCGACCCGGTTCAGCCGCCGGCCGATCGTCGACTCGACGGCGTTGAGCAGGCCGAGCGCGGCCGAGTACAGGTTCCAGTTGTTGATCTTCACGGTGGCCGAGATGAGGATGACGACGCCGACCACGCCCGAGGAGGCGGTGATGATCGCGATCACGTCCGAGGACTTGACCGCGTAGGCCAGGAGCACGCCGGCCAGGCCGAGGACGTACTCGCCGAGGGAGATGCCGACGAGGGTCTGCTTGACCACGTCGCCGGTGTTGCGGTTGAACCTGGTCATGTCGGGCGTGGTCACCGCGCCGATGATGTACGACCCGGCCACGATGGTGGCGCCGGTCGCGATGCTGATCGGCTCGCCGAACGGCGGCGAGGCCACCAGCGTGCCCAGGTCGTGCCGGGAGATCTCCACCCACATCGCCCACCCGGCCAGGCCGAGGAAGGCGGGCACGGTGATGAACGCCGTCATTCCCATCGCCTTGAAACCCCGTACGACCAGCAGCGTCACGCCGATCCCGGCGATCATGGCCCACACCCACAGCGGCAGCCAGGACATGATCGAGTGCAGGCCCGCGGCGAAGACCGCGGTCTGTACGCCGAACCAGCCGAACAGGCTCAGCGCGATGATCACGCCGATGATCGTGGAGCCGTACCGGCCGAAACCGGTCCAGCGGGCCAGCAGGGACGTGGACAGGCCCTCGCGCATCCCGGCGATGCCGACGAAGATGCAGACCACCTCCAGGATCACCGAGCCGAGCGTGAACGCCCAGAACGCACCCCAGAACGACAACCCCGCGCCGAGCGTGGCGCCCAGCAGGAACTGCGTCAGGTCGGAGAGCTGGCCGAACCGCTGCACGGCCACGTTGAACCAGGAGTAGCGGGCCGCCTGTGGCACCCGCTCCAGCGGGTAGTCGGAGTCGGTCATGGTGGGATTTCCTTTACCTCGGGGGGTCTTGCGGGGGCTCACGGGTGGGGGCTGGGCTCACGAATCGGGGCTCACGGGCGGACGGGCTTTCACGGGCGGGCTTTCACCGGCGGACGGGCCTTCACAGGAGTGAGGGCGGGCCGGCGGCCGGGGCGCGCAGCCGGACGAACGGACCGGGCAGGTAGGCCAGCGGGATCTCCTCCACGCTGATGACCCGTACCTGTCGCGGATCGGCCCCGGCGCGCACTGCCGCCGCCCTGGCCTCCTCGGCCACGGGTTCGAGCGCCGCCGGCAGCGCCGAACGGTCGGGCAGGCGGACGATGCGCTCGTACTGGCCGCCGACCGGGCTGACCGCCGCGCCGATGGCGCCCGCGGTGGGCCCGTGCTCGGGATGCAGCCCCTCCGGTACGGAGTGCGCGCCGCCGCCCACGACCACGAGCGGCAGCAGCCCCGCGCCCGGCTGCAACCGGTCCACGGCCTCGGCCAGCTCGGCGGGGTCCACCGGCCTGGCCACCCTGATCAGCCCGGGGATGCGCAGCCCGACAGGCACGCCCCCGATGTCCGCGCCGCCCACGGCCTCCTCGGGATAGCCACCGGCCAGCACGCCGACGCGGACCCGCGTGGCGCCCACGTCGGCGACCACCGCGTCGCCGAGCCCGGTCAGCGCGCCCGCGCCGCGCAGCACGCTGGCCGGGCCGCTGCCCAGGCTGAGCCCGGGATGGCGGGCCAGGTGCTCCAGGCTCATCAACGTGCCGTCGCCGCGGGTCACGAACGCCGCCGCCCCCGGGCACAGGCCGTCCAGGGCGGCCGCCAGCCCGCCGGAGACCGCGCCGGCGAACCCCGACAGGGCGGCGTCCAGCACGGTCGCGTTCTCGCGTTCCAGCAGGCCGAGCGAGCCGAGGTCGGCCGACAACGCGATCGGCACGCCCTCGCCCAGCTCCGCCCTGACGATCTCGGCGGCCTCGCGTTCCTGCTCGCCGTCCAGGGGCGAGAACAGGCCCGCCACGGCCACGGCCTGGGCGGTGCCCGCCACGCTCGCGGCGAAGCGGGCCACGGCGTCGCGGTCGAGCGGCGTGCGGTCCTCGCGGTCGAGCCCGCCGCCGCCGTCCACGACGGCGGTGCCCGCGTTCACGGCGTCGCGCAGGTCGGGCGGCCAGCCGGACAGCGGGCGCACCGCGGTCGCCGACACCCCGGCGATGCGCAGCACGGCGACCCGGCGCAGCCCGGACCGCCTGGTCACGGCGGTGGCGGCGCCGCGCAGACCGACGGCGACCTGGGTCGGCACGCCGTCCAGGGGCAGGCGTTCCAGCGCGGCGCGCACTCCGGCCACCGGGTCGCCGGGGATCGAGGCGATCTTGACGGTCGCGCGCACGGTCCCGTCGTCGGCGACGACGGCCGCGTCGGTGTTGGTCGGCCCGACGTCCACCCCGGCCCTCATGTCCCGGCCTCCGGCCGCTCGCCGGAACCGGTGGGGGAGGGGCTCAGGCCCGTGCCCGCCGGGCTTTCCGTCGTCACGGGAGTGGCCGGCGCCGGTGGGGGAGGGGTGAGGCCGGTGAGACCGAACGCGGCCGGCCCCGCCAGCTCCAACCCCTCAGGCGTGTGCCAGACGGGATCGCAGGGGACGCGCACCACGCTGACCCGCAACCCGTACCGGACCTGCTCGGCCTGCACCACCTCGCCGGTACGCGTGTCCAGCATCGCGATCACGTCGGGCACGACGGCCAGCGGCACGCCGTCCTCGACGACGGCGACGAACTCGCTGGCCGCCTGGATCCGTACCAGCCGTCCCTGGTCGGCGCCGAGCCCTTCGACCAGGATCGACCCGGCCGTCTCGGCGACCTTGCCGGTGACCAGCGGGTCCGGCAGCCGCGTCCCCAGGCGCACGGCCCGGGTGACCGAACCGAGCGCGGTGGAGGCGGCCACCTGGTCGCCGCGCATGATGTACTCGCTGGTCGCGACCTGGCCGCCGAACGCCTCCAGCGAGGCGCGTACCAGCCGCTCCAGCCAGCCGCCGGTCACGTGGTCGACGACGACGGTCCGGCCGCGCTCGTCGCACAACACGGCCGGGGTGGGCGCGATGCCGCGCAACTGCATCACCGTCTGGTCCATACGGGGGAAGGCCCGGCTCATCCCGTCGGCGTCCACCAGCGGCAGTCCGACGCGGGCCGCCCACGCCACCGCGAGGCAGCCGTTCGCGCCGCCGATCTCGCTGGCCAGCACCGCGCCGACGCGGGCGCCGTACAGCTCCTCGATCTTGTCGCGCAGGTAGACGGGCTCGTCGGTGCCGCCGACGCGCTCGGACATCACGGCCGAGGAGCCCGCGGTGCCCACGGGCATCACCAGCAGCGCGGGGTCGAGCTCGGCGGGCTGGACGACGCGTACGGGCCCGTGGTCCTCCAGCGCCTGCAACGCCGCGGCGCGGGCGATGGTCACGGGACCGCCGCCGCCCGAGCCGAGCACGGCGCAGCCGCGGGCGAAGGCGGGCAGCAGCCCGGTGTCGATGTCCACCCTTCCGAGGTTACGAAGCCGCAGGTCGAGCCGGATGTTCCCACAGCACCTTTTTGGCGGGCTTCGTGTGCCGATGGCACACTGATGGCATGTACCTGCTGGAAGAGCTGCGTCCGCTCGCCGGTCCGGACACGCCGGCGGCGGCCTCGGGCGTACGCCTGGTGGAGGACCTGGGCGGGATCGCGGGGCAGCCGCCGGGCTCGGTGCTCGTCCTGACGGGCGCGGCCTCGCGGCAGGCGGCCGGGTACCGGCTCGACGTCGCGCTGCGGGACGCCGCCGCGGCCGGGGCGGTGGCGCTCGTCCTCACCGCCGAGACCGAGGTCGACCGCAGCGCCGCCGCGCTGGCCGAACGCGGCGGCGTCGCGCTGCTGGCGGCCGGGGGCGACCTGGCCGAACTGGTGGTGGCCATCGACCGGGCCATCGCGGGCGACGCGGCCGACGCGCTGGTCCGCGCCGCGCGCGCCGCCGAGGCCGTGACGCACGCGGGCGGCGCGCCCGAACGCATCGCCGAGGCCGCCGGCGCCGCCCTCGGCCTCACCGTGCACGCCGACGGCACCACCTTCACCACCAGCCCCGTACGCTCCGACACCGGGCCGGGGCGGGGCGGGACGCACCTCGACCGGGCGGCCGGGATCGTGCTCAGGCTCGCCTCGCTGGCCGCCGCCGCGGGCCCCGCCGACGAGCTGCCCGGACGTTCGCGCGCCCAGCTCCTCACCGAGCTGCTGGTCGCCTCCGAGAACCAGGCGCAGGAGCTGGCCCCCCGCGCCAGAGCCCTTGGCCTGCCGATCGACGACTGGCACGTCGTCCTACGCCTCGAACCCGCCGACCCCGCGTCCACGTCCGCCGCCGACCCCGCGCCCGACGGCGGTCAGGAACGCTACGCCCTGCTGGAGACCGCCGCGTCGCGGGCCGTGCGCGCGGCCCGCGAGCTGGGCGGCGCCGCCTGGAACGCCGCGCTCGCCGGCGACGCGCTGATCGTGGTCCGCAGCCAGCGCCGCGACCAGGGCAGGGCGGGCCTGCGCGAGGCCGTACGCGACGCCGCCCGCCTGCTCGAACGGGTCCGCCCGGCGGGCGCCGACCTGCGTTGCGGGGTGAGCACCGCCCGCCAGGGCCTGCTCGGCCTGCGCACCTCCGCCTCCGAGGCGCGTACGGCCCTGCGCCGCAGCCCCCTGCCGCTGGTCACGTACGACCTGGCCGGCCTGGACCGGATGCTGGAGGAGTGGTACGCCTCCGACGCCGCCCGGCCCGCCGTCGGGGAGCTGCTGCAACCCATCCTCGACCTCGGCGGCGAGCGGGCCGGCCACCTCCTGGCCATCCTTCGCGCCTACCTCGACCACAACGGCTCGCCCGCCCGCGCCGCCGAGGAGCTCCACCTGCACCGCAACGCCGTCAGCCGGAACGTGCGCCGCATCGAGACCCTGCTCCATGCCGACCTCGACGACCCGCAGCAACGGCTGGCCCTCCAGCTCGCCTGCCGCGCGGCCTCCTTCCGCTGAAGGACGTCCCTCCGGGACCCTGCTCCCAGCCCGCGTTCGCCCGCCAGGACGAGGAAACCCGCGGACCGGATCCCTAGATTCGGGACATGATGCGAAAAGCGCGGCGCCTGCTCGCCTGGTGCGCGGGCCTGGTGCTGGTGGCCACCTGCGCGGGCCTCGGCTACGAGACCGCCGCCCGGCGCGGCGACGCCGCGCGCTATCCGCCGCCCGGCCGCCTGGTGGACGTGGGCGGCCACCGCCTCCACCTGCGCTGCACCGGGTCCGGCGGCCCGGTGGTCGTGCTCGAAGCGGGCCTGGTCGAATCCAGCGCGAGCTGGGAGGTCGTCCAGCGGCGGTTGTCCGCCGGGCTGCGGGTGTGCTCCTACGACCGGGCCGGCTACGCCTGGAGCGAGCAGGGCCCGGGGCCGCGCACCGCGGGCCGGGCGGCCGCCGAACTGCGCGCGCTGCTCGCCGCCGCGGGCGAACCCGGCCCGTACGTCCTGGCCGGTCACTCCTACGGCGGCGAGATCGTCCGCCTGTTCGCCGCCCGGTACCGGGACCTGACGGCCGGCCTGGTGCTGGTCGACGCCACCGACGAGGGGGCCGCGGCGGCCATGCGGGTGTCCAGGCCGCTGGTGGCCGCCCAGCTCACCGTCAACCAGGCGCTGGCCAGGATCGGCCTGCTCCGGCTGGCCGGGGACCTCCTCGTGCCCGGCGACGCCACCGCCGCGGCCCGCGCCGCCGCCCCCGTCGTCTACGGGCCGGGCAGCATGGCCGCCGCCAGGGCCGAGGCGTGGGCCTCGCTCGACAGCGCGCGGGAGGTCGCCGACGCGGTGCGGGAGCCGGCCGGGCCGCCGGTCGTGGTCGTCATCCCGTCCGGCGGGCCGCCGAGCGCCCTCGACCAGGCCCGGCGGGTGGCCGCCGGGTCGACCCGCGGGCGGGTCGTCGTGGCCGCAACCTCCGAGCACTACGTGCAGTACTGGCAGCCCGATCTCGTCGTCGCCGCGATCCGGGAGATCGCCGCCTTCACGAAACGCTGAAACTGGGTCTTGCCCGTTCGGTCAAGTCGGCTTTCAATGATCGAGGTACCGGTGATCCTTGGAGGAGACCGATGCGTGGCTCACGGGCGTCCGCCGTCATCCTGATGATCGTCGTCTCGACGTTCCTGGCCTCCGGGCCGTCGTCGTTGCCGGCCGTGGCCGGACCGGGCGATCCGGAGCCCGCCTCGCTGGTCACGCTCTCCGTGCCGGACAAGGCCGCGATGGAGCGCCTGGTCGCCTCCGGCGCCGACCTGACCGAGCGGGTACGCCCCCAGGCCGACGGCAGCGTCCAGGTGGACGCCGTTCTCACGCCCAGCGCGCTGGCCGGGCTGAAGTCGATCGGCGTGGGCCTCGCGCCCGGCACGCCGCCCGCCGCCAAGAAGACGCCGAGCGCCACCGCCGCGCAGGACCAGATCGTCATCGAACGGGCCGTCTGGTACAAGTCCCGCGACGGGTACTTCCTGTCGGTCGAGGCCAGCAGCAGCGCGGGCGAGACGGCCGCGCTCACCGCCACCTGGACGGGCCGCCGCGGGGCCACCGGGCAGGTCGCGATGGTCCCGTTCGTGGACGCCGGCGCGTACATGGGCCACCAGTTCAGCACGCCGTCGCCGGTGACGGCCGAGCCGCAGCGCGTCACGGTCACCTCGGCGACCGGCGGCAAGGCGGAGGCCCGCGTACGCGAATGGCCCGACGGCGAGCGCCCCGACCGCCAGGCGCCGGGCTACCAGAAGGACTTCGTCACCCAGTACATGCCGCCCGCCCAGCTGAACGAGCGGATCCAGGCGCTGCACCGCCGCTACCCGGCGCTCACCGACATCATCCAGCTGCCCAACCTCACCAACGGCTACCGCCGCCACGCCCAGGCCCTGATCGGCACGCCGCCCGGCGCCGCGATCGTGGTCACCTCCGACGCCTACGGCTCCGAGGGCGGCAACGACGTCTCCGTCGAGCTGGCCGCCCCCGGCGCGCCGGACCGGCCGCTCCAGGTGGGCGTGAACGGCAGGCAGGTGACCGTGAGCCTGGCCACCGACGGCTCCGGCACCCCGGTCAGCACCGCCGCCCAGGTCGTCGCCGCGGTCAACGCCACGGCTGGCACGGGCGTCAAGGCCGCCGCGTACCGCACCGACCCCGGCGCGGGCGTCATCGCCGCGGCCGCCGCCACCCGGCTCACCGACTCCCTCAAGGCGCCCGCCGACGTCTCCCGCGCGCCCATGCGGGTGCTGGCGCTGCGCGTCGGCGTCCACCGCGACGGCTCGCGCACCGGCGTGCTGGCCTACGCCCAGGAGCACGCCAGGGAATGGGTGCCGCCGCTGGTCACCGTCGAGGCCGCCGAACGCCTGCTGCGCAACTACGCCCGCGACCCCGCCACCCGCAAGCTGCTCCAGCGCACCGACATCTTCATCGTGCCCACGGTCAACCCCGACGGCGCGAACTACAGCTTCTACGACTTCAACAGCCAGCGGAAGAACATGACCAACCACTGCCCGGCCGCGCAGTCGGACCCGGCGCAGCGCAACACGTGGGGCGTGGACGTCAACCGCAACTACGCCGTGGGCTCCCTGACCGACGGCTACTTCGGGGCCTCGGCCAACTGCCAGAGCGGCACGTACGCCGGACCGGCCGAGCACTCCGAGCCGGAGAGCCGCAACGTCGTCTGGCTGGCCCAGAAGTACCGCAACATCAGGTTCGCCATGAACGTGCACAGCTACGGCGGGTACTTCATGTGGCCGCCCGGGGCGTACAAGCTCGACGGCCGGGTCGCACTGCCCAGGCCCAGCGCCGACCAGGAGGCGTACTTCATGCGCTCGGCCCGCACGATCGAGCAGGCCATCGCCGCCGAGCGCGGCACGGTCATCTGGCCGCAGCAGACGGGACCGGTGACCGACGTGTTGTACTCGGCGGCCGGCAACTCCGCCGACGAGCTCTGGTACGACTACGGCATCTACGGCTGGGACTTCGAGGTCGGCGCCGACCTGTGGAACTCGTCGACGCGGACGTGGGAGGGCGTGGGCTTCCAGCCGCCGTTCGAGGAGGGGCACGCCGAGGCCATGGAGTTCGCCTCGGGCCTGATCTCGCTCGTCGGCGTGGCGGCCGGTTTCCGGGAGCGGTGACGCTCCGGAAAAGGCGCAGGTCATGGGGGGAATGCCGGGTCGTTGCCGGTGGTTTACATAGTCATACCCCGTGGGCTTTGGCTGTGGTTGATGCTGTTTGCCTGGGGTTTGCGGTTCAAGGGTAGATCATTGCCCGTTTTGGGGTGTTTGGTTTGCGTTTGTCCGTTTCTTGGGTTAGTGTTGTATCTATCCAGCCGGTGAACGACCCGGACACCATCACGTCCGCGTCAACCACCCGCATCTGTTTGCGCTCCACGTAGCGACCTGAGGCCCTTGTGCCCGGCTACGACCTTTTATGTCTTGTCTGAGTCATGCGAGCGCACGCCCCCTCGTGATCGATGTCACCTAGGAGATTGCCTGATGACTGCTGTTCGCCTGCGTTCGTTCGCCATGCTTTCGGCCGCTGCGCTGTCCGCGCTGACCATCGGCGCCGCGGCCCATTCCGCCAACGCCGACGCCGACACCACCACCACCGCCGCCGCCAAGACGGCTGCCGCCAGTAGTCAGGGTGTGCTGGCCGGGGCTACTACCGCGTCGTATTTCTGGGACGACTCTTCGGGTCGTGCTGGTGACACGGGTCTGCCGGCTGCTGGTAAGCCGATGCAGAAGGGTCTTGCCGCTTCGCCGTCGTGGCCGCTGATGACCGAGGGGTATGTGGTCTATCAGGGTAAGAAGCTGCCGTTCTTCGTGGGTGACCGTGGTCCTGGTGACCCCTCCAGTCGTGGGGTGATGCTGGACCTGGATGCCAAGACGTTCGCGGAGCTGACTGGTGGCCGGTTCAATCCGGACACGCTGGGTGTGGATGGTGTGTCGGGTGAGGGTCACATCAAGATCCAGTACGTGATCACCAAGTGGGGCGACGGGGTCGGTAAGAAGGCTGCTCCGGTGCCGTTCGAGACCGGTGCGTGGCGGCAGAAGGATGCTGCCAGCACGGCCACGGTGTCGGTGAAGAAGTAGGAAGACGTGTGAGAAGGGCGTTCCCTGCGGGGGACGCCCTTCTCGCGTGTCAAGGAACGGCAAACAGCACCCGTGCCCAGCCGTCATACTGACTCACCGGACGACCCGGTGACGAGGCGGTGACCGTACGTGATGGATCGAGGGCCCGACGAGGCGCTGAATCTCGCCGTCCTGCGCGTACGCGGCCCTGACGCGGCCGTGGCGGGCGCGGGTTTCCTCATCGCGCCCGACCAGGCCCTCACCTGCGCCCACGTGGTCTCCGGCGCCCTCGGCCACCCGGAGGGCCCGCCGCCGCCCGACGCCTGGGTCACCGTGGAACTGCCCTTCGCCGGTGCCCTCTCGCCCGTGCGCGCCCGCGTCGAACACTGGGTCCAGACCGCCGGCGACGGCTCGGGCGACATCGCCGTCCTGCGCCTGGACAGCGCCCTGCCCGGCGGGCGCCCGCTGCGCATGGCCGAGCCGCGCAGCCTGTGGGGCCACCGCGTCGTCGTCGCCGGGTTCCCCCACGGCCTGCGGGGCGGCGGCTGGCACACCGGGCGGCTGCTCGGCGGCACCCAGCAGGGCTGGCTCCAGTGCGCCCCCGACGACGGCGTGCCGATCGAGAGCGGCTTCAGCGGCAGCCCCGTCTGGGACGTCGAGCTCGGCGACGTCGTCGGCATGGTGGTCGCCGCCCAGCCGGGCGGCCCCCGTCAGGCGTTCGTGATCCCCACCCGCTCGCTCACCCGCGCCGTCCCGGCCCTGGCCGCGACCGTACGGCCCGCCTCGCCGTTCCGCGGGTTGTCGGCCTTCCGCGAGGGCGACGCGGCGGTCTTCTTCGGCCGGGACGCCGAGGCCGCCCGGGTCGAACGCCTCCTCCAGGCCCACTCCCAGGTCACGCTGACCGGGCCGTCCGGATGCGGCAAGTCCTCGCTCGCGCTGGCCGGGGTCGTGCCCGCCATGCGCCGCCACGGTTGCGAGATCGTCGTCCTGCGGCCCTCCGCCGTACGCTCCTGGCCGGACGCGCTGGCCGCCGAGCTGGCCGCGCTGTCGTACCCGGGGCTGGCCGGGGCCGAGGCGCTGGTCAGGGCCGACGCGCTGAGCGAGCCGCTGGGCAACGGGAGGATGGCCGACGTCGTCGGCCAGATGCTGCGTGACACCGGCGCCACCGGGCTGCTGCTCGTCGTCGACCAGGCCGAGGAACTGCTCGTCGGCGCACCCGAACGCGCCGATGAGGCCGCCGAGGTCCTCGACGCGGCCCGCGCGTGCCCCGGCGTCCGGGTGTTGTTCACGCTGCGGGCCGACTTCCTGCCCGCCGCCCTGTCCCACCCCCGGCTCGGCGGCGCGCTCGGCCGCGAGACCTACGGGCTCACCCCCATGACCCGCGACCAGCTCCGGCAGGTCGTCGAGGAGCCGCTGGCCGCCGTCCCCGCCGTCACCTACGATCCCGGCCTGGTCGACCGCATCCTGGGCGACGCCGGCACCGCGCCCGGCGCCCTGCCGCTGATCGGCTTCCTGCTGGACCGCCTCTGGCACGAGCAGCAGGGCGGCCGCATCAGCCACACCTCCTACGAGGCGTGCCGCGGCGTACGCGGAGCCCTGGGCGCGCGGGCCGAGCGGGTCTGGGCGGCGTGCGTGCCCGAGCAGGACGCCGCCGCGGGCGCGGAGTTGTTGTCCCGGCTCGTCCGGGTCGCTGCGGGCGCGCACGCGCCGCTGCGCAGGCAGGTGAGTCGTGAGGAGGCGGGGGAGGAACGCTGGCTGCTGGCCGGTCGGCTCGCGGCCGGGCGGCTGCTCGTCATGGACGCCGGCGAGGACGGCCGCCCGATCGTGGAGCTGGCCCACGAGTCGCTGATCGCCGAATGGCCCCGGCTGGCCGGGATCGTGGCGGAGGACCTGCGCTTCCTGGAATGGCGCGACCTGCTCCACCAGGACATGGGCCGCTGGCGGCAGGCCGGGCAGGCCCCTGACCGGCTCCCCGGGCCGCCCGAGCTGGCGGCCGCCGCACGCTGGCTCGCCGAACGGCCCGGCGACCTCACCCAGGACGAGCACGACTACCTGCGCCAGGGGTTCCGCCGCCGCCGCGCCCGCACGCTGCGCCGCCGGGGCGCGATCACCGGCGGCGTGGTCATGCTGCTGACGGTCCTCTCGCTGGTCGCCTGGTCGCTCTACCAGGGCCGGGTCGGCGAGCAGCGGGCCGCCGATGCCCGTTCCCGCGCCCTGGCCGGGGCCTCGGCCGACCTGGCCGAACGTGACCCCGAGCTGTCGTCCCTGCTCGCCGTCGGCGCCTACCGCTCGGCCCCCACGCAGGAGGCCAGGACCCAGCTCCTCCAGCGCTACGTCGAGCACCGCTACACCAGGGGTGTGGCCACGGGCGCGCTCGGCTCGCTGGCCGCCGCCGACGCCAGCGACGACGCCCGCGTCCTGCTGGCCACCGCCGGCTCGATCTCGGGCCGCGCGACGTTGTTCACCCGCGGCGCCGACGGGCGCTACAGGCGCACCCACCTGCCCGACCGGGGCAGCGCCGGCCAGCCCGCCGTCTCCGCCGACGGCAGCCTCATCACGTACGCGCTCGACGACGGCAGCATGGTCTGGCACCGCGTCGACCCGGCCGACGGCGAGCTGCTGGACCAGGGCCACGTCCTGGAACGCCAATACCGGCAGGCCCGGCCCGACGAGCCCGGCGCCGACATCCGGGCGGCCGGCGACGACGGCTGGATCGTGACCACCGGCCCGAAGAAGCTCGTCCTGCAGTCGCTCGGCACCACCGGCACGCCCCGCACCTGGCTGTACGACCTGCCCGCCGACCTCGTCCGCTTCGGCCCCGACGCCACCACCCTGGTCGTCCGGGAGAAGGGCATGGCCAAGGTGTTCACCAGCAAGGGCAGCCCGGTGTGGCGGCAGCTCACCATCCGCGTCCTCGGCCCGGCCGCCGGCGGGGCCGTCTCCGGCGACGGCGCCACCGCCGTGACCTGCCGGGACGGCGAGGACGGGCGTAGCGCCACGTACACCGGGTTCGTGGTCCGCGACGGCAGGAAGCTGGGCGGCTTCCGCGCCGGACGGCCGTGCGGTCCCTTCGTCGTGGACCGGGAGGGGCGGCGGGTGGCCGAGCAGGGCGCCGCCGGCTGGGAGCTGGTCGACCTGGCCAAGGGCGCCACCCTGTCCCGTACCTGGATCGACGCCCAGGCGAGTGCGGCCCCGGTCGCGCTGCTCGGCCGGGCGGGCGCGCAGGAGCTGCTCACCAGGTCGCCGGAGACCCTGGTGCTGACCGCGCTGCGGGACGGGGAGCAGCGCATCGGCAACCCGGCGCTGCTCCAGGGCGGCCGCCGGATGGTCGCCCAGGTCGACGGCGGCGCCCGGCTGCGGCTCATGGAGACCGGCGAGCCGCAGCGCACCCTGGCCGACGTCGCCCGTACGAAGAGCCCGAAGGGCCTGAACACAGACGGCGGGATCGTCGTGGACGACGCCGAACGCTACGTCGCCGACGCCGTCGCGCCCGGCCGGGTCGCCGTCCGCGCGTTGCCCACGCTCGCCCCGGTCACCGAGATCACCACCGCGAAGCCGCCGGAGGGCGAGCGCCTGACGTACTTCTTCAAGGACGGCGACCTGTTCACCTTCGCCGGCCGCCGCCTGGAGCGCTGGGAGCCCGCCACCGGCCGCCGCATGCGCGCGGCCGACGTCGCCGGGCCCGGCACGGTCGTGACGGAGGTGCAGGTCAGCCCGTGGAGCGCCGACCACTTGATGATCGCGACGCGCGGCGCCGATCACCTGCGCACGATCGACCTGCGCACCGGTACGGAGGTCAAGGACCGGCGCCTGACCGTGGGCGCGGACGTCGTCAGCGGGTTCGTCTTCGACCGCTCCGGCACCCACCTGCTGCTCTACCGCAGCGGCTGGCTGCCCGAGGTGTGGCTCACCCACCCGCTCAGGAAGGTGCTGGGCCCGCTGCGCTCGTCGGGTGAGAACATCCGCGGCGGCGAGCGCATGACCTCGATGATGCCGGAGAACGCGGGCAGGCTGTTCCTGTTCAGCGAGCGGGAGATCCGCGTCTTCGGGCTCGGCGAGACCCAGGTGTCCTACGAGGAGGGCTACTCCTTCCGGCAGGTCCAGGACTTCATCGACATCTCACCCGACGGCTCGCTGCTGCTTCGGCTCAAGGGCGGCGACAGCGGCGCGGGCTACTCCACCGACCTGCTCACGCTCGACGTGGCCACCTGGGAACGGCGGTTGTGCGAGGTGTTCGGCCGCCCCCTGACCCAGGACGACCGGCAGCAGGTGCCGATCGCCCTGCCGGACGCGGTCTGCTGACCCTCACGGCTTGCGGCCGACCCCGCCCAGGAACGTGTGGTACGTGATCCCCAGCCTCGGGTGGTAGCCCGGCTCGGGCCGCCACTCGGCCAGCGGCACCAGCCCGGGTTCCAGCAGCTCCAGGCCGTCGAAGAAGGCGCTGATCTCCGCGCGGGTACGCCACCGCCCGGTGCCCATGGTGTCGTTGAAGAGCCGTTCGGCCTCGAACGCCTGCCGTGACACCTCCGGGTGCTCCTCCATCGGGTTGTGGAAGTGGGAGATCGCGACGTGGCTGCCGGGCGCCAGCCGCCGGACGAGGCGCGCGGCGAGGCCGGCCGGGTCCTCCTCGTCGGACAGGTGGTGCAGGATGCCGAACAGCAGCAGGCCCACCGGCTCGTCGAGGTCGATGAGCTGCCGGGTCTCGGGATGGTCGAGGATGTCGTCCGGCTCGCGGATGTCGGCCTTGATGACCGTCGTACCGTCGTCCACGGCGAGCAGCGCCCGGGCGTGGACCAGCACGATCGGGTCGTGGTCGACGTAGACGACGCGGCAGCCGGGGGCGGCCGTCTGGGCGATCTCGTGCACGTTGCCCTGCGTGGGCAGGCCCGAGCCGAGGTCGAGGAACTGGCGGATGCCCGCCTCGCCGGCCAGGTCGCGGACGACGCGCGCGAGGAAGTCCCGGTTGGAGCGGGCCGCCTCAGGGGCGTCGGGTGCGATCTGGAGCGCCATCTGGGCCACCTGGCGGTCGATCTCGAAGTTGTCCTTTCCGCCGAGCATGTAATCGTAGACGCGGGCGACGCTGGGCTTGGTCGTGTCCACGTCCGCGGGGGACCGTACCTGCTCGCTGTCGGTCACGGTCGGCTCCTTCGGTTGCCTCGGGCGAGTCCGGCTGGCGCGATCATACGTCCAGATATGCCGGAAATCAGACCCAGCGGGGCCGTACGGGCTACGGGCTTCCGGGGGCGCGCGTTGACATGATGCATGCATGACGATCGAACCACTGGCCCCGGACACGCTGCTGACCACCACCCGCAGCGTGCGCAGGCGTCTCGACCTGTCCCGCCCGGTCCCGGCGGAGCTGGTCCGCGAGAGCCTGGAGGTCGCGCTCCAGGCGCCCTCCGGCGGCAACCGGCAAGGATGGCACTGGATCCTGGTCACCGACCCCGAACGGCGCAAGGTGATCGGCGACTACTACCGGCGATCGTGGAACGCCTACTCCACCTCGGGCGGCTCGGCCCGGTCGATGTTCCGGGACGACCCGGCGCGGGCGGCGACGCAGGAGCGCGTCAGCGACAGCGCCGCGTACCTGGCCGAGCACATGGGCGACGTCCCGGTGCTGGTGATCGGCGCGATCGAGCTCCCCGGCGGCGGCCTGCCCGAGGGCAACCAGGCCGGGCTGTGGGGCTCGCTGCTGCCCGCCGCGTGGAGCTACATGCTCGCCGCCCGCGCCCGCGGCCTCGGCAGCGCGTGGACCACCCTGCACCTGGAGTACGAGAGCGAGATCGCCGAACTGCTGGGCATCCCCGCCGAGGTGCGCCAGGGCGTGCTGCTGCCCACCGCGTACTACACGGGGGAGACCTTCGGTCCGGCCGCCCGGCAGCCGCTCGACGAGGTCCTGCATCTCGACCGCTGGTGACGCGATGACCCCCGCGGTGCGCCTACCGTGAATCCATGCGCCTGACCGCCTTCACCGACATCTCCCTGCGCATCGTCATGCGCCTGGCCGTCGCGCGGGAGGAGGAGCTGCTGACCACCCGGGCAATCGCCGGCATGCTGGCGGTGCCGTACACGCACGCGGCCAAGGCGGTGGCGCGGCTGGGCGAGCTGGGCGTGGTGGAGGCCAGGCGTGGGCGGGGCGGCGGGTTGCAGCTCACCGCGCGGGGGCGGGACGCGTCCGTGGGCTTCCTCGTCCGTTCCCTGGAGTCGGCGGG
The DNA here is from genome assembly GCF_003947315.1 of Nonomuraea sp. WAC 01424. Classification (NCBI taxonomy): domain Bacteria; kingdom Bacillati; phylum Actinomycetota; class Actinomycetes; order Streptosporangiales; family Streptosporangiaceae; genus Nonomuraea; species Nonomuraea sp. WAC 01424. The sequence continues at coordinate 133,941 of NZ_QHHZ01000015.1, forward strand.
CGACGTGGTCGGCTGCGCGGACGACCCGCCGTGCCCGCTGCGTGCCGCCTGCCGCCTGCGTACGGCGTTGCGCCAGGCGCAGGAGGCCTTCTACGCCTCGCTCGACACGGTGACCGTCGCCTCCTTGATCGACGCCCCCACGGGCCCCGTCCTGCTGTCGCTGACCACCCCCGCGGAGAGGGCCGCCGCCGGGGCTCCTTAATATGTATCTCAGATACCAATTATCTGAGCGGCGGCTTCGTGCTGCCTTCCCTCTGGAGGTCCCCCATGCTGTCAGGTGAATCGGCGGCGGTCGTCCGCGCCACCCTGCCCGTCGTCGGAGCGGCCCTCGACGACATCACCGCCCGGTTCTACGACACGATGTTCGCCGACCGTCCCGAGTTGCTCGACGGCCTGTTCAACCGGGGCAACCAGCGCAACGGCGAGCAGCGCAGGGCGCTGGCCGGCTCGATCGCCGCCTTCGCCACCATGCTCCTGGAACACCCCGACGAGCGCCCCGACGACCTGCTGGCCCGCGTGGCGCACAAGCACGCGGCCGTCGGCGTGACCGACGACCAGTACGTCATCGTGCACAAGTACCTGTTCGGCGCGATCGCCGAGGTGCTGGGCGACGCCGTCACGCCCGAGGTGGCCGCCGCCCAGGACGCCGTCTACTGGCTGATGGCCGGCGCGCTGATCGCCATGGAGGCCCGCATCTACGCCGAGGCCGGCGCCCGCGACGGCGGCACCTGGCGGCAGTGGCGGGTGACCGGGCGCCGAGAGGAGACCGCCGACACGGTCTCGCTGGTCCTGGCCCCGGTGGGCGACGAACCCGTGCCGCCCGCCCTGCCCGGCCAGTACGTCAGCGTCCGCGTCCGCATGCCCGACGGCGTACACCAGCTCCGCCAGTACACGCTGTCCGGCTCCGGCGCCGACGGCCTGCGCCGCATCACCGTCAAGCGCGACGGCGAGGTGTCGGCGCTGCTGCACGACACCGTCCGGCCGGGCGGCGAGCTGACCCTGTCCGCGCCGTTCGGCGAGGTGACCCTGGCCGGGGGCCGGGCGCCGCTGGTGTTCGTCTCGGCGGGCATCGGCTGCACCCCGATCGTCGCCATGCTGGAGCACCTGGCCGGCGCCGGCGACGACCGCCCCGTCCTCGTCCTGCACGCCGACCGCTCGCCCGACCGGCACGCCCTGCGCGCCGACATGGAACGCCTGGCCGGCCCCGGCGGCCTGTTCTGGTACGAGGAGGGCGAAGGCCCCCGTACCGGCCGCATGGACCTGACCGGCGTGGCGATCCCCGAGGGCGCCGTCGCGTACATGTGCGGCCCGCTGGCCTTCATGCGCGCCGCCCGCGCCCAGCTCATCGAGGCCGGCGTCGCGCCGCGCGACATCCACTACGAGGTCTTCGGCCCCGACCTCTGGCTGGCCGCCTGACCCCGCCCGGCCTTCGCCAGGAAACCCGGTTGCCCGGCGGCGGGCGCGGCCCTACCGTGTGACGGTCGTACGCCGAGGAGAGGATTTCACGTGCTGGGTGCCCGCGTGCATGCGTACCTGCGAGCCGCGGCCGGGCCCCGGGGCCACCGGGCCGGGCCGTTCCTGATCCGCTTCGACGAGCACGACGACGCGCTCCCCTTCAACTACGCCGTCCCCGACGACGACCTCGCCCCCACCCCCGAGGACGTCGCCGCCCTGGTCACCGCCTTCCGCGAGCGCGGCCGGACACCCCGCCTGGAGTACGTGCCGCAGGTCGCCCCCAAGGTGGAGGACGCCCTGCTGGCCGCCGGGTTCGCCGCCGAGGGCCGCTACCCGCTGCTGGTGTGCCCGGCCGGGCCGCCCGCCGGGCCGCCGGCCGACGTGCCGGCCGACGCCGGCGTACGGGTCGCGCTGGTGACCGACGAGCCCGGGTTGTGGCAGGTCGCGCGGGTGATGAACGAGGCGTTCGACGCGCCGGAGGCCACCGTGCACGACGTCGCCCGGCTGCGCGGCGTACTCGACCGTGGCGGCCTGGTCGCCGCGGCCCATGACGCCGCGACCGGCGAGGTCGTCGGCGCCGGCCAGCTCGGCGGCCCGCAGGACGGCGTGGCCGAGGTCGCCGGCATCGCCGTGCGCGTCACCCATCGGCGGCGCGGCGTCGGGGGAGCGGTCACCGCCCTGCTGACCAGGGCCGGCGCGGGCGCCGGGATCACCATGCCGTTCCTCACCCCGGCCGACGACGCGGCGGGCCGGGTCTACGCCCGCGTCGGCTATCACAAGGCCGGCGAGGTCCTGCACATCTCCGCCCGCTGACCCTCCTCACCGCTGCCGGGAGTTCTCCAGGAGGCGGGCGAGCACCCGTTCGAACGCCGCCAGCTCCTCCTCGCCCAGACCGGCGCGCAACTGCCGGTCGAAGGCCGTCACCACCTCCCGCAGCCGGTGGAACAGCCGCTCGCCCTCCTCGGTGAGCTCCACCACGTGCACCCGCCGGTTGTCCGGATCGCGGCGCCGCGTGAGCAGCCCGTCGCGCTCCATCGTGTTGAGATGGTGGGTCAGCGTCGCCCCCTGGATGCCCATGGCCTCGGCCAGCTCCCGCTGGTTGCCGAGCTTGCGCGACTTGAGCGAGACCAGCACCTGCCAGGCGGGCGTCGAGCCGCCCGCCCGCGCCAGCGCGTCGTCGAACGCCCTGCCCACCTGCCTGGCCGTGCCGGACAGCCGCAGACCGATCGGCGGGCCGGAAGGACGTACCGTCATGGCCTCATCGTAGCATTGACATCTAATCGTTTGACATCTAACGCTTAGATGTCTAGCTTCGGGAACGAGGAGGTTCATCATGAACATCGACGAACTCAACCGCGCATGGGTGGCGGCACAGCGGGCCGGGGACGGCCACGCCCTCGCCGACCTGCTCGCCGACGACTTCACGCTGGTCGGCCCGCTCGGCTTCGTCCTGGACAAGAAGCAGTGGCCGGCGGGCTACGCGAGCGGCGCCCTGGTCATCCGGTCGATGACCTGGGAGCAGCTCAGCGCCCGCGTCTACGGCGACACGACCGTCGTCGTCGGCCAGATCACCCAGGAGGCGGCCTACCAGGGCACCCCGGCCGACGGCCGCTTCCGCGTCACCCAGATCTGGGTCCGCGACGGCGACCGCCTCCTGCCCGCCGGCCTGCACTACAGCCCCATCGCCGCGCCCGCCCAGGGGTAGCCGTACCTGACCTTCGTCAGGTACGGCGGTTGACCTTCGGGGGATGGCGGCGCCCGGCCCGTCCGTCATCGTCGGTCCCATGCCTTTCCCCGGCCGTCTCATCGGCGGCGTCACTCTGATCCTCGGGCCGCTGGTCTGGCTGGCCGGATTCGTCCTGCGGTACCTGGCCACCCAGACGGTGTTGCCGCCGCCGCAGCGGGAGTGGGCGGCGCGGCAGGAGTTCGCGGCGCCCGGCCAGCTGGCCTCCTACGTGGCCGACCCGGCGCTTATGACGGCCGCCTTCGCGGTGTTCGTGGCGGGGGCCGTGCTGCTGTTTCCCGCCTTCGTCGCCTTCGGGCAGCTCGTCGGCACCCGTCTGGCGTTCTGGGGGAGCACCCTCGTCGTCGTGGGGCTCTTCGCCCGGCTGTACTTCGCCGGGGCCGACCAGACGGCCTTCCGGCTGACCGAGACGCTCGGCCTGGACACCACCACCCGGGCCGTCATGGCCGGATACGTCGACATCTCCTACGGGCCGTGGTTGTTGCCGGTCGCCTGCTCGGTCGGCCAGTACGCCGGGACCCTGCTGCTCGCGGTGGCGGCCTGGCGCTCGGGCCGCCTCGATCGGCGTGCGGACGCTGCGAGCTGGCTCAGGGTGTAGCCGCCCGAAGCCTGCTTGAACAGGTACTCGGCGCGTTCGTAGGACAGGCGGCGCCTGCCGGTCTGCTGGCACAGGTCGGCCGGGTCCGGCCGGCGGGCGGGGGCGGGCCGGCGGTCGGCCAGGAAGAGCGGGCCGCCGGTCCGGTCCGCGACCAGTTCCTCCAGCAGGGCCGCGGCGCCGTCGCCCCAGGCGATCGCGGCGGCGCGGCGGGCGGGCAGGTCGAGGTCCTCGACGTCGAGCGCGAGGACGGCGGCGGCGGGCGCGCCCGACTCGTGCACCAGCCGCCACAACGCCCGCTCCCGCGGCGACGGGTGCCGCCAGAGCGCGGCCAGGGCCCGATCGTCCACGGCCGGGCGCGGCGTCCGGTCGTCGTGTTTCCTGTCCAGCCCGGCCGACAGGTCATCCAGGCCCGCCCACACGCTGAACGACCGTACGGCCGCGCGGTGGCGGTTCCAGGTCCTGGGCGCGGCCGTGCCCCAGGCGGCGGCGAAGACCCTGGCCACCAGGGCGGCGGTGATCTCCGCCAGAGGTGTGGCGGCCCCCAGGTCCAGCCGTAGCCGCCGCAACGTCTGCCCGTAGGACCGGATCGTGCCCGCGTCCAGGTCGTCCCGCGCCAGGAACCGGTCCGCCGTCTCGCCGAGCGCGGCGGCGACCTGCGGGCCGTCGGCGCGGTGGCGGGCGGCGCGGGCCAGGAGGAAGGCACGCTCGGCGGCGTTGCGGGTCAGGGCGGCGGCCCGTTCGAACGCCGTCGCGGCCTCGGCATCGCGCCCCGCCCGTGCCAGCAGGTCGCCGTGGACGGCCGGCAGCGGATGGTAGTCCCGCAGCGCGGGGTCCGACAGCAGCGAGTCCACCAGCGCCAGCCCCGCCTCGGGCCCGGCCGCCATGCCGACGGCGACCGCCCGGTTGAGCCGTACCACCGGGGAGGGGGCCAGCCGGACCAGCGCGTCGTAGAGCGTCGCGATCTGCGTCCAGTCGGTGTCGGCCGCGCTGGGCGCCTGGGCGTGGCAGACCGCGATCGCCGCCTGCAACACGTACGGCCCGAGCCCCCCGCCCGCCTCCCGCGCCCTGAGCATGGAGGCGAACCCGCGCGCGATCAGCGGCCGGTCCCACCGCGCCCGGTCCTGCTCGTGCAGCCGCACCGGCTCCCCGGACGGCCCGGTACGGGCGGCCGAGCGCGACTGCTGGATCTCCATGAGCGCCACCAGCCCGTGCACCTCGGCCTCCGCCGGAGCCAGCCCGGCCAGCAGCCGCCCGAGCCGCAACGCCTCCAGCGCCAGGGCGGGCCGGGTCAGGTCGTCGCCCGCCGTGGCCGAGTAGCCCTCGTTGAAGATCAGGTAGATGACCTCCAGCACGGACGCCAGCCGTCCGGCCAGCTCGGCCCCCCGCGGCAGTTCGAACGGCACCCCCTCCTCGGCGAGCGTGCGCCTGGCCCGCGCGAGACGTCCGGCCACGACCGCCTCCCGCACCAGGAACGCGCGGGCGATCTCCGCCGTGGTCAGCCCGCCGAGCAGCCGCAGCGTCAGCGCGGTCCGCTCCTCGGCCGGCAACACGGGATGGCTGGAGACGAACATCAGCCGCAGCACGTCGTCCCCGGGCCGCTCGTCCTGGCCGGGCTGCTCCGGCCGGAGCTCGCGGATCGCCCGCTCGTGCCGCCGGTCGCGGCGCAGGTGGTCGAGGGCGCGGCGTTTGGCCGTGGTCATCAGCCAGGCGCCGGGGTTGTCCGGTACGCCGTCCCGAGGCCAGGTCTCCAGCGCGGCGGCCAGCGCGTCCTGGGCGAACTCCTCGGCCAGGCCCACGTCGCCGGTCATCCTGGCCAGCCCGGCGACGATCCGCGCGGACTCCTGCCGCCAGACCGCCGTGACGGCGTCCATCAGTAGATCTGGCGCATGTGGCACTCGCCGTCGCCGGTGATCGCGAAGAAGCGCCGCGAGATCTCCAATGCCTCCTCCCGTGAGGCGACCTCGACCAGGGCGAACCCGCCCGCCAGCTCCTTGGCCTCGGCGTACGGCCCGTCGGTCACGGTCAGCTCGCCGCCGGTGGACCGCACCATCGTGCCGCCCAGTTCCATGCCGCCCGAGGCGAGCAGCACGCCCGCCTCGGTGAGCTCCTGGATGAACCTGCCCATCTCCACGTGCAGGGTCTCGTCGTCGCGCGGCTCGTTCGCGTTCGTCAGCAGAAATCTCATGTGCGTTCCCTGTCACATCGCTCGTTCGTCGCGTATGCAGTAGAACACGAAAGGACACCCACCATGACCGCCATCACCACCACCGCGTCCCCCGGCTCGACCCGCACCCTGCTGACCGCCGGTGCCCTCGCCGCCCCCCTCTGGACGGTGGTCAACCTGGCCCAGGTGCTCACCCGCGAGGGCTTCGACATCCTGCGCCACCCGCTCAGCCAGCTGGCCACCGGTTCGCTCGGCTGGCTCCAGGTGGCCGACTTCCTGGTCGTCGGCGCCCTGATGATCGCCGGCTCGTACGGCCTGCGCCGGGCCGTCGACAGCAGATGGCTCCCGCGCCTCGTGCTGGTCGAAGGCATCGGGATGATCGCCGCGGGGATCTTCCGGATGGACCCCGGCGACGGCTTCCCCGCCGGCACTCCCATGGGCCCGCCCACCACGATGAGCTGGCACGCCGTGCTGCACATGGTCTCGGGGTCGATCAGCTTCGTCGCGCTGACGGCGGCCTGCTTCGTGCTCGCCCGCCACTTCTTCCGGGCGGGCGCCCGCGGCCCGGCGGTCGCGTCCGTCCTGGCGGGCCTGGCCGTGATCGCCGGGAACGGCTGGGCGATGAGCGGCGGCCAGGGTGGTTCGCTGACGCTGGCCGTCGGCGTCACCGGCGCGATGTGGTGGATGTCCGCCGTCGCCTTCCGGCTGCGCCGCCGGGGCTCTCTCACCTGGTAGGACGCTTGCTGATCCGCGGTCCTCGGCTGTAGGAAGGCCGTATGTCCGTCGAAGGCGAGCGCCCGGCCGCGGGCCACAGGGTGGAGGACGCCCTGTGGGCGGCCCGGAAGTACTACCTGCACGGTGTCACCATGGACACGATCGCCCGGGAGCTCGGCGCCTCCCGGTCGACGGTGTCCCGGCTGCTCGCGTACGCGCGGGACGTGGGCCTGGTCGAGATCCGCGTGATGCCGCCGCGCTCGCGCTCCACGCGCAGCGAGGCGGATCTCGCCGGCCGCTACGGCGTGCACGCGCACGTGGTGCCGGTGCCCGCCACGGCCTCGACGGTCGAGCGGCTGGAACGTTGCGCCGTCTACACGGCACGGCTGCTCACCTCGGTGTTCGACTCCGACATGATCATCGGCCTGTCGTGGGGCACGATGGTCAACGCGATCAGCCGCTGCCTGGTCCCCAAGCAGACCGCCAACTGCCAGATCGTGCAGCTCAACGGCCTCGGCAACGCCCGCACGACGGGCATGCACTACGCGGGCGCCGTGCTGACCGCGTTCGGGGCGGCGTTCGGCGCGTACGTCCAGCAGTTCCCGCTGCCGCTGTTCTTCGACTCGCCGCGTACCAAGGAGCTGCTGCTGGCGGAGCGGAGCGTGCGGCGGGTCGTCGAGCTGCAGCAGAGCGCCGACGCCGTGCTCTTCAGCGTCGGCACCGTGACGGACGGCGTGCCCAGCAGCCCCTACCTGAGCGGCTACTTCCTCGACGAGGCCGACTTCGCCTCACTCAGGCAGGACGGCGCCGTGGGCGACATCGCCACCACGTTCTACCGCCTGGACGGATCGCACGAGGGCGTCAGCTTCAACGCCCGGACGAGTGGACCCGACCTCGACCAGCTCCGGCAGGTGAAACACCGGATCTGCGCGGTGTCGGGTGACCACAAGATCGACGCCCTGCACGCGGCCCTCACCGGCGGTTACGTCACCGACCTCGTCATCGACGAGATCACCGCGCACGTTCTGCTGGAGCGCCATCCGTGAGCGCGGACGACGCCTCGCCGCCCTCGGCGTCCCCGCCGCCGAGGGGGACGTCGCGGCCGTCCTTGACGCCCAGCGCGCCGGCGCCGCAGAAGTTCGGGTTCGCGCTGGTCATGGTGGGGCTGAGCTTCGTGGTGATGGCGCTGGCCGCCTCGCTGGCGACCGGCGGGCGGGTGTCGGTGTGGCGGCGACGGCCGCGGCCTGCTCGCCGGGGCCGCCGCCCACGACGAGCACGTCGGTGGCATCACTGATCGGGATGTCGCGCGTATATAGCGGAGGGTAGTCACAGGCACTCCTTGAGTCAGTGCTGGGGTGTCGCGCCACTGTGACGTGCCTGTGAACGGATGGTCAACAGACCTGCACGAACGTGCACGATGCACGTTTCGCACCTTTTGTCGGTACGGCCTGAAGACGGGGGCGGGTCAGCTTCCGCAGTCGCAGCCGTTGCAGCAGTCGGGGCAGTCGCAGCAACTGCCGTCGCCCAGGTAGCAGCGGTCCTCGCAGGGCCGTCCCGCCTTCTTGCTCCACCTCGGCCGCCAGACCCCGCAGGTCAGGAACGTGGCCACGCCCGCCGCCGACTTGCGCACCCACCCGGGCCGCCGGTAGGAGGCCGAGGTCGCGCCGAACGTGCGCTCGACCGCCTGGCGCACCTCGACGCCGAGCAGCCGGTCCACCAGGTGCCGTTCCTCCAGGTCCAGGTCCGCCAGCGCGAGGGAGAGCCCGTGCGCGGCGTCGTCGCAGAGCCGCCGCGCCGCCTCCCGGCCGGTGCCGGTGACGGTCAGCGGGTTGAACGCGCCCCGCTCGTCGTCGTCCGCCTGGTCCTCGACGGCGTCGAGGAGGTGCGCGATCCGGCCGAAGAACGTGCCCGCCTCGGCCAGGGCCGCCGCGTTACCGGGCCGCCCGGCCAGCACCGCCGTATGGGCGAACGCCGCCGCCACCGCCTCCTCGGCCGGGGCCGTGAGTTCGAGCAGCCCTAATGGGGGAGCGGGGGGCTCGGCGGGTGCGTCGGGCTCGGCGGTGAGGGCGGCGACCGCGCGGCGCTCGCGTTCGAGCTGGCGGTCGACCGTCGCCGACAACACGGCGATGTCGAAGCCGGCGCCGGACGCCAGCCGGGCGCCGCCCTCCTCCCAGCGGGCCGCGAGCAGGCGGCGGGCCGGACCCGTACCGGGGGCGGCGTCGCCGTCGGCCACCTGGTCGCGCAGCTTGCCCGCGGCCAGGACGAGCGAGACCCCCGCCGCCAGCCTGGCCCCGCGTGCCCGCGCGTCCACCACGTCGGCGGAGCGGAACCCGCGCAGCGCGCACGGCCCGGCGGTCCGGTGCGGCACGGCGGCCGGGAACTGGGCCTCGGTGAGCACGGACAGGATCAGCGTGTCGTAGTTGGTGGCCAGCCGGGCGGCGTGGCCGTGCCCGTCCCGCAGCGTCAGGCAGAGCCCGCACAGGTGCGCCCGCCATGCCTCACGTACCGCGGCGCACCCGTGCTCACCGCACGGACGGATGATTCCGAACACGCATACCTCACAAAGATCCCGAAAGGCTGGAGGAATCGTACGGGTCGCCGCTCGCCTCCACCGCCCGCGTACGGGATCCGGCGGCGGGCCGCCTCGCCCGCCTGGCGGCGACCGTCAGCACGGCGGCCCCGGCCAGCATCAGCAGCCCGGTGAACAGCCACTCGTCCGAGCCGTCCGGGCCGTAGACGCGGGTCTCGCGTCCCGTGTCCACGGCCGCCGTGGCCTGGCCGGCCGTCAGGGTGCCGCGGTCGCTGCCGTACAGCTCGACGTCGCGCCGCCGGACGCGGCCGTCGCCGGAGGTGAAGTCCCCGGCCCAGACGCAGGACTCGTGCCCGGGATGCCGTACGCACCGCAGTTCCCCGGCCGTGAACACGCCGCTCACCCCGTCGGCGCGGGCCGCCCGTACGACGGGCCCGATCTCGGGGACGGACACGAACAGCAGCGCCAGCCCCACCAGGGCCAGCGCCACCGTGAACCCGCTCGGACGTCGCCTGGTGACCGCCATGACCTAGTGCGCCACCGCGCAGGTGCAGGCGGCCCCGGCGTGCTCGGAGGCCCGGCGGTGGAGCACCATCGCCACCACCATCGGCGCGAAGACGACGGCGTTGTAGAACAGGTGCAGCTCCATCCTGGGCAGGAAGAGCTGCAGGACGCTGGTCGGGACCGGCCGTCCCATCAGGTTCAGCCCGCTGAGCTTCTGCCCCAGCAGCAGCAGGTGCTCCATGTGGTGCCAGACCTGGATGCCCAGGGAGATGTTCCACCACGTGCGCGACCGGCCGGCGAACCCCTTGCGCAGCAGGACGAGCCCCACGAGCATGAGCAGCGCGTACCCGTAGTGCATCCACTCCGAGGTCACCAGCCACGGGAAGGGCAGGCCGAGCACCCCGCGCGCCTCGCTGAGCGGCCACCCCCAGACGTAGACCTGCACGGCCTGCACCAGGTGCTCGCCCCAGTGGGCCACCACGATCACCATGAAGACCGTGAGTGCCGCCTTGTGATGACGCCCGTTGAGAGTGGACGCGCTGACCGTCGTCGCCATTCCTCACCTCGTGTCCGTTGCGCTGACGCTGGTGAGAACGATCTCGGACGGCACTGGCAACGGGCTTGGATCGCCTTGCAAACGGCTGGGAGCCCCTGTGGGCGGGGCATGCGCGTCCTGGGGAGAATGTCCAGGTCATGGGGGGAATGCCGGGTCGTTGCCGGTGGTTTACATAGTCATACCCCGTGGGCTTTGGCTGTGGTTGATGCTGTTTGCCTGGGGTTTGCGGTTCAAGGGTAGATCATTGCCCGTTTTGGGGTGTTTGGTTTGCGTTTGTCCGTTTCTTGGGTTAGTGTTGTATCTATCCAGCCGGTGAACGACCCGGACACCATCACGTCCGCGTCAACCACCCGCATCTGTTTGCGCTCCACGTAGCGACCTGAGGCCCTTGTGCCCGGCTACGACCTTTTATGTCTTGTCTGAGTCATGCGAGCGCACGCCCCCTCGTGATCGATGTCACCTAGGAGATTGCCTGATGACTGCTGTTCGCCTGCGTTCGTTCGCCATGCTTTCGGCCGCTGCGCTGTCCGCGCTGACCATCGGCGCCGCGGCCCATTCCGCCAACGCCGACGCCGACACCACCACCACCGCCGCCGCCAAGACGGCTGCCGCCAGTAGTCAGGGTGTGCTGGCCGGGGCTACTACCGCGTCGTATTTCTGGGACGACTCTTCGGGTCGTGCTGGTGACACGGGTCTGCCGGCTGCTGGTAAGCCGATGCAGAAGGGTCTTGCCGCTTCGCCGTCGTGGCCGCTGATGACCGAGGGGTATGTGGTCTATCAGGGTAAGAAGCTGCCGTTCTTCGTGGGTGACCGTGGTCCTGGTGACCCCTCCAGTCGTGGGGTGATGCTGGACCTGGATGCCAAGACGTTCGCGGAGCTGACTGGTGGCCGGTTCAATCCGGACACGCTGGGTGTGGATGGTGTGTCGGGTGAGGGCCACATCAAGATCCAGTACGTGATCACCAAGTGGGGCGACGGGGTCGGTAAGAAGGCTGCTCCGGTGCCGTTCGAGACCGGTGCGTGGCAGCAGAGGGATGCTGCCAGCACGGCCACGGTGTCGGTGAAGAAGTAGGAAGACGTGTGAGAAGGGCGTTCCCCGCGGGGGACGCCCTTCTCGCGTTTCTCAGAGCGCAGAGCCTGACGGCCCAGGTCGGCGACCGGGGGTCAGGCCGGGACGCGGGTGACGAGGATGCCGTCGTCGTCGCTGAACAGCTCGGCCCCCGGCGAGAACGTGACGCCGCCGAACGTCACCGGCACGTCCCGCTCGCCCGCGCCCGTCTTGCCGCCCTTGCGCGGGTTCGAGCCGAGCGCCTTGACGCCGAGGTCGAGCTCGCGCAGCGCGACGACGTCCCGGACGGCGCCGTGGATCACCACGCCCGCCCATCCGGCCGCGACCGCCTCGCCCCCGATGACGTCGCCCACCAGCGCGGCGTGCAGCGAGCCGCCGCCGTCCACCACCAGGACCCGTCCCTCGCCGGGCTCCGACAGGATCGCCTTGAGCAGGGCGTTGTCCTGGTGGCAGCGTACGGTGGCGATCGTGCCGTGGAAGGCGCGGCGGCCGCCGTACTGGCGGAGTTGCAGGTCGCAGGAGTCGAGCTCGTCGCCGCGCTCGTCGTACAGGTCCGCGGTGTTCATATGGGCCTTTCCTCGCGGGGTCAGCGGTCGCGTTCATGCTGCCACGCCGGGATCACACGAGGTCGGCCAGCCGCTCGGCGTGGCCGGGGTCGCGGCCCCAGCAGTAGAGCATGACCTCGTCCGCGCCCAGGTCCCGGAGCCGGGCGAGGGCGTCGCGGATCGCGGCGGGCGTGGTGTGCAGCCCGGACAACATGTAGTCGGACGCGCCCGAGGTCGCGTAGTAGGCGCCCATGGAGGCGCGGGCGTCCTCGATCACCTCGTCCGGGCCGAGCGCCACGGTGATCTGGGAGACCAGGCGCGGCGCGCCCTCGCGTCCGTGCTCCTTCCAGGACGTGCGTACGGCGTCGAACAGCGGGCCCACCCAGGCGGGCGGCGCGGCGGCGAGGAAGCCGTCGCCCCACCGGGCGACACGTTCGAGCGCGACCGGCTTGAACCCGCCGAACAACAACTCCGGGCCGCCGGGACGGGCGGGCGCGGGCCCGACGGGCCCGGCCTCGTCGCTGAACGGGCCGCCCGACCACAGCCGCCGCAACACGGGAAGCTGCTCGTCCATACGCCGCCCCCGGGTACGCAGGCCGGTCCCGGCGGCGGCGTGGTCGTCGGCGCGGCCGCCCACGCCGAGGCCGAGCACCAGCCGGCCGCCGCTCAGCCGGTCGAGCGTCGCGGCCTGCTTGGCCAGCAGCGCCGTCTCACGCAGCGGCGGCAGCAGCACCTCGGTCTGCAGCCGGACCCGGCTGGTGGCGCCCGCCAGTACGGCGAGGGTGACGAGCGGTTCGGGGTTGTCGTAGACGAGCCGGTCGAGCAGGCCCAGCGTGCTGAACGGGCCCGCGTCGGCGCGAGCGGCCCAGTCGAGCAGAAGGGCGGGGTCGGCGATGGGCAGGCCGAGGCCGACGTTCATGGATGCCTCCGAAAGAAGAGAACGGCAAAGGAACGTGCCGCCCCTCCATGCACCTCGATGGGTGTCGCGTTCCCGCTCTGCGGCGTGCTTCCGGGGAAACGCAGGTTCAGAGTGATCTCATCGTAGGGCATGCCCCTGGCGGCACATGCGCGCCGGGGTCGTCAGCGGGCGTTTCCCGCGCGCAGCCAGGAGACGTAGTCCGCGATTCCGGACGCGGTGTCGTAGGCGGGCTCGAAGCCGGTGTCCTCGCGCAGCCGGGTGATGTCGAGGTGCAGGTCGCGGCCGGGGCCGGCGGGGTCACGGCCCTCGCGCAGCTCGACCCGCGCGCCGGGCACGGCCCGCCCGATCGCCTCGGCGACCTCGCCGTTGGTGGTCATCCGCCCTCCGGTGACGTTGTACGTACGGTGCCGCAGCTGATCGGCCACCTGGAGCAGCGCGATCGCCCGCCCGCAGTCCTTGACGTAGCACAGGTCGCCGCCGTCCTCCGCGTACGCACCCCACGCGGGGCTCGTCAGGTCGGGCACCTCGTCCCGTACGGCGGCATGCACGAGCTGCGGCAGGAGGAAGAACGGCGAGCGCGGGTGGCCGAGCGGCCCCCAGATCGCGCCGATGCGCAGGTTGACCACGTCCAGGCCGGTGGCCCCGGCCAGATGGTCGGCCACCAGCTCGCCGATCTTCTTGAACGTGGGGATCGGGTGGTGGGCCGTCATCGGCAGCGGCAGGTCCTCGGTCAGCGGGCTCGGGGCCTCGACGCCGCCGTACACGCCGATGGTGCTGGCCAGGCCGAGCCGCGACACCTGCCATTCGGCGGCGGCGTGGAAGACGTTGAGCAGGCCGGCGACCGACTTCCGTGCGCCCTCGACCGGTTCGTCCGCGGCGGGCGGCCACGGCACCGAGCCCGCCAGGTGCACGATTCCGGTGATCTTGTGCCGGTCGCCCAGGCCGAGCAGGGCGGCCCGATCGGTGAGGTCGGCCTGCTCGACGACGAGCCGCCCGTCCGCCTCGCCGACCAGCTGCGCGGGCACCTCGGGGGCCCGGCGCTGGACGAGCACGACGGATTCGCCCAGGTCGAGCAGCGCCCGCGCGGTGTGGGTGCCGATGAAGCCGAGCCCGCCCGTGATGAGGATCATTCCCTCAACTCCTTTTCGTCAGTGCCGCTGATCGTCAGTAGCGCTGATGGTTAACGTAGTGCGAGGGGCTGCCGCCTGTCCAATGGGGGAGAAATCTCGACAACTAAGTATAAAATAGTATTTATTAGGAAGCCGATCTCAGAGGAGTCGCATGAAGGGCCGTTTCGAGGGCATGGCCGCGCTGTTCACCGGCGCCGCCTCGGGCATCGGCGCGGCCACCGCCGCCCGGCTGGCCGGCGAGGGCGCCCGCGTCCTGCTCGCCGACGTGGCCGACGAGCGCGGCGCGCGGGTGGCGGAATCCGTCGGCGGCGCGTACGTCCACTGCGACGTCGCCTCCCCGGCCGGCTGGGCACGGCTGAAGGAGGAGGTGCTGTCCCGCTTCGGCCGCCTCGACGTGCTGCACGCCAACGGCCCCGGCCGGGTCGTGCCCGCGCGGCCGGTCCACGAACTGCCCGAGTCCGACTGGGACCTGCAGATCGACGTCACGCTGAAGGCGGCCTACCTGGCCGCCCGTACGTTCTGCCCGCTGCTGGCCGAGGGCGGGGGAGCGCTCGTCATCACCTCCTCGGTGCACGCGGCGACCGGCATCCCCGGCTGCGCCCCCTACGCCGCCGCCAAGGGCGGCCTGCAGTCGCTGACCAGGCAGCTCGCCGTCGAGTACGCCCCCGCCGTACGGGTCAACGCCGTCGTACCCGGGCCGATCATGAGCCCCGCCTGGGACGGCATCGGCCCGGCCGAGCGGGCGGCGACCGTCGCCGAGACGCCCGCGGGCCGCTTCGGCACCCCCGAGGAGGTGGCCGCGGCCGTCGCCTTCCTGGCCGCGCCCGAGGCGTCGTTCATCACCGGGGCCTGCCTCAACGTCGACGGCGGGTGGAGCGTTTCCACCACGTCCTCCTGAGCGAAAGCGAAGCCGCATGAAGATCGTGTCCATGGACACCTTTCTCGTCCCCCCGCGCTGGCTGTTCCTGCGGGTGCGCACCGACGAGGGCATCACCGGCTGGGGCGAGCCGGTGGTCGAGGGACGGGCCGAGACCGTCCGGGCGGCGGTCGCCGAGCTGAGCGACCACCTCGTCGGCGAGGACCCGCTGCGCATCGAGGACCACTGGCAGGTGCTCACCAAGGGCGGCTTCTACCGGGGCGGTCCCGTGTTGTCCAGCGCGGTCGCGGGCATCGACCAGGCGTTGTGGGACATCGCCGGCAAGGCCGCCGGGTTGCCCGTGCACGCGCTGCTCGGCCAGCCGGTGCGCGAGCAGGTCCGCATGTACGCCTGGATCGGCGGCGACCGCCCGGCCGAGGTCGCCGAGCTGGCCGCGGCGCAGGTGGAGGCCGGGTTCACCGCCGTCAAGATGAACGGCTCGGCCGAGCTGACCGCGATCGACACCCCGGCGCGCACCCGCGAGGTGGTCGACCGGGTGGCCGCCGTACGCGCGGCGATCGGCGAGGACAACGACCTGGTCGTGGACTTCCACGGGCGCATGTCCACCGCCATGGCGCGGCGGCTGCTGCCGCTGCTGGAGCCGTACCTGCCGCTGTTCGTGGAGGAGGCGGTGCTGCCCGAGCACTCGCGCAACCTCGCCGCGCTGGCCGCCGCCACGTCCATCCCGCTGGCCACCGGCGAGCGCCTGTACTCGCGCTGGGACTTCCGCGACGTCATCGGGCACGGCATCGCGGTCGCCCAGCCCGACGTCAGCCACGCGGGCGGGATCTCGGAGGTACGCAGGATCGCCGCCATGGCCGAGACCTACGACGTCTCCATGGCCCCGCACTGCCCGCTCGGCCCGATCGCGCTGGCCGCGAGCCTGCAACTCGCCTTCGCCGTGCCCAACTTCCTCATCCAGGAGCAGAGCGTCGGCATCCACTACAACCGGGGCAACGACGTGCTCGACTACCTCGTGGACCCGGGGCCGCTCACGTTCGAGGGCGGCCGGGCCGTCCGCACCGACCGGCCCGGCCTCGGCATCGAGGTGGACGAGGCCGCCGTGGAACACGCGGCCCGGCGCGGGCACCGGTGGCGCGGGCCGATCTGGCGGCACGAGGACGGTTCCTTCGCCGAATGGTGAGGTGAACCCAGGGGCGGCGGATCCGGAATCATCCCGCTAAAGTTCTTGATCCGGTCCGCCGCTGTCTCCAGGGAGCCACGCCCTCATGCCGAACGCAGAGCCCTTACGCCCCGGAGATCCCACGTCCTTGGGAGCCCACCGGATCACCGGATGGCTGGCCTCCGGCGGCCAGGGCGTCGTCTACCTGGGCCAGGCGCCCGACGGGCGGCCGGTGGCGGTCAAAGTCCTGCACGGGATCGTGCCCGGCGACCGGTTCGCCGCCCTGACGGAGGCGGCCCGCCGGGTGGAGCCGCAGGGCGTCGCGCGGGTGCTCGACGCGGCGTGGGGACGGTTGTCGTACATCGTGAGCGAGTACGTGGAGGGGCCGTCGCTGGCGGAGGCGGGCCGCATCGGCGGCGGGCACCTGCGGCACCTGGCCGTCGGCACCGCGACGGGACTGGCCGCGGTGCACCGGGCCGGGCTCACGCACGGCGACCTCAAACCCTCCAGCGTGCTGCTCGGCCGGGACGGCCCGCGCCTGGTCGGGTTCGGCGCCGCCGGCACCGGCCCGGGCTCCGGCCGGGCGGGGGCGGGGACCGGGCCCGCGGACGCCTCCGACGGCGGGGCGGTGGCGTACAAGGCGCCCGAGCAACTGGACGGCGGCCCGGCCGGGGCGGCGGCGGACGTCTTCGCGTGGGCGTCGGTGATGGTGTTCGCGGCGACGGGACGGCCGCCGTTCGGCGACGACGCCCCGCTCGCCGTCGCGGGGCGCGTCCTGCGCGGCGAGCCCGAACTCGGCGACCTGCCGGACCCGCTGCGCCCGATCGTCCGCGCCTGCCTGGCCAAGGACCCCCAGGCCCGGCCGCCCATGTCCGCCGTCCTGCCTCTCCTCCTGGGCGAACCTCAGCCCGGCCCGCCCGCCGCCGCACCTCCGCATCCGGCTCCCCCCGTCAAGGCGGGTGGCGTGGCGGGCGCCGCCGGCGGTCCCGGGCGGTCCGTGTGGGCGAGCGGGCACCGGTTGCCGGTGATGGCGCTGGTGGCGGGGGTGGTGACGGTGTCCGTGGCGGCCGGGGTCGTGGTGTGGAACTCCGGCAAGCGGCAGGCGGACGCCGAGGTGCGCGCCGCCCACGAGAGCGTACGGACGTCCGCGGCGGGACCGTCCAGGCGTGGTACGGCCGAGCCGCGGACCGCGAGGACGCCCCGGCAGCGCGTGGCCCGCCCGCGCCCCACCCCCTCGGCCACCCTGCCGGGGGAACGGTCCACACCTTCCGCCACCTCCACGACGGGCGGCCCCACGCCGACCCCGAGCGCGACACGGGCGGCCTCGTTCACCCTCGCGTACGTGCGCGTCCAGGGCTCGTCGAAAATCAACAGCGCGGGTGTCACCTGCTACACCGGCTCGCTGAACTTCGCCGCCGGTGTGGACGCCAGCCGCCCCGGCGCGCCCTTCTCCTACCAGTGGATCTACGACGGCCGGGTCGTCGAGCGCGGCTCGTCCCACCTGCAGGCCGGCAGCCGCAGCGACTACGTGCACTCCAGGAGGCTGGTCACCCCGGCGGGCGGCCGGCACACCGTCACCTACCGGATCCTCGGCCCGTCGCCCAGGGCCAGGTCCGTCGCGTTCACCATGTGCGGCCCGTAGGGGAACACGAAAAGGGCGGTCCCGCGTGAAGCGGGCCCGCCCTTGTGAAACAGGTTGTTTTCGTCACATGCCGTAGCGCGTCACCCAGTCGCCGTTGTACCGGCCGCCGTAGCAGCTGAGGTCGGTCGGGCTCTGGAAGTTACGGAACACGAAGCCGCCGCCGACGCGGCACCGCAGCGAAGAGACGTAGTAGCTGTGCGGACGCCCGTCCCACTCGCGGTCCTCGTCCCAGTTACGGTCGCCGTCCCACTCGCGGTCCTCGTCCCAGTTGCGGTCGCCGTCCCAATCACGGTCGCCGTCCCACTTGTGGTCGTCCCCCTTGTGGTCGTCCCCCTTGTGGTCTTCGTGCCGGTTGTGGTCGTTGTCCCAGTCGCGGTCGCCGTTCCACTCGCGGTCGCCGTCCCAGTCGCGGTCCCCGTCCCATTCGCGGTCGCCGTCCCAGTTCTGGTCGCCGTCCCACTTGTGGTCACGGTCCCCCTTGTGGTCGTCGTCCCCCTTGTGGTCCTTGTCCCAGTCGCGGTCGCCGTCCCACTTGTGGTCGTCGCCCTTGTGGTCGTCGCTCTTGTGGTCGCTGTCCCAGTCGCCGTCTACCCAGCCCCAGTCGCCGACCCAGTCGTGCTCGTCGTCGCCCTTGCGGTCGTCGCCCTTGTGGTCGTCGCCCTTGTGGTCGTCGCCCTTGTGGTCTTCGTGCCGGTTGTGGTCGTTGTCCCAGTCGCGGTCGCCGTCCCACTGACGGTCCCCGTCCCATTCACGGTCGCCGTCCCACTCGCGGTCGCCGTCCCATTCACGGTCGCCGTCCCAGTCGCGGTCGCCGTCCCACTGACGGTCGTCCTTCCCGGGCTTGTGGCCGTGCTGGTCGTGGTCCTCGTGCCTGTTCTGGTCGCCGTTCCAGTCACGGTCCCCATCCCAGTCGCGGTCCCCTTCCCACTGACGGTCGCCGTCCCAGTTACGGTCGCCGTTCTCCGAACGGTCACCGTCCCATGGGTTCCCGGCGGCGTAGCCGCCGGGCGTGTAGGCGAGCGCGTCCGGACGCGGTTCGGCGGCGGCCTGACCGGCTGTGACGAGTGGGACGGCGCCGAACGCGGCGCAAGAGACAAGTGCTGCGATGAATCGTCGCATTACACCGATCCAATCACTCTCGATGACCTAACCGCTACAGATAGTAGCCATCGTCCCGAGATTTGAAACGTAAGTGGTTACGTACAGTGACATCGCCCGAAGCGCCCCGATCCGCAAGCCCTTGTACGTCGGCGTTCTTACTAAAAAGCAACAGAATCCATCAGCACCTCTTGACTGCACACGAAAACCGACGGACGATCCCGTTTGATTTAGTCGGATCATGTTGGATCCTCACCCCCCGGTGTTGAAGGAGTCCCATGCGTGCGATCCTTCGAACAACCCTCCCCCTGGCCCTGGCCGCCACCTGCCTCACGGCCGCCGCCGCCACCCTGGCGCCCCCCGTCGCCGCCCTGGAGAACGGCCTGGCCAGAACGCCTCAAATGGGGTGGAACGACTGGAACAGCTTCGGCTGCTCGGTCAGCGACACCCTCGTCAGGCAGACGGCCGACGCCATGGTCGCCTCCGGTATGGCCGCGGCCGGCTACACGTACGTCAACATCGACGACTGCTGGTCCACCAAGACCCGGAACGCGGCCGGCGACCTCGTCCCCGACCCGCAGAAGTTCCCCGGCGGCATCAAGGCCGTGGCCGACTACGTGCACGGCAAGGGGCTCAAGCTCGGCATCTACTCCTCGGCCGGCACCACGACCTGCGCGGGCTACCCGGCTAGCCTCGGCAACGAGCGCAGGGACGCGACCCTGTGGGCGTCGTGGGGCGTGGACTACCTCAAGTACGACAACTGCGGCGACCACCTCGGGCAGAGCGCGCAGCAGCGCTACACCGCCATGCGCGACGCCCTCGCCGCGACCGGCCGGCCGATCCTCTACAGCCTGTGCAACTGGGGTCAGGACAGCGTCTGGACCTGGGGCATGCCGGTCGGCAACTCCTGGCGCACCACGGGCGACATCCAGGCGAACTGGGGCTCGGTCATGGGCATCCTGGACAGCCAGGCCGGGCTGGAGGCATACTCGGGGCCGGGCGGCTGGAACGACCCTGACATGCTGGAGGTCGGCAACGCGGGGCTGACGGCCACCGAGTCGCGGGCCCACTTCAGCCTGTGGGCGCTGCTGAACGCGCCGCTCGTCGCCGGCAACGACCTGCGTTCGATGAGCGCCGAGACCCGGACGATCCTCACCAACACCGAGGTCATCGCCGTGAACCAGGACTGGGGAGGCAGGCAGGGCCACAAGATCGCCGACAACGGGAACCTGGAGGTCTGGCGCAAGCCGATGGCCGCGACCGGCACGGGCGCCGGCTCGGTCGCCGTCGTGCTGCTCAACCGGGGGAGCGCCGCGGCCACCGTCTCCACCACCGCCTCCGCGCTGGGGCTCGGCGCCGCGGCCTCCTACTCCGTACGCGACCTGTGGGCCCACACGACCGGCTCCTCGACGGGCACGGTCAGCGCCTCCGTGCCCGCCCACGGCGCCGCCATGTACGTCGTCACCGGCGGCGGCACGCCCCCCGCGGCCACCGCGATCAAGGGCGCCGGCTCAGGCAGGTGCCTGGACGTGCCGGGCGCGTCCCAGACCGGCGGCACCCAGGTCCAGATCTGGGACTGCAACGGCGGCCCCAACCAGCAGTGGACCCCGACCACCACGGGCGAGCTGCGCGTCTACGGCGGCAAGTGCCTGGACGTGTACGACCGCGGCACCGCCGACGGCACCCGCGTGATCATCTGGGACTGCAACGGCCAGACCAACCAGCAGTGGCGGCTCGGCACGGACGGCTCCATAACGGCCGTCGGCGCGGGCAAGTGCCTCGACGTGCCGAACAACGCCACCGCCAACGGTACGAAGCTGGTCATCTGGACCTGCAACGGCGGGGCCAACCAGCGGTGGTCGCGGACCTGACCCCCGCCCGGCCCCGCTCGGGCACCGGTCAGACCACGCGCAACACGATCTTCCCCTGGATGTGGCCCCGCTCGGCGCGCTCGTGCGCCCGCGGGGCCTCCTCCAGGGAGAAGACGCTGTCGACGCCGACGCGCAGCCGTCCCGCGTCGATCAGCTCGGCCAGCGCGGCCATCCCCGGCCCGTCGGAGCGCACCTGGCCGCCCCGGCGCACGATGCCGCGCCGTGCCGCCTCCTCGTCGTGGTATTCGCCGTGGAAGACCGGGCTGAGTGTGCCGCCGTCCTTGAGCACCGGCAGGAACCGGTGGCCCGCCGGGCCGCCCACGGTGTCGATCAGGCAGTCCACGTCGCGTACGACGTCCTCGGGCGCGACCTTCGTGTAGTCGAGGAACTCGGCCACGCCCAGCTCCTTCAGGAAGGTCTCGTGACGGCCCGAGGCCACGGCGATGACGTACGCGCCGAGGTCGGCGGCCAGCTGGGCGGCGAAGTGGCCGACGCCGCCGGCCGCGCCGTTGACCAGGACCCGCCTGCCGGGCCGCAGGCCGATGATGTCGTGGACGTACTGGTAGGCGGTCAGTCCGGCCATCGGCACCGCGCCCGCGGCGACGTGGTCCACCGAGGCGGGCTTGCGGGCCAGGTGGCCGACGGGGGCGGTGGTGTACTCGGCGTACCCCCTGCCGCCCAGGTCGCCGACGCGGGGGAAGCGGACGAGGCCGTAGACCTCGTCGCCCTCGGCCCACTCGGTGACGCCGGGGCCGAGGGCGGCCACGACGCCCGACACGTCCGAGCCGGGGGTGAAGGGCAGGTGGATCTCCGGGCGCATGGACGCCGGGATGTTCGCGAAACCCCGCCGAGCGTACCAGTCGGGCGGGTTGATCGCGGCGGCGTGCACCCGGACCAGGACCTCGCCGGGACCCGGTTCGGGCAGGGGCACCTCCTCCAGCTTCAGGACCTCGGGGCCGCCGACCTCGTGCACGCGGATGGCCTTCATCGTCGATTCTCCTCAGGGAGCCGGGCGCCGCTATGATGCGGAGCAGTGTTCCGGATCATAATCGGAGCACTGCTCCGCTTGTCAATCTCCGGAAGGTACCGGATGACCGAAACACCCCGTAACCGGCGCGCGGACGCCCAGCGCAACCGCGAGCGCATCCTGGCCGTGGCCGCCGCCGTCATCGAGGAGCAGGGCACCGAGGCGTCCCTGCGCGACGTCGCCCGCCGCGCCGAGGTCGGCCTGGGCACGCTCTACCGGCACTTCCCGACCAGGGAGGCGCTGCTCGAAGCGCTGCTGCGGCAGCGCTTCGACCGGCTCGCCGAACGCGCCCAGGCGCTGGACGGCGCCGCCGAGCCGCACGAGGCGCTGGTGGAGTGGCTGCGCGCGTTCGTCGCGGGCGCGGGCGCCTACCGGGGGCTGGCCGCCTCGATGATGGCCACGATCAACGACGAGGGCTCACCGCTGCACGCCTCCTGCCACGCCATGCGCCAGGCGGGCGGCCGGTTGCTGGAACGCGCCCAGGCCACCGGCGACGTCCGCGCCGACGTGACGGGGCTCGACCTGTTCGCGCTGGCCAGCGCCGTGAGCTGGATGCTCGACCAGGCGCCCTCGCTGGCCGCCCGCGGCGACCACCTCTTCGGGCTGGTCATGGACGGCCTGCGCCCGCCACCCGGCGGCTGACCGGCGGGTCTCAGCCGGCCCAGCCGATCGGCACCAGCCGCACGTCGAACTCGATCTCCTCGTACGGCCGGTCCATCCCCCACCCCCCGGTACGCGGCACCGGACGCCGTACGAGCTCCTCCTTGACCGCGAACGCGGCGTCGGAGCCCAGGTAGGGGTCGCCGGCCAGGAACACGTGCGTGGTCAGCGGCCGATGGCCGGGCGCGGTGACCTGGTAGTGCAGGTGGGCGGGACGCATGGGGTGCCGCCCGGACGCGCGCAGCAGCCGTCCCGCGGTGCCGTCGGCGGGCACCGGGTAGCTGCTCGGGCGGATCGTACGGAACCAGTAACGGCCCTGCTCGTCGGTGGTGAACAGGCCGCGCAGGTTGCCGGGCTCCTGGGCGTCGTCCTGGCTGTCGTACAGGCCGTTGTCGCCGGCCTGCCACAGGTCGACGGCCGCGCCGGGCAGCGGGACGCCGTCGCAGTCGAGCACCCGCCCGTGCACCACCATGGGCACGCCGCGCCCGCGTTCGGGCCCGTGGCTGAGCCACGCGCCGGGCTCGCGCGCCGGGGCGGGGGAGTGGAAGGGGCCCTCGACGGAGGAGGGCGTCATGTTCTCCGGGCCGGCGTGGTTGACCTCGTCCACGGCGGAGGTCAGGCCGAGCATGTCCGACAACAACACGAACTCGTCGCGGTCCGGCGTGCACCACCGGCCGGTCTCGGCGAGGAAGGCGAGCCCGGCCCGCCACTCGGCCTCGGTGGGGCGCACCTCCGCCACGAACGCGTGCAGGTGGGCGACCAGCGCGGAGACGATCTCGTTCACCCGCGGGTCGGGGCCGTCGACCTGGGCCAGCACCTGCCGTACGAGCTTGTCCGTCATGGCGACCGTCCTTCGGGGGGACCGTGTGTGTTCATTATCGGCACACCGCCGGGCCGGCGGGGAAGGCTCAGGCCAGCACCCTGACCACGCCGGTGAACAGGCGGGGCAGCCGGCGCGCCGCGGGCACCACCAGGCGGGCCGTGCCGGGGCGGCGGGCGGCCTGGACCAGTGCGCCCGTCAGCAG
Organism: Nonomuraea sp. WAC 01424; assembly: GCF_003947315.1. NCBI lineage: Bacteria > Bacillati > Actinomycetota > Actinomycetes > Streptosporangiales > Streptosporangiaceae > Nonomuraea > Nonomuraea sp. WAC 01424. Next base: position 157,231 of record NZ_QHHZ01000015.1, read on the forward strand.
CCTGTGCGTACGCGACAGGCGCAGCCACGCGCCCTCGTAGTCCTCCGGACGCCCCGCCGCCAGGCACCCGACCAGCACCTCCGCCGAGCGCACGGCCAGCGAGACGCCCTCGCCGGTGAGCGCGTCCACGTAGCCGGCCGCGTCGCCGACCAGCAGGACCCGGCCGGCCCGGCGGGCCCGTACGGCCTGGCGCAGCGGGCCCGCGCCGCGCACCGGCGTGACGGCCGGGCCGTCCAGGCGGCGGGCCAGGCCGGGGAAGCCGCGCAGGTGGTCCTCGAAGCCGCGCCGCGCCGAGCTGAGGACCGCGACGCCGACCAGGTCGTCGCCGACCGGCGTGACGTACGCCTCGCCCGCGCCCGACCAGTGGACCTCGACGAAGTCGCTCCACGGCTCGATCCGGTAGTGCCTGCGCAGGCCGTACCGGCGGGGGCCGCGTACCGGCAGGTCGAGGCCGAGCGAGCGGCGCAGCGGGGAGTGCAGGCCGTCGGCGGCCACCAGCCAGCGGGCCCGCAGCCCGCCCGCGGACACGCCGTCCCGGTCCTGCTCGGCGCGGGCGATCCGGCCGGTGACCGTCTTGACGCCCAGTTCGGCGGCCCGCTGCGACAGCGCCGCGTGCAGGCTCGTACGCCGGACGCCGAGCCCCGGCCCGGCGGCGAAGGCGGCCCGCGCCTCCCGCCGGCCGTCGAGGTAGTGGATGCCGCGGAACCCCCGCCCGGCGACCGGCACCCCCATCGCCGCCAGCGCGGCCACCCCGCCCGGCATGACACCCTCGCCGCACGCCTTGTCCACCGGCCCGGCACGCGGCTCGACGACGACCGCCTCCATCCCGGCCAGCGCCGCGTGGATGGCCGTCGCCAGCCCCGCCGGTCCGCCGCCCGCGACCAGTACGTCGATCACCGGCTCACCCCCTGGCCACGAGGGCGAGCGCGGCGTTCTCGCACCGGATGCGCACCACCATCAGCGCGGCGTTGAGCAGCGTGAACGCCAGCGCCGTCAGCCAGGCCGTGTGCACCAGCGGCAGCGCCAGCCCCTCGGCCGCCACCGCCACGTAGTTGGGGTGCCGCAACCACGGGAACCGGTACGGCCCGCCCGTCACCAGCGGCAGCCCCGGCACCACGATCACCTGCGTGTTCCACCGCGGCCCGAGCGCGGTGACGCACCACCACCGCAACCCCTGGGCCGCCACGACCAGCACGAGCATCGGCCAGCCCAGCGCGGGCAGGAACGGCCGTCCGGCCAGGGCCACCTCCAGCGGCGCGCACACCAGCACCCCGGTGTGCAGGGCCACCATCCACGGATAGTGCCCCCGCCCGGTCACGACGCCGCCGCGCGCCATGCTCCAGGCGGCGTTGCGCCTGGCGACGACCAGCTCGGCCAGGCGTTCCAGGCCGACGAGCACGATGAGCACCAGATACCAGGTCACAGGTCAACCACCAGCGGAGTCGAGGGATCGTGGACGGGCGCCTACCAGCGCAGCATGACGAGCTCGGAGCAGAATCCGGGGCCCATCGCGATGACCAGCCCCCACGTCCCCGGGGCCCGCGGCCCGGCGGCCAGGGTCTCGCCGAGCACGTGCAGGACCGAGGACGACGACAGGTTGCCGTGGGCGGCCAGCGAGCGCCACGTCACGTCGAGCGCGCCCACGGGCAGCTCCAGCGCCTCCGAGACCGCCTCCAGCACCTTCGGACCACCCGGATGGCACACCCACGCCGTCACGTCCCCGGCCGTGATCCCGTGCTCGGCCAGGAGCCCGTGCACGTCGTCGGCCAGGTAACGGCGGACCACGTCGGGCACGCTGGCGTCCAGCATCACCCGGAAGCCGGTGTCGCCCACCTGCCAGCCCATGACGTGCTCGGATCCGGGATACAGGTGGCTGCGGGTGGCGACCACCGAGGGCCCGGCCGTGGCGCGTTCGCCGCCGCAGGCCACGACGGCCGCCGCGCCGTCGCCGAACAGCGCGCCGGCGACCAGGTTCGCCGGTGAGGAGTCGCCACGCTGCAGGGTCAGCGAGCACAACTCCACCGACAGCAGCACGGCCACGTGGTCCGGCCAGCCGCGCAGGTAGTCGTGCAGCCTGGCGATGCCCGCCGCGCCGGCCACGCAGCCCAGGCCGAAGACGGGCACCCGCTTGACGTCGGGCCGCAGGCCCAGCGCGGCGGCCAGCCGGGCGTCCACGGACGGCGCGGCGATGCCGGTCACCGACGTGAACATGATCATGTCCACGTCGGCCGGTTCCAGGCCGGCGGCGTCCAGGGCCGCCTTCACGCTCTCCAGTCCCAGCTCGACGGCCACGGAGACGAAGGCGTCGTTGGCGGCGCCGAAGCCGTCCAGCTTCTCGTACCGGTCGATCGGGAGGGCGAGGTTGCGGTACTCCACGCGCGCGCCGCGGTGCAGGCGGTCGATGAGGCGGCGGTCGGCGTTGTCGGGGAGGCACAGGCGGGCGGCCATGTCGGTGAGCTCGGACTGTGGATACCGGTGAGGAGGGAACGCGCAACGGACTGCGGAGATTCGGGTCATGCAGTGCTCCCTCGACAGGTCGCCCACAACGTCTCACTCCCCGCACGCTTCCCGCCCCGATGGTCATTTAAGCCATACGCGGCGTGTGGGAATTCTCGCCGGGTATCTCCGGGTCTACGATCGCGGTGTGACCGACCCGGACCCCGCGGGCGTCACCGTCGTACGCGGCGGGCCGGTCCGTACGGCCGTCGCGCTGGCGCTGGCCTGCCATCCGGGCCCCACCGTGGCCGTGACCGCCCTGGTCACCGCGCTGGCCGTGGCGTCGGGCCGGGACGCGGCCGGCTGCGTGCTGGTGGCCGCCGCCGTGCTGGCGGGTCAGTTGTCGGTCGGCTGGTGCAACGACGCCGTGGACGCCGCCCGGGACGCCGCCGCCGGGCGCGCGGGCAAACCGGCCGCCGACGGCACGGTGAGCGTGACCGCCGTACGGGTGGCCGCGCTGGTGGCGCTGGCCTGCTGCGTGCCGCTGTCGCTGGCCTCGGGCCGGTCGGCGGGCCTGCTGCACCTCGCGGGCGTACTGGGAGCCTGGGGGTACGACCTGGGGCTCAAGGCCACCGTCCTGTCGTGGGCGCCGTACGCGGCCGGGTTCGGCGTGTTGCCGGCGTTCGTGACGCTGGGGCTGCCCGGGGAGCCGTGGCCGGCGTGGTGGGCCGTGGCCGCCGCGGCGCTGCTCGGCGTGGGGGCGCACCTGGCCAACGTGCTGCCCGACATCGAGGGCGACCTGGCGACCGGCGTACGCGGGTGGCCGCAGCGCCTCGGGGCGGCGCGGGTGCGGCTGCTGGTGCCCGTGCCGCTGCTGGCCGCCACCTGCCTGCTCGTCCTCGGGCCCGCGGGGGACCCCGGCCTCGCGGGGTGGCTCGCCATGGCGGCCGCCGCCGTGCTCGCGGCCGGGGGAGTGCTGCTGGCGGGCCGGTCCGCGCGGGCGCCGTTCGCCGCCGCCGTGGCCGTGGCGGCCGTGGACGTCCTCCTGCTGCTCGCCAACGGCGCCGTACTCACAGCCTGACGGCGGCCGGGCGCGCCGAACAGGCGGCACGGCCCGGCGACCCCCGCCGACCTGGCCACCGGGGGGTCAGCGGGACAGGCCGGTCGCGCCGCGGAGCCAGCGCAGTCCCACCGCCAGGGCCAGCGGCGCGGGCACCGTCCCGGCCCCGAGCCCCACCTCCACCAGCAGGTCGAACACCTCCTTGCGGCGCGCGGCGGTCGCGATCGCCGCGTCGATGAACCCCGGCGACTGCGCCAGCCTGGCCAGTACGTCGGTCGTGCGCAGATGCCGCCCGAGCGCGCCACGCAGCTTGCCCCGGTAGCGCGTCAGCGGGTCGTCCGGCGACTCCAGCGCCGCCTCGGCCGCCAGCCGCCCCGACAGCAGCGCGTAGTAGATGCCCTCGCCGGTGAGCGGGTTGATCAGCCCCGCCGCGTCCCCGGCGAGCAGGACGCGCCCGGCCCCCGGCGCGGGCCGCCCGGTCGACAGCGGCAGGTGGTGGGCGCGCAGCTCGCGGGCGGGCCGGTCGGGCAGCAGCTCGGCCAGCCGCCCGTGCAGCACCTGGCGGCCGGGCGCCCCCGCCGCCCGCAGCCGGGGCAGCAACATGCCGAACCCGACGTTGGCGGTGCCGTCGCCGATCGGGAACGACCACGCGTAGGCCGGCCAGCCCGCCCGCTGCATGGCGATGAGCTGCACGTCGTCGGACTCGGGCACGTCGGCGTAGCCCCGTACGGCCAGGGCGGTGTGCCGTTCGGCCGCCGCGGGCAGCCCGATCAGCCGGCGCACCGCCGAGTTGGCCCCGTCGGCCGCCACCACCGTACGGGCCCGCAACCGCCCGTCGAGGACCACCCAGGACCCGTCGGGCACCAGCTCCCTGACGCGGTGGCGGCGTACCTCGACGCCCCTGGCCCGGGCGGCCTCGACCAGCCGCGCGTCGAACACCCGGCGCGGCACCACGTGGTTGGGCCGCGCGGCCTCGGCCGAGACGCGCAGCCCGCCCGGCGAGACCACGGTCAGCCGGGGCGTGGGCCGGTAGTCGTCGATGAGCGCGGGCAGCCCGAGCAGCGCCAGCTCGTCGCGCCCGTGCGCGGCGATGCCGTCGCCGCACGGCTTGTCGCGGGGGAAGCCGGACCGGTCGAGCAGGAGCACGCGCAGGTCCGGCCGTAGTTGCGCGGCCCGTAGCGCCGCCGCCGAGCCCGCCGGTCCCGCGCCCACGCCGGCCAGGTCCCACTCCTCACCCATGCGAGGTCTGTCCCACTCCGCGCGGGGCCGGAAACCCGTTCCGGCCCGCGCGTCACGCCCGTGACAGGGCGCGGGCGGCGTGGATCAGCGGCACGTGGCTGAACGCCTGCGGGAAGTTGCCCACCAGCCGTCCGTAGCGGGGGTCGTACTCCTCGGCCAGCAGGCCGACGTCGTTGCGCAGGCCGAGGAGGCGTTCGAACAGCTCCTCGGCCTCCTCCTTGCGCCCCTGCATCGCCATCACCTCCACCAGCCAGAAGCTGCACGCCAGGAACGCGCCCTCCCCGCCGGGCAGGCCGTCGACGTCGTTGTCGGCGGCCAGCGGATACCGCAGGACGAACCCGTCGGACATGAGCTCCTTCTCGATCGCCGCGACCGTGCCCACCACGCGGGGGTCGTCGTGCGGCAGGAAACCCACGACCGGGATCATCAGCAGCGCCGCGTCCAGCTCCGACGACCCGTACGACTGGGTGAAGGTGTTGCGCCGCGGGTCGTAGCCCTTGTCGCAGATCTCGGCGTGGATCACGTCGCGCAGCGTGCGCCACTTGTCCACCGGCCCGGTACGGCCGAACCTCTCGACGTACTGGACGGCCCGGTCGAGGGCGACCCAGCACATCACCTTGGAGTGCACGAAGTGCCGGCGTGGGCCGCGCACCTCCCACAGGCCCTCGTCGGGCTCGTCCCAGTGGTCCTCCACGTAGTCGAGGAGCTGGCGCTGGATCGTCCAGGCGCGGTCGTCGGCGGCCAGGCCGCGGGTGCGGGAGACGTACAGGCAGTTCATCACCTCGCCGTAGACGTCGAGCTGGAGCTGCTGGACCGCCTCGTTGCCGATGCGGACCGGGCGGGAGCCCTCGTAGCCGTCCAGCCAGTCGAGGCGCAGCTCGGGCAGGCGGCGCTCGCCGGCGACGCCGTACATGATCTGCAGGTCCTGGGGGCGTCCGGCGATGGTGCGCAGCAACCAGGAACGCCAGTCGGCGGCCTCCTCCAGGTAGCCCGAGCTGATCAGCGCGTCGAGCGTCATCGTCGCGTCGCGCAGCCAGCAGAACCGGTAGTCCCAGTTGCGCACGCCGCCGATGTCCTCGGGCAGCGACGTGGTCGGCGCGGCCACGATGCCGCCGGTCGGCGCGTACGTCAGGCCCTTCAGCGTGATCAGCGACCGCGTCACCGCCTCCCGGTACGGGCCCTCGTAGGCGCACCGGGCCACCCACCCGGTCCACATCGCCTCGGTCTCGGCGAGCTGCTCGGAGGCGTCGATGCGCGGCGGCATCGGCTCGTGCGAGGGATGCCAGGTGAACACGAACGGCAGCCGGTCGCCCGCCTCGACGGTGAACGTGGCCCGGTGGGCGTAGTCGCCGCCCTTGAGCGGGACGGGGGAGTGCAGCCACACCGAGTCGGGGCCGCCGACGGCCTGGAGGTGGCCGTTCGTGCGGCGCACCCACGGCACGATGCGCCCGTAGTCGAAGCGCACGCGGAGCTGGGTGGAGACCTCGACGCTGCCGGAGACCCCCTCGACGATGCGCACGACGTCGGGGTTGCGGTCGCGCGGCGGCATGAAGTCGATCACCCGTACCGTGCCGGTCGGGGTGTCCCACTCGCTCTCCAGGATGAGTGTGTCGGGCCGGTAGCGGCGGCGGGTGGCCGGACTCCGGCCCGTCGGACCCAGCCACCAGTGGCCGTTGCGCTCGCTGCCGAGCAGGGCCGCGAAGCACGAGGGGGAGTCGAACCTGGGCAGGCAGAGCCAGTCGATCGAACCGTCCCTCGCCACCAGCGCGGCCGACTGCATGTCTCCGATCAGCGCGTAGTCCTCAATCCGCATGCCGAAGACGCTACTCGCGCGGCGGTGATCCCGCGCCGGGTCCGCTCCTGTCGCGTCAGGACGGGCCCGGCGCCGGATCACGACAGGGGGAACCAGCGCATGAACAGCTGGGTCAGCGGCCCGATGGCCAGGCCGAAGACGAGGGTGCCGACGCCGACCTGGCCGCCGAGCAGCCAGCCCGCGGCCAGGACGGTGATCTCGATGAGGAAGCGGCCGAGCCGTACCGACAGGCCGAGTCGTACCAGGCCGGTCATGATGCCGTCGCGCGGGCCGGGGCCGAGGCCGGCGCCGATGTAGAGCACGGTGGCCAGCGCGATCGAGACGACGCCGAGCGCCACGTACAAGGACTGCAGGGCCAGGTGCGACGGCGTGGGCAGGACGAAGATCGCGGCGTCGGCGAACAGGCCGAGGAACACGACGTTGCTGATCGTGCCGAGGCCGGGCCGCTGGCGCAGCGGGATCCACAGCAGCATGACCAGGGCGCCCACGCCGATGATGACCGTGCCGATGGACACGCCCGCCCTGAGCGCCAGTCCCTGGTGGAAGACGTCCCAGGGGTCGTTGCCGAGCCCGGACTCGACCTGGAGGCCGATGCCGGCTCCGTACAGGGCCAGGCCACCATAGAGACGTACGAGCCGGGCGGGCAGGGAACCCGGGCGTGGGAGGCTTGCTTCACTCATGATGGCCCCACAGTGGCATGCAGTGAAGTTGTCAAAACAGGGCCAATCAGGGAAAGTGGCCTTATGAGGCATTTGTCGGCAGGACAAGTGGCCCGGCTGGCCGACATCGATCCGGCCGCCCGGCCGTACTACCGCGCCCTCGCCGACGGCGTACGCGCGCTCATCATGGACGGCCAGATCCCGGTACGCGTCCGCATGCCCGCCGAACGCCACCTGGCCGAGACCCTGGGCGTCAGCCGTACGACCGTCACCTCGGCCTACGACCTGCTGCGCGAGCGCGGCTACCTGGAGAGCAGGCAGGGCTCGGGCAGCTGGACGACCCTGCCCGACCCGGCCACCGCCGGCGAGAACCCGTGGCTCAGCACCGGCGACGACGGCCTGATCCAGCTCCACTGCGCCGCCCCGTCCGCGCCGTCCGCGCTGCGCGAGGCCATGACCGAGGCCGTGGACGACCTGCCCAGGTACGGCATGGGCAACGGCTACGACCCCATGGGCCTGCCGGTCCTGCGCGAACGGATCGCCGCCCGCTACACCGAGCGCGGCCTGGCCACCAGGCCCGAGCAGATCGTCGTCACCACCGGCTCCCAGCACGCCATCCAGCTCGTCGCCGGCCTGCTGATCAGGCCGGGCGAGGCCGTCATGGTCGAGTCGCCGACCTACCCGCACGCCATCGACGTGGCCCGCCGGCACGGCGCCCGGATCGTGCCCTTCGGCATCTCGAACGAGGGCTGGCAGCCCGACCTGATGTCGGCCGCCATGCGGCAGTCGGGCGCCCGCCTGGCCTACCTCATGCCCGACTTCCACAACCCCACCGGCGCCCTAATGGACGACGCCACCCGCGCCGCCGTCACCGGCGCGGCCCGCCGCAACGACACCATCCTGCTGGTGGACGAGACCTGGAGCGAACTGGCCATCGACGAGGTGCCGCGCACCGCGCCCATGGCCGCCTTCGACAACGACAGCCGGGTGATCAGCATCGGCTCGGCGTCCAAGCTGTGGTGGGGCGGCCTGCGCATGGGCTGGATCCGCACCACCGCGGCCCTGGCCCGGCGGCTGGCCCGCCACCGCGCGGCCGTCGACATCGCCAGCCCGGTCCTGGAGCAACTGATCACCGCCCGCCTGTTCGACAGGCTGGAGGAGACCCGCGCCGAACGCCGCCGCCGGCTGCGCGCCTCGCGCGCGGCGCTGGTCACCGCGCTGGCCCGGCACCTGCCGGAGTGGACGTACACGATGCCGGGCGGGGGCGGCTCGTTGTGGCTGCGGCTCAACGGCGACACCTCCACCTCGCTCGCCGAGGCCGCCGCCTCCCATGGCGTACGCCTGGCGCCCGGGCCCTGGTTCGGCCTGGAAGGCACCCTGGAGGGCTACCTGCGGGTGCCGTTCACCCTGCCGCCCGAGACCGTGGCCGACGCCGTCGCCCGCATCTGCCAGGCCCGCGCCCACGGTCCCACGGGCGTGGGCCCGCAGCCCGACTCCCTCGTGCCGATGGTGTGAGGCCCTAGGCGGCGGGGTCCTCGGCGCCCTTGGCGACCGGGGCCCGCCAGCCGCGGCGCATCGCGGTGATGCGCAGCCCGAAGGCCACCACCGCCGCCGCCAGCGTGGCCGGCCAGCCGTGCAGGCCCGCCGTCGACAGGCCCGCCATCACGGCCGAGCCCAGCAGGGCGGGCACGGCGTAGAGCTGGCGGTCGTACAGCAGCGTAGGGATCGCGCCGGCCAGCACGTCGCGGATCACGCCGCCGCCGACGGCCGTCGTGACTCCGAGGACGGTGGCGTGCAGGGGGCTGAGGCCGTACTCCAGGGCCTTGGCGGTGCCGACGGCCGAGAACAGGCCGAGGCCCGCCGCGTCGAGCACGAGGATGACGGGCATCACGCGGGCCACGTGCGGATGCCAGTAGAAGACGATCACCGTGGCGGCCACCGGCACGAGCACGTAACCCAGGCTCTGGAACGCGGCCGGCCGCACGTTGAGAATCAGGTCGCGGACGATGCCGCCGCCGAGCGCGGTCATCTCGGCCAGCACGCCCATCCCGACCACGTCGAGCCGCTTGCGCACACCCATGAGCGCACCGGTCAGTGCGAAAACAAAAATACCGACAAGGTCGAGGATTTCAGACACGATGGAGATTTTTACCGTATCGGAGGCATGGCCGCCGCATGGTAGTGCTCGGCCATGAGCACCCGCAGCTTGCGCGTGAACAGGAACAGCGCCAGCCCGGCCACGATCGCCATGATCGCCAGCACCAGGTAGTACGCCGGGTCGGACAGGTAGTGGCTGAGCCGCCCGGTCTGCCCGCCGACCGCGTCGCCCACCGACACCGCGATGAACCAGATCCCCAGCATCTGCCCCTTGAACGCCTCGGGCGCCAGCTTCGTCGTCACCGACAACCCGACCGGGCTCAGCGACAACTCGCCGAACACCTGGATCAGGTAGACCAGCACCAGCCACCACACCGACACCCGCCCGCCGGTCGCCAGCGAGGCGGCCAGCGCCATCACCACGAAGCTCAGCCCCACCATGACCAGCGCGAACCCGAACTTCTGCGGCGTGCTCACCCGCACCCCCAGCTTCACCCACAACGCCGCGAACACCGGTACGAAGATCATGATGAACAGCGGGTTGAACGACTGCGTCGTCGCGGCCTGGATCGGCAACCCGAACAACGACAACTGCGTGTGGTCGGCGGCGAAGAACAGCAGCTTGCTCGGCGCCAGGTCGTAGATCATCCAGAAGATCGAGGCCGCCACGAACAACCAGACGTAGGCCTTCATCCGGCCGCGTTCCTCGCCGGTGAGGCTGTGGCTGCCCATGAGGATGTAGGTGAAGTACGCCACGGGCACGATCAGGATGACGATCGTGATCGCCAGGGCCAGGCGGTCGATCGTGAGCATGCCGGTGGCCGCCCACGGGCCGAGCGCCGCGGCCGTCACGGCCGCGCCCAGCCCGGCCAGGCGGCCGAACCGGCGGCGCTCGGGCGGGGTCAGGCGGATGCCGGGCCGCTCGCCGATGCCGCGCAGGTTGCGCCCGCCCCACACGTACTGGAGGAGGCCGAGGGCCATGCCGACCGCGGCGGCGCTGAAGCCCAGGTGCCAGCGGTCGCCGGCGGCCAGCCAGCCGACGACCAGGGGCGCGAAGAAGGCGCCCAGGTTGATGCCCAGGTAGAACAGGGAGAAGCCGGCGTCCCTGCGGCCGTCCTCGTCCTCGTTGTAGAGGCGGCCGACCATGACCGAGATGTTCGGCTTGAGCAGGCCGGTGCCGCTGATGATCAGCAGCAGCCCGAGCCAGACGAAGAACGAGGTCGTCACCGGGATCGCCATGCTGATGTGGCCCAGCATGATGACGAACCCGCCCCAGAACACCGACCTGCGCGCCCCCAGGATGCGGTCGGCGATCCAGCCGCCGGGCAACGCCACCAGGTAGATCAGCGCGCCGTAGACGCCGACCACCGCCTGCGCGGTCTCCTGCGACATGCCGAGGCCCTTGTGGGCCGGCGAGGCCGCCATGAACGTGGCCAGGATCGCGCGCAGGCCGTACCAGCTGAAGCGCTCCCACATCTCGGTGGAGAACAACGTCGCCAGGCCCCACGGATGCCCGAAGAAGGTCCTTCCGCCCTTGCTCATCGCACCCTCCCGCGACACGTACGGCATCTGGTCGATCACTCTACGTGAACGGGCCCGTCGTTTCCCGCCAAGGTCTTGCCGCTGCCCAGAGGGTGTGGTGCGATGCATGCCACCTGTGCAAGTGATTACTGACTGGAGGCGGGTGCCATGGCCGAAGTCCTCGAGGTGCGGGCCGGGATCGAGCGCGAGATCGCCGGTCGCACGGTCTGCGAACAGCTCAGGCAGGTGGCCGACCGGCACCCTGACGCACCCGCCTACTCCGACCCCGACGGCGACGGCTGGTCCACCCTGACCTACGGCCAGGCGCGGCGGCGCATCCTGGAGATCGCGGCCGGCTTCGCCGCCCTCGGCCTGGAACGCGGCGAAGCCGTGGCGATCATGATGGTCAACCGGAGCGAACACGTCCTCGCCGACCTCGGCGCGGTGCACGCCGGCGGCGTGGGCTGCACGGTCTACTCGACGTTCGCGCCCGAGCAGATCGTGTTCGTGGCCGGTGACGTGGGCGCCCGCTTCGCCGTGCTCGGCGGCCCGGCCGAGCTGGCCCGCTGGGAGCCGGTGCTCGACCGCCTCGACGGCCTGCGCCGGATCATCATGCGCGAGGGCGCCCCCGACGACGACCGCTTCATGTCCTGGGCCGACTTCCTCGACCTGGGTCGCGCCCGCCTGGCCGAGGACGAGGCCGCCGTCGAGGCCCGCTCACGGCAGGTCGCCCCCGGCGACGTCGTCACCGTGCTCTACACCTCCGGCACCACCGGCATGCCCAAGGGCGTGCCGCTCACCCACGTCAACGTCTTCTACGAGGTCGCCGCCACCGACCGCCTCACGGCGCTGCCGGTCCACGGCACCCAGATCTCCTACCTCACCTACGCCCACATCGCCGAGCGCATCCTCAGCCTCTACCTCCCACTGGTCAAGATGTCGCACGTGCACTTCTGCACCGACCTGGCCAACCTCGGCGCCACGCTCGGCCAGGTCAGGCCGATGATGTTCTTCGGGGTGCCGCGCGTGTGGGAGAAGATGATGGCCCGGCTGCTCGCCGTGCTCGCCACGCAGCCGGAGGAGCAGCAGGCGGCCGTACGTGAGGCCATGGCCGCCGGCGCCGCCCACGTCGAGGCCGGCCAGTACGGCGGCACGATCACCCCCGAGATCCAGGCCGCCTACGACAAGGCGGACGCGTCCCTGCTGTCGGTCATCCGCGGCATGATCGGCTTCGACCGCGCCGAATGGACCGCCACCGGCGCCGCCCCCCTGCCCGCCGAGGTGCAGCACTTCTACGCCGGCCTCGGACTCAAGGTCATCGACGTCTACGGCATGACCGAGACCACCGGCGCGTTCACCGGCAACAGCCCCTCCTGCTACCGCCTGGGCACCGTCGGCAGGGCCGAGCCCGGCGTCGAGGTCCGCATCGCCGAGGACGGCGAGATCCTCACCCGCAGCCCGCTCAACACCGGCGCCTACCTCAACCGCCCCGAGGCCACCGCCGAACTGCTCGACGCCGAGGGCTGGCTGCACACCGGCGACATCGGCACGGTCGACGACGACGGCTTCTACCGCGTCGTCGACCGCAAGAAGGAGCTCATCATCACGGCGGGCGGCGAGAACGTCTCGCCCGCTGAGATCGAGAACCACCTCAAGGAACACCTGCTCGTCGGCCAGGCCCTCGCCTACGGCGACAACCGCCCCCACCCGGTGGCCGTGCTGACCCTCGACGGCGAGACCGCGCCGGGCTGGGCGCGGGCCCGCGGCATCGCCTTCACCTCACTCGCCGAACTGGCCGGGCACCCCGACGTGCTCAAGGAGGTCACGGCCGCCGTCGAGGCCGCCAACGCCAAGCTGGCCAGGGTGCAGCAGGTCAAGCGGTGGGCCCTGCTCGGCACCGAGTGGACCGCCGAGACCGAGGAGCTAACCCCCAGCCTGAAGCTGAAGCGCCGCGTCATCCACGCCAAGTACGCCGACGTCATCGACTCCCTCTACGGCGAGCCGCGCTGACCCCCGCCGACCCCCGGGCCCCGGTGGCTTTGCCATAAGGGGTGCGTGTCGCGGTCCTGGTCATGACCGGGCGGTTCCTAGCGTCTGGCTCATGACCAGAAGTCTTCTTCTCGTCTCGCTCGCGGCGGGGACGCTCACGGTGCCCGTGCCCGCGTATCCCGCCGCGACCGAGCTCGCCATCCGCGCCATCACCGTACGGCCCGCGTATCCCGCCGCGACCGAGCTCGCCATCCGCGCCATCACCGTACGGCCCGCGGACCCGGTCGTCGGGGCCCACGACTCCGTGAGCCTCGTGATCGACGTCATCGCCCGGGGTGCGCGCGGCAAGAACGGCGTCACCGTCAAGGTCGAGCCCGGCGTCCCGCCCGGCCCGCTGCTGTCGGCCAAGCCCCCGGTCGCGGACGCGCCCGCCGCCGATCCCGCCCTCCAGCCTCCCGGCCGTCCCGAGCCCCCGTCCTCCTCGGACGCCGCGCAGGAGGCCGAGCCGGGGATCGCGCCCGAGACCTCGACGGGCGCCGCGTACGACACCTCGGGGAGCGGCGCGCCCGGGGCCCCGGCTCCCGGCGGTGCCTCGGAGGCGCCGCCGCTGTTGCGGGCCCCGCTGCTGGAACTGCCGCCGTCCCTGGGGGTCGGCGCCCAGCTGGAACTCCAGCGGGCCCCGGCGGCCAAGCCGTTCCCGGCGCGGCAGGACTGGCGCAGGACGGAGGTTCCGCCGGCCCGCATGGCGGGCGACTGGGAGACCTGGCGTTTCCTGCCCGACAAGAAACTGAACCGCTTCTACCCGACCGGCACCTGGACCATCACCGCCACCGCCGGCGGCGCGAACGGCGCCACGGTCACCGAGTACGCCTCCTTCCAGCTCCGCCGGGCCACCCAGCTCTCGTCGGTACGGGTGGAACGATCGCCGAAGTCCGCCGCCGGCGTACGGCTGCGCGGCTCGCTGACGAGAATCGACCCGCGCGGCTTCATCGACTTCGGCCCGTACGCCAAGCAGCGGCTGGAGCTCCAGTGGCGCGCGGAAGGCTCGGCGACCTGGGAGGACGTGGGGGAGACGACGACCGACGCGGCGGGCGCGTTCATCCGGACGGTCCCGTTCCGCAGGGGAGGCCTCTGGCGCGTCCGTTTCCCCGGAAACACCCACTACGCCCCAGACGCCACAAAACCCCGACAAATCGCCATGTAAGGCGATAAAACGCCTAACAATTGGCGTTGGCGTATTTGTCGTTATCCGATCGTGATCAACCTTGTCGCAACTTTTCTTTACCGTGGGGCGTCATTAGGCGTTGACGTGCCTCGTTCCTGGGGCGCGTTCCAGACGGGGAAGGATTGTTTGATGATGCGACGTCTAGCCGCCGCACTGGCCGCGGCAGCCGTGGGCGCCACCATGGTGGCCACCGCCGCCACGCCCGCCCTGGCGGACCCGGACCCGGACCCCGACTTCGCGGGCGGCCGTACGAGCCTCCAGCTCGACGTCAACCCGGAGCCGGCCCGGCGCGGCAGGCCCGTCACCATCGAGGGCAAGCTGTCCGTGGCCTGCGACGAGGACTACATCAACGGGTTCGTCTCGGTGCTCCACGCCGACTACTGCAAGGACAGCGAGCGCTGGCACCGTCTCGGCTGGAAGCGGGTCGAGATCCTCTTCCAGGCCGACGGCAGCAACAAGTGGGAGTACGTCGAGTCGGTGCGGACCAGCCGTGACGGCTCCTTCCGCACCGGTGAGCGGGCCTACACCTCGGGCACCTGGCGTGCCGTCTTCGAGGGCTCCCGGTACCTGGCCCCCTCCGAGGCCAAGGACTGGGTGAAGGTCTACGGCGGGCGCCACTAAGCGCCACCACCCCGGAAGCCCGGCCTCCCGGCCGGGCTTCCGTCATGTCCGGCCCCCTTCCGGCCCCCGTCCGGCGGCCTCAGTAGCCCACGGCGACCTGGACCCGGTGGTGCCGCGGCTGCTCGATCTCGTCCACCAGCGCCACCGCCAGATCGGCGTACGAGAACACCGGCCCGCCCTCCTCGGCGGCCATGACCTCACCCCCGCCGAACCGGTGCCCCCCGGTCCGCTCCGCCCGGTCGTCGAGGACCACCGGCGGCGGCGCGATCACCACCCAGTCCAGCGCCCCGCCCTCCTCCTGGAACACCTCCAGCTCGGCCGCGTGCCCCAGCGAGAACGCCCGCGCGTCCTCCGGGAAACCCGGCGTGTCCACCAGGCGCGTCCCCGGCGCGACCTCCAGCAGGGTGCCGATGCCCAGCGCCGCCAGCCTGGCGACACCCGCCCGCGCCAGCCCGCCGATCAGCGCCCGCGCCGCCGCCGGGTAGAACTCCGCCGACGGCACGTCCATCCGGGCGCTCGCCTGAACGGCGGCGTCGTGCCCCGCCGCGGCCTGCGTCACGCTCCCCGGATCGGTCACGTCCCCCTCGACCACCGACACGCCGTCGCCGGACGGCCCGGCGTACCGGCCCGGGTCGCGCACCACGGCCGTCACCTCGTGCCCGCGCCGTACGGCCTCGGCCACCACCCGCGTCCCGGCCCGCCCCCCGGCGCCGAACACCACGATCCTGCTCATCGTCGATCACCTCGTTCACCTGGCCGGCCGGCGAACCCGGCCGCGCCCGGCAGACGGTAGACGCCCGGGGGTCACTTCCCGCAACGTAAGCGACCCCGCCCGCCTACGATGGTCGTCATGGCCGAGCCCCTGGACCCCGACATGTTCGCCGACTGCGGCCCCGCCACGCCCGTCCGCGTCGGCGACAAGTGGACCGCCAAGATCATCCGTTGCCTGGAGCAGGGCCCCAGACGCTTCACCGAGCTGCAGGCGCCGCTGCGCGGCATCACCCCGAAGGTGCTCACCGAGTCCCTGCGCGCCATGGAACGCGACGGCCTGCTCACCCGCACCGCCTACGACGAGATCCCGCCCCGCGTCGAGTACGCCCTCACCCCCCTCGGACGCAGCCTGCTCGTCCCCATGGCGGCCGGCTGCGAATGGTCCAGACGGCACCTGGGCGAGCTCATCGACGCCCGCGAGTCCTGGCACGCCGCCCACGCCGTCCCCGCCCCCTGACCGCGGCCGAGGAATCGATGACTCTCGCGGGGCGTTGCCGCGGACGTAGGCGCGAGGCGGTTTTGAGAGCCACGCGACGGGCGTCGTAGTCTGGCTCTGCGGCGAAATCTGCGGCGAAAACGGACAGGAGGTGACGCCCCATGTTGCGAGACTCGTTCGGACGGGTGGCGACTGATCTGCGGGTGTCCCTCACGGACAAGTGCAACCTGCGCTGTACGTACTGCATGCCGCCCGAAGGGCTCGACTGGCTGCCCAGGGCCGAGCTGCTCACGGCCGACGAGATCGTCCGGCTGGTGCGCGTCGGCGTCGAGCGGCTCGGCATCAGCGAGGTGCGCTACACCGGCGGCGAGCCGCTGCTCAGGCGCGAGCTGGTCGACATCGTCACCCGCACCACCGCGCTCGCCCCCCGCCCCCAGGTGTCGCTGACCACCAACGGCATCGGCCTCACCAAGCTCGCCGGGCCGCTGGCGCAGGCCGGGCTCGACCGGGTCAACGTCTCGCTCGACACGCTCGACCCGGCCACGTTCAAGCGGCTGGCCCACCGCGACCGGCACGCCGACGTCGTCGAGGGGCTGGCCGCGGCCGAAGCGGCGGGCCTGCTCCCGGTCAAGGTCAACACCGTCCTCATGCGCGACGTCAACGACCACGAGGCCGTTCCGCTGCTGCGCTTCTGCCTCGACCACGGCTACGAGCTGCGCTTCATCGAGCAGATGCCGCTCGACGCCCAGCACGGCTGGACCCGCGAGGGCATGATCACCGCCGACGAGATCCTGGAGCGCCTGTCGGCCGCGTTCGACCTGACGCCTGACGACCTGGAGCAGCGCGGCAGCGCCCCGGCCGAGCGGTTCCTGGTCGACGGCGGCCCGGCCCGGGTCGGCGTGATCGGCTCGGTGACGCGGCCGTTCTGCGGCGCCTGCGACCGGGTCAGGCTCACGGCCGACGGCCAGGTGCGCAACTGCCTGTTCGCGACCGAGGAGTCCGACCTCAAGTGCGCCATGCGCGCCGGCGCCTCCGACGACGAGCTGGCCGCGCGGTGGATCGCGGCGGTGGCCCGCAAGCGCGCCGGCCACGGCATCGACGACCCGTCCTTCCTCCAGCCGTCCAGGCCGATGTCGGCCATCGGCGGCTAGCGTGCGCTTCGACGCGGTGATCCTGGCCGGGGGAGCGGCCCGCCGGCTCGGCGGGGCGGACAAACCCGGTCTCGCCGTCGGCGGCCGGCCGCTGGTCCAGCGTGTGGTCGCGGCGGTGTCCGGCGCGCGCCGCACGGTCGTCGTCGGCCCGCGCCGCGATCTGCCCGGAGTCGTCTTCACCCGCGAGGACCCGCCGGGCGGCGGCCCCGTGCCCGCGCTGGCCGCCGGGTTGCGCGAGGTCGGCGCGCCGTGCGTGGTCCTGCTCGCGGGCGACCTGCCGTTCCTGACGGCGGACCACGTACGCGAGCTGCTTTCGGCGGCCCGTCCCGGAGCCGGGTCGGTCATGGTCGACGACGACGGCCGCGAGCAGTGGCTCGTCGGCGTCTGGCCGGCGCCGGAGCTGCGGGCGGCGCTCGACGCCTACACCGGGCGCTCGCTCAAGGGCCTGCTCGGCCCCCTGACCGGAACGCGGCTGGCCCTGCCGGGCCGGCCGTGGTTCGACTGCGACACGATGGACGATCTGAAGGAGGCTCGCATGAACGTACTGGCCGAGTGGACCGCGCTGGTCTGCCGGGAGCTGGGCGTCGACCCGGCCCGCGTGGACCGCGACCTGGTCCTCGACCTGACCAAGGAGGTCGCCCACGGGGTGGCCAGGCCCGCCGCGCCGCTGACCGCGTACCTGCTCGGGCTGGCGCAAGGGGCGGGAAGTGCCCCTGAGGACGCCGTGGCGAAACTGATCACATTGGCGAAGAACTGGGAGCAGGCGACCACTGAGACGTTGACTGACAGCTGACACTCGAACGAACTCTTGAAGTCAAGCCGTCCCCTTCCTCCAGATTTCCTGGGAATTACGAGGAGGAGGGCGGTGTAAACGATTTCGGGAAAGCGGTCCTATCGGACTCCGGCCGCAGCGTGGGACTGATCGTCCGAGGCAAAGGGCTGGCCAGGAAAAGGGCGACGCCGGGTGGTTACGGGGGCAAACCACCCGGCGTCGCTTCATCGGCGTTCCGACGGGGGCCCGGAACGCCGGCACCAGCACTCCGACGGGGGACCGGAGCGCTTGCCTAAAGCGTACACCTACAACCCATGGGATGCGTCAAGACTTAGTCACGACCCGATCTCGCGTCGATGCAGCGGTATCTCGGTTTGGTTAGCTTCGGGGGACTGAAAGTCCGGCGGCGGAGCGGGCTCACCCCGCTCATTGGCCCCGATTACGGCTATGTATGGCAAAAATACGGCCGCGGCGATGAACAGCAGCCGGTACGGCCACGGCACCGGCACCACGACCGCCAGGATCAGGCAGATCGTCCGGATGCCCATCTTGATCAGGTAGGCCACCTCACGCTTGCGGATGTCGGCCGTCAGCGACGGCTTGGCGTCCGTGACCTGGTGAACGGCCTGCTTCTTCCGCAACCCCTTCATACCTTCCACGGTAGACCTCGGGCAGGCAGGGCGCGACGACGCGTCCGGACGGTGACGGGGGTCATGCGATCATGGCCTTCGAGTAAGGAGGATGGGGAGATGACGGATCGAACGTATCGGGTCACTGAGATAGTCGGCACGTCGGGGGAGAGCCTTGACCAGGCCATCCGCAACGGCCTCCAGCGGGCCTCGCAGACCCTGCGCCACCTGGACTGGTTCGAGGTCACCGAGATCCGCGGCCACCTCGACGGAGGCGAGATCGCGCACTACCAGGTGGGCATGAAGGTGGGCTTCCGCCTGGAGGACTCCTGACCGTCCCTGGACGCCCCCGGCGCCGGCTGTCCGGCACCTGACGTCCCGCCCGCCCCCGGCACGCCCCAGCGGCGCGCTGGGGGCCGGCGCGGGGCGGAACGACGACGCCCGCCGCCGGACGTTGACCGTCCGGGCGGCGGGCGCGCGCCGGTGGGTCAGCTCGCCTGGCTGACCGTCGACATGTTGAAGTCGGGCACCCGCATCGGCGGCATCACCGTGCGCTGGAAGTAGTCGTTCCACTCGCGGGGCAGCGTGCGCTCGGCCGCCCCCACCTCCGTGACGCGCCCCAGCAGGTCGACCGGGCTCTCGTTGAAGCGGAAGTTGTTCACCTCGCCCACGACCTCGCCGTCCTCGACCAGATAGACGCCGTCGCGGGTGAGCCCCGTGACCAGCAGCGTCTGCGGGTCGACCGCGCGGATGTACCACAGGCACGTGACCAGCAGCCCGCGCCGCGTCGAGGCGATCATCTCCTCCAGCGAACGCGCGCCCTGCGCCGGGCCCGACACGAGGAGGTTGTCGATGCCCGGCGTCACCGGCAGCCCGCTCAGCTCCGCCGAGTAGCGGGTCTGCAGCAGCGACTCCAGCCTGCCGTCCCTGATCCAGTCGGTCGGGGCCAGCGGCAGCCCGTTGTCGAACACCGAGCTCTCCCGGCTGGAGGCGTGCGCGGTCACGAACGGCGCGCACGAGACACCCCCGGCCCCGGGGTCGCTGGACAGCGTGATCGGCAGCGTGGCCAGCTGCTCGCCCACCCGCGTGCCGCCGCCCGCCTTGGAGAACACCGAGCGGCCGTCGAGCGCGTCCCTGGCCCCCGCCGACCAGAACAGGTAGATCATCAGATCGGCCACCGCGCTCGGCGGCAGCAGCGTCTCGTAGCGGCCGGCGGGCAGGTCGACCCGGGTCTTGGCCCATTCGAGGCGCCGGGCCAGCGAGGAGTCGAGCGCGGCGACGTCGACGTCGGTGAAGCCGGGGGTGGACACGCCGGTCCAGGCCGAACGCTTGAGGTCGGCGGACTTGGCGTTGAGCTCCAGGCGGCCGGTCGGCTGGTCGTGCCGCAGCCGCACGCCGGTGGAGGTGCCGAGGAAGGTCGAGGTGAGGGAGTGCTCGGCGAAGCCGTAGAGCCTCCGGCCGCCGGCCTCGGCGGCCGAGAACGCCTCGCCGAGCGCAGGCGCGAACCCCTCGAACACCCCGATGTCGGTCGGGCGCACCGCGTCGTCCCAGCCGGGCGACGCGGGGCCGGCCTCGACGAGCGGGCGGGCGTCCTCGGCGGGCTGCGCCTCGCGGGCCGCCCGGTCGGCCGCCGCGACCACGTCGGCGAGCTGGTCCGCGCGTACGGCCGAGCGCGAGACCACCCCCACACCCTGCCCCGCGACCGAGATCACGGTCAGCCGGGACGAGCGGGCCACGCCGTTGGTGGTCAGCGTGTTGCCCGCGAAGCGCAGGTTGGCCGTGGACCCTTCGTCCACCAGCACCACGCAGCCGTCGTTCGCGGAGAGCTCCAGGGCCCTTTCCACCATCTCCTGCGGAGTAGTCACTTCCCGCCCTCCTGCACGGTGTTGAGGATGCGCACGCCTCTGAACAGCGCCGACGGGCATCCGTGGCTCACCGGCGCGACCTGCCCCGGCTGCCCCTTGCCGCAGTTGAAGGCGCCGCCCAGCACGTACGTGCCCGGCCCGCCGACCGCCTCCATCGACTGCCAGAAATCGGTCGTGGTGGCCTGGTAGGCGAAGTCGCGGACCTGCCCGGCCAGCTTCCCGTGCGAGATCTTGTACGCCCGCTGCCCGGTGAACTGGAAGTTGTAGCGCTGCATGTCGATCGACCAGCTCTTGTCGCCCACGATGTACAGGCCGCGCTCGACGCCCGCGATCAGCTCCTCGGTGGAGGGCCCGCCTGGCGCGGGGGCCAGCGACACGTTGGCCATGCGCTGGATCGGCATGTGGCCGGGGGAGTCGGCGAACGCGCACCCGTTGGAGCGCCCGAAGCCCTTCATCAGCGCCATCCGCCGGTCGAGCTGGTAGCCCACCAGGACGCCGTCCTTGACGATGTCGAAGCTCTGGCCCTGGACGCCCTCGTCGTCGTAGCCGACGGTGGCCAGGCCGTGGGTGACCGTGCGGTCGCCGGTCACGTTCATCAGCGGCGAGCCGTAGACGAGCTCGCCGAGTTGGTCGAAGGTGGCGAAGCTGGTGCCGGCGTAGGCCGCCTCGTAGCCGAGCGCGCGGTCGAGCTCGGTGGCGTGGCCGATCGACTCGTGGATGGTCAGCCACAGGTTGGACGGGTCGACCACCAGGTCGTAGTCGCCCGCCTCGACCGAGGGCGCGGCCAGCTTCTCGGCCAGCAGCTCCGGCAGGCGGGCCAGCTCGGCCGCCCAGTCCCAGCCCGTGCCGGTCAGGTACTCGTAGCCGCGGCCGACCGGCGGCGCGATCGTGGACATGTCGTCGAAGCCGCCCTCGTACGCCTTCATGGCGTTGAGCGACGGATGCACGCGTACGCGCTGCTGCGTGGTCACCGTGCCCGCCGTGTCGGCGTAGAACTTCTGCTCCTTGACCTGGAGCAGCCGGGCCGAGACGTGGTCGGCGCCCTTGAGCAGCCCCGCCGACCAGTCGGCCAGCAGGGCCACCTTGTCGGACGAGGCCACCTCGAACGGGTCGACGTCGTAGTCGGAGACCCACACCGCCTCGCCGTGCACGGGCTCGGGCGCCAGCTCGATGGGCTCCCGGTTGATGGGGGCGCTCACCTCGGCCACCCGCACCGCCTGCTCGGCCACGGCGGCGGCCGCCTGCGGGGTCAGGTGGATGCCGGCCGCGAAGCCCCATGTGCCACCCTTGACCACGCGGACCGCGTATCCCAGGTCGTCGGCGTCGAGGGCGCCTTCGAGGCGGGCGTCGTACAGGCTCAGGGTCTCGGCCCTGACCCGTTCGAGGCGGAAGTCGGCGTGCTCGGCGCCCAGGTCGCGAGCGCGTTGCAAGGCGGCGTCCGCGAGCTGCCGCAGCGGCAGCTCCAGGAAATCGGCATCGATCTGGCGCATGTCCACGATCCTAACCCTGTGATCTTGTACCACCCGGACAAGGGGATACTCGCGAGTAAGAGATAGCGTCAGATGCCATGGCACGCTCTGTACTCGTCACCGGAGGCAATCGCGGCATAGGCCTCGCGATCGCCCGTGAACTCGCCGCGGCCGGCGACGCCGTCGCGGTCACCTACCGATCGGGGGAGCCGCCGGAGGGCCTGTTCGGCGTCCGCTGCGACGTCACCAGCACGGCCGAGGTGGAGGCCGCCTTCGACAAGGTCGAGGCCGAGCAGGGGCCGGTCGAGGTCCTCGTCTCCAACGCGGGCATCACCAAGGACACCCTGCTGGCGATGATGAAGGAGGAGACCTTCACCGACGTCATCGACGCCAACCTGACCGGGGCCTACCGCGTGTCCAAGCGCGCCATCAGGCCCATGATGAAGCTCAAGCGCGGCCGCATCATCCTCGTCTCCTCCGTGGTCGGCCTGTCCGGCCAGGCGGGCCAGTCCAACTACGCCGCCTCCAAGGCCGGCCTGGTCGGCTTCGCCCGTTCCCTGGCCCGCGAGTACGGCTCGCGCAACATCACCGTCAACGTGGTCGCGCCCGGTTTCGTGGCCACCGACATGACGGCCGGCCTCGACCAGGAGGCCATCGTCAAGAACATCCCCCTCGGGCGGCAGGCGGCCCCCGCGGAGGTCGCGCGCGTCGTCCGGTTCCTGGCCGGGGACGACGCCTCTTACATCACCGGGGCCGTGATCCCGGTCGACGGCGGACTTGGAATGGGGCACTGACGTGGGAATTCTCGAAGGCAAGCGGATCCTCGTGACCGGTGTGCTCACCGACGCCTCGATCGCCTTCTCGGTGGCCAAGCTGGCCCAGGAGGAGGGCGCCACGGTGGTGCTCACCGGGTTCGGCCGGCTGAGCCTGGTCGAGCGCATCGCCAAGCGGCTGCCCCAGACCCCGCCGGTGCTGGAGCTCGACGTCGCCGACACCGACCAGCTCGACACGCTGGCGGCCCGGGTGGGCGAGCACGTCGACGGGCTCGACGGCGTCGTGCACTCGATCGGGTTCGCGCCGCAGAGCGCCCTGGGCGGCAACTTCCTCAACACGCCGTGGGAGGACGTCGCCACCGCCCTGCAGATCTCCACGTACTCGTTCAAGTCGCTGGCCGTCGCGTGCCTGCCGCTGATGAAGGAGGGCGGCGCGGTCGTCGGCCTCGACTTCGACGCCTCCAGGGCGTGGCCGGTCTACGACTGGATGGGCGTGGCCAAGGCCGGCCTGGAGTCGTGCAGCCGCTACCTCGCCCGTGACCTTGGCAAGCACAACATCCGGGTCAACCTGGTCTCGGCCGGTCCGCTGCGTACGATGGCCGCCAAGTCGATCCCGGGCTTCAAGGAGTTCGAGGAGAGCTGGCCGGAGCGTTCGCCGCTGGGCTGGGACCTCACCGACACCGTCCCGGCCGCCAAGGCGTGCGTGGCCCTCATGTCCGACTGGTTCCCGGCCACCACGGGCGAGATCGTGCACGTCGACGGCGGCGCCCACGCCATCGGCGGCTGAGGGCGCCTCACGCCAGGCGGTGCCGCCCGCTGCCCGCCGGGGCCGGCTCGAACGGGATCGACTCGCTCGGCTCGGCCCGGTGCCGCCGCTGCTGCACGATCCGGGTGGCCAGCACCGCCGATCCCAGCAGGACGATCGTCAGCACCGTGCCCAGCACGTCGGAGGCCGGCGGGCTGGGCCGCACCACCCGCTGATCGCGCAGCGGCACGGCCAGCTCACGCGCGAACGGGTTGGGCCACAGCAGCTCCACCCGCGAGTCGTCGGGGTCGGCGGTCGGCTCCTCGGCGGTGACCGGCCGCTCGTCGTCCATCATGTACGGCCTGTTCCGCGGTGGCGTGGGCGGCTGCGTCGGCAGCGGCGCGGTCTCCTGCTCGGTGCGCTCGCGGGGCCGCCCGGACCGCTCCGGGCGCCCGGCCTCGGGCGAGATCGTGGGGGTGGGCCGCGGGGCCAGCGTCTGGAGCACGCCCTGGTCGTCGCAGGCCAGCACCGGCAGGCACACGTCCTTCAGCGTCTCGGGCACCAGACCGGTGCCGGTGGGGCTGGGGGAGGGCCGGGCCGGGTCGGAGGATTTGCCGGGCCGGCCCGTCGGCACGGCGTCGCCGACGGTGCCGAGCACGTCGCCGGTGGTGTCCTCGACGCCCTTGGTCACCCCCTCGGTCGCGCCGCCGGTCAGGTTGTCGACCGTGCCCGTGAGCGCGCCGACGACGTCGCACAGGGTGTTGGTCACCCCCGAGAGCAGGCCGCCGTCGCGCGTGCAGTCCTGGGCGGCGGCGGCGGACGCGGCCGGCGCCCCCGCCGGGATCGCCCCCAGCGCCACCGCGAGCACTCCGGCCGAGATCGCGGTCCTGCTCCCCATCCGTCCCCTCCTGCGTTGCTTACGGAGGAAATCTTTATGGACAACGCTCGTCAGACGCAGGCTTTTTCCCGGTAAAGTTGCGATTCGGTATCGACTAGTGATACGCGAGACTGTCTCTCGTTCGGCGTCAGTCGAGTGAGGACACGTCATCGAGCGCCTCCCTGATCTCGATCGGGAGCACGACGTCCTCGGCCGACAGGATGCCCTTGAGCTGGGCGTGCGTACGCGCCCCGACGATCGCCGAGGCCACCCCCCGCTGGTCGCGCACCCACGACAGCGCCACCGCCAGCGGCGAGACGCCGAGCCCGTCGGCGGCGGTCATGACCGACTCGACCACGCTGCGGCCGCGATCGTCGAGGTAGGGGCGGACGAAGTCGGCGAAGTGCGGCGTCGCGGCGCGGGAGTCGGCCGGGATGCCGGTGCGGTACTTGCCGGTCAGCACGCCCCGGCCGAGCGGCGACCAGGCCAGCACGCCGACGTCGAGGTGGGCCGCGGCGGGCAGCAGCTCGCGCTCGGGCTCGCGGGCCAGCAGGGAGTACTCGACCTGGGCCGAGGTGATGGGGATGCGGCCGGGGACCGACTTCTGGGTGACCGCGGCGGCGGCGAGCTGCCAGCCCGCGTAGTCGCACACCCCGGCGTAGACGGCGCGGCCCGAGGAGACGATCGCGTCGAGGGCGGCCAGGGTCTCCTCCAGCGGCACCTCGGCGTCGTAGGTGTGGAGCTGCCACAGGTCGACGTAGTCGAGGCCGAGCCGGTTGAGCGAGTCGTCGACGGCGGCGATCAGGTGGCGCCTGGAGGCGTCGCGCGGCCGGCGGCCGTTGGGCGTCACGACGGCCTTGGTCGAGATCACCAGCTCCGAGCGCGGCACCGAGTCGCGCAGCATGCGGCCGAGCAGCCGCTCGGAGTCGCCGCCGGTGTAGACGTCGGCGGTGTCGACGAGGGTGCCCCCGGCGTCGAGGAACGCACGGAGCTGGGCGGCCGCCTCGTCCGCGTCGGTGTCACGGCCCCAGGTCATCGTGCCGAGCCCCAGCCGGGACACCGACAGGCCGCTGCGGCCGACGTAGCGCTGCTCCATGATCCCGCCAGGTTACCAAGAACACGCCCGCCCGCCAGTCCGCCGCACCAATGTCCTGCCTGGTGAGGACCATGAAAGCGGGCGGAGGTGAAGATTTCTCACAGGTTGGTGAAACATGGTGATCCGCGCCTGCGACACTTGCTGGGTGACGACCCTTCTGCTGGCCCGCCACGGGCTGACCGACCTCACCGGGCCGGTGCTGGCCGGGCGCACCCCGGGGGTGCATCTCAGCGAGGCGGGGCGGGCGCAGGCCGAGGCGCTGGCCGGGCGCGTCGCCGGCGTCCGGCTCGACGCCATCGTCTCCAGCCCGCTCGAACGGTGCCGCGAGACCGCCGAGGCTGTCGCCAAGGGACGCGGGGCGCAGGTGCGGGTGGACGAACGGCTCATCGAGTGCGGCTACGGCACCTGGACGGGGCGGCCGCTCAAGGAGCTCGCCGAGGAGCCGCTGTGGCAGACCGTGCAGGCGCATCCGAGCGCGGTGACATTTCCGGAAGGGGAGGCGCTGGCCGATATGCAACATCGGGCGGTCGCCGCGGTCCGGGAGTGGAATCAACGCCTCGGGTTGAAGGGTGTCTACCTGGCGTGCACCCACGGAGACGTCATCAAGGCCATCGTGGCGGACGCGCTGGGCCTCCACCTCGATCATTTTCAGCGGATAACGGCCGATCCTGCGGCTCTCACCGTCATTCGCTATGCCCCCTTGCGTCCCTTTGTTCTCAGGGTTAACGATATGGGGGAATTGCGGTTGCCCGAGGATTCGGAGGAGAAAGACGGGGGAGAAAACATCACCGGGAGCGATGCCGCCGTCGGCGGTGGACCCGGGACCACGTAAGGTCAGGCTATGCCGGTCTTCGACTACGACCCACCGGAGAGGTTCGTCGCCGGCGCCCTGGGGCAGCCGGGCGCGCGGGTCTTTTTTCTGCAGGCCAGGGCCGAGGGCAGACTGACCACCGTGGCGCTGGAGAAGCTGCAGGTGGCCGCGCTCGCAGGCAGGCTCGACGAGCTGCTCGACGAGGTCCTGCGCCTCAGCGGGGGCACCGCGCACGTGCCCGCGCTGGCCCCGGCCGACCTGGCCGACGACGCTCCCCTCGACGTGCCGGTCTCGGAGGACTTCCGGGTCGGCACCATGGCACTGGCCTGGGACGCCGACAAGTCCCAGGTGGTGATCGAGGCCCAGGAGGTCATCGACGAGGACGACCTCGACAGTCCCGACCCGGCCGTGCTGCGGGTGCGGATCAGCGCCGGGACCGCGCGCGCCTTCACCCGCAGGGCGCTCCGGATCGTGGCGGCGGGCCGGCCTCCCTGTCCCCTGTGCGGGCAGCCCCTCGACGCCGAAGGCCATGTCTGCGTCCGACTCAACGGCTACCACGGGGGTGAGGCGGCTTCATGACCGCTCCTGAGAGCGAACCGGCCGTCAAGCCGCCACATGCGCCCGTGATGCAGGAGGAGGAGGCGCTCACGCTGCTGCGCGACGGGCGCCTGGAGGTGGCCGGCCGCCTGGTCGAGGCGACCAACATGACCCTCTACTGCTCGATCAAGCTCGGCGGGCGCAACGCGGCCTGCGTCTACAAGCCCGTACGCGGTGAGCGTCCGCTGTGGGACTTCCCCGACGGCACCCTCGCCGCCCGTGAGGTGGCCGCGTACGAGGTGTCCCAGGCGACCGGCTGGCGCATAGTGCCGCCGACCGTCTACCGCGAGGGCCCGTTCGGTCCCGGCATGTGCCAGCTCTGGATCGACACCGAGCGCGAGATCGACCTGATGCGGCTGGTCAAGAGCCGTAATCCGGTGGTGCGCCGGATGGCGGTGTTCGACGCGGTGGTCAACAACGCCGACCGCAAGGGCGGTCACCTGCTGCCGCTGCCGACCGGCCACGTCTACGGGGTCGACCACGGCGTCTGCTTCTCGGCCGAGGACAAACTGCGTACCGTGTTGTGGCAGTGGCGGGGCAAGCCGCTGGCCCGCGAGGCGGTGGCGGTGCTGGCCAAGCTGCAGCGCGACCTGGAGTCCGGCTCGCTGGGGCGCAGGCTGCGCGAGCTGCTCACGCTGGCCGAGGTGGAGGCCACCTGGCGGCGGGTCAGGCGGCTGCTGGACACCGGCGTCCACCCGTATCCGTCGGAGGGGTGGCCCGCCGTTCCCTGGCCCCCGATCTGAGGACTCGCGGGGGTTTTATACCCTTTGCCGCATGTGCACGTTGATCGTGAGAACCGGGGAGCCGCTGACCCTCATGGGCGTGCGGGACGAGCTCACCGACCGCCCCTGGGAGGCGCCGGGGGAGCACTGGCCCGACCACCCCGGTGTGATCGGCGGACGTGACCTCAAGGGAGGCGGCACCTGGATGGCCGTCTCCCCGACGGCCCGCCGCGCCGCCGCCCTGCTCAACGGCCGCGGCCGGGAGGCCCCCGAGACCACCAGGATCTCCCGCGGCGACCTGGCCCTGCACGCGGTGTCCACGGGTGCGGTGCCGGACGTCGACCTGACCCGCTACGACCCCTTCCACCTCGTCCTCGCCGACCTGGCCGGGGTGCGCCTGTTCAGCTGGGACGGCGACCGCCTCACGGACTCGGCGCTGCCCGAGGGCACCAGCATGGTCGTCAACACCGGCCTCGACCCGGACGCCGAGCGGGTGCGGGCGTACCTGCCGCGTTTCGCGAGCGCGGCCGACTGGGGAGAGCTCATCACGGGCGCCCACTCCGCGCGGCCCGACGCCCTCCTGATCCGTCACACGCTGCCCGACGGCCGGGTCTTCGCCTCGCTGTCGGTGATGCGGGTCACCCTCGCGCACGACGACGCCGCCTACGAGTTCACGGACCTTACGGCACGGATAGGCTCAAAGGCATGAGATCGTGGTCTGCCCAGAACATCCCCAAGCTCCCAGGTGAGAGCGTTCCGCTGCGTCTCTTCGACACGACGACCAAGCAGGTGCGGCAGACCGACCCCGGTCCCACCGCCAGGATGTACGTCTGCGGCATCACCCCCTACGACGCCACCCATCTCGGCCACGCCAACACCTACCACGCCTTCGACCTGGTGGGCCGGATGTGGCGGGACGCCGGGCACGAGGTGCATTACACCCAGAACGCCACCGACGTGGACGACCCGCTGCTGGAACGGGCCGCCCAGACCGGCGTCGACTGGCAGGACCTGGCCGAGCGCGAGATCGAGTTGTTCCGCACCGACATGGAGGCCCTGCGCATCCTGCCGCCCCGCGAGTACGTGGGCGTCACGGAGGTCGTGGGCCACGTGGCCGACCTGATCACCCAGCTCGCCGCCAAGGGCTACACCTACGATCTCGACGGCGACGTCTACTTCAACGTCGCCGACGCCCCCAAGTTCGGCCAGGTGTCCGGCTACGGCGAGGCCGAGATGCTGGCCCTGTCCGCCGAGCGCGGCGGCGACCCCGACCGGCCCGGCAAGCGCCACCCGCTCGACTGGCTGCTGTGGCGGGCCGAGCGGCCGGGCGAGCCGTCCTGGGAGTCGAGCCTCGGCCGGGGGCGTCCCGGCTGGCACATCGAGTGCACCGCGATCGCGCTGCGCAACCTGGGCGCCGGCTACGACGTCGCGGGCGGCGGCTCCGACCTGATCTTCCCCCATCACGAGTGCGGCGCCTCCGAGGGCCACGCGGCGACGGGGGAGTGGCCGTTCGCCAAGTTCTACACGCACGCGGGCATGGTGGCGCTCGACGGCGAGAAGATGTCGAAGTCGAAGGGCAACCTGGTCTTCGTCAGCCGCCTGCGGCAGCAGCACGACCCGATGGCCGTCCGGCTCGTCCTGCTGGCCCACCACTACCGCGAGGACTGGGAGTACACGCCCGGCCAGCTCGCCGACGCCGAGCGCCGGCTCGCGCTGTGGCGCTCGGCCGTCTTGCTGGACGGGGCGCCCGGGGCCGACGAACTGCTGGCCACGGTACGCGAGCGGCTGGCCGACGACCTCGACTCGCCGGGGGCGCTGGCCGCGATCGACGCCTGGGCCGAGCGGGCCCTGGCCGAAGGGGGATCCCGGTCCCCCGGCCTGGTGAAGGACCTGGCCGACGCCCTGCTCGGCGTCGCACTCTAGACCCACCGCAGACCCACCGCAGAACCACCGCCGTCCTCGGCCGGCGAGCGCCGGACCCGGCGGGCACGGCGGGCACGGTCGTGGGCCGGGCCTTTCGCGGCCCGGCCCACGACCTCCCGTGGAGCCGCCGATCCCTCGGCACCCTCCGTCACACGCGCAGCGCCTCCAACCGCTCGTCCGCCGCCAGTTCCGCGGCGAACCACTCGATCGTGCGCCGCAAGCCCTCCTGGGCGGGCACCTCCGCCCGCCACCCCAGCCGCTCGGCGGCCAGGGTCGTGTCCGGCCTGCGCACCTTCGGGTCGTCGGCGGGCCGGTCGATGAACTCGATCTCCGAGGCCGATCCGGTCAGGTCGCGGACGAGGCCGGCCAGCTCCAGCATGGTCAGCTCGTCCGGGTTGCCGATGTTGACCGGGCCGGGGAAGTCGCTGCGGGCCATGGCCAGGATGCCCGAGACGGTGTCGTCGACGTAGCAGACGGACCTGGTCTGGGAGCCGTCGCCGGTGATGGTGAGCGGCTCACCCTTCAGCGACTGCCGGATGAACGTGGGGATCGCCCGCCCGTCGAACGGGCGCATCCGCGGGCCGTAGGTGTTGAAGATCCGTACGATCCCGGTGTCGGTGCCGCGCGAGTGGCGGTAGGCGGTGGTCAGCGACTCGGCGAAGCGCTTGGCCTCGTCGTACACGCTGCGCGGGCCGACCGGGTTGACGTTGCCCCAGTACGTCTCCTTCTGCGGGTGCTCCAGCGGGTCGCCGTACACCTCGCTGGTGGACGCCAGGACGAACCGGGCGCCCTTCTCCCTGGCCAGCCCGAGCGCGTGCAGGGTGCCCACGCTGCCCACCCGCAGCGTCTCGATCGGGTAGCGCAGGTAGTCGGCCGGCGAGGCGGCCGAGGCGAAGTGCAGGACGAGGTCCACCCGGCCGGGCACGTGCACGTACCCGGTCAGGTCGCTCTCGATGAGCCGGAAGGCCGGGTTGTCCAGCAGGTGCTCGACGTTGCGCGGGCCACCGGTCAGGAAGCTGTCCATGCAGATGACCTCGGCGTCCTCGGCCAGCAGGCGTTCGCACAGGTAGGAGCCGAGGAAGCCGGCCCCGCCGGTGACCAGAGCCTTCATGACGTGACCTCCAGAGCTGCGTCGACGACCTCGGACACCTCGATCTTCAGCAGGCCGGGGTCCGGGCGCTGGCCGTGCGGGTCGCCCTTGTGGCCGGCCCACAGGGCCACGTGCCGCCATCCGGGCGGCGGGCCCCACTCCGACGGCGGGACCGGGCCGAACAGCACCACCGACGGCACGCAGAACGCCGTCGCCAGGTGCGCGACCCCGGTGTCGCCGCAGACCACCAGCCTGGCCCTGCTGACCAGGTCGATCAGGTCGGCCAGGCAGGTGCGCCCGGCCAGCACGCGCTCCTCGGGCAGCCCGGCCAGCTCGGCGACCCTCCTGGCGATCGGCACCTCCTCGGCGTTGCCGGTGACGACCACGTCGTCCAGCGCCGCCGCCACCTCGGCGAACCGTTCGGGCGGCCAGCGCCGCGCCGGGTAGGCGGCGCCCGGATGCACGATCACGGGCCCGGTCCGGTCGGAGATGCCGAGCGTCAGGTCCGCCGGGTCGGCCGGGATGCCGTGCCACTCCAGCAGGCCGCACCAGCGTCGCACCTCGTGCACGCCGTCCTGCCAGGGCGGGCCGACGCCGAAGCTGATCAGCCGGCCCGGGTCGCCGGCCCGCAGCGCCTCGATGCTCTGCGGCCCGCTGCCGTGCAGGTTGACCGCGATGTCGGCCCGCTCGAACGGCACCGGCCCCGGCCCGCACACGTCCACCTGGTCGTCCACCGCGCCGGTCAGCGGCAGCAGGGCCGCGAGGGACCGGGGCGCCGCCAAGGTGATGCGGTGCCGGGGGAACGACTGGCGCAGGGCCCGCAGCGCGGGGACGGCCGTGAGCAGATCGCCCAGGCCGAGCCCGCGCAGCGCCAGCAGTTCTAGGGCCATGACGTCTCCGTGGAGGGGCGGACGACCAGCTCCCTGACCTCGCAGTCGGCCGGCTGCCGCAGCGCGAACACGACGGTCTGGGCGACGTCGGCGGGGTCGTTCAGCCCCGCCTCCGGGCCCGGTTCGTACTGGTCGGGACGGCCGTCGAAGAAGCTCGTCCGCATGCCGCCCGGGATCAGCAGGGCGCAGGTGACCACCTTGCCGCGGCTGCGCTTCAGGTACGGCAGCGCCGCCCGTACGACGGCGGCCGTGCCGAGGTGGTTGACCTGGATCACCCGCTCCCAGTCGTCGGCGGGCACGTCCTCCAGCCGTCCGCAGGCGTCGATCCCGGCCGCGGTCACCACGGCGTCCAGGCCGCCGGCCCGCTCGGCCAGCTCGCGCACCGCCCGTTCGGCCTGGCCGCGGTCGGCCAGGTCGGCAGTGACGTGGTCGAAGCGCTGGTCCGGCTCGCGTACGTCCACCACGAGCGCGCGCCAGCCCTCCTTCTCGACCGCTTCGGCGGTGGCCAGGCCGAGTCCCGAGGCTCCCCCGGTGATCAGAACATTCACTGGATCTCCCTGATCAGATTGCTGGTCGAACGTCCCGGCAGCGTGCTGAGCGCGACGAACTCCGCGCCCAGCCGCTGCAGGGCCCGTGACTCGGGCAGGACCTCCCCTCCTCGAACACCAGGACCGCGTCCACGCAGCTCAGCGCCCGCAGCACCTCGACCCGGTCACGCGCGTCGACGACGGGCCTGGACGAGCCCTTCAGCCTGCGCACCGAGTCGTCGGAGTTGACGCAGACGACGAGAGCGTCGCCGAGCGCCCTGGCCCGTCGCAGGAGGCTCACGTGCCCCGCGTGCAACAGGTCGAAACAGCCGCCCGTGGCGATCAGCCGGCCGCCCTGCGCGCGGGTGAGCTTCCCGCCCCGGACGCGGATGGTGGCCGCGTGGTCATCGACCTTCTCCAGTGTGTTCCAGAGCCTTTCGAGATGACTGTCCATGATCAACCCCCGAGAGCCGCCAGTCGGCAGAGCTTGCCGTCGATGACCTGCGTGTACACCGCCTCGGTGCGCTCGGCGATATGGGACCAGCCGTACCGCTCACGGGCGCGCCGGGCCCCCGCGGCCCCCAGCGCCGCGCGCCGGTCCGGGTCGCCGAGCACGTCGCGCAGCGCCCTGGCCAGCGCCCGCGGGCGGCGCGGCGGGACCAGCACGCCGCAGCCCGCGACCGTGTCCAGGTGGCCGCCGACCGCCGAGGCCACCACAGGTACGCCGCAGGCCATCGCCTCGAGCGGGACCATCCCGAACGGCTCGTACCAGGGCACGGTCACTAAGACGTCGGCCGCGCGCATCAGCGCGGGCACCCGCGCGCGCGGCACGCTGCCGATCAGGTGCACCCGGTCCTGGAGCCCGTACGCCGCGGCCAGCTCGCGCAGCCGGCCGGTCTCCTCGTCGTCCTGGCCGCCGCCGGCGATCACCAGGTCGGCGTCCGGGAGCTGGCGCAGCGCGGCGATCACGGTGTCCACGCCCTTGCGCGCCACCATGCGGCCGATGCTGAGCACCACCTTGGCGCCCGCGCGCGGCGCGACCGGCCCCTCCGGGCAGAACGACGTCAGGTCCACCCCGCAGGGCACCACCGTGACGCGCCGCTCCGGGACGCCCATCGCGCACAGCTCGCCCACCTCGTCGCCGCAGGTGGCCAGCACCGCGTCGGCCCGCTTGCCGATCTCGCGCTCGGTCTCGACGCGATGGGCCGGGCTGGTGTCGGCCTCGCCCTGCCAGCGCCGCTTGACGGTCCCGAGCGCGTGGAAGGTCTGCACCACCGGCACGCCATCGGCGGCCTGCAACGCCGCCTGGCCGCTCATCCAGAAGTGCGCGTGGGCCACGTCCGGCGGGTTCGCCGCCCACCGCTCGGCCAGGCGTTCGGTGAACTCGGGCATGTACGGCGGCAACTCGTCCTTCGGCACGACCGCGGCCGGCCCCGCCCTGACGTACTCGACCGTGACGCCGGGCGCCATGGTCACCGTGTCCGGCTGCGACTCCGACGAGCGCCTGGTGTGGACGACGACCGTGTGCCCTCGCTCGGCCAGGGCGACGGCCAGGTGCGCGACGTGGACGTTCTGCCCGCCCGCGTCCACGCCGCCGATCGCCGCCAGCGGGTCGGCGTGCTCTGAGATGAGATCGACCTTCACTGCGCCAGCTCCCTCACTGCCTTGACCACCTGCTCACTGGTCACCATGGACAGGCACGGGTGCCCGGCCACCGGGCAGGTGCGCGCCCTGCTTCCTCGACAGGGCGCCTGCTGGTCGCCGAGCAACACCGTTGGCACGCCGTACGGGGCCCATCGAGCGGCGGGGACGACCGGGGCGAACAGGCTCACGACCGGTGTGCCGACCGCCGCGGCCAGGTGCGCGGGACCGGTGTTGCCGGCCACGAGCACGCTGGCCCGTTCGAGCACGGCGGCCAGTTCGGCGAGCGTGGTCCCGCCTCCGAGGTCGGCTGCCACGTCGCCGGCCACGTAGGCGGTGAGGTCACGTTCTGTGCCGGTCACGACGACCCGGTGCCCGTCGTCCACCAGCTCCCTGACGGCCTGCCGACACCTCTCGGCCGGCCACGTTCTGGCGGGGGCTGACGTCCCTGGATGCACCACGACGTACGCGCGTTCGTCGGCAGCGGCGCCGACGCCTAGAAGGTGCCCGGTTTTCGGGCCTATATCCGGCAAGGGCCGCCGAACAGCCAGTTTGCCGTCATCGCCGGGTGCCAGATCGAACCCGGCCGCCCGCGCGACGGCCAGCATGCGCTCCGGCTCCGGCACGTCGAGCGTCTCGTCCACGACGTGCCGCACGTCCAGGAGGGCGCCGGGGTAGTCGTTGCTGATCGCGGAGATCCGCCGTACGCCGGCCAGCCGCAGCAGCAGGGCCAGCGGCAGCGCCGACTGGTGGAAGGAGGTGAGGATCAGCGCCTCGTCCACGCCCTTGACCCGGGCGACCAGGTCGGCCACCTGGGCGTTGGACACGGGCGCGGGGGAGTGGCCGATCCACGGCGCCCGCCACTCGATCACCCGGTCCACGCCGGGCAGCAGCTCGGCGGCCGCCCTGCCGTTCGGGCCGGCCAGGAAGACCAGCTCGCCGGCGAGCGTGCGCACGGCACGTGTGGCGGGACCGGCCAGCAGGACGTCCCCGGCGTCGTCGAGCCGCGCCACCAGGACGCGCCCGCGGCCGCCGCCGCTGCCGGCCTTCTCCTCCGGGGCGGCCTCGGCGGCCTTGCCGTGCTTACGTCCCTTCCCGGCGTTCGTACGGGCCCGGCCGCACGGCGGCGCCGGCCTGCGACGTCTCATCGCCGCCACTTCCATTCCTCCCGGAGCCGGTGCACGCAGGCGACCGGCGGGATCACCAGGCTGGTGACGACCATGCGCCACACCTCGCGCGCCGTACGCGGCCCCGGGGCGATGCGCCGCCAGGCGAACTCGGCGGTCATCGCGGCCCACAGAGCCCCGGCGACCGCGGCCAGCACCGGCAACACCCGCCACCCGCCGTGCTCCCGCCAGCCCCCGTCGAGCACGCGGGTCCGGGGCATGGCGAGCAGGCGGGCCGAAGCGGGTGGGCGGGGCGTGGCGGGGGCGCGGGTCAGGGGCGCGGCCAGGACGAGGGACGTCGCCGCGAGCCCGGCGGCCGAGGTGACGGCGTGCCGCCGCAGCCTGCCGCCGGAGCCGCCGATGTCGCGCCGCCACCGCGGCCCGTGCAGCCGCCGCATCAGCGCGTCGTCGGCGTTGCCGCGCTGGAAGCGCACGCCGGCCCAGAACCCGTCCTCGCGCACCGGATGCGCCGTCACCCGCTCGCCCACGACCAGCCGGTGTCCCGCCCGTTCCACCCGCAGCGCGATGTCGGCGTCCTCCCGGTAGGCCCTGGGGAACCGTTCGTCGAACCCGCCGATCCGCTCCAGCGCCGAACGCCGGTAGGCCATGTCGGCCGTCACCCACGACGCCCTCGACAACCCCGCCGTGTTCCGCTCGGCGTCGGTGGGCCGCCGCCCGCCCGGCAGCGGCACCTCGATGCGGCCCTGGCTGCCCGCCACGTCGTCGGGCAGGTCCGCCAGGTCCTTCCTGACCGCCTCGGCCCACCCGGGCCCGGGGACGACGTCGTCGTCGAGGAACACCACCCAGGGTGTCCCGGCGGCCCGCCAGCCCGCGTTGCGCGCCGCGGCCGGGCCACGGCCGCCGGAGCGCACGACCCGTACGTGACCGGGCAGCTCCAGCTCGCCGGCGCCCGCCCGCCGGTCGTCGACCACGATCACGGGCGCCGCCGAGCCCACGGCCGCCAGCGTCCTGCGCAGCGTGGCACGGCCGACGGTGGGGATCACCACGGTGATCACGAGCCGAACACCTCCCCGCGCCGCACCAGGTACGGCCCCAGCGCCAGCACGTCCACCGGCGAGGAGCCGAAGCACTCCAGCGCGTCACGGGGATCGTCGGCCATCGGCCGGCCGGCGGTGTTCAGGCTGGTGTTGACCACGACCGGCAACCCCGTCCGCGCCTCGAACTCGGTCAGCACCCGCGTCATCAGCGGATCGGCGTCCGGCGAGATCGTCTGGATGCGCGCCGTGCCGTCCACGTGCACCACCGCCGGGATCCGCTCCCGCCACGGATCGCGTACGTCGTGCACGAACAGCATGTACGGCGAGGGCACCGGCCCCCGCCCGAAGATCTCCGGCGCCCTGGACTCCAGCACCATGGGCGCGGTCGGCCGGAACTGCTCGCGCCCCTTGACGTCGTTGAGCCGCTCGGTGTTGCGCGCGTGCCCCGGATGGGCCAGCAGCGACCGTTGCCCGAGCGCCCGCGGCCCGTACTCGGCCCGGCCCTGGAACCAGGCCACGATCCGGTCGGCGGCCAGCTCGGCCGCCACCGCCGCGCCCAGGTCCGCGGGCCGCGTGTACGGCACCCGCGCCACGTCCAGGAAGGCGGCCAGCTCCTCGTCGGTGAACCCCCGCCCGAGCGCCGCGCCCGGCATGGGACCGGCCGGCTCGCCGTGGGCCTGGGCCAGGTGCAGCGCGCCGCCCAGCGCCGTGCCGGAGTCGCCGGCGGCCGGCTGGGCCCACACCTCCTCGAACGGCCCCTCGGCGAGCAGCCTGGTGTTGGCCACGCAGTTGAGCGCGACGCCGCCGGCCAGCGCGAGCCGTCGTTCGCCGGTGCGCTCGTACAGCCAGCCGGCCAGCTCCAGCAGCACCTCCTCCAGCCGGGCCTGCACACTGGCGGCCAGGTCGGCGTGGTCGGAGGTCCAGGGCTCGCCCGCGGCCAGGGCCTTGACGTAGACGTTCCAGTCGACCGGTTCGACGCGGAAGCCGCCGTCGCCGGTCGTGTGGACGATCTCGCGCAGCGACTCCAGGTGGCGCGGCCGGCCGTAGGAGGCCATGGCCATGACCTTGTACTCGTCGCTGGAGCGCGGGAAGCCCAGGTGCTGGGTGACGTCCTCGTACATGAGGCCGAGCGAGTGCGGCAGCTCCTGCGTGGCCAGCACCTCCAGCTCGCCGTCACGGTAGCGGCCGGCGAGGTGGGAGACGTTCTCGCCGCGCCCGTCGCACACCAGCACCGCGCAGTCGCGCCAGGGCGAGGCCAGGCCCGCCGAGGCGGCGTGGGCCACGTGGTGCGGCACGTACGAGACCTGCCCGGGGTCCAGGCCCGGCAGGGCGGTCGCCAGGAACGCCGGCGCCCGGACGGCGTACTCGGTGCGCAGGTCCTCCCAGTCGCACTCGGGCCGCTGGACCACCAGGGCCGGGTCGTAGGAGTAGGCCACGGCGTCCAGGTCCTCCGGGGCGAGGCCCGCCTCCCGCAGGCACCACGCGGCGGCCTGCTCGGGCAGCTCCCACGCCGAGAACGCCAGCGGCCGCTTGCCGTGCTTCCGGCGGCTGAAACGTTCCTCCTCCGCCGCGGCCACGATCTTCCCGTCGACGACCAGGGCCGCCGCCGGATCGTGGAAGATCGCGTTGATGCCGAGAAACTTCATCGATTCCTCCCCCGCAGATGCCGGGAACCGCTACCGAGAGAAGCGGCTCTCAAACCTGCCTCCACCTTGGGAGACGCGAAAACGGGCAAATCAACCCAGATATGGTCACTCTGTGTAATTGTTTGCCGGTCGGAGGGCCGGGTAGCTGCCGGACACGCGACGGAGGTGAGAGGTGTTCGAAAAGCGACGTCCCGGGGCCGTCCTCTTCGACCGGGACGGAACCTTGATCAAAGACGTGCCGTACAACGGAGACCCCCGCCTCGTGGAGCCCATGCCGGGCGCGATCGAGGCGCTGGGCAGGCTCCGCCGGGCCGACGTGCCCGTCGCGGTGGTCACCAACCAGTCCGGAGTGGCCAAGGGCCTGCTCTCGCCGGACGAGATGGACCAGGTGAACGCCAGGGTCGAGGAACTGCTCGGGCCGTTCGACGCGTGGGCCATCTGCGTGCACGACGACGCCGACGGCTGCACCTGCCGCAAACCGGCGCCGGGGCTGGTGATCCGGGCGGCCGCCGTCCTCGACGTCAGCCCGCGCGACTGCGTCGTGGTCGGCGACATCGGCCGGGACATGGAGGCGGCCAGGGCCGCGGGGGCCCGGGGCATCCTCGTACCGACCCTGCAGACGCTGGAGGCGGAGATCGCGCAGGCCGTCGAGGTCGCCGAGGACCTGGCCGACGTGGTCGAGCGGGTGCTGAGCGCGCCCGAGGCGCCCGTGGCGGCGGCCGCGTCCGCGCCCTGGGCCAGGGCCATGGGCTGGAGCCGTTGGTGAACATCCTCATCTGGCACGTCCACGGATCGTGGACCAGTGCCTTCATCAGGGGAGGTCACGACTACACACTTCCGCTCGTCCCCGGACGAGGTGCCGACGGCCGCGGGCGCGCGGCCACCTACGACTGGCCGGACAACGTCCGCGAGGTCCCCTACGACCGGCTCCGCGACGAGCCGGTCGACGTGGTCGTCCACCAGCGTCCGCACGAGATCGACCTGCTGCCGCGCTTCGCCGGGCGCGTGCCGCTGGACGTGTTCGGCATGAAGGTGGCGGGCCTGCCGTACGGCGCCTACGAGGACCTGCCGCAGCACGTCATGCACGCCGCGCCGGCCCGCAGGCGCGCCTACCTGCACCCCTACCGCTGGACGTCGCTGGGCCTGGCCCTCGTCGAGGCCATGACCCTCGGCATGCCGGTCGTCGCGCCGGCCACGACCAAGGCACGTCGCCGATCCCGAACGCGCCGCCCAGGCGGGCAAGGCCGCGCGCGCCGCCGCCCTGGCCCGGTACGGATTGCCCAGGTTCCTGAAGGACTGGGACCGGCTGCCGGCGGAGGTATGACGCCGGAAGGCATGGGTAGGCGCGATGAGCATGATGATGATGCTCAGCTGGTCACGCAGGGCCGCCTGCCTGGAGCAGGACCCCGAACTGTTCTTCCCGATCTCGGTCGAGGGCCCGAGCCGCTCGCAGGTCGAGCAGGCCAAGACGGTGTGCGGCCGATGCCCCGTACGACAGCCGTGCCTGGAGTACGCGCTGGACACCAGGCAGGCGCACGGAGTGTGGGGTGGCACCGACCCCGAACAGCGGCGTGAGCTCAGCTCGGCTGGAGGACCTCGGCGAGGAAGCGTTCCCGCTCCTCAGCTTCGAAGTGGTCGCTGAACAGCACCCCGTCGAGATGGTCGGCCTCGTGTTGCAGCACCCTCGCCAGCACGCCCAGCGCCCGTAGTGTCACCGGCTTGCCGAACATGTCCCGGCCGCGCGCCGTGACCATGTAGGAGCGTTCCAGCGGACGCCAGACGCTCGGCGCCGACAGGCACGCCTCGTCGGCGGTGATCCGCCGCTCCGACAACTCCAGCCGCGGGTTGACCAGGTGGCCCGACCGGCCCTCGTAGGAGTAGACCAGCACCCGCACCGGCTCGCCGATCTGCGGAGCCGACAACCCGGCCCGGCCGGTTCCCGCCCGCAGGGTGAGCGTCATGGACTTCACCAGGCGCCGCAGCTCCCGGTCGAAGTCGTGGACCGGCTCCGACACCACACGGAGCACCGGATCGTCGAACACACGAATAGGCCGGACCGTCACCCGCAACTCCCCGAAACGCCGTGATCGTCATGCGGAACGGTTCCCGTCGCCGTGTCCCCTCAACCCTGAAGCGCGGGCCTTGTAGCACAGCGGTAACAGAGGAGACCCAGAGGTGAAACCCCCCGAAAGCAGTATCGGAGGGTGATCTCACTCGTGTCGTACGCGCCTGTGATGACCGGCCGGGCGCTCGGGGCCCGGCCGGGCCGGGCCGACCACCTGGAGGTACCGGCATGACCGCACTTCCCCCGGACGAAGACCCGCCTCCTGGTACGTCCCCGGCCAGGCCCATGGCGGCCCGGCGGCTCACGGAGGGCACGTCCCCGGAGACGGCGCCCGACGCGCTGGCGGGGTTCACGATCGGGGTGACGGCCACCCGGCGGCGTGAGGAGTTCGGCGCGCTGCTCGAACGGCGCGGGGCCCGCGTCGTCAGCGCCCCCGCGATCCGCCTGGTGCCCCTGGCCGAGGACGCCGACCTGCTCGCCGCCACCCGGCTCACCCTCCAGGCCCCCCTGGACGACGTGGTCGTCACCACCGGCGTCGGCTTCCGCGGCTGGATGGCCGCCGCCGAAGGATGGGGTCTGTCCGCCGACCTCGGCGACCACCTCACGCGGGCCCGCCTGCTCACGCGCGGCCCCAAGGCCAGGGGAGCCGTACGGGCCGCCGGGCTGACCGACCACTGGACGCCCGCCACCGAGTCCTGCGACGAGGTCAAGGAGTACCTGCTCGCCCAGGACCTGCGCGGCCGCCGCATCGCGGTGCAGCAGCACGGCGAGCCGCTCACCGATTTCGTCGCCGACCTGCGCGGGGCCGGGGCCGAGGTGATCGAGATCCCGGTCTACCGGTGGCTGCCCTACCGCGACATCTCGCCGCTGCGCCGGCTGATCAGCCAGACCGTCTCCGGCGCGGTGGACGCCGTGGCGTTCACCAGCGCGCCCGCCGTCCACGCCATGCTCGCCACGGCCCGGTCCGACGGGCTGGAGGACGCGCTGCTGGCGGCGTTCTGCGGGCCCGTCGTGGCCGCGTGCGTGGGTACGGTGACGGCCGAGCCGCTGGCCTCCCGGGGCGTACGGACCCTGCTGCCGGACCGCTCCCGCCTGGGCGCGCTGGCCCGCGTCCTGGCCCGGCACCTGCCCGAGCACGGCGTCACCCGGCTGACGGCGGGCGGGCACCGTCTGGAGATCCGCGGCCACGCCGCCGTCGTGGACGGCGAGCTGCGCCCGCTGCTGCCCGCCCCGATGGCGGTGCTCAAACGCCTGGCCGACAAGCCCGGTCACGTGGTCTCCCGCGCGGACCTGCGTACGGTGCTGCCCGGCACCACCACCCGCGACTCGGCCGAGCACGCCGTGGAGATGGCCGTCACCCGCCTGCGCCGCGCCCTGGGGCCGGGCGGCATCGTCGAGACCGTCGTCAAACGCGGCTACCGCCTGGCCTGCCCCCACGAGCCTTTCCCAGCGGCCCGGTGAGCGTCCTCCCGCCTTCGCTGGTGCTGGCCGCGCACGGCACGCGCAGCGCCGCGGGGGAGCGGACGTTGTCGGCGCTGCTCCGCTCGGTCCGCCGGGCCCGTCCCGGGCACCGCGTCGAGCTGGGCCACCTGGAGATCAGCGCCCCGCTCCTCGCCGACGTCCTGCCGGAGGTGCCCGGCCCCCTGGTGGTCGTGCCGCTGCTGCTGGCCGGTGGCTACCACGTCCACGTGGACCTGCCCGAGGTGATCGCCGCCCGCCGCCCGGACGCGCTCGTCGCCCCCTGGCTGGGCCCGCACCGCCTGCTCACCTCGGCGCTGGCCCGTGCCCTGGACCGCGCGGGGCTGCGCGGGACGGACGCGGTCGTCCTGGGCGCGGCGGGCTCGTCCGACCCGGCGGCGCTGGCCGACGTACGCGCCGCGGCCCGTCGTCTCGCGGTACGGCTGTCGCGTCCCGTCACGGCCGCGTTCGCCTCGGCGGGCACGCCGTCCCTGTCCGAGGCGGTGGCGGCGGTTCGTACGACCAGGGGACGGCCCGGCGGCCGGGTGGCGGTCGCCTCGTACGTGCTGGCGCCCGGCTTCTTCCACGACCGTCTGGCTGCCGCGGGCGCCGACCTGGTCAGCGGCCCGCTCGGCCCCGACCCCGCCGTGGCCACCCTGATCTGGCACCGCTTCGAGCAGGCACTCGAACGTCAGAGGCAGAACCGCCGGACTTCCGGAGGTCAGGCGTGGACGGGCTCCAGCCGCAGCTCCCGGACGATCTCCACCGCGCACGGCGCCCGCGAGGGACCGGCGTCCGCGCCCACGAACATCTCGATGTAGGCATGGTGGAAGCAGCCCGCGATCAGCAGCCGGGCGCTCGCCTCCGGGTCGACCTCGGGCCCCACCCGGCCCAGCCGCTGCTCGGCGGCCAGATAGGCGGCCAGCGGCGCGACCTCGGTGCTCGGCCCGAGCCCGGTGTCGCGTACGGCCGCGCGGAAGCGCACCGTCACATCAGGGGAGGTGAACGCGGGCAGCGCCGCGCCCTGCACCTCCATGTAGTAGTCGATGCCCGCCCGGGCGACGGGCAGGAGGTTGTCCGCCACGCGTCCTTTCCCGACGCGGTGCGACAGATCGTGCAGAATGCTCAGCCAGAACGGCAGACGGTCCTGCAGCAGGGCGAGGAAGCGGTCCACGGAACCGCCGGTGCGGTCCTCCCTGACGGATCGGGCCATCTCCAGGATGCGACGTCTGGTGTCCTGACTTCTCTGGTGCGGATCGACTTGCGAAGTCGCCATGGCGTGCCTAACGTGCGCGGTCGATAGGACAGGCATCACGGTACGAAGCCGGTGGTCCAGGTCTCACGGAGACCTGGAGTCGGAGCGCCAGCTTGAGGAAATCTTGTACGAACCCTGATTATGACTCGAAATTTCCGAAAATGTGGGGTTTAGCGGTGGAGAGTCAGCTGTCGGTGTCGCGGTCCCGGCGCCGCAGGTAACGCTCGAACTCGGCGGCGATGGCGTCTCCGCTGGCCTCCGGCAGCTCGGCCGCGTCCTTGCGCTCCTCCAGCTCCTTGACGTACTCGGCCACCTCGCTGTCCTGCGAGGCGAGCTCGTCGACGCCGCGCTCCCAGGCCCGCGCCTCCTCGTCGAGGTCGCCGAGGGGCATCGGGATCTCCAGCACGTCCTCCATGCGGCGCAGCAGCGCGAGGGTGGCCTTCGGGTTGGGCGGCTGGGCGACGTAGTGGGGGACCGAGGCCCACAGGGAGATCGCGTCGAGCCCGGCCTCGCCGAAGGCGTGCTGGAGCACGCCGACGATGCCGGTCGGCCCTTCGTAGCGGCTCAGCTCAAGGTTGGTCGAACGGGCGAGCGCCTCGTCGGTGGCGCCGCCGAGGATCGGCACGGGGCGGGTGTGGGGCGAGTCGTTGAGCAGCGCCCCCAGCATCACCGCCAGCTCGACGCCCAGCTCCCGGCAGACTGCGATGATGTCGGCGCAGAACGAACGCCAGCGCATGTTGGGCTCGATGCCGCGCAGCAGCACGACGTCGCGCTCGCTGCCGGGCGGGCGCGCGTGGAACAACCGCGTCGTCGGCCACACGATGGACCGGGTCAGCCCGTCGCCCATCTCCACGACGGGACGGGTGACCTGGAAGTCGTAATAGTCGTCGGGGTCGAGTGAGATCAGCGGCTCGGCCTTCCAGGACGACTCGAGATGGGCGATCACACCGCTGGAAGCCTCGCCCGCGTCGTTCCAGCCCTCGAACGCGGCAATGAGCACCGGGTCGACGAGCTCGGGGAGCCCTTCGAGCTCGATCACGTGTCGCCTCCTCTCTCCCTCATCGCGCTAAGCCTATGCGGTAAGCAGGCGTCGGCGTCACCGATCTCCCCGCGAACGAACCGAGCCACCCGCGCCACCCCTTTCGCCCAGCCCACCACGCCACTATCCCCCCGTACCACCCCTCTCACCCCTCCTGCTCGTTCGCCCCCAGCGGATCATCGTGAAAGGCGCCGCCCCGCCCCCCCGATCCCTATTGGACGCGGTGTCAATTGACAGGACGAAGAATAAGCCGTCGAGGCGCAGCCGATAAGCTCTACGGCATGAGCATCTCCCCGTCCTTCCGAGAAGTGTTGTCCCAGCGCGTGATCGTGGCCGACGGGGCTATGGGCACGATGCTCCAGGCCCAGGACCCCACGCTCGACGACTTCGAGGGTCACGAGGGCTGCAACGAGGTCCTCAACGTCACCCGTCCCGACATCGTCCAGGGCGTGCACGACGCCTACTTCGCCGTCGGCGTCGACTGCGTCGAGACCAACACCTTCGGCGCCAACCTGGCCGCGCTCGGCGAGTACGACATCGGCGAGCGCGTCTTCGAGTACTCCGAGGCCGGCGCCCGCATCGCCCGCGAGCGGGCCGACCACTGGTCGACGCCCGACCAGCCGCGCTTCGTCCTCGGCTCGATGGGCCCCGGCACCAAACTGCCGACCCTGGGCCACCTGCCCTACCGGAGCCTGCGCGACGCCTACCGCGACAACGCCGCCGGCCTGATCGCGGGCGGCGCCGACGCGCTGATCATCGAGACCTGCCAGGACCTGCTCCAGGTCAAGGCCGCCGTCATCGGCGCCAAGCGGGCCGTCGAGGCGGCCGGCCGGGACGTCCCGATCATCGCCCAGGTGACCATCGAGACCAACGGCGCGATGCTGCTCGGCTCCGAGATCGGCGCCGCGCTCACCGCGATCGAGCCGCTCGGCGTCGACATCGTCGGCCTCAACTGCGCCACCGGCCCGGCCGAGATGAGCGAGCACCTGCGCTACCTCGCCCGCCACTCCCGGCTCAAGTTGTCGTGCATGCCCAACGCGGGCCTGCCGGTGCTCACCTCCGACGGCGCGTACTATCCGCTGTCGGCGCAGGAGCTGGCCGACG
This sequence comes from Nonomuraea sp. WAC 01424, assembly GCF_003947315.1. Classification (NCBI taxonomy): domain Bacteria; kingdom Bacillati; phylum Actinomycetota; class Actinomycetes; order Streptosporangiales; family Streptosporangiaceae; genus Nonomuraea; species Nonomuraea sp. WAC 01424. Next base: position 201,407 of record NZ_QHHZ01000015.1, read on the forward strand.
CGCACGAGACCTTCGCCCGCGACTACGGCCTGTCCCTGGTCGGCGGCTGCTGCGGCACCACCCCCGAGCACCTGCGCCAGGTGGTCGAGCGGGTGCGCGGTAAGGAGGTCGCCGCCCGGCGCCCCCACCCCGGGCCCGGCGCCTCCTCCCTCTACCAGACGGTCCCCTTCCGCCAGGACACCTCCTACCTGGCCATCGGCGAGCGCTGCAACACCAACGGCTCCAAGGCCTTCCGCGAGGCGATGCTGGCGGGCCGCTGGGACGACTGCGTCGAGACCGCCCGCGACCAGGCCCGCGACGGCGCCCACATGCTCGACCTGTGCGTCGACTACGTCGGCCGCGACGGCGTGGCCGACATGAAGGAGCTGGCCTTCCGCTTCGCCACGGCCTCCACGCTGCCGATCATGCTCGACTCCACCGAGCCCGCCGTGCTCAAGGCCGGCCTGGAGATGCTCGGCGGCCGCGCGGCCGTCAACTCCGTCAACTACGAGGACGGCGACGGCCCCGACTCCCGCTTCCAGAAGATCATGCGCCTGGTGCACGAGCACGGCGCCGCGGTCGTCGCGCTGACCATCGACGAGGAGGGCCAGGCCCGCACCGCCGACTGGAAGGTGCGCGTGGCCTCCCGCCTCATCGAGGACCTGACCGGCAACTGGGGCATGCGCGTCGAGGACATCATCGTCGACTGCCTGACCTTCCCCATCGCCACCGGCCAGGAGGAGACCAGGCGCGACGGCCTGGAGACCATCGAGGCCATCCGCGAGCTCAAGCGCCGCTACCCGGGCGTGCAGACCACGCTGGGGTTGTCCAACATCAGCTTCGGCCTCAACCCGGCCGCCCGCATGGTGCTCAACTCGGTGTTCCTCAACGAGTGCGTCAACGCCGGCCTCGACTCGGCCATCGTGCACGCCTCCAAGATCCTGCCGATGGCCCGCATCCCCGACGAGCAGCGCCAGGTCGCGCTCGACATGGTCTACGACCGCCGCCGCGAGGGCTACGACCCGCTGCAGCGTTTCATGGACCTGTTCGAGGGCGTCGACGCCGCGGCGATGCGCGCCGGCAAGGCCGAGGAGCTGGCCGCGCTGCCGCTGTGGGAGCGGCTCAAGCGGCGCATCATCGACGGCGAGCGCAAGGGCCTGGAGGCCGACCTCGACGACGCCCTCTACCAGCGGCCCGCGCTGGAGATCATCAACGAGGTGCTGCTCGACGGCATGAAGACGGTCGGCGAGCTGTTCGGCTCCGGCCAGATGCAGCTGCCGTTCGTGTTGCAGTCGGCCGAGGTGATGAAGGCCGCCGTGGCCTACCTCGAGCCCCACATGGACCGCCTCGAGGGCGAGACCAAGGGCCGCATCGTGCTGGCCACGGTCAAGGGCGACGTGCACGACATCGGCAAGAACCTCGTCGACATCATCCTGTCCAACAACGGCTACCAGGTGGTCAACCTCGGCATCAAGCAGCCGGTGTCGGCCATCCTGGAGGCCGCCGACGAGCAGCGGGCCGACGTGATCGGCATGTCCGGGCTGCTGGTGAAGTCGACGGTCATCATGAAGGAGAACCTGGAGGAGATGAACTCCAGGGGCCTGTCGGAGCGTTATCCGGTGCTGCTCGGCGGCGCCGCGCTCACCCGCGCCTACGTCGAGCAGGACCTCGCCGAGCTGTTCGAGGGCGAGGTGCGCTACGCCCGCGACGCGTTCGAGGGGCTGCGGCTGATGGACTCGTTCATGGCCGTCAAGCGCGGCGTCGAGGGCGCCACGCTGCCGCCGCTGCGCGAGCGTCGCGTCAAGACCGGCGCGGTGCTCCAGCGCACCCCGGTCGAGGAGCTGCCCGCGCGTTCCGACGTGGCCGCCGACAACCCGGTGCCGGCCGCGCCCTTCCACGGCGACCGCGTCGTGAAGGGCATCTCGCTGGCCGAGTACGCCGCCTTCCTCGACGAGCGCGCCCTGTTCCTGGGCCAGTGGGGCCTCAAGCCCACCAGGGGCGGCGACGGCCCAGGCTACGACGAGCTGGTCGAGACCGAGGGCCGGCCCAGGCTGCGCATGTGGCTGGAGCGCATGCAGACCGAGGGCCTGCTGGAGGCGGCCGTCGTCTACGGCTACTTCCCGTGCGTCAGCGACGGCGACTCGCTGATCATCCTCGGCGACGACGGCAACGAGCGCACCCGCTTCACCTTCCCGCGCCAGCGCCGCGACCGCCACCTGTGCCTGGCCGACTTCTTCCGCGCGAAGGGCTCCGGCGAGGTCGACGTGGTCGGCTTCCAGGTGGCCACCATGGGCGCCAAGATCTCCCAGGCCACGGCCGAGCTGTTCGCCAAGGACGCCTACCGCGACTACCTGGAGCTCCACGGCCTGTCGGTGCAGCTCACCGAGGCGCTGGCCGAATACTGGCACGCCCGGGTGCGCGCGGAGTGGGGCATCGGCGGCCAGGAGTCGCTCGACGACATGCTCAAGGTCAACATCAAGGGTTGCCGCTACTCCTTCGGCTACCCGGCCTGCCCCAACCTGGAGGACCAGCGGCAGCTGTTCGAGCTGCTCGACCCGGGGCGCATCGGCGTCAGCCTGTCGGAGGAGTTCCAGCTCCACCCCGAGCAGGCCACCTCGGCGCTGGTCGCCCACCACCCCGAGGCCAAGTACTTCAACGTCTAGATCGTCATCGGGGGCTCAACGTGGAAGCGGTCTTCTTCGACATGGACGGCCTGCTCGTCGACAGCGAGCGGGTCTGGCTGGAGATCGAGACCGGGGTGATGGCCAGGCTCGGCGCCCAGTGGACGCCGCAGCACCAGGCCCACCTCGTCGGCGGGTCCATGGAGCGCACGCTCGACTACATGCTCGCCGTCTCGGGGGCCGACGTGCCCCCGCTGACGGTGCAGGAGTGGATGGTCTCCGGCATGGTCGAGCGCCTGTCCCAGGGCGTTCGCGTCATGCCGGGGGCCGCCGAGCTGCTCGACGCCCTGCGTGACGAGGGCGTGCCGGTCGGGCTGGTGACCTCCTCGATGCGGGAGATCGCCGAGGCCGTGCTCAAGGGCTTCGGGAAGGACCGCTTCGACGTCATCGTCACCGCCGGCGACGTCGAGCGCACCAAACCCGACCCCGAGCCCTATCTCAAGGCCGCCGGGCTGCTCGGCGTCGAGCCGGTGCGCTGCGTCGTGCTCGAGGACTCACCCAACGGCGTCGCGGCCGCCACGGCGGCGGGCTGCGCGGTGGTCGCCGTCCCGAGCCTGCTGCCGGTCGAGCCGGCTCCGGGCCGCCTGGTGGTCTCCTCGCTGGCCGAGGTCGGCGTGGACGATCTGCGGGCGTTGATTCCCGGTTGATCCCCTAGGGGGCGTCTGGTCCTCCCGGAGGAGGGGCGCCCCGCGTTTCGCGTGCCAGGATGGAAGGCGTAGTCGAGACGAGGGGCGGCCGTAATGTTCGAGCAGATCGCCTGGTTGCCGCTGTGCGGCGGGGTGACGGCGGTAGGGCTGGTGCTGAGCTTCCTGGCCTTCAGGCGCAGGGGCGCGGCGGCGGGGATGAGGCTGGCGGCCTGGTCGCTGCTGCCGGTGGCGGCCTATCTGACGGGCGCGCTGGGCGCGCTGTGGACCATCGGGGCGACCGCGGTGGGGTTCGTCACCGGGCTGGTGCTCAACCCGATGGTGTGGGCCGGGGTGGCCGTGGCGGGTCTGGCCGCGGTGTTGTTCGTGGTGTCGGGGTTCATGCGCGGCCGGAGGTTGTCGACGGGCCGTAGGAAGAAGGCCGATCCGGAGCGGCAGGCGACGGAGCAGCCGGGCACCGGGCGGCCGGGAGCGAAGCCGCCGGTTCAGCCCGTAGCGAACAAGACCCAGCCCGCGGTGGCCCCGAAGACCCCCAAGAACGACGATGACTTCTCCGACATCGAGGCGCTCCTGAAGCGCCGCGGCATCAGCTGATTTCGGACAGAATCGGCCTGGGATCGGCATTGTCACAGTTCCGAGACCCAACCGGGACGGCCCGTAGACATTCACATCAAGATCGATACGAATAAGTTTCGCGTCAATCACAGTTAAGCCACATCGAGCTCTGAGGGACTGGTCATACCAGCTCAGGCCATAGATTCTGCCTCCTGGGGCCGCGACTCTGCGGACTCGCCTTGCACGGGCGCACTACCCTGACCCGGGACCGCGCCACACGGACGACAGTCGTCTGGAATCCAGGGGGCCACTGGCATGACCGCACCGCTCGATGTTCCTGGCTCGGCCGTCGAGGCCGGACCGGAGACCGTTCTTGAGGGGGCGGAGTCTTCAGTCATCCGGGGGCGTTCCCTCGGGCAGATCGCCTGGATGCGCCTCAAGCGCGACCGCATCGCGATGATCGGCGGCATCGTCATCATCCTGCTGATCCTCGTGGCGATCTTCGCGCCGCTGCTGGTGTCGTGGTTCGGCCACGACCCGGCCGAGTGGCACCGCGAGAAGATCGATCCGGCGATTCAGGCGCCGATCGGCTCCTTCGGCGGCATGAGCTGGGACTTCCTGTTCGGTGTCGAACCCACCACGGGCCGCGACCTGTTCAGCCGCATCCTGTACGGCGCCCGCATCTCGCTGCTGATCGCGTTCTTCGCGACCCTGCTCTGCGTGGTCATCGGCACCGTGCTCGGGATGATCGCCGGCTTCTTCGGCGGCTGGATCGACACCGTCATCTCCCGCCTGATGGACATCTTCCTCGCCTTCCCGCTGCTGGTGTTCGCGCTGGCGCTGGCGGGAGTCATCCCCGACAAGGCGTTCGGCATGTCGGGTGACACCCTCAGGATCAGCCTGCTGGTCTTCATCATCGGCTTCTTCAACTGGCCCTACATCGGGCGCATCATCCGCGGGCAGACGCTCTCCCTGCGTGAACGGGAGTTCGTCGACGCCTCAAGGAGTCTCGGCGCGCGCAGCCACACCATCCTGTTCAAGGAGATCCTGCCCAACCTGCTCGCGCCGATCCTCGTGTACTCGACGCTGCTGATCCCGTCGAACATCCTGTTCGAGGCCGCACTCTCCTTCCTCGGCGTGGGCGTGCGGCCGCCGACCCCCACGTGGGGAGGCATGCTGGCTGAGGCGGTCCACAACTACGACGTGGCGCCCAACTTCATGATCTTCCCCGGCCTCGCGATCTTCATCACCGTGCTGGCGTTCAACCTGCTCGGTGACGGCCTCAGGGACGCCTTCGATCCCAAGGCCCGATAAGGCCTCGTGAGTAGTTATCCGCAAGTTCTCTCAACTCCTAGATACAAGGGGTGTGTCAGGTCGATGAAGATGAGATCTAAGGCGTCGGCGGTCGCGGTCACCGCGGCTCTCGCCGTGGTCGTCTCGGCGTGTGGCGGTGGCGGTGGTGGCAGCAAGAGCACCAGCGGCTCCGGCAACGACGCGAAGCCGTCCAGCAAGTACAACGCCGGTGTGACCGAGATCATCAACCCGTCGGAGAAGACCGGCGGCACGCTCCACATGGGCATGCCCGGCGACTTCGACTCGGTGGACCCGGGCGACATGTACTACGGCTACGCCTGGAACTTCGCCCGCCTCTACACGCGCGCGCTCACCATGTTCAAGCCGGTCCCCGGCGAGGAGGGCCTGCAGCTCGTCGGCGACCTGGCCGAGGGCCTGGGCACGCCGAGCGACGGCGGCAAGACGTGGACGTACAAGCTGCGCAAGGGCGTCAAGTTCGAGGACGGCACCCCGGTGACCTCGAAGGACGTCAAGTACGGCGTGGCGCGCTCGCTGGACAAGGACATCCTGCCCAGCGGCCCGACGTACTTCAACGACTGGCTCGACGTCGGCAGCTACACCGGCCCGTACAAGATGAAGGGCAAGCTCGACGACTTCAAGGCGATCGAGACGCCCGACGACCAGACGATCGTCTTCCACCTGAAGAAGGCGTACGGCGGTTTCGACTACTTCGCCATGCTCCCGCAGACGGCCCCCGTGCCCGAGGCCAAGGACACCGGCTCGAAGTACAAGGAGCACCCGGTCGCGTCCGGCCCGTACATGTTCAAGGCGCACGAGCTCACCAAGCGCATCGAGCTTGTCAAGAACCCCAACTGGGACGCGGCGACCGACCCCAACCGCAAGCAGCTCAACGACTCGATCGAGGTGCTGCTCGGCCAGAACGAGGACGACCTCGACCAGCGTCTGCTCTCGGGCAAGATCGACGTCAAGGTCAACAGCACCGGTGTGGCGGCCAACGCCCGCAAGACGGTCCTGACGGACGAGAAGGTCAAGCAGTACGCCGACTCGGCCCCGATCGACCGCACCTGGTTCACCAACATCAACGGTGACGTGCCGCCGTTCGACAACATCCACTGCCGCAAGGCCGTGCTGTACGCGACGGACCGCTCGGCCATCCAGGGCGCCTACGGCGGCCCCGACGCCGGTGGCGACGTGGCCCTCAGCCTCATGCCGGCCAAGATGACCGGTTACGAGAAGATCGACCCCTACGGCGTCGAGGCCAACCCGACCGGTGACGTCGCCAAGGCCAAGGAAGAACTGGCGGCCTGCGGCCAGCCCAACGGCTTCAGCACCACCATCTCCTTCCGCAACGAGCGTTCGGCCGAGAAGCAGACCGCCGAGGCGCTGCAGCAGTCGCTCAGCCGCGTGGGCATCAAGCTGGAGCTCAAGGGCTTCCCGCAGGGTGACTACTTCAAGCTGTACGCCGGCAAGCCCGACTTCGCCAAGAAGAACAACCTGGGCCTCATGGTCTACGGCTGGGGCGCCGACTACCCCGAGGGCTTCGGCTTCTTCCAGCAGATCGTCGACAGCCGGGTCATCCGTCCCGCCGGTAACACCAACCTCGGCGTGAAGGACCCCAAGATCGACGAGCTGATCGACCAGGCCGCGGGCGAGACCGACGCGAGCAAGCGCAACGCCATCTGGGCCGCCGTCGACAAGGAAGTCATGGAGTCGGCGTTCATCCTCCCCTACGTCTGGGCGCACGGCCTGTTCTACCGGCCGCCGACGCTGAAGAACGTCTTCGTCTCCCAGAACTGGGGCATGTACGAGTTCCTCACGCTGAGCACCCAGTAGCAACGGCGCATACTGCCGGAACGTCACGTACCGAAAGCAGGTGAAGGCTTCGGCGGCCGGGCCCACAAGGCCCGGCCGCCATGGCCGAGATCAGTGTTCACATACATTCTCAGACGGTTGATAGCGGCCGTCATGCTGCTCTTCGTGGTGAGCATCGCGACGTTCGCCATCTTCTTCCTCGTGCCTCGGCTCGCTGGGATGTCCGCTGACGACCTGGCCTCCCGGTACGTGGGCAAGGCGGCCAACGCCGAGGTGATCCACGACACGGCTCTGCGCCTGGGCTTCTACGACCCGATCCTGGTCCAGTACGGCCGCTTCGTGCAGGGCATCTTCGTCGGCGTCGACCGCAACTACGGCCCCGGCATCGAGCACTGCCCCGCGCCCTGCTTCGGCTACAGCTACGTCACCCAGAACCCGGTCCTGCCCGACCTGCTCAACCGCCTGCCGATCACGTTGTCGCTGGCGCTCGGCGCGGCAGTCGTCTGGGTCATCTTCGGTGTGGCCACCGGCGTGTTGTCGGCGCTGCGCCGCGGCAGCTTCTTCGACCGCCTGTCCATGGGCATCGCCCTGGCCGGCGTCTCGCTGCCGATCTTCTTCACCGGCATCGTCTCCCTGGCCATCTTCCGCGACCAGCTCGGGCTGGTCGGCGACGTGGCCGACTGGGTGCCGATCAGCGAAGACCCGCTCACCTGGGCCAACAACCTCATGCTGCCCTGGGTGACGCTCGCCTTCCTGTACGCCGCCGGCTACGCCCGGCTCACCCGGGCGGGCATGCTGGAGACCATGTCGGAGGACTACATCCGCACGGCCAGGGCCAAGGGCCTGGCGGAGCGGAAGGTGGTGCTCAAACACGGGCTGAGGGCCACGCTCACCCCCGTGCTCACCATGTTCGGTCTCGACCTGGGGCTGCTGCTCGGCGGCGCCGTCCTGACCGAGAGCACCTTCTCGCTGCCCGGCATCGGCAAGTACGCCGTCGACGCCATCAGCAACAACGACCTTCCCCAGGTGATGGGCGTCACGATCGTCGCGGCGACCTTCATCATCCTGGCCAACCTGATCGTCGACCTGCTCTACGCGGTCGTTGACCCGAGAGTGAGGCTGGCGTGAGTCCCTTTCTCGACGTCAAGGACCTGAAGATCCACTTCCCGACCGACGACGGCCTGGTCAGGTCGGTCGACGGGCTCACCTTCAGCCTCGAACGCGGCAAGACGCTCGGCATCGTCGGGGAGTCCGGCTCGGGCAAGTCGGTGACCAGCCTCGGCATCCTCGGCCTGCACAAGGGCAAGGGCGCCAACGTCTCGGGCGAGATCTGGCTCGACGGCGAGGAGCTCGTCGGCGCCTCCCAGGAGCACGTACGCGGGTTGCGCGGCAAGAAGATGGCGATGATCTTCCAGGATCCGCTGTCGGCGATGCACCCGTTCTACACGGTCGGCGACCAGATCATCGAGGCGTACCGGATCCACCACAAGGTGTCCAAGGCCGTCGCCAAGAAGCACGCCATCGACATGCTGGGCCGCGTGGGCATCCCCGAGCCGCGCAGCCGCGTCGACTCCTACCCGCACGAGTTCTCCGGCGGCATGCGCCAGCGCGCCATGATCGCCATGGCTCTGTCGTGCGACCCCGAACTGCTCATCGCCGACGAGCCGACCACCGCGCTCGACGTGACCGTGCAGGCCCAGATCCTCGACCTCATGGTCGACCTGCAGCGCGAGTTCAACTCCGCGCTGATCATCATCACCCACGACCTGGGTGTGGTGGCCGAGCTGTCCGACGACATCCTGGTCATGTACGGCGGCAAGTGCATCGAGTTCGGCACGGCCGACGACATCTTCTACCGTCCCGAGCACCCCTACACATGGGGTCTACTGGGATCGATGCCCCGCCTCGACCGTGAGCCCACCGAACGGCTGATGCCGATCAAGGGCTCACCGCCCTCGCTCATCAACGTGCCTCCGGGCTGCGCCTTCCACCCCCGCTGCCCCTACGTCGAGCGCACCGCGGGCAAGGCCAAGAGCGAGGTGCCCGGCCTGATCGAGACCGAGGGCGGCCACCTGGTGCGCTGCCACATGAGCAGGACGGAGCGGCGGGAGCTGTGGGAGAACGAGATCAAGCCAGTGCTGGAGAACCAGTGAGCGAGACGGTGACCGCGAACGAGCCGCTTCTTTCCGTCCAGGGGCTGGAGAAGCACTTCCCTGTGACGAAGGGCCTGCTCAAGCGGCAGGTCGGCGCCGTCAAGGCGGTCGACGGGGTCAGCTTCGACGTCTTCAAGGGTGAGACGCTCGGCCTGGTGGGCGAGTCCGGCTGCGGCAAGTCCACCACCGGCCGCCTGGTCACCCGGCTCCTGGAGCCGACCGGCGGCAAGGTCGTGTTCGAGGGCCAGGACATCACGCACATGGGGCAGGGCAGGCTCAGGCCGCTCCGCCGCGACATGCAGATGATCTTCCAGGACCCGTTCTCGTCGCTGAACCCCCGCCACACCGTGGGCACCATCGTCGGCGCGCCGTTCCGCATTCAGGGCGTGCAGACCGAGAACGGTGTCAAGAAGGCGGTCCAGGACATCCTCGCCCTGGTCGGGCTCAACCCCGAGCACTACAACCGCTACCCGCACGAGTTCTCCGGCGGCCAGCGGCAGCGCATCGGCATCGCCCGTACGCTCGCGCTCAAGCCCAAGCTCATCATCGCCGACGAGCCGGTCTCCGCCCTCGACGTGTCCATCCAGGCCCAGGTCGTCAACCTGCTGGAAGACCTGCAGAACGAGCTCGACCTGACCTACGTCGTGATCGCCCACGACCTGTCGGTGGTGCGCCACATCAGCGACCGGGTCGCGGTCATGTACCTGGGCAAGATCGTCGAGATCGCCGACCGCAAGAGCCTCTACAGCTCGCCGATGCACCCCTACACCAACGCCCTGCTGTCGGCCGTGCCCGTGCCCGACCCCAAGGCGCGCAAGGAACGCGAGCGCATCAGGCTCACCGGCGACGTGCCGAGCCCGCTCAACCCGCCGCCCGCCTGCCGCTTCCACACCCGCTGCTGGAAGGCGCAGGAGATCTGCAAGACGGTCGAGCCGCCCCTGGAGACGGTGGCCGGCGGCCACCGCGTGGCCTGCCACTTCCCGGAGAACGCGCCCGCCGCCGCGACCGCCGCGGTCACGCAGGCCTGAGGGCTCCCGGCCGCCGCCCTCCTGCCGGGGCGGCGGCTCAGGACAGCGCGCCCGGCGTGATCAGCCCGGTCTCGTACGCCAGCACCACGGCCTGCACCCGGTCGCGCAGCCCCAGCTTGGTCAGCACGTTGCCCACGTGCGTCTTGACCGTCGTCTCGCTCACCACGAGCTTGGCCGCGATCTCCGCGTTGGACATGCCCTTGGCGATCAGCCGCAGCACCTCAAGCTCCCGCTCGGTCAGCCGGTCGAGGCGGGCCGGCGTGGCCTGCTCGTAGGGCGAGGGCAGCCGCTTGGCGAACCGGTCGAGCAGCCGCCTGGTGACGCTCGGCGCCACGATCGCATCGCCGGCCGCCACCACCCGGATCGCCTGTACCAGCTCGTCGGGCGGCACGTCCTTCAGCAGGAACCCCGAAGCCCCCGCCCGCAGCGCCTCCACGATGTACTCGTCGAGGTCGAACGTGGTCAGCACCAGCACCTTCGGCACGTGCGCCGTGGGCGCGGCCTCCCGCACGATCCTGCGGGTCGCCTCGATGCCGTCGACCCCGGGCATGCGGACGTCCATGAGCACGACGTCGGGCAGCAGCGCCCTGGTCTGCTCCATCGCGGCCTTGCCGTCGCCGGCCTGGCCGACCACGGTGATGTCGGACTCGGCCTCCAGAATCAGGCGGAATCCCGTGCGCAGCAGCGGTTGGTCGTCCACCAGCAACACTCTGATCGTCATTGGCCGTCCTTCAACGGGAACTTCGCCCGCACCTCGAAACCGCCCCCCGGTCGCGGACCGATGTTCAGAATTCCACCATAGAGTGCGACCCGCTCGCGAATGCCGACCAGCCCGTGGCCCGTCCGGTCGGGCGCCGGGGTCGCGCCCTTGCCGTCGTCCTCGACGCGTACGTCGAGACCGGTGGGCGCGTGGCAGACCGTGACCACCGCCTCGGCCCCCGCTCCGGCGTGCCGCAGGCTGTTCGTCAGCCCCTCCTGGACCAGCCGGTAGGCGGCCAGGTCGATCCCGGCGGGCAGCGGCCGCGGCTCGCCCTCCACCCGCAGCCGCGTGGGCAGCCCCGCCTCGCGCATCTGCTCCACCAGGCCGGGCAGATCGCCCACGCCGGGCTGCGGCCCCAGCTCGGCCCGCGCGTCGGTACGCAGCACGCCCACGATGTTGCGCATCTCCGTCATGGCCAGCCGCCCGGTGTTCTCGATCGCCGACAGCGCCTCACACGCCAGGTCGGGATCGGAGGCCAGCACCCGCCGCGCCGCGGCCGCCTGCACCGTCATCACGCTCACGTGGTGGGCCACGACGTCGTGCAGTTCGCGGGCGATGCGCGAACGCTCCTCGGCCCGCGCGGCCCGTGTGTCGGCCGCGTGCGCCCGTTCCAGCCTGGCCGCTCGGTCGCGCAGCTCCTCCAGGTACGCCCGCCGCAGCCGCAGGCTCCTGCCCGCCCCCCAGACGGCGCTCAGCACCACGACCGCCACCACGTGCCCGCTGGGCCCCGGCAGTGTCACCGGCCCCGCCAGCGCCCCCACCAGGTACGTCAGCAGCGAGACGATCAGCCCGCCCAGGGCCACCGCCAGCCCCCGATTGGAGGCCACCGAGTACAGCAGCACCAGGCCGGAGACGCCGGACACCCCCGACCCGTAGCCGAAGGCGGTCAGCAGCGTCTCGGGCACCAGGCCCGCGCACAGCGCCGCCAGCGGCCAGCGCCTGCGCACCGCGACCGGCGCGGCGGCCAGCACCAGCAGCGCGGCCCCGAGCGCGTCGGGCGCGCGCATGCCCTCGGGAACCAGCTCCGGCGTCTCCAGGCTCTCGGGCCCGTAGAGCAGGAAGAGCGTCACCGAGGCCGCGGCCACCACCACGGCCAGGACCGTGTCGTGGAACAGGGTTCGGTCGATCCGCACCGCTTCACTGTAGGCCCAGGTGAGAGCCTGGAACCTCCTCCCTCGGGAGGATAAGGAACGGCCTGCCGGAGGGCTACAGCTCGTCGGTGGCCGCGCGCCGGTTGCTGCGCACCGTGTCGCCGGGCTGACGGTCGGGCACCGGCGGCGGGGTGCCGCCGAACTCCGGGCACAGCGCCTGGTGGTCGCACCAGTCGCACAGGCGGCTGCGGCGCGCCCGCCACTCACCCGTCTCCAGCGCCCGCTCGATCGCCGTCCACAGGGCCATCACCTTGCGCTCGGTGGCCAGCAGGTCGGCCTCGTCGGGGGCGTAGCGCAGCACCTCGCCGCGCCCGCCCAGGTAGACCAGCTGCAACAGCCTGGGGACCTCCCCGCGCAGCCGCCACAACACCAGCGCGTAGAACTTCATCTGGAACAGCGCCTTGGCCTCGAAGTCGGGGCCGGGCGCGCTGCCCGTCTTGTAGTCGACCACCCGGACCTCGCCGGTCGGCGCGACGTCGAGCCGGTCGACGTAGCCCCGCAACATCAGGCCGCCGTCGAGCACCGCCTGCACGTAGAGCTCGCGCTCGGCCGGCTCCAGCCGGGTCGGGTCCTCCAGCGTGAAGTAGCGCTCCAGCATGCCCCGCGCCTGCGCCAGCCACTCGGCCTGCTCGGCGTCGTCGGCGAACATCCGCGAATACTGCGCGTCCTCCTCCAGCAGCCGCTGCCACTGGGGCTCCAGCAGCTCCAGCGCCGCCTGCACCGAGCGACGCGGGGCCGGGAGGTCGTAGAGCCGCTCCAGCACCGCGTGGACCACGGTGCCGCGCACGGCCGCGGGGGAGGGTTTCTCGGGCAGCTGGTCGATGACCCGGAACCGGTAGAGCAGGGGGCAGGTCATGAAATCGCCTGCCCGGGACGGGGAGAGAGCTCCGATGATCACCGGTTCGGTCAACGTCATGCACCGCACTCTAGGTCAAGACCCCGACAGAATAACTCTCTCGGGGACGAGGAACACGTGATCGGGCGCGTAGCATCGAGGCAGCAACAGCACGTAATGGACGTACGAGGAGTGCGGTGAGCGAGCAGAGCCCGCGTCAGGAGTTCCCCGGCCTTCGGATGGGGCGGCCCTTCGGGATCCCGGTGTACGTCTCGTGGACGTGGTTCATCGTCGCGGCCTTCATCACCGTCATGTTCGGCCCCCGGATGCGCGACATGCTGCCCGAGCTGGACAACACCGTCGCCTACGCGGTCGCCTTCGTCTTCGCCGTGCTGCTCTACGTCTCGGTGCTGCTGCACGAGCTGGCCCACAGCGTGCTGGCCAAGGCGTTCGGCCTGCCGGTGCGCCGGATCACCCTCTACTTCCTCGGCGGCGTCTCGGAGATCGAGAAGGAGCCGCCCACGCCGGGCAAGGAGTTCCTGGTCGCCGCGGCCGGGCCGGCGTTGTCGCTCGGCCTGGCGGGGCTCGGCCTGCTCGCCGACACGTACCTGATCAACGACGGCGGCATCGCCGAGGTGCTCATCTGGCAGCTCTGGGTGGCCAACCTCATCGTCGGCGTGTTCAACCTGCTGCCCGGGCTGCCGCTCGACGGCGGCCGGATGTTGCGCGCCGGGGTGTGGAAGCTGACCAGGAACCCCGGCTCCGGCACCGTCGTGGCCGCCTGGGGCGGCCGGGTGCTGGCCGTGCTCCTCGTCGTCCTGCCGTTCGCGACGTCGATGGCGAGCGGGCAGGAGTTCGACCCGGTCGAGCTGCTGTGGCCGGTGGTGCTGGCCTCCTTCATCTGGATGGGCGCCACGCAGTCGCTGCGCGTGGCCCGCATCCGCGCCCGCATCCCGCAGGTCAACGCGCGGGCCCTGGCCCGCAGGGCGATCCCGGTCGCGGCCGAGACGCCGCTGGCCGAGGCGCTGCGCCAGGCCACCGAACGCCGGGCGGGCGCCCTGGTGGTGGTCGACCACGAGGGACGTCCGGTCGCGATCGTCAACGAGGCCGCCGTCCACGCCGCCCCCGAGCACCGCCGCCCGTGGGTGGACGTGGGCTCGCTGGCCAAGGCGATCGAACCGACCACGGTGCTCCCCGCCGACCTGGTGGGCGAGCCGCTCATCGACGCCATGCGCTCGGCCCCGGCGGGGGAGTACCTGCTGGTGGAGCACGGCGGCGAGATCTACGGCGTGCTCGCCACCGCCGATGTCAACCGCGTCTTCAGCGGCGTCTGACATGATCGGCGCGTCAGCGGCTAGGGTCTTGTCCGGCCACTTCCCGTAGCCCGGCGATTTCGATGCCAGGACGGCTGGCCGATAGTGTTCTGTTTGGCCAAACTTGCACACTTGAAGGGTTCGTCGTGGTCCGCCGGTTCACCGAATCGAGACGACTCGGCCGCGACACCGGCTCGTGGTCTGGGTATGCGTATGGCTGGTGGCCGGCACGGCAGTGCGGGTGCCGTGACATCGCCGGTTTCCGGGGAGGAGAATTGAGTGACCGAGCGCAGCGAGGGCACCGATGAGCGCAGCACGGTCGTCATGAGGGAGGGCGCATGAGCGGCCAGGGCTTCGGAGTGGTGCGTCCCCTTCCTGGGAACGGGCTGGTCGCCTACGTGGGCGGGCTGCTGCGGGTGTGCGACGCGGGCGAGGCGGCCGCCGACGGCCTGCTGGAGGCGCTGCGCGAGACGGCCGCCTCCGGCGGCGACGGCCGGGCCCTGGCCCGCCGCGCGGCGCAGGTGCTGGCCGCCAACATGGCGGGCGACCCGGCCACCTGCGCGGTCGCCGGTCCCGTGGGCACCGGCGTGGCCGTGCTGGTCAGCGGCTCGGCGGCGGCCTCCGTCAGCACCTCCGGCGGCGAGACGCGCCTGGCCGGCAGCGACTCGCTGACCTGGGCCGACCGGCTGATCAGCGGCCCGGTCGAACGCGTCGAGCTCACCCTGCCCGGCGCCGGCAGCCCGCACCCGGCGGTCGGCTTCGACGGCGGCGTCGTCCACGGCGGCGGCCTGATCGGCGACCTCACCGACCAGCCGTTCCAGGCCCGTCCCCATAGGCAGGCGCCCGCCCAGTCCAGGCCGCTCACCAGCGAGATGCCCAACACGGCCCTGCACATGGAGCCCGACCTGGCCCCGCCGCCGGAGCGGCCGGTCGAGCGGCCTCCCTACCCGCTGGCCGACCAGCCGCCGCTCGTCCAGGGCGCGTCCTCGGGCCCGCAGGGCGGTCTCCCGCACTCCGGCGCCCATCCCGGCCCGCCGCCGCTGGAGCAGCCGCCGTTCGGCCAGGAGCAGCCGCCGTTCGGGCACGAACAGCCGCCCTACGGCCACGAGCAGCCGCCCTTCGGGCACGAACAGCCTCCGTTCGGGCACGATTCGCAGCCGCCCTACCTCCCGCCGCACGAGCAGCCCCACCCCGAGCCCCAGCAGCAGTTCCCGTCCTACGACGAGCTGCCGCCGCCCGGCACCGGCATGGCCGACCAGCAGCAGCACATGGGCCCGCCCGAGCACTTCGACCAGCCGGCCCCGCCCGTGCTCGGCCCGCCGGAGCACTTCGACCACCCGGGTCCGCCGCCGCAGCAGCAGGAGCAGGGCGACCACGGCGACCGCCCGCTGGTCTACGGCGTCGACTGCAAGAACGACCACTTCAACGACCCCAGGGTGCCCTACTGCGCCGTCTGCGGCATCGCGCTGGTGCAGCGGACGCTGGTGCCGTACAAGGGGCCGCGGCCCTCGCTCGGGGTGCTCATCCTCGACGACGGCACGGCGCTGCCGCTGGAGAGCGACTACCTGCTGGGCCGTGACCCGGAGCGCGCGCCCGAGGTGGCGGGCGGCTCGGCGCGGCCCGCCAAGGTCACCAGCCCCGACGGCTCGGTCTCCCGCCGCCACCTGCGGGTGGCCCTCGACGGCTGGGACGTCAACCTGGTCGACCTGGGCTCGGTCAACGGCACCCAGATCCAGCCGCCCGGCGACCCGAACTTCTACGACATCCCGCCCAACGAGCCGGTCACCATCGCCCCCGGCACGACGGTCCGCGTCGGCGTCTCGCGCACCCTGCGCTTCGAGGCCCACCGCGGCTGACCCCCTTCCCGAAGCCCGTACCCCCTTTCCGGAGGGAGTGCGGGCTTTTACGGAAAGCGCTTCCAGCGGGCCTGGCGGAAATCCCGCATTAAATGCCCTGCCCGCCCCGACTTCACGGCGAAAAGGGAAATGTCATCTTTAATGCATGACGTTTCCGGAAAAATTCGGATCGGCAATCACGGCCCCGCGCAACCCCGGATCCGGGCCGTCCCGAAAAGGTCAGCGGGACCGGAACGAACGTACGCCGCGCAGCAGCCGTACGGCCGCCTCCAGCCCGCCCGCCCCCTCCAGCGCCCGCCCGCCCGCCGTGGCGAACCGGCTCAGCAGGTGCTCGTCGCCCTCCTCGAACCCCCGCCCGGCCACCCACAGGAACGGATGGTCCCGCGCCCACGCCGGCACGGGTACGGCCAGGAAGCCCGGCTCGTCCATGGCGTCGTCGGGCGCCAGCCGTACGGCCTCGTCGGCGGCGGCCAGCTCCTTCAGCACCCCGGACCCGGTCAGCCACGGCCGCACCCGCAGCGGGTCGCCGGGCGGCGCGTGCATGTGGACCGGACGGGCGTCCCGCCGCAGCGCGTCCACGTGCACGAACCCCGCGTAGGCGGTGCCCGCCACGGCGGGCGCAGCGCGCGCCAGCCGTTCGATCACGTCCGCGACTTCCAGGCAGGAGAACGCGGTGATGAGTTCGCGCATGGCGATATCGACACGGTTGTTTGGCATCGGGGTGATTCCCTGCTGGAGGGGGTGAGATCGCGCGGCTCGATCACGCGAAACTCCGAGCGGTGCCCGGAGTATCATCCTCGATGCGGCCTTTGACTACCCCTTCAGAGGAAATTGCGATTTTTCCGTATTTCGGGCGCTGTCCCGGTCCGGTCCCTTACGACGGCCTCAGGGCGAGCGCCTTATGACGGGCGCAGGCGTACCCACTCGATGTCGTCCGCCCGGGTGCCGTCCGGCTTCGGGAACAGCTCCCGGTGCAGGCTCTCCCTGCTGAACCCGGCCCGCTCCAGCACCGCGTGCGAGGCCGCGTTGTCCACGTCGGTGCCCGCCACGATCCGGTGCAGGGCCGTACGCGCGAACGCCCAGTCGACCAGCAGCCGCACCGCCCGCGTCATGAACCCCCTGCCGCGGAAGTCCGGCACCAGCGAATAGCCGATCATCGCCTGCCCGAGCACGGGGACGACCTGCATGAGCTGCAGGTGCCCGGCGAAGTCGCCGGTCGCGGCGTCCCTGACCGCCAGCTCGATCCGCTGCCCGGTGGCCCACCAGTAGCCGGTGCGGCGGCAGCGCCGCTCGTCCTCTTCCAGGGAGGCGGGCGGGGTCAGGGAGTAGGCCGTCACGCTCGGGTCGCCCATCATCCGGTTGTAGGCCGGGGCGTCGTCCGCCGTGAGCGGCGCCAGCCGCACCACGCCGTCGCTCAGCTCGCCGCCGTCGAAGAAGGGCAGGTACGGCTCGTCGGCCTGCGCCGACTCCCCGGCGATCCTGGCGAAGGCCACCAGGTCGACCCAGCGCCCGTCACGCGCCCGCTTGGCCTGACGCCGCCGCCCCTCCTCAAGGAATCCGGCCTTGAGCGCGACCCTCAGACCGGCCACGTTCTCCACCTCGGTCTGCAACTCCACCCGGTGCACGCCCTGGTCGGCCAGCCAGTCGCCGACCGCCCTCGCCGCCCGGCTCGCCACGCCCCTGCCGCGCGCCCACGGCGCCACCACGTAGCCCATCTCGACCACGCCCCAGCGGGTGGGCGGCCGGACGCCGATCGAGCCGCAGTAGCGGCCGTCCTCGGTGATCGCCCATTCCGCGCCGCCCGAGCGCCATTTGTCCTCGGCGTGCTTGAGGTAGTCGTGCGCGTCCTCCAGCCGGTACGGGGCCGGCAGCAGCGGCAGATACCGGGCGGTGACCGGGTCGTCGAACGCCCGCACGATCGACTCGGCGTCGCCGTCGGCGGGGGTTCGCAGGATCAGGGGGCCGGTGGAGATCACGTCGCGCGGGAGCATCCCCCATAGATACCGCGCGTCCGGAGGCACGAGAAACCCATATAACCTTGCCGCCATGGGTTTCCGCAGGCATGGGCCGTTCCAGGCAGGGGATCAGGTGCAGCTCACCGACCCCAAGAACAAGCGCCACACGATCACGCTCAAGCAGGACGGCGTCTTCCACACACACAAGGGCGCCATCCCGCACAGCGATCTGATCGGGCAGCCTGAAGGCTCGGTCGTGCGTTCCTCCGGCGGCACCGCCTACCTCGCCTTCCGCCACCTCCTGCAGGACTACACGCTGGCGATGCCGCGCGGCGCGGCCGTGATCTACCCCAAGGACGCCTCGATGATCGTCGGCATGGCCGACGTCTTCCCCGGCGCCCGGGTGATCGAGGCCGGCGTCGGCTCCGGCGCCCTGACCTGCTTCCTGCTGCGCGCCGTCGGCCCCGAGGGCCACGTGACCTCCTACGAGCGCCGCGAGGAGTTCGCCGAGGTGGCCCGCAAGAACGTGGAGAAGTTCTTCGGCGGCCCCATGGACGACAACTGGCGCCTGGTCCTCGGCGACCTGGTCTCCTCGATCGACGAGGCCGACGTCGACCGCGTCATCCTCGACATGCTCGCCCCCTGGGAGTGCGTCGACGCCGCCGCCAAGGCCCTCACGCCGGGCGGCGTCATCTGCTGCTACGTCGCCACCACCACCCAGATGTCCAAGACCGTGGAGGCCATTCGCGATCACGGGTGTTTCACCGAGCCTCATGCGTGGGAGACCCTGGTTCGCGACTGGCATGTCGAAGGGCTCGCGGTTCGTCCCGATCACCGGATGATCGGCCACACCGGTTTCCTCGTCAGCGCCCGCCGCATGGCAGACGGAGTGACGCCGCCACCGCGACGCCGCCGACCGAAGGGAACCACCGAGGAACTATGACAATTTGGCCACGAGGGTGCGTTGGTGCGTAACACGGGAACAGATCGCCGTGTTCATATGCTGGGAGTATTAAACGCACCATTGGGGATAATTCACCGAACACTGAATGTCACTCGACGAACACTGCCCGGCCAGGTTACGGAGGGGCCCGAGATAGGTAAGGTCCTTAGTAGTCGCCCTCGACTGGGAAGGAGGTGACGGGCGTGGCAGCTCGCGATGATGCTGAGGCTCGAGCCGCGCAGCGCGAACGGGAGGTCGCTGATCTTTCAACACAGGTCTCCTTCCTCCAGGAGGAGATCACCGCGCTGAGGCGGAAGCTGGCCGAGTCACCCCGTCAGGCCAGGGTCCTCGAAGAACGTCTCCACGAGGCACAGGCGAATCTCGCGGCCGTGACCGGCCAGAACGAGCGCCTGGTGGCAACACTCAAGGAGGCCAGGGACCAGATCGTCGCTCTCAAGGAGGAGGTCGACCGGCTGGCGCAGCCGCCGTCGGGCTTCGGCACCTTCCTTGAGGCCCGAGAAGACGGCACGATCGAGGTGTTCACCGGAGGGCGCAAGCTCCGCGTGAACGTCAGCCCCGCCGTCGACGTCGACTCGCTGAGCCGTGGCCAGGAGGTCATGCTCAACGAGGCACTCAACGTGGTCGAGGCGCTCGGCTACGAAGAGGTCGGCGAGATCGTCATGCTCAAGGAGCTGCTGGACGAGGGCAAGCGGGCCCTGGTCATCTCGCACGCCGACGAAGAGCGCGTCGTGCGACTGGCCGACTCGCTGGTCGGCCAGCCCATCAGGGCCGGCGACTCGCTCCTGCTCGAACCCCGCTCCGGCTACGTCTACGAGCGCATACCCAAGTCCGAAGTCGAAGAGCTCGTCCTCGAGGAGGTCCCCGACATCTCCTACGAGGAGATCGGCGGGCTCATGCGGCAGATCGAGCAGATCAGGGACGCCATCGAGCTGCCCTACCTGCACGCCGACCTGTTCCGCGAGCACAAGCTCCGTCCCCCGAAGGGCGTGCTGCTCTACGGCCCGCCCGGCTGCGGCAAGACGCTCATCGCCAAGGCGGTCGCCAACTCCCTGGCCAAGCAGGTCGCGGAGAAGACCGGCCAGTCCGGCAAGAGCTTCTTCCTCAACATCAAGGGCCCCGAGCTGCTCAACAAGTACGTCGGCGAGACCGAGCGGCACATCCGCCTGGTCTTCCAGCGGGCCCGCGAGAAGGCCTCCGAGGGCACCCCGGTGATCGTGTTCTTCGACGAGATGGACTCGATCTTCCGCACCCGAGGCTCGGGCGTGTCCTCCGACGTGGAGAACACCATCGTCCCTCAGCTCCTGTCGGAGATCGACGGCGTCGAGGGCCTGGAGAACGTCATCGTGATCGGCGCCTCCAACCGCGAGGACATGATCGACCCCGCGATCCTGCGGCCCGGCCGCCTGGACGTGAAGATCAAGATCGAGCGGCCCGACGCCGAGGCGGCCAAGGACATCTTCTCCAAGTACCTGCTGGCCGAGCTCCCCCTGCACCCCGACGATCTGTCCGAGCACGGCGACTCTCGCGAGGCGACCATCCACGGCATGATCCAGAGTGTGGTCGAGCGCATGTACACCGAGAGCGAGGAGAACCGCTTCCTCGAGGTGACCTACGCCAACGGTGACAAGGAAGTGCTCTACTTCAAGGACTTCAACTCCGGCGCGATGATCCAGAACATCGTCGACCGGGGCAAGAAGATGGCCATCAAGCAGTTCCTGGAGAGCGGACAGAAGGGCCTTCGGGTCCAGCACCTGCTCACCGCCTGCGTCGATGAGTTCTCCGAGAACGAAGACCTGCCCAACACCACCAACCCCGACGACTGGGCCCGCATCTCCGGCAAGAAGGGCGAGCGGATCGTCTACATCCGCACGCTGGTCTCCGGCAAGCAGGGCACCGAAGCCGGCCGTTCGATCGACACGGTCGCCAACACCGGCCAATACCTGTAGTGGAACCACATGGAAAGGGCCGCGCGGCCGTCCGCGCGGCCCTTTCCATGTCCGCCCCCGCCCGCCCCCGCCCGCCCCCGCCCGATCCCGGCCGCCCCGGGCGGGCCGTCCGCGCCGGAAGGGCCCGCGACACGCGCCATACGGCATGCAAGGTGCCCCGATGAGGCGCACACTGGGGCCTGTGACAGTCTGCAAACGGGTGGACGTGCACGTCGAAGGCGTCGTCCAGGGAGTGGGCTTCCGCCCCTTCGTGTATTCGCTGGCCAACAGGCTCGGCCTGGCCGGGCGGGTGCGCAACGACGTCGACGGGGTGTTCATCGAGGTCGAGGGCGCCCTGGCCGGGGTCGAGGAGTTCCTGACCGCGCTGGAGCGCGACGCGCCCGCCCTGTCGGAGATCGAGAGCGTCACCGTCGTCAGCGGCGAGCCCGCCGGTCACAGCGGCTTCACCATCACCGCCGGCGACCCGGCCGGCCCGCGCCGCACCCTCGTCTCGGCCGACACCGCCACCTGCGACGACTGCCTGCGGGAGCTGGCCGACCCGGCCGGCCGCCGCCACCGCTACCCGTTCATCGCCTGCGCCAACTGCGGGCCGCGTTTCACCATCGTGCGCGGCGTGCCCTACGACCGGCTGCTGACGACCATGGCCGGGTTCGCGATGTGCGCCGCCTGCGCGACCGAGTACCACGATCCCGCGGACCGCCGATTCCGCGCCGAGCCCATCTGCTGCCCCGCCTGCGGCCCGGACCTGCGCCTGCTGGACGCCCGCGGCGCCGACCTGTGCGGCGACCCGATCGCCGGCTGCGCCACCCTGCTGCGGGCCGGCCGCGTCGTCGCCGTCAAGGGCCTGGGCGGCTTCCACCTGGCCGTGGCCGCCGCCCACGCGGAGGCCGCCGCCGCCCTGCGGGCCCGCAAGCACCGGGCGGAGAAGCCGTTCGCCGTCATGGTCGCGGGCCTCGACCAGGCCCGCCGGCTGTGCGCGGTCGACGAGCAGGCCGCCGCGCTGCTCACCGGCCGCGCCCGGCCGATCGTGCTGCTGCCCCGGCTGCCGGACGCGCCCGTCGCCGCGGCGGTCGCACCCGGCCGCCGCGATCTCGGCCTGATGTTGCCGTACACGCCGCTGCACCACCTGCTGCTCGGGGAGCTGGCCGAGCCCCTGGTGCTGACCGGTGGCAACGTCGGCGACGAGCCCATCGCCCACGAGGACGCCGACGCGGTCACCAGGCTCGGCGGCATCGCCGACGCCTTCCTCGTGCACGACCGGGCCGTCCACGTCCGTACCGACGACTCGGTGCTGCGCCCGTGGTCCGGCGGCCACACCGAGCTGCGCCGGGCGCGCGGCCACGCGCCCGAGCCGCTCACGCTGCGCCGGCCCGCGCCCCGCCCGGTGCTGGCCTGCGGCGCCGAGCTGAGCGGCACCTTCTGCCTGGTACGCGGCCGGCGCGCCTTCCTGTCCCAGCACATCGGCGACCTGGACGACCACGACACGCTGCGCTCCTTCGTCGAGGGCATCGACCACTTCTGCGGCCTGTTCGACATCCGGCCCGAGGTCGTCGCCCACGACCTCGACCCCGCCTACCTGTCCACCCGGCACGCCCTGGAGCTGACCGGCGTCGAACTCGTCGGCGTCCAGCACCACCACGCCCACATCGCCTCCTGCCTGGCCGACAACGGGGAGACGGGCCCGGTGATCGGCGTGGCCCTCGACGCGCCCGGCCGCGGCCTCGACGGCACACTGTGGGGCGGGGAGTTCCTGCGCGCCGACCTGACCTCCTGCCACCGGCTCGGCCACCTGGCTCTGGTGCCCATGCCCGGCGGCGCCGCCGCGACCCGCCAGCCGTGGCGCATGGCCGCCGCCTACCTGCGCGACGAGCACCCCGGCCTGGACGTGGTCCGCCGCAACGCCGCCCACTGGCCCGACGCGCTGGCCCTGGCCCGCGCCGGGGTCGACGCCCCCATGACCTCCAGCGCGGGCCCCCTGTTCGACGCCGTCTCGGCGCTGCTCGGCATCCGGGACACGATCACGTACGAGGGGCAGGCGGCCGCCGAGCTCGAACAGCGTGCCGACCCGTACGAGACCGGCTCCTACGCCGCCACCATCACCGAGGGCGACCTGCTCGTCGTGCACGCCGCCGACCTCGTACGGGCCGCCGCCGCCGACGTCGCGGCCGGGACCGGCACCGGCACGATCGCGGGCCGCTTCCACAACGGCGTGGCCGACGCCGTCGTACGCTGCTGCGTCATGCTCAGGGACGACACCGGCCTGAACACCACGGCGCTGTCGGGCGGCGTCTTCCAGAACGCGCTGCTGCTCGAACGGACCGTCGAACGCCTGCGCGCGGCCGGTTTCCGGGTGCTCACCCACACCCGGGTGCCGCCCGGCGACGGCGGCGTCAGCCTCGGCCAGGCCGCCGTCGCCGCCGCCCGCGACCGTCCGTCCTGATCCCGTCCTGGACCCCGGCGGGAACGCCGCACGTCGGCGACGGCCCCGGCAGCCGGGGTCGGCGGCCGGCCCGGCCTAGCATGCGATCATGCACTTCTTCAACCCCGGCCGCACGCCCTACACCCAGCGCGACCGCGAGCTGATCGGCGCCGAGCACGCCCGCCGCGCCCGCGCCCACTTCGCCCGCCACCCGGCCTACCGGCCCACCCCGGTGCACACCCTGACCGGTCTGGGCGGAGCGGGCACCGTGCACGTCAAGGACGAGAGCGGGCGCATGGGCCTGGGCAGCTTCAAGGCGCTCGGCGGGGCCTACGCCGTGCACCGGCTGTCCGAACGGGACGGCGGCGGCACCACGTACGTGTGCGCGAGCGCCGGCAACCACGGCATCTCGGTCGCGGCCGGGGCCCGGGAGCTCGGCGCGCGCTGCGTCGTCTACCTCAGCCACGGCGTCCCCGAGCCGTTCGCGCACCGGCTGCGCGCCCTGGACGCCGAGGTGCGCCGCGAGGGCGACGACTACGACGCCAGCCTCGCCGCCGCGCTGCACGCCTCGCAGGAGCACGGCTGGCGCCTGGTCGCCGACACCTCCTGGGAGGGCTACAGCGACATCCCCCTGGACGTGATGCGCGGCTACACCGTCCTGTTCGACGAGATCGAGATCCCGCCCACCCATCTGTTCGTCCAGGCGGGGGTGGGCGGGCTGGCGGCCGCGGCGGCCGGGTATGCCCGCGACCGGTGGGGCGAGCGGCCGACGGTCGTCGTGGTCGAGCCTGAGGGCGCCCCCTGCCTGCTGGAGAGCGCCCGCGCGGGCGAGCCAGTGCACGCGACCGGCGCCCCCACCCGCCTGGGCAGGCTCGACTGCCTCGAACCGTCCCTGCTCGCCTTCGACCTGCTGCGCCGCCAGGCCGACCTGTTCGTCACCGTGGCCGACGAGCAGGCCGCCGAGGCCGCGGCCCTGCTCGCGGGGGAGGG
The DNA here is from genome assembly GCF_003947315.1 of Nonomuraea sp. WAC 01424. Classification (NCBI taxonomy): domain Bacteria; kingdom Bacillati; phylum Actinomycetota; class Actinomycetes; order Streptosporangiales; family Streptosporangiaceae; genus Nonomuraea; species Nonomuraea sp. WAC 01424. Next base: position 225,762 of record NZ_QHHZ01000015.1, read on the forward strand.
CGTGGCGCTGTCGGAGTGCGGCGCGGCGGGGGCCGCGGGGCTGCTCGCCCTCGACCCGGGCACCCGCGAGGCCCCGGCGCCCGGCCCCGCCGCGCGCGTGTTGCTCGTGGGAACGGAGGGACCTGTGGAACCAAAGTGATCAGCAGGTCGTCAAAAAGGGCGTGCACCAAGCTAACCGGCCAAAGCATGCTCGGGGAGACGGCCGGTTGGCCGAACTCGACCTTCTGCGTTTCGTCGCCGCCCTGGCGGTCGTCGCCTTCCACTACCTGGTGGCCTTCGCCTCGGTCTGGGGCGCCCGGCCCGCGGCGTTGTTCCCGCCGCTCGCCCCCATCGCCGGGCTGGGCATCCTCGGCGTCGAGCTGTTCTTCGTCATCAGCGGGTTCGTCATCCTCATGACGGTCTGGGGGAGGGGGCTGGGGGCGTTCGCCCGGTCGCGGCTGGTGCGGCTGTACCCGGCGTACTGGCTGAGCCTGGGCGCCGTCGCGGCCCTGTACGGATTGACCGGCGCCACCGCGCTGGACCCAAAACTTTCACCAGGCCAGTACCTGGTGAACGCCACCATGTTCCAGCGGCTGTTCAAGGTGGCCGACGCCAGCGGCGTCTACTGGTCGCTGTGGGCCGAGCTGCGCTTCTACCTGCTGATCGCGATCCTGGTGATCGTGGGCGTCACGTACGGGCGGGTGCTGGTCTTCTCGGGCGTCTGGCTGGCCGCCGCGCTGGCCGCCAGGATGATCGAGAACGACCTGCTGAACGAGATCCTCATGCCCGATTACGCCCCTTATTTCGTCGCCGGCATGGCCCTGTATCTCATCCACCGCAACCGCAAGGCCCTGCTCCCGTGGCTGTACGTCGCCGCCGGGTACGCCATGGCCATCCCCGCCGCGCTGGGCCGCGTACACCGCCGCATCGACGCCGCCGGGTTCAAGAACATGCCGGTCACCGACACCAGCGTGATCGTCACCATCACCCTGATCTTCATCGCCATGGCCCTGGTCGCCCTCGGCCTGATCCGGCTCAAACCGTCCAGGACGCTCACCGCGCTCGGGGCCACCACTTACCCGCTTTACCTCTTCCATGGGGTCACCGCGGCGGCGCTCATCCCGTTGCTCACCGGCGACCTGCCCCCCTGGGCGGTGGCCCTGGTCACGACCGTGGCGGCCGTCGTGTTGTCGTATCTGATCTACTCCTTTGCCGAACGGCCGATCCAGCGACTACTCAAGCCCCGCAGATCCCCGCAAACCACAACAAGCTCCGCCGTACAGGTTGAAAAGGCGTCGGTGCCATAACTCTGTGGCCTCGGGGCACTGTGAAGGGCATAGGCTCGGGCATATAAACGGCGGATAGGCAGATCCGGACGAACAGAGGGTGTTGCATGACGGTGCGTCGGGTGATGGGCATCGAGACCGAATACGGCATCTCCGTACCAGGTCAGCCAGGCGCCAACGCGATGGTGACCTCCTCCCAGGTCGTGAACGCCTACCTGGCCGCCTCGGCGGCCAGCGCGCGCCGAGCGCGCTGGGACTTCGAGGAGGAGAACCCGCTCCGCGACGCGCGCGGCTTCGACCTGGCTCGCGAGGTCGCCGACCCCAGTCAGCTCACCGACGAGGACCTCGGGCTGGCCAACGTCATCCTCACCAACGGGGCCAGGCTCTACGTCGACCACGCCCACCCCGAGTACTCCTCGCCGGAGTGCACCAACCCGCGGGCGGCGGTCATCTGGGACAAGGCCGGCGAGCGCGTGATGTACGACGCGGCCACCCGCGCCTCGGCGATCCCGTCCAACGCGCCCATCCAGCTCTACAAGAACAACACCGACGCCAAGGGCGCCTCCTACGGCTGCCACGAGAACTACCTGATGCGGCGGGCCACGCCGTTCGCCGACATCGTCCGGCACCTGACGCCGTTCTTCGTCTCCCGGCAGGTCGTCGTCGGCGCGGGCAAGGTCGGCATCGGCCAGGACTCCCGCGGCGAGGGTTTCCAGATCAGCCAGCGCGCCGACTTCTTCGAGGTCGAGGTCGGCCTGGAGACCACGCTCAAGCGGCCCATCATCAACACCCGCGACGAGCCGCACGCCGACCCGGAGAAGTACCGCCGGCTGCACGTGATCATCGGCGACGCCAACATGTCGGAGATCTCCACCTACCTCAAGCTCGGCTCCACCGCGCTCGTCCTGGCCATGATCGAGGAGGGCTTCCTGACCCGCGACCTGGCGGTGGAGAACCCCGTCCAGGCGCTGCGGGCGGTCAGCCACGACCCGACCTGCCGGTACGAGATCTCGATGCGCGACGGCCGCAAGCTCACCGCCGTCCAGCTCCAGATGGAGTACCTGGAGCAGGCCCGCAAGTACGTCGAGGAGCGCGGCACCGCCCAGGACGAGATGAACAAGGACGTCCTCGACCGCTGGGAGTCCGTGCTCACCCGCCTGGCCGAGGACCCGATGCAGCTCTCGCGCGAACTGGACTGGGTCGCCAAGCTGGAGCTCCTGGAGGGCTACCGCACCCGTGACAGCCTGCCCTGGTCCCACCCGCGGCTGCAGCTCGTCGATCTCCAGTACTCCGACATCCGCCCCGACCGCGGCCTGTACAACCGGCTCGTGGCGCGCGGGCGCATGCAGCGCCTGATCAGCGAGGAGGAGGTCGAGCGCGCGATCGAGCAGCCGCCCACCGACACCCGCGCCTACTTCCGCGGGCGCTGCCTGAGCCAGTACAGCGAGTCGGTGGCCGCCGCCTCCTGGGACTCGGTGATCTTCGACATCCCCGGCCGGGAGTCCCTGCAGCGTGTGCCCACACTCGAACCGCTGCGCGGCACCAAGGCCCACGTCGGCGAGCTCTTCGACCGCTGCCACACCGCGGCCGACCTGGTCGCCGCGCTGACCGGCGGGGAGTAGACCGGGCCCCGCGAGGGGCTCACAGCAGGCCGATCCCCAGCGTCAGCGTGCCCGCCGCCAGTGACGCGCCGCCCGCCGCGGTGAGCCAGATCAGCCTGTTCGGCTTCGTGTCGCGCGGGCGCAGCACCGACAGGAAGAAACCCAGCGGCATCAGGATGGGCGCGGCCACGATGAGGATCCGCGTCAACGCCTTCACGCCTTCAGGCAGGCTCGCCTGGTCCACGTACAACATCGCGACCAGGCTGAACAGGACCAGTACGCCCGCGTGCGCGTGCCCGGCCCGCCACAGGCCCCTGCGGACGGGGTTGTCCAGATAGCCCGGCTCGTTGCGCATGAGGAAACGCAGCAGCGTCACGCCACCGAACGCGATCGTCGGGACTGTGATGAGGAGCACACCTGCCGTGGTCAGCGAAGAAGGTGACATGTCGGGATCTCCTTGTGGGTAGGTGGATCCATTATTGGATAGGAGAGCTATCCAGTCAAGCGGGCAAGATCGCAGGGTGTTCGACGCGAAATGTCGCCCGGTTCGGGGAAGATATGCCTAGAGGCAGTCCCCCAAGCGGAGGTAGGACATGGCAACCAAGGACACCGGCGGGCAGAAGCAGACCGGTCGGCGTGAGACCGAAGTTGAGGAGACCGAGGCCTCGGCGGCGCCGGACGTGCAGGAGCGACAGGAGAAGCTCACTGACGATGTCGACGCGATCCTGGACGAAATCGACGAAGTTCTCGAAGAGAACGCAGAGGAATTTGTGCGTTCGTACGTGCAAAAGGGTGGAGAGTAGGGCCAGTCAGGCTTTGTCCTCGCCGCTCTGACCAAGGGGAAGGCATGGGCCCCGGCCGGGAAGGCCGGGGCTCACGCCTCAGGCGGGGTGTATTCGACCGCCACCCCGAGCAGCCTGACCGGACGATCGAGGTCGACACGGCCGAGCACGGCGAGCGCCGCCTCGGTCAGCAGCAGCGCGTCGGCCGTGGCCACGGGGAGCGTGGACTGCCGGGTGCGCGTCAGGAACGGGGTGAAGCGCACCTTGACCGTCACCCGTGCGCACAGACGGCCCGCCGCGGCCGCGTCGGAGGCGACCTGCCCGGCGAGCTCGGCCACCCGGGCGGCGACGGCGTCGCGATCGGTGAGATCACGGGCGAACGTGGTCTCGCGGCTGTGGCCGCGGGCGACCCAGGGAGTGGTGACCACCTCGGCCTCGCCCCTGCCGAGCGCCAGATAGTGGTACCAGGGCCCGTTGACCGGCCCGAAGGCGCGGGCCAGCTGGGCCGGATCGGCGGCGGCCAGGTCGGCGACCGTGCGCAGGCCCAGCCCGGCGAGCTTCCTCGCGGTACGGGCGCCGATGCCCCACAGCGCGTCGGTCGGCCGGTCGTTCATCACCTCGGCCCAGTTCTCGCCGGTCAGGCGGAAGATCCCGCCGGGCTTGGCGAACGCCGAGGCCAGCTTGGCCTGGTGCTTGTTGTCGCCGATGCCGACGGAACAGCTCAGCGCGGTGCGGTCGAGCACGGCCGCCCGCAGGCCGGCGGCCAGCGCCTCGGGGTCGTCCACGGTCGCGCCGACGAAGGCCTCGTCCCAGCCCCAGACCTCGACGAGCACCGGCAGCTCGCGCAGCACGGCCATGACGCGCTCGGAGGCGGCCTCGTAGGCGGGCGGGTCGCTGGGCAGGAAGACGGCGTCGGGGCAGCGCCGCAGCGCGGTCCGCAGCGGCATGCCGGAGTGGACGCCGTGCTCGCGGGCCTCGTACGTGGCGGTGGCGGCGACCGTGCGGGGCGCGGTCGGGTCTCCCGAGCCGCCCACGACGACGGGCCTGCCGCGCAGCTCGGGATGGCGCAGCAGTTCGACGGCGGCGATGAACTGGTCGAGGTCGACGTGCAGGATCCAGGACCTGGCCATGGATCCAGTATGCGGTCAGGGTGACAGGAGCCGGTCGTCGCGGTAGACCAGGGCGCGGCGGGGCACGGCCCAGTGGGAGGCGCCGAGCGGCGGCTCCTCGCCCTCGGGCACCACGGCCTGGATGAGCCCGCCGGGGGATTCGAGGGTGATGAGGGTGTGGGTGCCCATGTTCTCCAGCACGGAGACGACGCCGGGGAAGGCGTCCGGGCGCTCGGCGGCGGACAGGTCCATGTACTCGGGGCGTACGCCGTAGGTGACGGCGGCCCCGTCGTCCGGGGTCAGGCCGGAGGGCAGCGGGAGCAGGGCGCCGGCCACCTTGAGCCCGGACTCGGTGGCCTGGGCGGGCAGCAGGTTCATCGGGGTGGAGCCGATGAAGGAGGCCACGAACGTGGTCGCCGGCCGGTGGAAGATCTCGGCGGGGGTGCCCACCTGGATCATGGAGCCCTTGGACATCACCGCGATGCGGTCGGGGAGCGCGAGCGCCTCGGCCTGGTCGTGGGTGACGAACACGGTCGTGACGGCCAGTTCGCGCTGCAGCCGCTTGAGGAAGGTGCGGGCCTCCAGGCGCAGCCGGGCGTCGAGGTTGGACAGCGGCTCGTCGAACAGGAACGCGGCCGGATGGCAGGCGATGGCCCGGGCCAGCGCGACCCGCTGCTGCTGGCCGCCGGACAGCTCGGCGGGACGCCGCAGCAGCAGCTCGGTGAGACTGAGCCGGGCGGCGACCTCGGCGGCCTTCTCCACCCGTCGGGCACGCGGGACCTTCTTGATGCGCAGCGGGTAGGCGATGTTGGCGGTGACGTCCATGTGGGGGAAGATCGCGTAGTCCTGGAAGACCATGGCGACGTCGCGCTCGCCCGGCGCCAGCGCGGTCACGTCCTTGCCGTCGATGGCGACGGTCCCGGACGTGGGGCTCTCCAGGCCCGCGATGGTGCGCAGGAGAGTGGTCTTCCCGCAGCCGGAGGGGCCGAGGAGGGCGAAGAACTCACCGTCCTCGACGGTGAGCGCGAGGTCGTCGAGCGCGCGTACGCCCCCGGGGAACACCTTGGTCAGGCCGTGCAGGGAGATCACCGCTTGATTCCTCCGTGGAAGCGGAAGCCGTACCGCTGGGAGACGAACAGGTACATGAGGACCACCGGCAGGGAGTACAGCAGGGAGAAGGCGGAGATGAGGTCGAGCCGGGGCGCGCCGCCCTCGGTGTAGAGGGTGTAGAGGATGATCGAGCCGGGCGCCTTTTCGGGGTCGCGCAGCAGGATGAACTGGAACAGGAAGCCGCCCCACACGCTGGCCAGCGCCCATACGGCGATGGTGGCCAGGCCGGGCCGTACGAGCGGGACCACGATGTGCCGCAGGATCTGCAGCGACGAGGCGCCGAAGACCCGGGCCGACTCCTCGTAGGAGGTGGGCGTCTCGTCCATGAAGTCCTTCAGGATGAAGATCGCGGCGGGCAGCAGGCCGGCCGAGACCACGAGGATGACGCCGAGATGGGTGTCGATGAGCCCGAGCCGGGTGGCCAGCTCGAAGATCGGCACCATCGCCGCGGTGCCGGTGACCACGGACGACAGCAGCAGGAGCAGGTAGAGCAGCGCGTCCCGGCCGGGCAGCCGGACGCGCGACAGGGCGTAGGCGGCCAGCGCCGACAGCACGACGACCAGCACCGCGGCCCCGCCGCCCTGGATGAGGGAGTTGCGGATCGAGCCCAGCGCGTACGGGTTGTCCAGGATGGCGGCGAAATTGCGCAGCGTGAACTCGGGGATCGACGTGGTGATCGTCGGCGTGTCGTCGAACGGCGCGCTGGCCAGCCAGAGCATCGGCAGCGCGAAGAAGGCCAGGACGACGGCGACGAAGACGGTGGCGGCCAGCCGCCCGAGCGTGTGGCGGATCATGCGGGCGGTCCTCCGGCGGCGGCGACCTCGGCGACCTCGGTGACCTTCTCGGCGCGGCGGCGTCCGCGCAGCAGCCGCAGGTAGGCCAGGGCGAAGACGAGGTTGATCAGCAGGATGAGGAAGGAGATCGCGGCTCCGACGCCGAGCTGGCCGTCGTGGAGTGCGACGCGGTAGACGTACACGGGCAGGATCTCCGAGCGGCCCTCGGGACCGCCACCGGTCAGCACGAACGGCGTGAAGTCGTTGAACGTCCACAGGCTGATCAGCAGCAGGTTCGTCAGGACGTGCCGCCTGATCGTCGGCAGGACGACGTCGCGCAGCTGCTGCGGCACGCTCGCCCCCGCCAGCCGGGCGGTCTCCAGGTGCGAGGGCGGCACGTTCTCCAGGGCGGCCGAGTAGAGCATCATCGAGAACGCGGTGCCGCGCCACACGTTGAACACGATGATCGACAGCAGCGGGTAGTCGAGCAGCCAGGCGAACCCGGGCGTGTGCAGCAGCGCGTTGAGCGTGCCGTCGTCGCGGTCGAGCAGCGCGAACCACAACATGCCGACCACGGTGCTCGGCAGGATCCACGACAGCAGCACCGCGCCCTCGACGACCCTGCGCAGCGGCCCGGTACGGGTGCGCAGGATCCAGGCCAGGGTGAACCCCAGCCCGGCCTGCCCGACGACGGCCGAGCCGCCGACGTACAGCAGGGTGAGCCACAACGAGGACAGGAAACGCGGGTCGGCCAGCGCCGCGGTGTAGTTGCCGAGGCCGACGACCTGGGGGTCGGCGGCGGCCAGACCGGTGAGCCGGTAGTCGGTCAGGCCGAGGTAGATGGTCCACAGGGCCGGGAAGAGCAGGAAGACGCCGATCAGGACCAGGGCGGGCAGGACGAACGCGACCGCCCTGCCCCGGCCCAGCCCCGCGGCGTCAGCCGCCGACGTTGGCCGCGCCACCAACCAGTCCCTCCAGCTTGCCCTGGTAGGCCGCGGCCGCCTCGTCGGCGCTCTTACCGCTGACCACGGCCGCCGTCGCCTCCTGCAACGCGGTCGAGACCTGCGGGTAGACGGCCAGGCCCGGCCGGTAGGCGGTGATCGGCAGCACCTCGTCGGCCACGTACTTGAGCATGGGGTCGGCGGTCAGCACCTCTTCGTTGACGTCGGTACGTGAGCTGATGCGGGCCTGCCCCGCCAGCTGCGACTTGGTCGCGGCGGCCGAGTGCATGAACGCCAGCAGCTCCCAGGCCAGCTTGGGGTTCTTGGAGAAGGGGTTGAGCACGCGTACGGCGCCGCCGGACATGCTGACGAAGTTCTGGCCGCGGATGCCGCCGCCGGGCTGTCTGGCCGGGATCTTGGCGTAGCCGACGACCTGGTCGCGGTCGGGCATGGGGGCGACCCCGGCCTTGGGCTCGATGACCGAACGCCAGAAGTAGTCGCTCTCGGCCAGGATGGCGATCTTGCCGGCCGCGAACTGGGCGAAGGACTTGTCGCGGCCCTTGGCCTCCTGCTGGAGCTTGGGGTCGCCGAGGCCGCTGCCGCCGTAGATCTGCTGGTAGAAGGCCAGGACGTCCTTGACGGCCTGGGAGGCGCCGGCCCACTTGCCCGCGCTGTAGACCTCCGACCCGGCGCCGGCCAGCAGGGGGAGCACGCCCTGCATGGTGGTGGCCTCGCCCATGGCGGTGCCGGCGTTGATCTGGATGGGCGTGGGCACGCCGGACGCCTTGAGCTTGGTCCCGGCGTCGATGATCTGCTGCCAGCTCTCCGGCTGCCAGGTCTCGGGCAGCCCGGCCTTCTTGAACAGGGTCTTGTTGTAGAACAGCACGCGGCCGTCGGTGCCCTGGGGCAGGCCGTACTTCTTGCCGTCGAAGATGCCGAGGCCCTGGACGGCCTGCGGGATCTGCGACCAGCCCTCCCACTGCTCGACGCCGGCGCCGCCGACCTCGGTGAGCGGCTTGACGTAGCCGGCCTGGGCGAACTCGCCGACCCAGATGCCGTCCAGGTCGATGACGTCGGCCCCGGTCTTGGACTTGAGGTCGAGAGCGATCTTGGTTTTGTACTGTTCGTCGTCGACGCCGTTGCCCTGGAAGAGCACCTTGACGTTCTGATGGGTCTTCTCGAACTCGGGGATGACCCACTTCTTGATCCAGGCGGCGGACTCGGAGTTCTTGCCGCCCTCGATGGAGTTGGCGGTGATGGTGAGGGTGATGCTGCCCCCGGACTGGGTGCCGGAGCCGCAGGAGGTGAGCGCCAGGACGGCGGCGGCCGCGACGAGCGCGGGCCGGCTGGGGAGTCGCAAGTCGGCCTCCTGTTCAGGACGTGCAGACATACCGACAATCGCACGGGGTGTGGCGGGCGTAAAGAAACGATCTGATGAACGGTTCGCCGTGAGCTGATCGTGGGAAGTGCAGACAGCGACGCAACATGAGTAGGGTCGGCCTAGAGACACTGATGTTGGGAGGGAGTCGCGTGGCATCGAACAGGGATCTGCCCGCCGGCTTGGTGGACCAGCTTTTCCGAAACTCCGGAAACTCCTCGTTCACGGAGTTCGTCAGCTCTTATGCACCCGAGTTGCTGCCGCAGCGTTATCAGGCGCTGGCCACTCCGATCGGCGACCAGGTTCCACACGCGACCACGATCGTGGCCGCCACCTTCGCCGGCGGCGTGGTGATGGCGGGCGACCGGCGGGCCACCTCGGGGAACATCATCTCGCAGCGTGACGTGGAGAAGGTGTTCCGCGCCGACGACTATTCGTGCATGGGCATCGCCGGCACGGCCAGCACCGGCATCGAGATGGCCCGGCTCTACCGTGTCGAGCTGGAGCACTACGAGAAGATGGAAGGCCGCACGCTTTCTGTGGCGGGCAAGGCCAACCGGCTGGCCACCATGATCCGCGGCAACCTGGGCATGGCGATGCAGGGTCTGGTGGTGGTGCCGCTGTTCGCCGCCTACGACCCCGACCGCGACGAGGGCCGCATCTTCAGTTATGACGTGGCCGGCGGCCCGTACGAGCGTGACAGGTTCGACGCCATCGGCTCCGGCTCGATCTTCGCGCGCGGCTCGCTGAAGAAGCTCTACCGCGACGGCGCCTCGGCCGACGACATGGTGATGACGGTGATCCAGGCCCTCTACGACGCGGCCGACGACGACTCGGCGACGGGCGGGCCCGACGTGTCGCGGAAGATCTGGCCGATCGTGTCGGTGATCGACGCCGACGGTTTCCGCAGGCTGACCGACCAGCAGGTGGCCACCCAGGTCGAACAGATGCTGGAGGCCCGGATGATCTCGCCCGACGGCCCCATCGCCCCGCTGCGCTAGAAAGGACCACTGCACGTGTCCATGCCTTTTGGATATGCGTCCCCTGAGCAGATCATGCGGGACAAGGCCGACTACGCGCGCAAGGGCATCGCGCGGGGCCGGTCGGTCGTCGTGCTCCAGTACGTCGACGGCATCCTGTTCGTGGCGCCCAACCCGTCGCGGGCGCTGCACAAGATCAGCGAGATCTACGACCGCATCGGGTTCGCCGCCGTCGGGCGCTACAACGAGTTCGAGGAGCTGCGCCTCGGCGGCATCCGCTACGCCGACATCAACGGCTACACCTACGACCGCTCCGACGTGACCGGCCGCGGGCTTGCCAATCTCTACGCCTCCAACCTGGGCCGCATCTTCACCGAGTCGATCAAGTCGCTGGAGGTGGAGGTCGTCGTCGCCGAGGCCGGGGACGACCGCGACGGCGACGCCATCTACCGGCTGACCTTCGACGGCTCGGTCTTCGACGAGCACGGCTTCGCGGCCATGGGCGGCCAGGCCGACGCCGTGGCCGGGCGGCTGAAGGAGCGCTACCGCGAGTCGATGTCGCTGGCCGACGCGCTGGAGGTGGCGCTGGCCGCGCTCACCGAGCCGGGCGGCGAGCGTCCGCCGGTGGCGCAGCTCGAGGTGGCGGTGCTCGACCGCAACCGCGAGCACCGCAAGTTCCTGCGGCTCACGGGCGCCCGCCTGGAGCGCCTGCTCGCCCAGACGACGACGTCCGCGACCCCGCCGGCCACCCCGCCGCCGAACGCGCCCGCGACCCCGCCGACCGGCCCCGATGCGGAGCCGCCCGCCACGCCTCCCACGGCGCCACCGTCCGCGCCTCCTACGGGCCCGCCCACGGGCCCTGAGGGCGACGTGGACGACGGGTCAGGGCCGCTGTAAGGCCCATAAGGCACCCGAACAAGGCGAGGGCCGCACGGCGGCCCTCGCCTTGTTCCGTCGTGACCCCCTGGACACGCAGGGCGACGAGTGTGACCTGTTTCACTCGCGCACCGGCGAACCGAGGCGGGCGCCAGAGGATCTCAGCAAGCGTGAACACTGTGATGCGCACCCTCCTCGCCGGCGGCACCGCCGCCGCCGCGCTGCTGACGACCGGCGTCGCCGCCCACGCCGGTACCACCGCGGCCTACCCGGCGTACAAGAAGCCCGCGATCTTCGGTACGAGCTTCCAGGCCGACCCCGGCCACGACTTCACCAAGGGCATCCACTCCCGCCGCAACGGCATCCTGCGCGGCTGGATCACCCACGTGCGCGGCACCACCGCCGAGTACGTGCCGATCAAGTGGAAGCGGGCCGTGGAGACCGAGGGCTACTTCGTCGGCCCGCCCGAGGGCGACGTGACCGCCTACGCCTCCCCGATCGCCAAGGACGTCGTCTTCCTGTCGGCCTACGGCTGCAAGCCGACGATGACCGCCATGACCGTCGACCGCAAGACCGGCCTGGGTGCCAAGCGCTGCGACAAGTCCGTCCTGGTCAAGCGGCACGCCAAGCAGCGGCAGCCGTCCCTCGTCACGGTGTACCAGGGCAAGATCGTCAAGGTTCAGGAGATCTACACCCCGTGACCCGGCTCCGCGCTTCGCGGGGGCGGGCGCGGACCTGGTAAAGCCCGCTGGAAAATCCGGCAAACGGGACGTGCGCCGGAAAACACCTGCGAAGATCTCTCCCGCTCGCCGATCCGTGGGCATAGTGTGAGGTGATGGATCGTCGCATCTTCGGGCTGGAGAACGAGTACGGCGTGACCTGCACGTTCAGGGGACAGCGCAGGCTGTCCCCCGACGAGGTCGCGCGCTACCTGTTCCGGCGGGTCGTGTCCTGGGGCCGATCGAGCAACGTCTTCCTCCGCAACGGCGCACGTCTCTATCTCGACGTGGGCAGCCATCCTGAGTACGCAACACCCGAGTGTGACAACGTCATCGAACTCGTCACGCATGACAAGGCGGGCGAGCGCATCCTTGAGGGCCTTCTCGTCGACGCCGAGAAACGCCTGCGCGAAGAGGGCATCGCGGGTGACATCTATCTGTTCAAGAACAACACCGACTCGGCTGGCAACTCCTACGGCTGCCACGAGAACTACCTGGTGGGCCGCCACGGAGAGTTCGGCCGCCTGGCCGACGTGCTGATCCCGTTCCTGGTGACGCGGCAGATCGTGTGCGGCGCGGGCAAGGTGCTCCAGACGCCGCGCGGCGCCGTCTACTGCGTCTCGCAGCGGGCCGAGCACATCTGGGAGGGCGTCTCCAGCGCCACCACCCGTTCGCGGCCGATCATCAACACCCGCGACGAGCCGCACGCCGACGCCGAGCGCTTCCGCCGCCTGCATGTCATCGTCGGCGACTCCAACATGAGCGAGACCACGATGCTGCTCAAGGTCGGCGCGACCGACCTGGTGCTGCGCATGATCGAGGCCGGCACGGTGATGCGCGACCTGTCCCTGGAGAACCCGATCAGGGCCATCCGCGAGGTCTCCCACGACATGACCGGCCGCCGCCGGGTGCGCCTGGCCAACGGCCGCGAGGCCAGCAGCCTGGAGATCCAGCAGGAATACCTGTCCAAGGCCCAGGACTTCGTCGACCGGCGCGGCGGCGACGCCATCACCCGCCGGGTGCTGGAGTTGTGGGAGCGCACGCTGCGCGCGGTCGAGACCGGCGACCTCGACCTGGTCTCGCGCGAGATCGACTGGGTCACGAAATACCAGCTCATCGAGCGCTACCGCAAGAAGTACGACCTGCCGCTGTCCTCGCCCCGGGTGGCCCAGCTCGACCTGGCCTACCACGACGTCCACCGCAAGCGCGGCCTGTTCTACCTGCTGCAGAAGCGCGGCTCGGTGGAGCGGGTGGCCTCCGACCTGAAGATCTTCGAGGCCAAGTCGGTGCCGCCGCAGACGACCAGGGCGCGCCTGCGCGGCGAGTTCATCCGCAAGGCGCAGGAGAAGCGGCGCGACTTCACCGTCGACTGGGTGCACCTGAAGCTCAACGACCAGGCCCAACGCACGGTGTTGTGCAAGGACCCGTTCCGCAGCGTGGACGAGCGGGTGGACAAGCTCATCGCGGGCATGTGAGGCACGGCCGGGGCGTGGTGTTTACCCCGGCCCTACCTCGAAGTCAGGTAGGGTGACGCGAATCTGACGTCTTTTCCGAGGGAAATCCATGCGCCGCGCTCTGGCCGTACTGGCAGCCGTGCCTTTGATCTTCTTCGCCGCCGCGTGCGGCGACTCCGACGCCGGGGCGAACGGAGGCGCCGCCACCAGCACCGGCGACTCGGCCGGGCCGCAGGTCACCGGGAACGTGGGCGCCAAGCCCACGGTGACCTTCCCCGCCGGCTCGCCCGCGACGAAGTCCTCCTACAAGGTGATCCAGCAGGGCACCGGCCCGGAGGTCAAGTCGGGCGACAAGTTGATCGTCAACCTGACCGTCTACAACTGGGACGGCAAGGGCAACGCGATCCAGGGCTCCTCCTACGACACCAAGCAGCCCGAGACCGTCCCGGTCAACGAGCAGCTCCCGCAGGTGCTCCAGGAGGGCTTCACCAAGGTCAAGCACGGCGGCCGGCTGCTGGCCGTGCTGGCCAACGACTCGGTGCCGCAGGGGCAGGCCACGGCCGGCGCCGAGCCGACGAAGGTGTTCGTGCTCGACGTGGTCGGCGCCCGGCCCGCGGCGCTGAAGGCGGCCACCGGCAAGGAGACCGGCGAGAGCCTCAAGGGCGTCAAGGTCGTCAGCCCCGGCGGCGACAAGGCCCCCACGCTGACCACCAAGACCGACGAGAAGCCGTCCAAGGAGCTCGTGGTCAAGACCCTGATCCAGGGCACGGGTGCCAAGGTGCTGCCCACGCAGACGCTCTCGGTCCACTACACGGGCAAGATCTGGGGCACCGACAAGCAGTTCGACTCCAGCTGGGAGCGCGGCCAGCCGGCCGAGTTCCCGCTCGCGAACGTCATCCAGGGCTGGCAGAAGGGCCTGGCCGGGGTGCCGGTCGGCAGCCGGGTCGTCATGAGCATCCCGCCGGACCTCGGCTACGGCGACCAGGCCCAGGACAACATCCCCGCCAAGAGCACGCTGGTGTTCGTGGTGGACGTGCTGGCGGCCTACTGACGGCCGGTCTGACCACGCGGTAGCATCTCGTGGCCCGGTGGCGTCTCGCCGCCGGGCCGCTCCGTCGTGGGGAGGACCGATGCGCCGCCGTACGATCGTGCCGCTGGTGTCACTGCTCCTGCTGGCTGGGTGCACGAGCACGACGGCGGGCGACCTCGACCTCAAGGTGGGCGGCGCCTTCGGGGCCAGACCGGAGATCGTCTTCCCCGGCGGCAGACCCGCCGCCGACCTGCGGATCGATGAGCTGACCACGGGCAAGGGCCCCCGGCTCGGCGACGACGACGTGGCGATCGTCCAGTACACCGCCCACGTCTGGGACGGCCGGGACAACCGCCTGGTCGACTCCAGCTTCAATCGCGGCACCCCGGCGGCCTTCCCGGTGGGCGGGCTGCTGCCGGGGCTGGACCGGGCGCTGCGGGGCCGTACGGTGGGCAGCCGGGTGATCGCGGCCATCCCGCCCGAGCAGGGTTTCGGCACGAACCCGCCGCGCGGCATCGGCCCGGAGGACGACCTGTTCTACGTCGTGGACATCCTGGGCGCCCACCGCAAGGGCGCCTCGGTCGAGGGGGGCGGCGGGTCGCTGGCGGGCGTACGGGTGAGCGACGGCGCCCGTCCGGAGGTGTCGATCCCGGACGCCGCGCCGCCGCACGGCTTCGAGTCGAGGGTGCTCGCACGCGGCGACGGGAGCCCTGCACAGGCGGGGCAGCTTCTGGTCACCCAGTACGAGGGCGCGATCTGGGACCGGCGGCGGGTCTTCGACGCGACCTGGCCGGCCGGCCGCCCCAAGGCGTTCAAGATCGGCGACGGCGCCGTGATCAAGGGGTGGGACAAGGCGCTGGTCGGGGTGCCGGTCGGCAGCCGGGTGCTGATGATCGTCCCGCCCGCCTACGGCTACGGCGCCCCGGGCCATCCCGCGTACGGGATCAAGGGCACCGACACCCTCGTGTTCGTCGTGGACGTCCTCGCCGCCTACTGAGCCTCCGTAGACTCCGGCTGTGAGCAGTGACGACCTCCAGGCGCTCGGCCTGTTGCACGACCCCGTCCGCCGCAGCCTGTACGAGGCCGTGACGGCCGGCGGCGGCGACGTCGGCAGGGGCGAGGCCGCCGAGGCCGCGGGCGTGTCCAGGACGCTGGCCGGCCACCACCTGGACAAGCTCGTCGAGGCCGGCCTGCTGGAGAGCGGCTTTCGCGCCCCGGACAAGAAGGGGCCGGGCAGCGGCCGTCCGGCCAAGGTCTACCGCAGGGCCAGGGGCGAGCGGTCGGTCAGCCTGCCGCCGCGCGACTACGCCACCCCCGCCTCGGTGCTGGCCGGCGTCGTGGAACTGCTGGGCGCCGAGGAGCAGGCCGAGGAACTGGCCCGGGGGGCGGGCGCGCGCATCGGCAGGCGGCATCCTGGCGAGCCCGTGGACCGGGTGCTGCGCGGGCGCGGCTACGAGCCCTACGACGAGGGCGGCGCGCTGCGGCTGCGCAACTGTCCCTTCCACGCGCTGGCGCGGGAGCAGCCGCTGCTGGTGTGCTCGATGAACCTGGCGCTGTGCCAGGGGCTGCTGGAGGGCATGGGCGAGGACCCGGGCCGGGCGCGGCTGGATCCGAGGCCGGGGGAGTGCTGCGTCTCCCTTTCTAAAACAAATGAAGATTGACATAGAAGCGGAGTGGTGGTGTGCTGAGCCCATGCATCTGGCCCAGCTGAACGTCGCGCACCTGCGCGCGCCCATCGACGCCCCCGAGCTCGCCGAGTTCGTCGCCCTGCTCGAACCCGTCAACGCCGTCGCCGACGAGTCGCCCGGCTTCGTGTGGCGGCTGAAGGAGAGCGAGACCGACCCGACCGCCACCGTGCTGCACGACTACGGCGACCACCTGCTGATCAACTTCTCGCTGTGGGAGTCACTGGAGACCCTGTGGGACTACGCCTACCGCAGCGTCCACCTGGGCGTGCTGCGCCGGCGCAGGGAGTGGTTCCTGCGCGCGGCCGAGCCGTACATGGTGATGTGGTGGGTGCCCGAGGGGCACATTCCCTCGCTGGCCGAGGGCATGGCACGGCTGGAACGCCTCAGGGCCGACGGTCCGGGCCCCGAGGCGTTCACGTTCAAGGACTCCTACGACAGCAGCGAGGCCGCCAGCCTGCCCGCCGCCGCCGAGGCCAGGAAGTAGGCCAGGTCCTCCTCCAGGCCCCTGCCCATGGTGGACAGCTTCACGGGAGCCGCGCGCAGCGCCTCGTGCAGGCCGTCCACGGGCACGGACACCAGGCGGTGCCGTACGGCCAGCAGCTCGGCCTGGTCGCGCACCCGCTCGCCGAACGCGCCGGGCAGCTCGGGCACCGCCACGTCGGCCGGCGACAGCGCCACCCGGCCGTAGGCGGTCAGCGAGTGGTGGGAGACGCCGACGTGCCGCTCGCGGGCGTCGCCCTCGCTGACCCGCAGCGCCGCGACCGGCCTGCCGCGCAGCACCCCGGCGGCGTTGACCGCCTCGCCCGCCGACACGCCCGAGAAGCCCCAGCGGGTGCCCGTGCCCAGGTTGCCGGGACCCTGGGCGACCACCGCCACGTCGGCCGCCAGCACGTGCCTGGCCGCCAGCAGCCCGGTGTGGACGGTGACCGCCTCGACGTCGCCGCCGAAGGACTGGCCCGTCGTCACGACCCCGGCCAGCCAGCCGGTCTCGCGCAGCCGGGCCGCCGACATCGAGAACCACGCGGGCAGCGCGCCGCCGTCCTGCATCACGTACGCGACCCGGACGCCGGGGGCGCCGTCGTACAGACCGGCGAGGATCGGGGCCAGCGCGGAATGCAGATCGGCCACGATCACCGGCATCCCCGCCAGGTCGTCGGCCTCGCTCAGAACCTCGTGGAACTCGGAATCCTGCTCGTCAGCGCCCAGGACCGTGGCCTGCAGCGGGGTGTATCGAGCCTTCACCAGGTGCCCCGGACCCTGCGGATCTTGCGGCAAACGGTTCGGGACGGCCACCACCATGGCGTAACCTCCCGTACCGAGACCCATCGCGAGTGCGGTCGTGTTGAGCAGCACCTCGTCACCGGGTTCCGGGCGGCCCACCAACGGGGGGTAGGCCAGTGCCCGGCACTCACCTTCGGGGACGGCGACATCCAGTTCCACCGCTCCCGGCCACTCGCGTCGGATCCGGACAACCTCGCCCTTGCGCCATCTGATCACGGGGGCAGGGTAGCGTCGATGAAGGAGGAGTGAGGCAGATGTCGCGCCGTAAGACCGAGCGGTTGCTGAATCTGGTGATCTGCCTGCTCGCCACCCGGCGCCCGCTGTCGGCCGAGCAGATCCGCCAGGCGGTGCCCGGCTACGACCGGGACGGCGACGAGGCGTTCCAGCGCATGTTCGAACGCGACAAGAACGAGTTGCGCGAGATCGGCATCCCCATCGACGTCGTACGCGACCCGTGGGAGGACGAGCCGGGCTACCGGATCGAGCGCCAGTCGTACGAGCTGCCGGAGATCACCCTGGAGGCCGACGAGGCCGCCGTGCTCGGCCTGGCCGCGCAGGTGTGGCAGCGGGCCAGCCTGGCCGAGGCCGCCTCGGGGGCGCTGCTGAAGCTGCGCGCCGCCGGCGTGGCCACCCACGAGCCCGTCGGCGACCCGATCGGCGGCGGCGCGCTCGAACTGCGCGTCGACACCCGCGACCCGGCCTTCCCCGCCCTGTGGGACGCCGTACGCGACCGCCGCGTGGTGCGCTTCGACTACCGCGCCTCCGGCAGCGAGACCGTACGCGCCCGCACCGTCGAGCCCTGGGGCGTGGTCAGCCGGCGCGGACGCTGGTACCTGGCCGGGTTCGACCGCGACCGCGACGCGCCGCGCGCCTTCCGACTCAGCCGCATCGCCGGCCAGGTCACCGCCGTCGGCCGCCCCGGCACGGTCGAGGTGCCCCACGGCGTCGACCTGCGGGCCATGGTCGGCTTCCCCGAGGAGCCGGTGGACGAGCGCGTCGCGGTGATCCGGGTGCGCCAGGGCGCCTGCGAGGGGCTGCGCCAGCTCGCCAGGACCGTACGCCCGGGAGAGGGCGGCTGGGACGAGGCCGAGCTGGCCTTCACCGACCCCGAGCGGCTCGCGGGCTGGATGGCCAGCCTCGGCGGCGACGTCGAGGTGACCGGGCCGCCCGACGCCCGCGAGGCCGTCATCCGCAGACTGAAGGGAACCCTGGCATGAGCGGTTCGGCTGACCGGCTGCCCAGGCTGCTGTCGCTGGTGCCGTACCTGATGTCCCACCCGGGGGCGCAGGTCGGCGAGGTGGCCGAGGTGTTCGGGCTGAGCGAGAAGCAGCTCATCGACGACCTGCAGCTCGTGTGGATGTGCGGCCTGCCCGGCCACACCCCCGGCGACCTCATCGACGTCTCCTGGGACGGCGGCGAGATCCTCATCGACAACGCCGACACCATCGCCAGGCCCTTGCGGCTCGGCATCGACGAGGCCAGCGCGCTGCTGGTCGCGCTGCGGATGCTGGCCGCCACGCCCGAGCTGGCCGGGGTCCAGGCCGCCGGCGACGCGCTGTCGCGCGTGGTGGCCAAGCTGGAGCGCGCCGCGGGCGAGGGCGCGGCCACCGTCAGCAGCCAGGTCGCCTTCGACGTCGAGGCCGCCCCCGACGCGCTCGGCCGGGTGCGCGAGGGGCTGACCGCCCGGCGCCGGCTCTCGCTGCGCTACTACGTGCCGGGGCGCGACGAGGTCACCCCGCGCGAGGTCGACCCGACCCGGGTGGTGGTCGTCGACGGCCGCACGTACCTGGAGGGCTGGTGCTACCGGGCCGAGGCCATGCGGCTGTTCCGGCTCGACCGGGTGCTCGGCGTCGACGTGCTCGACGTGCCCGCCGACCCGGCCGCCGGGGCCGAGCCGATCGACGTCACCCAGGGCGTCTTCCGTCCCTCGCCGACCGACGAGCTGGTCGAGCTGGAGGTCAGCGCCGCCGGGCGGTGGGTGGCCGAGTACTACCCGTGCGAGGAGGTCGCCGAGCTGGGTGAAGGACGGCTGAAAATCACGTTGCGGGCGCGTGACGAGGACTGGATCGTCAAGCTGGCGCTGCGGCTGGGCGACACCGGCCGGGTCGTCTCGCCGCCGCGGATGGCCGAGACCGTGCGCGAGGAGGCCGAGCGGGCCCTCGGCCTGTACGCTCAGCAGTCATGACGTGGATCTTCTTGGCCGCCGGGCTGGTCCTGGCGGGGCTGGTGGTGCTCGGCGTGACCGGTGCCCGGGCCGCCGCCGCGGCGCGGGCGCTGAGCAGGGAGGTCGCCGCGGCGAAGTCGCGCCTGGAGTCGGAAATGGGCAGATTGACGTCTCAGGAGGATGAGACCACGGGCCTCGGGGGCGTACCATCGGGGCTGAAGACCGGCACTCGCTGATAAAGGACGTTTCATGTCGAACCTTGGAGTTCCCGAGCTCCTGATCATCGCAGGTGTGCTCGTCCTGCTGTTCGGTGCCAAGAAGCTGCCCGACGTGGCCAGAGGCGTCGGCAGGTCGCTGCGCATCTTCAAGTCGGAGACCGCCAAGCTCCGCGATGACGACGACGACACGCCCCACACCACCGTCCAGGCCCAGCCGGCCCAGGCTCCGGCTCCGGCCCCGCAGCAGCAGGCCGCGCCGCAGCCGATCAACGCCGCCCCCGCCCCGGCTCCCGCTCCCGCGCCGTCGGTCGAGGAGCAGGCCCGTCAGTTGGAGGAGCAGGCCGCCCGCCTGCCGGCCGGCGCCGCCCAGGCCGACAAGCAAGCCTGACCCCCGTTCCTCCTCCTCACCCTGGACTGCGAATGGCGCTGCTCAAACGGTCGAGCGATTCCGGATCGGCCCCCGACCCCGAGGGCCGGATGCCGCTCATGGAGCACCTGCGCGAACTGCGCAACAGGTTGCTCATCGCGGTTCTCGCGATCGTCGTGGGCATCGTCGTCGGGTGGATCCTGTTCGACCCGGTGTGGGAGGCGCTGCGTGCGCCCTACTGCGAGACACCGCAGTCGCATCAGCTCAACGACAAGTGCAGCCTGGTCTACAACGGCATCTTCCAGTCCTTCTTCATCACGCTGAAGGTCTCGGCGATGGTGGGCGTCGTGGTGGCCTCACCGGTCTGGCTCTACCAGATCTGGGCCTTCGTCACCCCGGCCCTCTACCGCAGCGAGAAGCGCTACTCGATCGCGTTCCTGGGTCTCGCGGTCCCGCTGTTCGTGTTCGGCGCGGGCCTGGCCTACATGATCATGGACACCAGCCTCGGCATCCTGCTGAGCTTCTCGCTCGAGGACACCGTCGCGACGATCTCGATCGACGAGTACCTCGACTACGTCCTGATCATGTTGCTGATCTTCGGCGTGTCGTTCGAGCTGCCGCTGCTGCTGGTCTTCCTCAACGTCATCGGCGTCCTGTCCCACGCGACCGTCAAGAAGCACCGGCGTACGGTGATCTTCGCGATGTTCGTGTTCGGGGCGGTCATCACCCCCGGTGGCGACCCGCTCACCATGATGGCGCTGGCCGCGCCGATGATCATCCTGTACTTCCTCGCCGAGCTCTTCATGTACGTGCGGGAGCGGCGCAGGCCCGCTGGCGAGGACTTCTCCCACCTGTCCGACGACGAGGCCTCCCCGCTGGCCGACGTCCCGCCGGAGCCGGAGGATTCCGGCGACGCGCGATAGGCGATAGGTTCCGGGCGTGGCCCCCCAAATCGCCCTGCTCGTCAACCCCGCCGCCCGCGGCGGGCGTACCCTGCGGCTGCTCGAACCCGTCGCCCGCCGCCTGCGGGCCGGAGGCGCCGAGCTGTCGGTGATCGTCGGCTCCGACGCCGCCGACGCCCTCGAACGTGCCTGCACCGCCGTCGCCGAGCGCCCCGACGCGCTCGTCGCCTTCGGCGGCGACGGGCTGGTCCACCTGGCCGTGCAGGCCGTGGCGGGCACCGACGTGCCGCTCGGCATCATCCCGGCCGGCACCGGCAACGACATCGCCGCCGCCCTGGGCCTGGCCCACCGCGACCCGCTGGCCGCGGCCAGGACCGTGTTGCGGATGCGGGCCCGGCCGCTCGACGCGGCGCGCGTGCGGGCGGGGGAGTCGGAGGAGCTGTTCGCCGGGGTGCTGTGCTGCGGTTTCGACTCGCGCGTCAACGAGCGCGCCAACCGCCGTACGTGGCCGCCCGGCAAGGGCCGCTACCTGGTGGCGGTGGCAGAGGAGCTGCGCGCGTTCCGGCCCATCCCGTTCCGGGTCACGCTCGACGACGACGAGGTGGTCGAGCAGGAGGCCATGATGGTCGCCGTGGGCAACACCAGCTCGTACGGCGCCGGCATGCGCGTGTGCCCCGACGCCTCGCCCGACGACGGCCTGCTGGACGTGATGATGGTGGGCGCGGTGTCCAAGGGCGAGTTCCTGCGCGTCTTCCCCGGCGTCTACCGGGGCACGCACGTGAGCCATCGGGCGGTCTCGGTGCGCCGGGCGCGGCGGGTGCGGCTGGAGGCGGCCGACGTGGTGGCGTACGCCGACGGGGAACGCGTGGGCCCGGTGCCGGTCACCTGCGAGATCCAGCCCGGCGCGCTCCGGGTGATCAGTTGACCGGCTGCCCCGGGGGCTCCGGATGTTCGCCGCAGGCCGACCATGGCGGGACGGACCGGAATGGCGATTTCGGTAGGCTGGCGGGTATGACAACGCCAGCGGAACGCTACGCGGCCTTCCGTCAGAAGCACGGTGACGACGGAGGCGCTCTGAGATCGTTCCGCGGTCTCTACGACTTCGAGCTCGACGACTTCCAGCTCGACGCCTGCCGGGCCCTGGAGGCCGGTGACGGCGTCCTGGTGGCCGCGCCCACCGGGTCGGGAAAGACGGTCGTCGGCGAGTTCGCCGTACACCTGGCCCTGGAGCAGGGCCGCAAGTGCTTCTACACCACCCCCATCAAGGCGCTGTCCAACCAGAAGTACAACGACCTGGTCAAACGCTACGGCACGGCCAAGGTCGGCCTGCTGACCGGCGACAACAGCGTCAACGGCGAGGCCCCGATCGTGGTCATGACCACCGAGGTGCTGCGCAACATGCTCTACGCGGGCTCGCCCACGCTGGCCGGACTCGGCTTCGCCGTCATGGACGAGGTCCACTACCTCGCCGACCGCTTCCGCGGCGCGGTGTGGGAAGAGGTCATCATCCACCTGCCCGAGTCGGTGCTCCTGGCCGCGCTGTCGGCGACGGTCAGCAACGCCGAGGAGTTCGGCGAGTGGCTGGGCGAGGTGCGCGGCGACACCACGGTCATCGTCGACGAGCACCGGCCGGTGCCGCTGTGGCAGCACATGATGGTCGGCAACCGCATCTACGACATGTTCATGAGCGACGACCTGACGCTGCGCATCAACCCCACCCTGATGCGGGTGACGCGCGACGCCGAGCGCCTCACGGCCGGGCGGCGCGGGCGCGGCGGCTACGGCCGGGTCCACCGCTCGCGGCCGCCCGACCGCGCCCAGGTGATCGAGAAGCTCGACTCCGAGGGGCTGCTCCCGGCGATCACGTTCATCTTCTCGCGCGCCGGTTGCACCGCGGCCGTGCAGCAGTGCCTCCACGCCGGCATCCGGCTGACCACCGACCGCGAACGCCACGAGATCAGGCAGCTCGTCGACGAGCGTACGGCCCACCTGCCCGACGAGGACCTCGCCGTCCTCGGCTACCTGGAGTGGCGCGACTGCCTGGAGCGCGGCCTGGCGGCCCACCACGCGGGCATGTTGCCGGCCTTCAAGGAGGTCGTGGAGGAGCTGTTCACCCGCGGCCTGGTCAAGGCCGTCTTCGCCACCGAGACGCTGGCGCTCGGCATCAACATGCCCGCGCGCAGCGTCGTGATCGAGAAGCTCGACAAGTGGAACGGCGAGACCCACGCCGACCTCACCCCCGGCGAGTACACCCAGCTCACCGGGCGGGCCGGGCGGCGCGGTATCGACGTCGAGGGCCACGCGGTGGTGTTGTGGCAGGTGGGCATGGACC
The DNA here is from genome assembly GCF_003947315.1 of Nonomuraea sp. WAC 01424. Lineage (NCBI taxonomy): Bacteria > Bacillati > Actinomycetota > Actinomycetes > Streptosporangiales > Streptosporangiaceae > Nonomuraea > Nonomuraea sp. WAC 01424. Next base: position 248,732 of record NZ_QHHZ01000015.1, read on the forward strand.
CGCTGTCGGTGGCCGGGCTGGCCGGCACCCGCACCTACCCGCTGCGCTCCAGCTTCCAGCCGTCGTACAACATGGCCGTCAACCTGGTGGGCCAGTTCGGCCGTGAGCGGGCCCGTACCCTGCTGGAGGAGTCGTTCGCGCAGTTCCAGGCCGACCGGGCGGTCGTGGGCCTGGCCAAGCAGCTCCGCAAGCACGAGGAGGCCCTGGAGGGCTACCAGGAGGCCATGACGTGCCACCTGGGCGACTTCCCCGAGTACGCGGCGCTGCGCCGGCGGCTGGCAGCCCGAGAGGCCGAGCTGTCCAAGCAGCGCGGCGCGGCCCGGCGCGCGGCGGCCGTGCGCTCGCTGGAGGCGCTGCAGCCGGGTGACGTGATCCGGGTTCCGGGCGGGCGCAGGGCCGGCCTGGCGATCGTGCTCGACCCGGGCCGCAACCCGCGTGGCCACGGCCCGAGCCCGCTGGTGCTGACGATCGGCAAGCAGGTCAAGAAGCTCGACCCGGCCGACTTCCCGGTGCCGGTCGAGCCGCTGGAGAAGCTGCGCATCCCGAAGAATTTCAACGGCCGTTCGCCGAAGGAACGCGCCAATCTCGTCTCCACGCTGCTGGCCAAGATCGGTGATCGCGACCTCGGCAAGCCGGCCAGGGCGCGTGACCACTCGATCGAGGACGACGAGGTCAACGAGCTGCGCCGGCGCATCCGCCAGCACCCCTGCCACGGCTGCGACGAGCGCGAGGACCACGCCCGCTGGGCCGAGCGCTTCTACAAGCTCCAGCGCGAGACCGAGGGGCTGCGCCGCCGGGTCGAGGGGCGTTCCCACGTCATCTCCCGTACCTTCGACCGCATCTGCTCGGTGCTGGAGCAGCTCGGCTACCTGGAGGGCGAGGCCGTCACCGACGAGGGGCGCCGCCTGGGCCGCCTCTACACCGAGCTCGACCTGCTGACCGCCGAGTGCCTGCGCGGTGGCCTGTGGGAGGAGCTCGAACCGGCCGAGCTGGCCGCGTGCGTGTCGGCGCTGGTGTTCGAGTCGCGGCAGTCCGACGACGCGCGTCGTCCCAAGGTCCCGGCTGGGCGGGCGCAGGACGCGTTGTCGTCGATGATCCGGTTGTGGGGCGAGCTGGAGGGCATCGAGTCCGACCACGGGCTGTCCACGATCCGCGAGCCCGATCTGGGGTTCGCGTGGGCGGCGTTCCGGTGGGCCAAGGGGCACAGCCTCGACGCGGTGCTGATGGAGGGCGTGGCGGGCAACGAGCTGGCGGCCGGTGACTTCGTACGGTGGATCAAGCAGCTGATGGACCTGCTGGGTCAGCTCGGCAACGCGGCTCCGGAGGGGAGCAAGATCAAGCAGACCGCGGGCAAGGCGATGGACGCCATGCGGCGGGGTGTGGTGGCGTACTCCTCGCTGACCTGAGCGGCGGGTGCCCGGAGGCGGCCGGTGGCGGGCTGCGGGCACCCGTTGGCGCGGGTTGTGGGTGCGGGGTCGGGGCGTCTGAGGGCGCGGCGTGCGCTGATGGGCGGGCGCCTGTGGGCGCGGCAGGGCTCCTGGGAGCGTGGATGGTGCGCCGGATGGCGGGCTCCTGGGAGCGCGGGCCGAGAGTGGGTGCAGGGCGTCTGAGGGCGTAACGCTTGGGGCGCCGAAAGGACGCTTAGGGCGCGGGCGGTGGGCGGCCAACGTGGGTGGCTGACCGCTGGGCGTGGTGGCGGCTGGTTCGGGCGGTTGGCCTGGGGGTGGTGGGTGGCCGGGGCGGGTGGGGTGCGGTTGCCGGGGGCGGTGCGGTTGGTGGGAGTTGGGGGGATTTGGGGTCCTCGGAGTTCTCCGGGACGGCCCCACAGCGGTGTTGTGTTTTAGGTGAAAACCAGTTCTGAGTAGCATCTTTGAGCCTTCCGTTACCGCTATTAGCGGCTTTGGTGATTTGCGGCTCATTTAACAGGCCGTCAGGAGTGCCTTTGTGGCCGGGATTCGCCGGTCAAGTCTCCTTTTAACGCCCGAACTTCTGGTGATATATGGCGAATTAGCGGGTAGCGTCCCTTTTGTCGAATGGAACAGCCAAACGGGGAGGAAGATATGGCTAGCAACCAGCTGACCCAGCCCGGCTTCCAGGAGTCCTGGCGTTGCCGCCGTCGGTGGCGTCGCCGTCGCTGCTGCAACTTCCGTAGGTGGTGGGGCTGGGGGTGGTAGAGCAACCCCTTGAGAGCCGGCGGCCCAGCCGCCGGCTCTCCCTTGCGCTCTCCGGCCGAGAACTCGCTCCCGCAGTTTCCATTCGCCGAACCTTTCGCGAGTTCTGGCCGGACACGAAAGGCCTGCGCCGGTTTTTCGCGTGTGGCGTGGTGTTCGCGGTCCTCGCGGCGCTCTGCGAGGTCGCCGCGATCCGCCTGTTCGGGCACATCACCGACGACGTGCTCGCCACCCGCGATCTGGACGCCTTCTGGGCGCCCGCCTTCACCTGGCTCGGGCTCGCCGCCGTCGCCGGGGTGACGTCCTTCGCCGGCGCGTACGCCACGGCGTACGGCGCGGAGAAGTTCCTGCTCGCCCTGCGTGACCGCGTGTTCGCGCACATCCAGAGCCTGTCGCCGGACTTCTCGGAGAACCGCCGGCTCGGGGACCTCATGGCCAGGCTCACCGACGACATCCAGGCCATCGAGGAGCTCGTCGGCTCCGGCCTGGTCAAGCTGTTCACCACGGCGGCCAGTGTGATCTTCTTCGCCGGCGCCGCCTTCTTCATCCGCTGGGACCTCGCCCTCGTCACGATGGCGCTGATCCCGGCGTTCCTGGTCGTCTCGAAGTTGTTCGCGGCCAGGTTCAGGACGGCGGCTGCGCGGGAGCGGCTCAGCAACGGCGCCATGAACAGCGTGCTGGAGGAGGGCCTGGCCAACCAGGCGCTCGTCCAGGCCTACAACCGGCAGGGGGCCGAGTCCGGACGCCTGCACGGCGAGGGCCGCCGCTGGCTGCGCGCCAACCTGTCCCAGGCCTGGTTGTCGGGCCTCTACCAGCCCGTCGTCCAGGTCATCGAGACGGTCTGCCTGATCGTCGTCATCGGGTTCGGCGCCTGGGAGATCGTCGCCGGACGGCTCACCCTGGGCGGCCTGCTCGCCTTCGCCGCGTACCTGGCGATGCTCTACCCGGCCGTCCAGAGCCTGGGGGAGATCGCGCTGACGGTGTCGGAGGCGGCGGCCGGGTCCGACCGTGTCATCGAGGTCCTGCGGGCCCGGCCCCTCGTCACCGACGCCGAGTCGGCGGTGGCGCTGCCCGGCCGGAGCGAGGGACGGGTGGAGTTCGACGGCGTCGGCTTCACCTATCCGGGACGTACGCGCCCTGCCCTGCGCGACGTGTCGCTCACCGCCGGGCCCGGCGACCTGGTCGTCTGCACCGGGCCCAGCGGGAGCGGCAAGTCGACGCTGGCCAAGCTGCTGCTGCGCTTCTACGACCCGGAACAGGGGCGTGTCCTGCTCGACGGCCGCGACATCAGGGGCCTGACGCGGGACTCGCTGCGCGACAACGTGGCGATCCTGCACCAGGAGACGCTGCTGTTCTCGGGATCCGTACGCGACAACATCGCCTACGGCCGGCCGGGCGCCTCGCTCGGCGAGGTGATCAGGGCGGCCGAGGCGGCCGGCGTGCACGACTTCGTCAAGCTGCTGCCCCAGGGGTACGACACCCCGGTCGGGCAGCGGGGCCGGCTGCTGTCCGGCGGGCAGCGGCAGCGGATCGGGATCGCCAGGGCCATCCTGCGCGACGCGCCCGTCCTGGTGCTCGACGAGCCGATGACCGGGCTGGACGACGCCACGGTCGCCCAGGTCATGAAGCCGCTGCGGCGGTTGATGGCCGGGCGTACCACCATCCTCATCACCCACGACCTGCGCCACGTGCCGGACGGCGCGCGCATCGTGGAGCTGGAGCCGGTGCCTCGCGAGGACCGGATCAGGCTCAAGCGGGTCGGCTCGTTCGGCCTGCGGCCGCGTCTGGGGGTGCCGCCCGGAACAGCGGCGCCCGGAACAGCGGCGCCCGGAACAGCGGCGCCCGGAACAGCGGCGCCCGGAACAGCGGCGCCCGGAGTGGCGGCGCCGCCCTGAGCGGTGGCGCGTGAGGTCCCATGCGGCCGCCCCTCCTGGCTCCGGCCAGGGCGGGCGGCCGCGCCATGCCGGGCTACCGCCCGGTAGAATCGGAGAGTTCCCTCCGCTTGCCGAAGGCAGGTCCCCCATGGGCGACGACCACAGCTCGGCCCGGCCGTTACGCGCCGACGCCCGCCGCAACCGCGAGCGGGTGTTGCAGATCGCGCAGGAGGCGCTGGCCGCCGACGGCCTGACCATCTCCTTCGACGAGATCGCCCGCCGCGCCGGGTTCGGGGTCGGCACCGTCTACCGGCATTTCCCCACGAAAGAGGCGCTGTTCGAGGCGGTGCTGCTGGGCCGGGTCGAACGTTTCGTGGCCGACGCCCGCGCGCTGGCCACCGCGACCGACGCCGGGCGGGCCTTCTTCGCCTGGTTCTGCCGGGTCGCCCAGGAAGCCGCGGGCAACCAGGCGCTGTGCGACCTGCTGGAGGGCGGCGCCGGGCTCGGCCTGCGGCCCGGCTCGACCCTGGAGGCCGACTTCGCCGACGCGCTCGGGCGGCTGCTGGCCCGCGCCCAGCGGGCCGGGGCCGTACGCCGGGATCTGTCCGCCGACGACGTACGGGATCTGCTGCGCGGTTCGCTGGCGGCCGAACGGCACGCGCGGGGCAGGGGAGCGGCCGGGCGGATGGCCGCCGTGATCTGCGACGGCATGCGGGCCGGGGCCGACTGACCGGCCGGTCAAGACGGTGTCATCATATCGCTACACATCGTCACCTTCGGGTCAGTTTCTCTGCTGATCGAGGCGGACATCCCCAAGGCGTAGACAAAGGATCCCCCTCGGGCAACAGCCGGGGTCCGGTCATGTCGGGAGGTAGCCCGTGTTCGCTCTCATTGCCGCCCTGTTCTTCCTGGTCGCCCTGATCTTCGACATCGCCGGCACGGCCGTCGGCAACGTGCTCACCTCGGGCACGCTCACCACCGCCGGGCTGCTGTGCGTCGCGCTCCACCTGCTGGGCGTCGGCGCGGGCTGGTCGCCGCTCAAGCGGTAGACGGCCGGTCCACCGGCGGCACGGAGAGGGGCCGCGCGCGAGGTCGTCCGCGCGCGGCCCCTCGCTGTGCCGCCCGACGTGTCCGGTCGCCGGCCGCCGGGGCTCAGGCCAGGGTGAAGCGCACCTCGCGGGTGGCCGGTTCGGCCTGCGTCAGGCGTACGGTGACGCGCTCGCCCAGCGGGAGTTCGCCGTCGCAGCGGGCGATCACGGCGGGCTCGACGAGCTGCACCTGGCCGCCGCCGCGGCGCTCGTCCACGTCGATCACCATCGCCTCGAACGCCTGCCCGATCCGGTCGCGCAGCAGGAACGCCTCCACCAGGTCCACGCAGGCCCGGTCGACCGCCCCGGCCCGCCGGCCGGTCGCCGCCATGATGTCGGGCAGCAGCGGCAACACCGCCCGTACGTCGGCGGGCACCGGCTCGCCCGCCGCGACCGCCAGGCACACCTCGGTCGCGTACCGGTCGACCAGGCGCCGCAGCGGGGCCGTGACGTGCGCGTACGGCGCCGCCACCGCCGCGTGCTCGGCCAGCTTGGGCGGCGCGCCGTCGAAGGCGGCGTAACCGGCGCCGCGCAGCAGCACCTTCGACTCGTGCAGGAACGCCGCCTGCTGCGGGTTCTTCGGGTCGAGGTCGTGCACGACCTCCCCGTAACCGGCGCCCTCGGGCCACGGCACGCCGAGCGCCTTCGCGACCCTGCGCACCTTGGCCAGGTCGTCCGGCTGTGGCGCGGGCAGGACGCGCAGGATGCCGATCTCGGCGTCCAGCATCATCGAGGCGGCGGCCATGCCGGTCAGCAGCGAGATCTGCGCGTTCCACGCCTCGGCGGGCAGCGGCATGCGGAACTCCAGCCGGTAGCCGCCGTCGTCCCGGACGATCTCCTGCTCGGGCGTGGGCAGGGTGACGCCGCCGCGCCCCCGCTCCAGCCGCAGCCGCAACATGCCGATCTCGGCCAGCAGGCCGAGGGTTCCGTCTGCGGTGGCGGTGTCCACGGCGGCCTGCACGTAGGCGTAGTCGAGCCGCTCGCGGCTGCGTACGCGGGCGCGCTGGACGTCCGCGCCGACGATCTGGCCGTCGGCGTCCAGGTCGATCCGCCAGACCGCGGCCGGTCGCGTCGTGCCGGGCAGCAGGCTGGCCGCGCCCTCCGACAACACCTTCGGATGCAGCGGCACCCTGCCCACCGGCAGGTAGACGGTCTCGCCCCTGGTACGGGCCTCCGTGTCGACCGGCCCGCCCACCCGGACGAAGGCCCCGACGTCGGCGATGGCGTACCAGACGCGGTAGCCGTCACGCAGCCGCTCCAGGTGGAGGGCCTGGTCGAGGTCCATCGAGCCCGGCGGGTCGATGGTCACGAACGGCACGTCGGTCAGGTCTTTGGCGTCCAGCCTGGGCACCTGCGCCACCCAGTCGGCCTCGTCCAGCACCGCCCGCGGGAACCCGGCGGGCAGCCGCTGCTCGCGCAGCACACGCTCGAACCCGTCCTCCAGCCTGGCGGGGATCGGGCCAGGAACCTGAATCATCGACACGCCCACAACCTACTCAAGGCGGGCGGACCGTTACGACTGGGGCGTCAGATGGGCTTCGAGGCCGGTGATACGCAGCAGGCGTCTCATGTTGGGCGGGACGTTGGCCAGCCGCAGGCTGGTGTGCCGGCGCGCGGCCTGGTTGTGCACCGAGACCAGGATGCCGAGCCCGGCCGCGTCGATGAAGGACAGGCCGCTCACCTCGATGACCACCGACACGTCCGGCCGCCGCGCCCGCCCGGCCTCCTCCAGCACGCCGAGCAGGTGGCCGCGGACGGCCTCGGTGGTGGCGATGTCGAGCTCGCCGGCCAGGGAGACGGTCACGGTCGTGTCCTGGCGGCTGGTGGTCAGGTGAAGAGAATCCATGGCTCCCCGCTGTCGGTCCGGACGGGGGATTGTGCTGCTGACTACGGGGACCCGCCCTCGGCCGGAGGGTCCGGATGCCATGATGCGTCACGCAGCGCTACTGTCTGTTTCCGAAGAGGAGTGTACATGCCCTCCTGTCCGGCCTCGCGGAGCAGCCCCCCTGGGGGCGAACGCCCGGCCGGAGGGGCGGCGGGCGCGGGCGGGAGGAGGTCGCGCGGCGCCTGGAAGGCCGTTCCCCACGGGGGTGGCGGGCCCGGCGGGGGCCGTGTGGACGCGCGCGCCGCGATGATCCACGACGGCGACCTGCCCGGTAACGTCTCGTTTCACGTGATATTCGGTGTGATGTACCGACATGAGGAGTGTGACGTGCCCCCCGTCATCCTTTCCGCGGCCGGCTCGGCCCTGGTGCTCGACGTCTCCGGCCCCGGCCTGCCGCGGGTGCGGCACTTCGGCGCCGACCTCGGGCCGGTCACCGGAGCCGACCTGCTGCCCGCCCTGCTGTCGCTGACGGCCGCGCTGCCGCTGCTGCCCGGCCAGGGCGACTCCTGGTACGGCAGGCCCGGCCTGTCCGGCGACCGGGCCGGCGAGCACTGGCCGGTGCGCTGGAGCGTCGAGAACGTCGAGACGGCGGCCGAGCCGGGCGCCGGCGGCCGGGCGACCGTCGCCGCCGTGGACGCCGAGGCGGGGTTGCGGCTGGTCAGCGAGCTGGCCATGGACGCCTCCGGTGTCGTCATGATGCGGCACACGGTGACCAACACCGCCGCCTCGCCGTACCGGGTGCAGGGGTTGACCTGCGCGCTGCCGCTGCCCGCGCGGGCGGGGGAGCTGCTGGACTTCACCGGCCGCTGGGCGCTGGAGAAGGTGCCGCAGCGCAGGGAGTTCGGGCAGGGGGTGTGGGCGCGGGAGAGCCGCCGCGGCCGCACCGGGCACGACGCGACCGGCCTGCTCGTGGCCGGTACGCCCGGATTCGGCTTCCGCGCCGGCGAGGTGTGGGCCGTGCACGCGGGCTGGAGCGGCGGCCACGTCCACTACGCCGAACGGCTCGTCGAGGGCCAGGCCGTGCTGGCGGCCGGCGAACTGCTCGAACCCGGCGAGATCACCCTCGCCCAGGACGAGAGCTACACCACCCCCTGGGTCTACTTCACCTGGTCCGGCAGCGGCCTGGACGAGGCCGGCGGCCGCCTGCACGACCACCTGCGCGCCGCCCGCACGCTCCCGGTACGCCCGGTCACGCTGAACAACTGGGAGGCCACCTACTTCGACCACGGCCTCGACCGGCTGCGCGAGCTGGCCGACAAGGCGGCCGCCGCCGGGATCGAACGGTTCGTGCTCGACGACGGCTGGTTCCGCCACCGCCGCCACGACCGTGCCGGGCTCGGCGACTGGTACGTCGACGCGGACGTGTGGCCGGACGGCCTGCACCCGCTGGCCGAGCACGTACGCGGGCTGGGCCTGCAGTTCGGCCTGTGGTTCGAGCCCGAGATGGTCAACCCCGACTCCGACCTGGCCCGCGCCCACCCCGACTGGATCCTCGCCCGCGCCGACCGGCCGCCCGCGCTCTGGCGCAACCAGCAGGTGCTCGACCTGGCCCGGCCCGAGGTCTACGACTACCTCCTCGACCGCCTCGACACCCTGACCGGCGAGTACGCCCTCGACTACATCAAGTGGGACCACAACCGCGACCTGGCCGAGCCCGTCCACGACGGCGTGCCGGGTGTGCACGCGCAGACCGAGGCGGCCTACCGGCTGATCGACGAGCTGCGCCGCCGCCATCCCGGGCTGGAGATCGAGTCGTGCTCGTCGGGCGGGGCGCGGATCGACTACGGCGTCCTGGCCCGTACCGACCGGGTGTGGGCCTCCGACTGCAACGACGCCCTCGACCGGCAGGCCATCCAGCGCTGGACCGGGCTGCTGGTGCCGCCGGACCGGATGGGCTGCCACGTCGGCGCCCCCCACGACCACATCACCGGCCGCGCGCTGCCGCTCGCCTTCCGGGCGGCGACCGCGATGTTCGGCCACATGGGCGTGGAATGGGACCTGACCTCGGCGAGCCCCGAGGAGCTGGAGGAGCTGGCGGTCTGGATCGCGCTGCACAAGCGGCTGCGCCCGGTGCTGCACGCGGGCCGCGTGGTGCGCGCCGACCACCCCGACCCCTCGACGCTGGTGCACGGCGTCGTGCTGCCCGAGCGGGCCGTGTTCGCCTGCGTCCAGCTCACCAGCCGCGTCACCGTCAGCCCCGACCCGCTGCGGCTGCCGGGGCTCGACCCCGCCGCCCTGTACGAGGTGCGCGTCGCGGGCCCGCTGCCCGCCGGGGCGGGGCTGCCGCAGTGGGTGCTGGCGCCGGTGCGGCTGCCGGGCTCGGTGCTGGTCGAGATGGGACTGCCCGCGCCCGCGCTGCTCCCGGCCTCCGCGCTGGTCTTCGAGGTCGTACGGGTGTCCGCCGGCTAGCCCAGGTCCAGGTCCGAGCCGCCGAACTTGTCGCGCAGGAACCGGCCCTGGTCGCGCAGCGCCTGCTCGTCGCCCCGGTGGACGGCCTCGGCCACCTCCCGCAGGCCGGCGTCCAGGAGGGCGAGCTGGGCCAGCAGCTCCTCGTGCGCGCTGCGTTCCCGGCCGGCCCGCCGGGTCAGGGCGTACCCGCGCGGCAGGTTCGCGTACGCCTCCAGGCTGGCCGGCAGGTAGCTGCGGACCGTCTGGGACACCACGTGCAGCCGGTCGGGGGAGGCGGTCAGCTGCTCGGCCCGGCCCAGCACGCCCCTGACCACCTCGGCCAGCCCCGCCACGGCCGCCTGCACGTCGGCCGGGAAACGGCCCTCGATCCGGCGCAGCAGCGCGTCGAGGTCGTCCCGCAGCGCCGACGTCTCGACCTCGGCGTGCGAGATCCGCAACCGCAGGCGCTCGGGCGGGGCCAGCAGCGCGCCCGCCCCGTACAGGGCCGCCACGACCACCGGCCAGAACGCGCCGGCCAGCCCGAACAGGTGGGCGACCAGGCCCAGAAGCGCCAGCACGCAGCCCGCGATGTTCCTGGTCGAGCCCAGATAGCGCAGGACCCGCTCACTGATAGCCACGGATCTCCTTGAAGGCGCCGCTCAGCGACGTGGAACGGGCGTCGAACACGGCCCCGCCGGTCAGCGCCGCGATCTTGCGCATCTCCCCGTCGTCGCTCTCGCCGAACAACACCACGAACGTCGGCGTGCGCCGCCGCTCCTCCGGCAGGGCCCGGTAACGCGACTCGAAGGCGGCGTAGTCCGAGCCGTCGGTGTTCTCGCCGTCGGTCATCAGCACGATCGAGCCGTAGTGGCCGGGCGTCACGGGACGGTCGTAGGCGGCGGCCAGGCTGTCGTAGATCGCGGTGCCCCCGCCGGCCCGCAACCCCTGAGCGAACCCCTTGATCCGCGCCAGCTCGGGCGCCGGGTCACGTTCGGGGACGGCGAACGGCACCGGCGTGCCCGGCCGGTCGTTGAACGGGATCATCGTCACCGCCTCCCGGCTGCGAAACCGCGAGAACGCGCCCGAGGCCGAGGTGTCGGCGCCGGTCAGCGCCACCAGCGCCTGCCCGACCGCCTCGATCCGGTCGCCCTGCATCGAGCCGGAGGTGTCCAGCACGAACAGCGCCTCGGCCGGGACGCGCACCCGGTCGAGGTAGGTGGCGATCAGCTCGTCGGCCGTGCCGCGCCGGTTGGGGAAGGGCAGCTCGATGAGCTGCGCCGCGCCGGAACGCGGATCTGGGGCCACGCCGGGCGTGATCGGCCGCCGGTGCGTGCCCGTCACGATCTCCCGCTGCACGGCCGGGGTGCGCAGCCACTCCGCGAGCCTGCCGTACAGCCGCCGCTTCGGCTCGGCGGCCGAGGCGAGCAGCGTCAGCGGGTAGTCGGCGCTGACCACGCCGTCGTCCGGGTAGACCAGCGTGACCGGGTCGCGCAGGCCGAGCAGGACGGACTCGTAGTTCACCATGCCGTCCACCCGCGGGTCGCGGGCGTAGGCGTCGGCCAGCCAGCCCGACGAGCCGGCCGTCAGCCGTTGTGCGGAGAAGAAGTCCTTCAGCCTGGGCGTCACCGCGCGGGCCTGCTCGGCGCTGAGCGCGCCGTCGGCGCCCGACAGCGCGGCAGCCACCCCGACCAGGGCGGAGAAACCCGAGTTGGACGAGGCCGGGTTCGTCATGCCGAAGCTGAACCGGCCCTGCCTGGCCGCCGCCGCGATGTCCGACCACGACACCCGGCCCTTGTCCCAGCCCAGCTCCCGGGCCTTGGCGGGCTTGAGCCCGAGCACCACCGGAGACACCATGATCTTGGTCTGGGTGGACAGCCTGGCCTGGGCGCCGTCGATGAGCGACAGGTAGCGGTTGGAGGAGAACCAGATCGCGTCCAGCTCGCCGCCGGCGCGCCCGCTCGCGACCCGCTCGGCGCCGTCCAGCGTGCCGGTGTACGTCAGCCGCACCTGGACGCCGATCTCGCCGGCGGCCTTCCTGAGCAGGGGTTCGAGGTCCCTGATCTCGCTGCCGGCCAGCACGCGCAGCACGTCGGGGCCGTCGGCGGGCACGCCCCCGCCGTCGCCGTCGCCGTCGCCGCCGCGGCCGCCACCGCAGGCGGCGGCCAGCAGCAGGACCGTCCCGAGCGCCCATCCGGCCCGGCGCCTCATACGCGGCCTCACGCCGACTCCCGCGAACGCTCCAGGTACACGCGGGCGTGCTCCAGCTCGGCGCCCAGGCTGTCCACCGTGGCCGCCATGTTGTCCACGGCCTTGGCGCGGAAGGCGTCGATCGTGTCCATCGTGGCGTACACGTTGTCGAACGCCTGCCGCAGCGTGTCCAGGTCCACGGTCGTCGAGGCGGCCTGGTTCTGGATCGCGCCCGCCTGCGTGCGCAGCATCTCGCTGGTGGCCAGGATGAGGTCGCTCGTCGTGGCGTTCAGGGCGGTGATCTGGTCGAGCACCAGCTTCTGGTTGGCCAGCGCCTGCGCGACCGTCACCGCCGTGCGCAGCGCGGCCACCGTGGTCGTGGTCGCCCGGTCCACGCCCTTGCTGAGCTCCAGGTTGTTCTTGCGTACCAGGTCGAGCGCCAGGTAGCCCTGGGCGGAGACGGCGAGCTGGGTGAGGATGTCCTGGTGTTTCTGGCGCACCGCGAACAGCGCGTCGGAGCGCAGCGCCGTGGCCCGCTCCTCGTCGGCCAGCGTGATGCGCTCCTCCAGGGCCGCGTCGAGGGCCTTGGCCATGACCGCGTACTCCTGGAGGCGGGTCATGGCCTCCCACAGGTTCGCCTTCTCGCCCTCGATGGCCGCGTTGTCGCGCAGCAGCTCGTCCTGGCCGGACTTCAGCGCGCGGATGATGTCGTCGAGGTGCTGCTGCGCCGAGCGGTACTTGGCGAAGTAGTCGCGCAGCCGGTCGCCGAACGGGATCAGCCCGAGCAGCCTGCGCGGCCCGCCCGCCGCCTGCTTGGGATCCAGGTCCACCACCGTACGGCGCAGTGCCACCAGGTCGGCGGCCACCTTGGCCTGGGCGTCGGCGCCCTCGCCGCGGGCCGCGTCGAGGGCCGCGACCGGGCGCTTGAGCATGCGGTTGGCCACCTGGGAGGCCGACCTGATCTCGGTGTCGCCCATCGAGGCGAGGTCGTGCACCTTGCGGCCGAACTCCGACGAGCGCGGGTCGAGCCCGCTCAGCTCGCCGGCGAAGTCCCGTGCCTTGGCGGCCAGCTCGGCCGCGCGCCCGTCGGGCAGGGGGAGCATGGTGGCCGCCGTCTCGGCCGGCACCGGCTGGACCGGCGCGGGCGGCGTGAGCACCAGATCGGACACGTCGGAGTTCTCCTTGCTGGAAGGGGTCTTGCCGGAAGAGGCGGTCACGGGCGGGAGGCGTCGATCGTGGTGATCAGCTTGTCCAGGCGCTCGTAGACGGGCGGCTCGACCACGTCCACCAGGTCGGCGACCGGCGTGCCCGCCTTGGCGGCCCGGTCGGCGAAGGCCCGCGGGTCGGCGGTGCGGAATCCGTGCGCGGCGGCCAGGGAACGCAGCTCGGGGTCGCCGGTCAGCAGCTCGCCGACGCGGGTTCCCGGCGCGGACAGCGGGACCAGGGTGTGCTTGCTGAGCACGGTGGGGGCGGGGTAGACCAGCCGCATGTCGGGCCGGATCGCGCCGTCGCGGGCGAAGACGTGGGAGAGGTACTGGGCCTCGTACACGACGAGCATCGGCGTCTTGCCGGCGCCGAGGGCGAGATAGTCGTCGAAGGAGGCTTCGCTCGTGGTCTCGGAGAAGCCCTGGTCGAGCACGACGGGGGCGAGGACCGGCGCGATACCGGCGATCTGCGCGTCGGAGGTGATCACGTTCTCGCCGTTGGTGACGTAGCCGAGGGCCGACAGGTACATGGCCGCGCTGTTGGACGTACGGATGTCGGTGGTGGTGAGCAGGACCCGCTTCCGGGCACGATATACATCGTTACCCGGGATTTGATCCCATCGAGTGCCTTTAGCCGTTAATTCCAGATATTTCTTTATATCGAGTAGTTGTGGGCTTTTGCCGGAATTGCTGAGCAGGCCGGCCTTCGTCAGCAGCCCCGCGATCGGCTCGAACGTGGCGATCGCCATCGGCGAGTAGAACGGCGAGAACGTCGTCGTCGCGCCCCGGTCACGCTTGATCTTCTCGGCGGCGGGCGCGCCGGAGGGGAAGGCGAAGGCGTACCGGCCGAGGTCCACCTCCGTCGCGATCTGCCGGGAACCGGCGGTGTCCACCTCGACCCGCAGGCCGTGCCGGGCGAAGGCGGCCCTGACCGCCGGGTCGTCGAAGAACGGCTTCTTCTCCGAGCCGATGACACCCCGTACGACACTGAGCTCCGGCGCCTCGGCCGAGCGGTTCCCCAGGACGACCGCGACCACCGCCACCCCGGCCAGGACGGCGGCCAAGGCGACGCCGACCCATCGCTTCATCGCATCCCATTTCGCGAAATATCCCCCATGGCAGGGATTATGGGAGTGCGATTGTCGGGGGAGTACGTCGGAAAGCCGACCTTACGCCAGAATTCACCCGCCGTTCACGAGCCCCGGACATTCCACCGGCCCCGGCCCAGCGGCGCCCGAAGCGTTCCCGCCGTTCCCGGTGTTCTCAGTGGGCGATGGGACGCCAGGACGCCCAGTCGATGCGGACGCGGTCCGGCCGGGCCGCGTCCACCTTGACCGGGAGCACCGCGCCCGGCACCACCAGGCCCATCGGGACACGCGGCAACGTCTGCCGGTGGACGACCCGGTACGCGGGCCCCTCAACCGGCTGCACCACCAGCCCGAAGCTGACGACGGGCTGGTCGTTGACCGTCATGTGGGTGTCGGCCATCGACTCGACCACGGCCTGCGCGGGAATCCCGGTCGCCAGGAGCCGCTGCCCGTTCCTCGCCATGATCAGGAACGGCAGCCCGACCGCGGCCGTGATCAGCGTCGTCGCGCCGATGATCGCCACAGCCAACAAGATTCCCGTGGTCACTGTGCTTCCCCAGTTCTGTCCTCCGCCCGGCGTCCGGGCGGCTCGTCTCGTCCGATCTCGAAGGAGTCTGCGGCCGCGGGCTTGACCTCCGCTTGATCACCGGTTGCACCCCGGGTGCCGGGGGCGTGAGGTTCGGGTGGCGGAGGGCCGGAAGACCCGGCGGGCGGCGTTATGGTGGCCGCGTGCATATCGACGAATGGCTGCAAGCGATCCCCGCCGCCTGGTTGTGCGCGATGGTCGCGCTGGTGATCGGCCTGGAGAGCCTCGGCATCCCGCTGCCCGGCGAGATCGTGCTGGTCAGCGCCGCCATTCTGTCCGCCAAGGGCGTGGTCAGCCCGGTCGCGGTGGGCGCGTGCGCCAGTGCCGGGGCGATCCTGGGCGACTCCGCCGGCTACGCCATCGGCCGCAAGGGCGGACGCAGGCTGTTCGACCGGCTGGGCCGGCGTTTCCCCAAGCACTTCGGCCCCCGCCACGTCGCCAAGGCCGAGAGCTACTTCCACCGCTACGGCGTGTGGGCGGTGTTCGTCGGCCGCTTCATCGCGCTGCTGCGCATCCTGGCCGGGCCGCTGGCCGGGGCGCTGCGCATGCCGTACTGGCGGTTCGCGGTGGCGAACGTGCTGGGCGGGATCGTGTGGGCGGGCGGCACCACCGCGGTGATCTTCTATCTCGGGCTGGTGGCCGAGAAGTGGCTGAAGGGCTTCTCGTGGGTCGGGCTCGGCGTGGCCGTGGTGTTCGGCATCTGCACCACGCTCTATCTCAAGCGCCGCGCGGCCTCAGCGCTCGATGAGGGTGACCTCGAGGGAGTAGTGAGAGGCCCGGTAGACGTGTGAGCCGTGCTCGACGGCCCGGCCCTGGTCGTCGTACGTCGTCCTGACCATGGTGAGCAGCGGCGCGCCGCGGCGCTCGTCGAGCAGCTTGGCCTCCACCTGCCCGGCGGCGCGGGCCCCGATGCGCTGGTTGGCCACCCGCATGCGCACGCCCGCGCCGCGCAGCAGCTCGTACAGGCCGCGCACCTCCAGGTCGGCGGAGGAGAGCTGGGCCAGCCCCGGCGGGAGCCAGTTGTGCAGGACGGCGAGCGGCTCGCCGGCGGCGAAGCGCAGGCGTTCGAGGTAGAGGACCTCGCTGCCGGGCTCGACGCCGAGAATGGCCGCCTTGTCCTCCTCGACCGGGCGCGGCTCCAGCGCGAGCACCTGCGTGGCCGGCTCCTGGCCCGAACGGCGCAGGTCGTCGTAGAGGCTGGTCAGCTCGACCGAACGCTTGACCTGACCGTGCACCACCTGCGTGCCGACGCCGCGCTTGCGTACCAGCAGGCCCTTGTCGACCAGGTATTGGATCGCCTGGCGGATCGTCGGCCTGGACAGGCCGAGCTTGTCGGCGAGCAGGATCTCGTTGTCCAGCCGGGAGCCGGGCGTCAGGTCGCCTCGCCGGATCGCCTCGGCGATCTGCTCGGCCACCTGGAAGTAGAGCGGCACAGGGCTGGATCGGTCCAGGTCGATGGCCAGGTTCGGGGTCATGCTGATCAGCTTAACCGAGGTCAGAATGTCCAGACAAATAGCGAACACGTAAGGTCATGGGCGGGCCGCGAGCAGCGCGAGCAGCTGGGGGAGCTCGGTGAGCGAGGTGATGCGCGGGAACCCGGCCGGCGCGGGCTCGGCGCCCAGCCGGTCGATCCACACCGAGGGCATGCCGACCGCCGCCGGGCCGCGTACGTCCTTGTCGAGGTCGTCGCCCACCAGCAGCACCTGCTCGGGCGGCAGCCCGAGCGCCCGCGCGGCGGCGGTGTAACAGCCGGGGGAGGGCTTGAACTGCCCGCCCAGGCACTCGCCGGTCAGCACCGGGCCCAGGTCGAGGCCGAGCGCGCGGACCTTCGCCTCCTGCACCCCCTGCGACCCGTTGGTCAGGATCCCGAACGTGTGGCCCCGCAACCGCGCCAGCGCCGGCGCGACGTCGGGGTAGGCGGCCCAGCCGCGCCGGTAGTGCTCGGCGTAGGCGGCGAAGCCCGCTTCGAGGTCGGCGGGCGGCTCGACGCCCAGCTCCCGGCACAACGCGCGCACGCGGCGGCGGCGCTGCTCCTGCCACGAGCACTCGCCCGCCTGCCAGGCCGCCAGATGGGGGATCTCCAGCGCCGCCCACAGCGCCGCGGCCTCGGCCAGGCGCGGATGGCCGGGCGCCAGCGCCGACACCCACGCGGTGAGCGCGTCGGGGGCGGCGCCGCGATGGTCGAGCAGGGTGCCGTCCAGGTCGAACAGGATGCCGTTGATCGCGCCGTTCACCCGGTGAGCATATCGGCGACGACCCGGGCGGCCGTCTCGCGTGGCGGGTAGCCCAGGGTGAGGCCGCGCACCGACGGCGGCGCCTGCGCGAAGCGCGCCTCGGCGTCCTCGCACAACACGTAGTTCAGGGCGGGGGAGTGGTGGCGGTGGGACTCCAGCGCGGCCACCTCGGCCTCGGCCGTCCGGCCGGGCAGCGCCTCGCGGTAGTCGGCGATCAGGGCGGGGAGGTCGAAGAGCCGCTCGTACGGCTCGGTCGTGCCGGCCACGACGCGGACCGCCGCGCCGTCGGCCCACGCCCGGTAGACCAGGCCGGTGCCGCCGCTCTTGGCGAACCAGCGCAGCGCCTCCTCGGCGGGCAGGGTGAAGGTCCCGTACGGTTTGCGCCCGTACAGGAGGGCCTCGGCGATCCAGCGGTCGCACCACCGCTCGTCGCGGTACGGCGTCGGCGATCCGGGGTCGCAGCTCAGCCCCTGGGCCAGGACCGGGTTCCAGGCCGAGACCAGCGGGCTGCTGAAGCGGGGCATGCGGGGGCCGAGCCAGTGGCTCAGCGCGTAGCCGTACCAGACGGTGACGACCTCGGTCTGCCGTTCGGGGCGTCTGCGCTCGTAGACGCCGTTCATCACCTGGCCGTCGGGGTGGCGCCAGGAGCCCGGCTCGATGGCGTCGTCTGTGGGGACCGGAGGGGTGCGGTAGTCGGGATTGAGCGTCCACGCGTCCGCCACAGTGTCGGCTCCTTCGGCGTCGGGATCGCGGCAAGACCATCAGAGTGACTCATCGTGCAACACCCGTCACGGTGAATCAATGAACCGGGTGTGAACGATGATGTTTGTCATCAGTGGTGCTTGCGGTACTCGCCCGCCTGCCGGATGTGGTCGATCATCACGCGCTCGGCGGCGTCGGCGTCGCCGGCCTCCAGGGCGGCCAGCAGTTCCTCGTGGGCCTGGAGTTGCCGCCTGACCTGTTCCGGGTCGAGCCACAGCGACGCCTCGGCGGGCACCGGGACGCCGTTGCGCACGGACCGGGCGTGCGCGCCGAGGAAGGCGGGGCCGCCGATGTCGACGATACGCAGGTGGAAGTGCCTGCTCTGGTCGCCGAGCCGGTCGTGCC
The DNA here is from genome assembly GCF_003947315.1 of Nonomuraea sp. WAC 01424. Classification (NCBI taxonomy): domain Bacteria; kingdom Bacillati; phylum Actinomycetota; class Actinomycetes; order Streptosporangiales; family Streptosporangiaceae; genus Nonomuraea; species Nonomuraea sp. WAC 01424. The sequence continues at coordinate 266,545 of NZ_QHHZ01000015.1, forward strand.
TGCCCTGCTCGGCGTCGGCGGTCATCGCGCGGTGCAGGTCGCGCAGCCCGGCGAGGTCGTCCTCGGTGATCCTGGCCGCGGCCAGGCGCGCGCCCAGGCCCTCGGCGGCCGCGCGCAGCCCGTAGTACTCGGCCAGCGCCTCGTCGCCGAGGTCGATCACGGTCGCGCCGTGGTGGGCCTCGTAGCTGATCAGGCGGTCCTTCTCCAGGCGGCGCAGCGCCTCGCGGACGGGGGTGATCGAGACGCCGAGCCGCCGGGCCACGGCTCCGGCGCGCAGCGCGGTGCCGCCCGGGATGCGGCCGCCGCGGATCTCGTCGAGGAGCACGGTGTAGACGTAGTCGGCCTTGCTCATGGGCGGCGTGGGTGGCTTGGGCTCTGTGGCTGCCATGTCACCAGTCTCTCGCAGGGCGGTCGCACCTATGACTTATTTCTTATAACTTACATTTTATGACAAGTCTCGCCGACCTGCGGGTCATCGACGCGGCGACGTTGTTCGCCGGCCCCTCCGCCGCGATGATGCTGGGCGACTTCGGCGCCGACGTGATCAAGATCGAGCACCCGCGCCGCGGCGACCCCTCGCGCGGCCACGGCGCCTCGGTGGACGGCGTGGGCCTGTGGTGGAAGTCGTTGTCGCGCAACAAGCGCACCGCCGCCGTCGACCTGTCGCGCGCCGAGGGCCAGGAGATCCTGCGCCGCCTGGCCGAGCGCTCCGACGTGCTGATCGAGAACTTCCGGCCGGGCACCCTCGAACGCTGGAACCTGGCCCCCGAGGACCTGCTGAAGGCCAACCCGCGGCTGATCGTGGCCAGGATGACCGGGTTCGGGCAGGTCGGCCCGATGGCCGGGCGGCCGGGCTTCGGCACGCTGGCCGAGGCGATGAGCGGGTTCGCGGCCATGACCGGCCAACCGGACGGGCCGCCGACCCTGCCGCCACTGGCCCTGGCCGACGGCATCGCGGGCCTGGCCATGTCGTACGCGATCATGGTGGCGCTGCACGCCCGCGCGGCGACCGGGCGCGGCCAGGTCATCGACCTGGCGATCATCGAGCCCATCCTGGGCCTGCTCGGGCCGCAGATGACCGCGTACAAGGCGCTCGGGGTGGTGCCGGAGCGCACCGGCAACCGGTCCAGCAGCAACGCGCCGCGCAACACGTACCGGACCCGCGACGGCCGCTGGCTGGCGATCTCCACCAGCGCCCAGCCCATCGCCGAGCGCGTCGTCACCCTCGTCGGGCGTCCCGACCTGGTCGAGCAGCCCTGGTTCGCCAGCGGCCACGGCCGCCTCCAGCACGTGGACGAGCTGGACGAGGCGGTCGCCACCTGGATCGCCGCCCGCGACGCCGAGGAGGTCATCGCCCGGTTCGAGGAGGCGCAGGCCGCCGTCGCCCCGATCTACGACGTCACCGACCTGGCCCGGGACCCGCAGTACGCGGCGCTCGGCACGTTCGTCGACCTGCCGGACGAGGAACTGGGCACGGTCACCATGCAGAACGTGTTGTTCCGCCTGTCGGAGACGCCCGGCGAGATCCGCTGGCCCGGCCGCCCGCTCGGCCACGACACCGACGAGGTGCTCGGCGAGCTGGACTACCCGGCCGAGACCGTCGCCGCCCTGCGCGCGGACGGGGTGATCGCGTGATCGCCCCCGTCACCTGGCTGTACGTCCCCGGCGACCGCCCCGAACGGTTCGCCAAGGCCGCCGCCTCCGGCGCCGACGTGGTCATCATCGACCTGGAGGACGCCGTCGCCCCCGCCGGGAAGGACGCCGCCCGCGCGAACGCCGTCGCCTACCTGCGCGGGCGCGAGGCCGCCGCCGGGCCGCGGATCCACGTCCGGGTCAACGACGTGGCGACCGATCGCGGACGCGCGGACCTGGCGGCCGTCGGCGAGCTGGCCGACGCCGTACGGCTGCCCAAGGTCGAGTCGGCCGCCGCGCTGGACGGCCTGCCCGGCGCGGCCCCCCTGTACGCGCTGCTGGAGTCGGCGGCCGGGATCGTCGAGGCCAGGGCCGTCGCCGCCCACCCGCGCGTGGCCGGTGTGGCGCTGGGCGAGCAGGACCTGGCCGCCGAGCTGTCGATCACCGACGAGAGCGCCATGAACCACCTCAGGTTGCAGGTCGTGCTGGCCGCCGCGGCGGCGGGCCTGCCGCCGGTGCCCATGTCGGTCCACCCCGACGTCAAGGACGAGGACGGGCTGCTCGCCTCCTGCCGGGCCGGCCGCGCGCTCGGCCTGTTCGGCCGGACCGCCATCCATCCCCGGCAGCTCCCGGTGATCCGGCGGGCCTTCCGTCCCGGCGAGGAGGAGAGGGCCAGGGCCGCCGAGATCGTCCAGGCCGCCGAGGCCGCCGAGCGCTCGGGCGCGGGCGCGGTCGCCCTGCCCGACGGCCGTTTCGTGGACGCCCCGATCGTCGCCAAGGCCCGCCGCGTGCTGGACCTGGCGCGCCGGCTCGCGGACTAGCGCGAGGGGTACCAGCGGACCTGCAGCTCCTCGTCGTCCGGGGCCGGGCCGGGCAGGTCGCGGTGGGCGGGCGGGACCCGCAGGGAGTCCATCACCAGGGCCAGGTAGCGGTGGCGGAGCTGGGAGGTGCGCTCCTCGTCGCCGAGCTTGATCGAGGCGATCTGCTCGAACAGCAGCGCGATGTCGGCCACGGTGACGTCGTCCCGCAGCACGCCCGCCGCCACGGCCCGGTGGTGCAGCCGCGTCGCCAGGTCGCCGGCGCGTACGGCGTCGTGGTAGAGCTCCTCCGTCGGCTGGAAGGTGCCGGCCAGCTTGATCGTCAGGGAGTTGGTGTCAGCGTCCACGATGCCCCGCAGGTAGGAGGCGAACGCCTCCCAGGGGTCGCCCTCGTCGTCCATGGCCTGCTGGGCGACGGCGACGTAGAGCTTGAGCCCGTCGCCGCACAACTTCTGCAGCAACGCCTCCTTGCTGGGATAGCGGCGGTAGAGCGCGCTGATCCCGACCCCCGCCTTCTCGGCCACGGCCGCGATGGGCGCGCCGGGGTCGGCGGTGAAGACCGCCCTGGCCGACTGGAGGATCAACTCGTCGTTACGGGCGGCCTGAGCCTTGCGGCCGCTCATGGGTGCGCTGGTCATGCCTCCATCATACGGGAACGAATAATTCCGTTCTACTACTTCGCGTTCCTTGCATTGGTCCGCATGTCTATACAAAGAGATCACATTGGGGTAGAACCGGGGCTAGCCCGTTGGTCTTGGAGGTGTCCGATGAGACGTACCCCGATCGTGCTGGCGCTGGCCGGCGCGCTCGCCCTGACCGGCTGCTCCTCCTCGGGAGGGGAGGGCGCGCAGAGCGCCGCGCCCGGCTCCGCCGCCGCCCCGGCGGCAAGCGGCGGCAGCTTCGCCGTCATCACCCACGGCGGCGCCGGTGACGCCTTCTGGGACGTCGTCAAGAACGGCGCCGAGGCCGCCGGCAAGCAGTACGGCGTCAAGGTCACCTACCAGGGCGACGGCGACCCCGCCAAGCAGTCGCAGCTCATCGACCAGGCCGTCTCGGAGAAGGTGGACGGCATCGTGGTCTCCATGGCCAACCCGGACGCGCTCAAGGAGTCCATCGGCAAGGCCGTCGCGGCCAGGATCCCGGTCGTGACCATCAACTCCGGGGCCGACTCCTCCAAGGCGTTCGGCGCCATCACCCACGTCGGCCAGTCGGAGGACTCCGCCGGACGCGGCGCGGGCGAGCAGCTCAAGGCCGCGGGCGTCACCAAGCTGCTGTGCGTCGTGCACGAGGCCGGCAACGTCGGCCTCGACCAGCGCTGCAAGGGCGCCGAGCAGACCCTCGGCGGCACCGTCGAACGCCTCCAGGTGGACGTGGCCAACCTCGCCGACGTCACCTCCAAGGTCACCGCCAAGCTCCAGTCGGACAAGCAGGTCAACGGCGTCCTCGCGCTCAACCCGGCGGTCGCCGTGGCGGCCAGGGACGCGATCAGGGACTCGGGCGCGCAGGCCAAGCTCGCCACCTTCGACCTGTCGGGCGACGTGGTCGCCGCGATCAAGGACGGCGAGATCCTGTTCGCCGTGGACCAGCAGCAGTACCTCCAGGGCTACCTGCCGATCACGTTCCTCACGCTCTACAAGGACAACCTGAACACGGTCGGCGGCGGGCTGCCGGTCAACACCGGGCCCGGGTTCGTCACCAAGGACAACGCCGAGCAGGTGGCCAAGCTGGCCGAGGCGGGCACCCGATGAGCGCCTGCCGGGGCGGGGAGGGCCGCCGATGACGGCCGCTCCCGCGCGGGCCGACGAACGGGTCGCGCGGGTCGGCCTGGCCCGCCGTCTGATCGTCCGGCCCGAGCTCGGGGCCGTGGTGGGGCTGGTCGCGGTGTTCGCGTTCTTCGCCGCGCAGTCGGCGGTGTTCCGCTCCCCGGCCGGCGTCGCCAACTGGCTCGACCCGGCCGCCACGCTCGGCATCATGGCGGTCGCGGTCGCGCTGCTGATGATCGGCGGCGAGTTCGACCTGTCGGCGGGTGTGCTGACCGGCACCAGCGGGCTGATCCTCGTCACCCTGGCCACCCGCTACGGGTTCAGCGTGTGGGCGGCCATGCTGGCCGGGCTGGTCGTGGCGCTGGCCGTCGGGCTGGTCAACGGGCTGGTGGAGACCCGGACGAAGCTGCCCAGCTTCATCGTCACGCTGGGCACCTTCCTCATGCTGCAGGGCGTCAACCTCGGCGTCACCAAGGCCATCACCGGGACCGTGCAGGTCGGCGGGCTGCGGCGGGCGTCCGGGTTCGAGGCGGCGAGCGCGGTCCTGGCGGGCACCGTCCAGATCGGCGGCACGTCGTTCCGGGTGGCCATCCTGTGGTGGATCGCGATCACCGCGCTGGCGACCTGGGTGCTCGTGCGTTCCAGGCCGGGCAACTGGATCTTCGCGGTGGGCGGCGACGAGCAGGCCGCGCGGGCGGTCGGGGTGCCGGCGGCCCGTACGAAGATCGCGTTGTTCATGACGACGGCGGTCGCCGCCTGGCTGGTCGGCTCGATCCTGGCGCTGCGCTACACCTCCGTCCAGGCCAACATCGGCATCGGGCAGGAGTTCATCTACATCATCGCTGCGGTCATCGGCGGCTGCCTGCTCACCGGCGGGTACGGCTCGGCCGTCGGCGCCTCCATCGGCGCGGTGATCTTCGGCATGGCCGACAAGGGCATCGTGTTCCTGGGCTGGGACGCCGACTGGTTCAAGTTCTTCCTCGGGGCCATGCTGCTGCTGGCGACGCTGGCCAACCGCCTGGTCCGGCGCTACGCCGAGGAGGTGCGGCGATGATCCTGCAGACCCGGGACATCGGCAAGACGTTCGGCTCGGTGCTGGCCCTGCGCGGGGTCTCGATGGGCGTGGAGGAGGGCACGGTCACCTGCGTGCTCGGCGACAACGGCGCAGGGAAGTCCACGCTGATCAAGATCCTGTCCGGGGTGCACCAGCACGACACGGGGTCGTACCTGGTGGACGGGGCCGAGGTGCGCTTCGCCAGCCCGCGCGAGGCGCTGGACCGCGGGATCGCCACGGTCTACCAGGATCTGGCGATGATCCCGCTCATGTCGGTCTGGCGGAACTTCTTCCTCGGCTCCGAGCCGCGCAGGGGCCCGGCGTGCGACGTGGCCAGGGCGCGCCGGGTGGCGGCGGAGGAGCTGCGCGCGATGGGCATCGACATCCGGGACGTGGACCAGCCCGTCGGCACGCTGTCGGGCGGCGAGCGGCAGTCGGTCGCCATCGCCAGGGCCGTGTACTTCGGCGCCCGCGTCCTCATCCTGGACGAGCCCACCTCGGCGCTGGGGGTCAAGCAGGCGGGCGTGGTGCTGCGCTACATCGCCAGGGCCCGCGACCGGGGGCTCGGCGTGGTGTTCATCACTCACAACCCGCACCACGCCTACCCGGTGGGCGACCGGTTCCTGCTGCTGAACCGCGGGACCAGCATGGGCGAGTACGCCAAGGCCGACATCGGCAAGGACGAGCTGACGACCCTGATGGCCGGCGGCGCCGAACTGGAGGAACTGGCCCACGAACTGCGCCGCGAGTGAACGCCGCGAGTGAGCCGCTTGGGTGGAATTTGACGTAACCGGGCGATCGGATCGAGGTGCTCCAAGGCAGGAACACATCGTTGGTGGACGACGACAGCCGGAGGGCGCCACCGTGACCACGATGATGAGCAGGCAGGTCGTGCTGGAGAAGGCGGCGCGGGAGTTCGCCGAGGCCAACGCCAAGCGTCCCTTCATCTACGAGCTGCCGCCCGAGCAGGGCCGCGAGGTGCTGGAGAAGCTTCAGTCGGACCCGGGCGTGCCCAAGCCCGAGATCGAGGAGGAGTGGATCCAGGTCCAGGGCGGGCCGACGGGCATCGTGCCGGTGCGCATCGTCAAGCCCGAGGGCGCCACGGGCACCCTGCCGGTCATCTTCTACATCCACGGCGCGGGCTGGGTGTTCGGCTCGGCGCACACGCACGACCGGCTCGTCCGCGAGCTGGCCGTACGCACCGGCGCCGCCGTCGTCTTCCCCGAGTACGACCGCGCGCCCGAGGCGAAGTACCCGACGCAGATCGAGCAGAACTACGCCGCCGCCCAATGGGTGATGGAGCACGGCGCGGAGAAGGGGCTCGACGCCTCCCGCATGGCCGTGGCCGGCGACTCGGTGGGCGGCAACATGTCGATCGTGCTGACGCTGATGGCCAAGGAGCGCGGCGACGTCGCCCTGCGCGGCCAGGTGTTGTTCTACCCGGTCACGGACGCGAACTTCGACACCGAGTCCTACAAGCAGTTCGCCACGGGCTACTACCTCAACCGGGACGGCATGAAGTGGTTCTGGGACCAGTACACGACAGATCCGGCGCAGCGCGCGGAGAGTCACGCCTCGCCGCTGCGCGCGAGCGACCGGGAGCTGCGCGGCCTGCCGCCGGCCCTGGTCCTGAACGGCCAGGCCGACGTGCTGCGGGACGAGGGCGAGGCGTACGCGGCGAGGCTGCGCGAGGCCGGGAACGACGTCACGGCGGTCGAGCTGGCGGGGATGGTGCACGACTTCGCCATGGTGGACCTGCTGCGCGACACCAACGCCAACAAGGCCGCCATGAGCCTGGCCGTCACCAAGCTGCGCGAGTGGCTCAATCCCTGATCTACAACGTAAAGACGCCTGCGTTCCACGCTGCCCATACGGTGAGAAAGAACCATATTTCACCGAGACGAGGGAGAGCGGAAGCGTGGCACGCGACGCTGTCTGGGCCGTTATTACCGGCATGTACGACGCCTACGCGCGAGGCGACAGGCAGGGCATCGACCGGCTGCTCCACCCGCAGGCCACGATCTGGGACTCGGCCGAGCCCGGCCTGATCACCAGCAGGCAGCAGCTCGACAAGGTACGCGACGCGCGGCCGTCCGACGGCCCGGCGGAGACCTCCGTCCGGGCCTACGACGAGGTCGTGGACGTGTGGGGCGACACCGCCCTGGCCCGGTACATGCTGCGCGTGGACTTCGAGAGCGGCGAGCCGGAGCTGGTCCGGACGACGAGCGTGCTGCGCCTGGCGGACGGCGAGTGGCGGATCGTCCACGTGCACGAGAACGTGCTCCAGCAGCAGTCCTGACAGCGACCCCACGACGGGGGGCAGTGCGGCGCGCACAGCCGGGCGGCCCCCGGCCGGGCGTCGCGCACACCGGTGCGGAAGGGGGACGGCCCTATGGTGCGGCAATACTTCGCGCCCCCCTCCGAGGAGCTTGCATGACCGCCACCGACGCACGGACACTCCCCATCGGGGCGGCGTTCGACCGGATGCCGTTCTCCCGCCGGCACGTGCTCATCGCGCTCGCGCTGTTCATCGCCTTCGTCATCGAGTCGTGGGAGCAGCTCGCGCTGGTCTACGTCTCCGGCGACCTCGGCCCGGCGTTCGGGATCGACGAGGCCGGGGTCGGCATCGTGTTGTCGGCGGTGGCGTTCGGCATGATCCCCGGCGTGCTGGTCTGGGGGCCGCTCGCCGACCGCATCGGACGTAAGCCGACCGCGTTCTGGTCGCTGCTGGCCTACGGCGTGATCGCGCTCGCCTCGGCGTTCGCGCCGAACCTGGCCACGCTGGTCGGGCTGCGGGTCGCCTCCGGGCTCGCGCTGGCCGGCGTCTACACGATCACCTTCCCCTTCTTCCTCGAACTGCTGCCCACCAGGCACCGGGGGCGGGCCGCGGTGTACCTGTCGATCGGGTGGCCCATCGGCATGCTGGCGGCCATCGCCGCCTCGGTCACGCTCGGCGACCTGGGCTGGCACGTCGTGGTGATCGCCAGCGCGGCGGCGGGGTTGTGGGCGTTCGCGATCAGGGCGTGGGTGCCGGAGTCGCCGTACTGGCTGGCCGCCCAGGGGCGGCAGGACGAGGCGCGGGCCGTGCTGCGCGAGCTGGGCAGCCCCGACGCCGAGGCGACGTTCACGGTGGCGTCGGCCAGCGCGCGGGCGGGCAACCCCATGGACCTGCTCCGCGGCCGGCTGGCCCGGATCACCGTCCTCATGCTGGCGCTCAACTTCGTCTTCAACTGGGGCTACTGGGGGCTGCAGACCTGGCTGCCCACGCTGTTGCAGGCCAAGGGCCTGTCGTTGTCGGCCTCGCTCGGCTTCGCCGCGCTCAGCGCGCTGATGATGATTCCCGGCTACGTGAGCGCGTCCCTGCTGACCGGGCGCTTCGGCCGCAAGAAGGTCTTCCTGTTCTACGTCGTCGCGGCCGTGCTCGGCGGCCTGTGGTTCGCCACCGCGAGCAGCCTGACCGGCCTGTACCTGGGCAACTTCGTCCTGTCGTTCTTCAGCCTGGGCGCGTGGGGCGTCTGGAACACCTGGAACGGCGAGTTCTACCCGACCGCCCTGCGCGGCACCGGCTACTCCTGGGCCACGGCCTCCCAGCTCGTGGCCACCACGGTCGCGCCGTCGGCCGTGGGCGCGCTGCTCGCCCACGCCACCGGCTTCACCGCGACCATGCTGGTCATCAACGCGTTCATGGTGGCCACCGCGCTGCTGGCGATGCCGCTGCCCGAGACCGAAGGGCGCGAACTGGAGTGATCCTCGGCGTCGCGCTGGACGGGCCGTCACCGGTGGTGGTGGCCGTCGGCGACGGCGCGCCGCCGTCGGCCGCGGTACGCGCCTGCGTGGCGGTGGACCTCGACGGGACGCCGCGCGCGCCGGTGGCCGCGATCCGCGTGGGCGGCCCGTGCCCGCCGGTGTTGCGGCCGGTGGCCGACCCCGGGGTGGCCACGATCGTGCGCGGCGGGCACAGCCTGACCGGCCGCCCGCTGGCGCCGCTGGACACCGCCGCGGTACGCGCGTTCGCCGCCGGCTGCGGGCTGAGCGACTTCGCGGTGACGGCGACCGGCTCGCCCATGCTGGCCGACCACGAGCTGGCGGTCGCCGCGATCGTGGCGGCCGAGGTGCCCGGGGCCGAGATCACCCTCTCGTACGAGTTCGGCCGCCCCGGCCTGCGGGAACGCGAGGCGCACGCGATCAGGAACGCCGCGCTCGGCCCTGAGGCCGGCCGGATCGCCGACCGGGTGACACGGGAGCTGCCCGGCGTGCCGGTGTACTTCGCCAGGACCGGCAGCGGCCTGGTGTCGGCCCACTACTTCCGCAGGTACCCGCGGGCCTGCGACCTGGGCGGGACGACCAGCCTGCGCCGCGGCCGGGCGGCGCTGGCCGCGGCGGGCGGCGCGACGCCGTTCGAGGTGATCGCGCCCGGCTCCGAGGACCTGGTGGCGGCGGCCAACGGCGCCGCGCTCGCCCGACCGGAGGCCCAGGTGGAACGCATCGTGCAGGCACGCGGCCGGGCCGAGCTGGACCGGGCGCTCCAGGACGCCAGGGACGAGGCCCTGACCCGCGTGGTCAGCGCCGGCGCCGCCCCCGGCTTCGCCCGGATCGCCGAGACCACCGTCAACCCCCTGTCCTACCTGCCCGACGGCTTCTACCGGGTGCGCGTCACCGCGGAAGGGGCCACACCGTGACCCGGCTCATCGGGCCCGCCGAGCTGCGCCGCTTCTCGGCGGGGTCGCGGCTGTTCGCCACGGGCGCCGCCGAGTCCTCCTACGGCCTGACCTTCGCCTGGGCGGAGTCGGTGCTCGGCGAGGGCGTCGAGCTGGCCGCCGCGGCGGAGCTGGACCCGGAGACGTTGTGCATGGTGGTCAGCCTGGTCGGGTCCACCACCGCGCTCGGCGAGCAGCTCCCGGCCGGGGACGAGCCCGTACGGGCGGTGCGGGCGCTGGAGCGGTGGATGGGGGAGCGGGCCGGGGCCGTGGTGGCGCTCAACCTGGCCGCCGAGAACGCGCTGATCCCGCTGGTCGCCGCGGCGGTCCTGGGCCTGCCGCTGGTGGACGGCGACGGGACGGGACGGGTGTTCCCGCTGGTGGAGCAGACGACGTACCGGCTGGGCGGGCTCAGCGCGACGCCGATGGCGCTGGCCGGGGCGTCGGGGGAGCTGGTGTTGCTGGAGACCGCCGCCGACCGGGTCGAGGAGCTGCTGCGCCCGGTCGTGTTGTCGGTGGGCGGGTGGGCGGTGGCCGCCTGCTACCCGATGGCGGCGCGGGACCTGGCCCGGGTGCTGGTGCCGGGCACGGTCAGCCTGCTGCTGGCGGCCGGGGAGCCCGGCGCGCCGCGTTCGGCCGCCGCGCCGTACGGGGTGCGCACGCTGTGCTCGGGCCGCATCCTGACCGTCGAGGGCAGCACGGGACACGGCGCCGACGTGGCGATGCCCTCGCTGCCCGCCAGCATCGTGGTGCAGGAGTCGGCGGGCCTGCGCCGGCTCGTACGGCTGGAGGCGCACAACGAGATCGTGCTCGCCCTGGCCGACGGCGCGCCCGTGGCCATGGCGCCGGACCAGATCTGCATGATCTCGGTCGCCGACGGCATGGTCGTGGACGTCGACAAGGCGGCGCCCGGCCTGGAGGTGGAGATCATGGTGGTCAGGGCGGCGCCGATGTGGCACACCGGCCCGGGGCTCGTGCTGGGCGGTCTGCGGGCGTTCGGGATCCCGTTCGAGCAGCGCGCGGAGTCGCCGTGAACGGCCTGCGCGCGCCCGGCTGGGAGGCGCCGGTCACGGTCGCGGAGCTGGTCAACACCGGGCCGCTGGCCGGGGCCAGGATGTACGGCAGCGGCGACAACCCCGTGCACCAGGTCCGGATCGTGGACGACCTGTCGGTGTTCGGCGTGGTGACGCCGCACACGGCGGTCGTGCTGATCGGATCGGCGGCGGGCGGCGGCTGGGCGGTCGAGATGGCCATGCGCCGGGCCTGGGAGCAGGCGGCGGCCTGCGTGATCGCGCCGTCGCGCGGCGTGAGCGCCGGGTCGGGCGAGGTGCTGGCCGAACGGCTCGGCATCACGCTGATCTTCGTGGACGAGGACCCGCTGATCGTCGCGGTCCGGGTCGCCTCGGCGGCGGCCCGCCCCGAGGCCGCCCGTACCCAGCTCGTCGCCCGCTGCGCGACCCGGCTGGCCGACGCGGGCCCCTCGGCCAGGCGGGTGCTCGGGGTGCTCAACGCCGAACTGCCCGGCACTTCGGTCGCCTTCCTCGACCGGTACGGCCTGCACGTCGCGGGCCGCCAGAGCGCCGGCCGCCCGCCGCACGAGCACGAGCACGCCCGGCCGTCGGGGGCGCGGTGGGCGGCCGAGATCGAGGTGCCCGGCCAGGAGGGCCCGGCCCTGGGGACGCTGGTGGCCGCCGGGACGTCACGCTCGCCCGGCTGGCCCGCCGTGGTGCGGACCGTGCTGGGGCTGGCGGTGGCCCCGCTGACGGCGTGGGCGGCCCAGGAACGCCTGCGGGCCTCGCGCGACTTCGCCCTGCAGTCGGCGCTGGCCCGGCGGTTGCTCGCGGAGGGCCCGCCCGCCCACGAGCCGGCCGACGACGGCGGCATCTGGCTGGAGGGGGCTTCGGCCGAGGCCGTGGCGCTGGGATGGCCGGTGCGCGGGACGCTCACCGCGTACCACGTCCGGCCGGTGGGGGCGGTGGCCGACGACGGGCCGCTGGTCCAGGCGCTGGTGACCGCGGCGCTGGGCCAGGCGCCGGTGTTGCGGCGCGGCGAGGGCTGGGCCGGCTGGTCGGCGCAGCCGCCCGGCGAGCTGGCCGACCGGCTGCGGCACTGCGTGGAGGCCATGCCCTGGCCGTGCGCGGCCGGGGTGGGCGCGGCCGTGGAAGGACTGGAGTCGGTGGGGGAGTCGTTGCTCGGCGCCGAGGCGGCGGCGTTCGTGGCCGGCGCGGGCACCGTGGCCCGCGCCGACCGGATGGGACCGGCCGAACTGCTCGGCGCGCTCCCGGCGGGGGTGCTGCGCGCGCCCGCGGCCGTCGTCCTCCAGCCGCTGCTGGCCGTCGACAAGGACGGCACGCTGCTGGTGACGCTGGCCGCGGTCCTGGACGAGGGCGGCGCGCTCAAGGCGGCCGAACGCCTGGGCGTGCACCGCAACACGGTCACCACCCGCCTGGAACGCATCAAGGCCGCCGGTTTCGACCTGGACGACGCCGCCACCCGCCTGGCGCTCCAGCTCGCCTGTCACGTGCTGCTGAACCGGGGCGCCGCGGCGGGTCCGCACGCGGCGCCCGGGGATCAGTAGCCCCTGGTGAGGCGTACGCCCGCGCCGACCTTGCGCCGGACGCCGACGCCGTCGAGGAGGTTGCCCGACGAGGCGACCGACATCGACTCGCCCTCGCCCTTGGCCAGCAGGATGCCGGTCTCGCGCTTGGTGCCGTGGCCGACGACGGTGTTGCCGGTGATCGCGGCGTGGCCGGCGCCGTAGTTGACGGCGTCCAGCGCCATGTAGACGAAGTCCACGCCGTCCGGCAGCGGGCCGGTCGCGGCGAACTTGCGCTCGGGCGGCGCCGAACCGCTCTGGCGGGCCTTGCGCAGCTCGGCCAGCGCGTTCGGGGGCGGCAGGAACTTGTGCACCCGGTTGCCGGTGATCGTGGTCGCGGCGTCGCCCTGAAGGTCGCAGCGGATGCCGTAGTACGTCTGGCCGGCCGTGCTCTCGGCGCCGAAGTCCTCGATGTAGTTGTCCTCGATCGAGGTGCCGAAGCAGCGGTGGGCGTCGATGGCGTTCTTCGGGGTCGCGTACAGGTGCAGGCCGCTCATCGTCCAGCCGGCCGCGTTGTCGGACTGGATGGCGTGCGTGCCGCTGAAGCCGATCCAGGAACGCTGCAGCGTCCAGTCGGTGACGGAGTTGCCGGGGTCGACGACCCGGATGCCGGCCTCGGCGGCGCCTTCGATGTAGACGTCGCTGATGACGCTGTTGACCATCGTGTTCCGCAGCGTGGTGCCGTTCCTGGACGGGTTGCTGATGCGGATGCCGTCGGACGGGGTGCCGTAGATGTCCAGGTCGTAGACCCGGGTGTTCCACGAGCGCAGCAGCAGGCCGACCGTGCCGGTGTTGTGGTCGCGGTTGCCGTCGATGGTCAGCCGCTCGACGCGGACGCTCTCGCCGCTGAACTCGGTGTCCTTCAGCCAGCCCTCCGAGGCCAGCACGGCCGGCAGGTTGGCGCCGTCGGCCTGCTTGAGCACCGTGCCGGCCTTGGCGTCGCCCCGGTAGGTGCGCCGGTCGGCCAGGCTGATCGTGGCGTCGATCAGGCACGGGCCCTTGATGACGATCTCGTCGCCCTCCTTGGAGGAGTCGATGGCGGCCTGGATCGTCGCGGCGTCGCCGGCGGCGTCGGAGCAGGCGGCCTCCGCCCGCGTGGCCGAGGCGGGCCCGGCCGGGGCCAGGACGGCGACACCGGCCAGACCCGCGGCGAGCGCGGCCGAGCCCGCGAGCAGGCGCGTACGTAACGTAGGCATGAAAGTCCCCTCGTGAAGATGGTCATGACGGGGACACAGCCTCCCCAGGCTGCGCGTGCCCCCGCGTTGTCGATCATCCTCACAGACCGGCGGACAATCCATGCGATTTTCCTACGAATGTGGATCAGTTTGCGGTCATGCCCTCGGCCAGGTCGGTGGCCCGCGCGCTCGGGGAGCGGCGCTCGGCGGGCCCGTAGCCGCCGCCTCCGCCGGACTCGCAGCGCAGCACGTCCCCGGCCGACACCGGCAGGGCGTTGACCTTGAGCATCTCGCGCTCGCCCGGCGTGCCCGGATTGAGCGTCACCCGAGGGGGAGCGCCCGCCGCGCCGCCCGCCAGGCCCCACGCGGGCGTGACCGAGCGCTCGAACCACAACGACAGCGAGGTGTCGCCGCAGAACTCGTACTCCCGCACCACGCCGTTCCCGCCGCGCCATTGCCCGGCGCCGCCGGTGTCCGGCCGCATCTCGTAGCGGCGCACCCGGACCGGGAACAACGTCTCCAGCACCTCGATGGGCATGTCCCGCAGCGAGCCGTTGACGTTGTTGATCAGGCAGGACTCGCCGTCGCCGCCCTCCCACGCCCCCCAGCCGCCGACCGTGGCCTCCTGGGAGACGTACAACTTCCCGGTACGCGGGTCCGTCCCGGTGAACTGCACGATCATCGAGTCCCCGTACGAGGCCGCCGCCGCCTTGCCCGGCAGCGCCGGGGCCAGCGCCTTGACCACCAGGTCGATGAGCAGCCCCAGGTGCGAGTAGTAGTACTGGCACGCCGCCGGCGCCTCGGCGGCCAGCATCGAACCCGGCCTGGTCTCGACGCTCAGCGGCCGGAACGAGCCCCCGTTCAGCGGCACGTCCCCCGACACCAGCAGCTTGTACCCCACCCGTACCGCCGCCACGGCCTGCGCCGCGCCGCAGTTGACCGGCCCGAGCGCCTGGTCGGCGCAGTCGGTCAGGTCCACGTGCACCGACTCGCCCGACACCGTGACCGTCACGTTCACCGGCAGCGGCGTGTCCAGGTCGATGCCGTCGTTGTCGAGGAAACCGGACGCCTCGTACACGCCGTCGGGGATGGCGGCGATGGCCGCGCGCTCCATGCGCTCGGTCTGGGCGAAGATCTCGTCCCGGGCGGCCATGACCGTCTCGAGGCCCCAGCGCGAGACGATCTCCCGCAGCCGCCGCTGCCCGGTCATCGCGCAGCTCACCTGGGCCCGCAGGTCGCCCAGCGTGGCGTGCGGGAAACGCACGTTCCTGGAGATCACCTCGTGCGGGTCGCGGCACGGCCGGCCGCCCGCGTACACCTTGACCGGGCCCAGCCGCAGGCCCTCCTGGAAGATCGAGGTGGAGTTCATCGAGCCGCCGGGGTCCTTGGAGCCGACGTCCAGCCAGTGCGCGCGCGAGGCGGCGAACCCGGCCAGCTCGCCGCCGGCGAAGATCGGGCCGTAGACGGTCACGTCGTTGAGGTGGGTGCCGCCGATGTAGGAGTCGTTCAGCACCCACACGTCGCCCTCCTCCCACACCTCGCGGCCGTACACGCGCTCGGTCTCGCGGGTGCAGACCTCCAGGTTGCCCAGGAAGATCGGCAGCCCGGACGACTGCCCGAGCACGTTGTGGTCGCGGTCGAGCAGCGCCACCGCACAGTCCTTGGCCTCGTAGATGACCGGCGTGTACGAGCTGCGGATCAGGGTGGTGTTCATGTCCTCGGCCGCCTGGAGCAGGGCGCACCGGATGATCTCGGTGGTCACCGGGTCGATGGCCGGGCCGATCGTCGGGTCGCTCGTCGGGTCGCTCATTGGACGTCCACCTTCACGATGAGGAAGCCGTTGTCGTCGATGGCCGCCAGGCAGCCCGGCGGGATGACCGTGGTCGCGGTCTCCTCGACCACGATCGCGGGTCCGGCGAACGAGCCGGTCAGGCCCGCCCGCCGCAGGACGGGCGTACGGTGCGGCACGCCGTCGAAGATCACGTCCCGGACGTCGCCGGCCGTCTCCTCCGGCGCCTGCCCGGTGGCGGCGGCGGCCCGGGGGAAGGAGCCGAAGCCGGTACTGCGCAGCATGACGAACTCCACCGGCGCCTCGGGCGTCGCGTGGCCGTAGCGGCTGGTGTGCGCCTCGGCGTAGCGGGCCGCGATCGCGGCGAGGAAGCCCGGTTCGCCGGGCTCGGCGGCGTCGCGCAGCGGGATGGTGAGCGTGTAGTCCTGGCCCTCGTAGCGCAGGTCCACGGCGTGCTCGACCCGGCGCCGCTCCTCCGGCACACCCTGCCCGGCCAGCGCCTCCAGAGCCTCCCGCTCCAAAGTCCCCAAATTTCGGGACATGTCGGTGCCGTCGAGCGTGTCCTGCGGCCGGAAGTACGGATGCGTCAGATCCCGCCGCACGTCCGCCTCCAGCATGCCCCACGCCGAGAACGCCCCCGGGAAACGCGGGACGACGACCTCGGAGATGCCCAGCTCGCGGGCGATGAACACGGCGTGCATCGCCCCCGCGCCGCCGAAGGCCACCAGCGCGAACTCCCGAGGCTCCACTCCGTGCTCGACCGTCAGCGTACGGATCGCCTGCGCCATCTTGGCGTTGGCCACGTCGCACACGCCCTCGGCCAGCCGCAGCGGGTCGAGCCCCAGTTCCACCGCCAGCGTGACCACGGCCGTCCCGGCGGCCTCCTCGTCCAGCGTCATCAGCCCGCCGGCGAACCAGGCCGGATCCACCCGGCCGAGCACCACGTTCGCGTCGGTCACCGTGGGCCGCGTGCCGCCCCGGCCGTAGCAGGCCGGACCGGGCACGGCGCCGGCCGACTCCGGGCCGACGCGCAGCGCGCCCGCCTCGGCGTAGGCGATCGAGCCGCCGCCCGCGCCGATGGTGTGCAGGTTCACGATCGGCATGAGGACGGGATAACCCTCGACGCGGGCCTCGGCGCTGACGTCCGGACGGCCGCCGACGACGAGCGAGACGTCGAAGGACGTACCGCCCATGTCCACGCAGATCGCGTTCTCCCGGCCCAGCATGCGGGCCGCGGCGACGCCGCCCATCGTGCCGCCGACCGGCCCCGACAGCAGGGTCTGCAACGGCCGCCGCATCGCGTACGAGGCGTTGACCAGCCCGCCCGACGACTGCATCACGTGCACCGGCACCGGCAGCCCGCGCTCGGCGAACCGCCGCTCGATCCCGGCCAGGTACGTGCGCACGACCGGCCCGGTGTAGGCCTCCAGCACCGCCGAGGACGTGCGCTCGTACTCCCGCCACTCCCGTGCGACCTCGTGCGAGAGCACCACGAGCACGTCCTCGCCCAGCTCGGCCCGCAGGATCTCGCCCGCCCGCAGCTCGTGCGCCGGGTCGGCGAAGGAGAACAGCAGGCACACGGCGACCGCGTCGAAGCCCTCCTCGCGGGCCCGCCGCGCGGCCTGCCGCACCGCCTCCTCGTCGAGGGGTTCGAGCTCGCGGCCCCGGTAGTCCAGGCGGCCGCCGGCCTCCATGACGTCCCGGCGCGGCACGAGCGGGGACGGCTTGCGGTAGCGCAGGTCGAACATGCGGTCCCGGTTGCCGCGGGCGATCGTGTAGACGTCCCCGCCGCCCCGGCTGGCCAGCAGCAGCACCCGCGCGCCCTTGCGCTCCAGCAGCGCGTTGAGGCCCTGCGTGGTGCCGTGCACGAAGAACGAGATGGCGGCGGGGTCGTCCACGACCCGGGCGAGTGCGGCGAACACGCCCTCGGCCAGGTCTCCCGGCGTGGTGGGCGCCTTCGAGGCGGTGACGGCCCCCGTACGCTCGTCGTAGCAGACGACGTCGGTGAAGGTGCCGCCGATGTCCATGGCGACGCGATAGGTCATGCGCCGCACCGTACGCGCCGGGCCGGGGCCGCCTCCTGTGCGTCCTGCACAGCGGCGGGTCCCTTCCCGTGCATCCTGCTCAGACGGGCTCCGGCCTGCGAATCTACAACGTAAAGGCGGTAGCCTGGCGGACGTGTCCCAGCCCTACCTCACCCTCGCGGCCGGCGTCGAGCACGAGACCGAGGTGCGGCGCTCCCGGTTCGTCTGCGCGCTGGCCCCCGCCCGTACCGTCGAGGAGGCCGCCGCCTTCATCGCCGGGCGCCGCCGCGAGCACGCCGGCGCCAGCCACAACTGCACGGCGTACGTGATCGGGCAGCGGCTGCAGAAGGGCGACGACGACGGCGAGCCCGGCGGCACGGCGGGCACGCCGATGGTCCAGGCGCTGGTCGGCCGGGGGTTCAACGACGTGGTCGCGGTCGTCACCCGCTATTTCGGCGGTGTCCTGCTGGGCGCCGGCGGGCTGGTGCGCGCCTACGGGGGAGCGGTGACCGAGACGCTCGACCAGGTGGAGCCGGTGCGGATGGTCCCGGCCAGGCTGGTACGCGTCTCGGTGGCCCACGACCAGGCCGGCCGGGTGGAGAACGACCTGCGCGCCTCCCGGTACGCGCTGCGCGAGGTGACGTACGCGGCCGGGGTGACGTTCGCGGTGGCGGTTGGGGAGGACGAGGTGGCCGCGTTCGGGGAGTGGGTGGCCGGGCTGACGGCCGGCCGGGCGCGCGTCGACGTGGGCGAGGGCGTGCACGTGCCCGAATAGGAGCGCTCAGCCTTCCAGGGCGTACTGCATGACGCGGAACTTGGCCTGGGCCTCGGCCAGCTCGGCGGCCGGGTCGGAGTCGCCCATGATGCCGCCGCCGGCGAACAGCCGTGCGCGGTTGCCCTCGATCAGCCCCGAGCGCAGGGCGATGCCCCATTCGCCGTCGCCGTGGGCGTCGATCCAGCCGACCGGGCCCGCGTAGCCGGCGCGGTCCATGCCCTCCAGCTCGCGGATGACCTTGATGGCGGTGTCGGTCGGGGTGCCGCCGACGGCGGCGGTGGGGTGCATGGCGGCCACCACGTCGAGGACGGACGCGCCGTCGGCCAGCCGGCCGGTGACGTGGCTGGCCAGGTGCTGGACGTTGGGCAGCATGAGGAGTTCGGGTTCGTCGGGGGTGTCGAGCGAGGCGCAGAGCGGGGCGAGGGTCTGGCGTACGGAGGCGATGGCGCACTCGTGCTCGTGGCGGTCCTTCTGAGATGCGAACAGCGCGGCGCCGCGGGCGACGTCGTCGGCGGGTCCGGTGCCGCGGGCGGTGGTGCCGGCCAGGACGAGGGACTCGATCTCCTGCCCGGTGCGGCGGATGAGCAGCTCCGGGGTGGCGCCGACGAGCCCGGCGACGGAGAAGGTGTAGCACTCGGGGTAGCGCCGGGCCAGCCGGGTCAGCAGCAGGCGTACGTCGATGGGGTGCTCGGCGGTGGCGACCAGGTCGCGGGCGAGGACGACCTTCTCCAGCTCGCCGTCGCGGATGCGGCGGGCGGCGCGGGCGACGACGTGTTCCCATTCGGGGGCGCTGAGGCTGCCGTCGCCGTAGCTGATGCGGCCGGGCGCGCGGACGGGGCTGAACGTCTCCAGCGGGGCCTCGCCGATCGTGGTGAGCCAGGCGTGGCCGCCGCGGCGGGCGAGGACGGCGCGCGGGACGACGAGGACGGAGCCGGGGGCGTCCTCGTCGAAGGTGAAGGTGCCGAAGGCGACGGGCCCGGAGCCGGGGGTGCGTACGGCGTCGTCGACGTGGGCGTCGCCGAAGACGGTGTGCAGCCACTGGCGGGCCCAGGCGAACCTGCCGGGGCCGGGCGGCACGGCGACCTGGGCGGCCTGACCCCACCCCACCAGGCCCTCGCCGTTCCTGACCCAGGCGTAGGGCGCCGTCTTCGGGAGGGATGCCAGCAGGTCACCGGGGTCGCCTACAGGGGTGGTGCGAACCGGTAGCGGGCGGGTTGTTCCGAGCGCGACACTCACTCAAGACACTCTATGCGGGAACTGAACACGTTCGACTCGGACCCCCGTGAATGCGTTGTTACGGCCCACGAACCAGGAAAAAACCGGACGTTGAGGTGTGTGGGGGGCAACCTGCACGCGTACGGACTGTCAAGCGGTGATAGGAAGACGGTCCTGAAATGACAGACCTTGCCTCAAGGTCATGGTGCGACCTTGATCAGCTCCCTACCTTGGCACCATGATCGGTCGTCTGTCCCCCGTCGTCACCGCTGTCCTGGTCCTGGCCGCCTCCGGGCCCGCGCAGGCCGTCGCCGCAGCTCAGCCCGTCCCCGAGACGATGGCGACGCTGGGCGACTCCATCTCCACGGGGTTCAACTCCTGCGGCTGGTACGTCTCCTGCGAGGCCCGTTCCTGGTCGGCCGGCGACAACGCGCAGGTCGCCAGCCACTACCTGCGACTGCACGATCTGAGTGGAACGCTCCAGCGTGACAACTTCGCCGTGCCGGGCGCGACGAGCGCCGATCTGGCCGGCCAGGTCGACAGGGCGATCGCGGCCAAGGCCGATTATGTGACGATCCTCATAGGCGCCCAGGACGCCTGCCGCCGCACCGAACGGGAGATGACCCCGGTCGCCCTCTACCGCCAGCGGCTGGACGCGGCGCTGTCGGCGCTGCGCGCGGGCGTGCCCCAGGCCAGGGTGTTCATCGCCAGTGTCCCCGACCTGCGGCGGTTGTGGCAGGTCGGCAAGGACAACCCGCTGGCCCGTACGTTCTGGACGGTCGGGAAGATCTGCCCGACCATGCTGGCCGACCCGGCCTCGATGAAGAAGGCCGACGCCGAGCGCCGGGCACGGGTGCGGGCGCGGGTGATGGCCTACAACAGGGAGGCGGCGGGCGCCTGTGCGGAGATGGGCCCGTCCTGCGACACCGACGAGGGCGCGATCTTCTCCTTCCCGTTCACGCTCGACCACGTCAGCAAGTGGGACTTCTTCCACCCCAACATCGACGGTCAGCGGGCCCTGGCCGAGCAGACGTTCGAGCATGGTTTCGCCTGGATCGACCCCCGCTAACGACACTGGGTCAGCATGGTGTCCTTGTCGGCCCTGGTCACCGGCAGGCCGTACTTCAGGGCGACCTGGGCGAAGCGGGTGACGTACGCGCAGCGGACGCGGCGCTGGGGCGGCAGCCAGCCCGCCGGGCCGGAGGCGTCCTTCTCCTCGTTGGCCCGGCCGTCGACCGGCAGCAGGTTGAGCGGGTCGTTGGCGAAGTCGAGCCGCTTGGCCATCGCCCAGCGCGGCGCGCCCATGTGCCAGGCGTAGTTGAGCGGTACGACGTGGTCCACCTGCACCTCGTCGGCGTCGGCCTTCCGCCAGGAGATGAGCCGGCCGGTGTAGGGGTCGGTCAGTTTCATGGCGACGACCTCGCAGCTCGACCCGGGGCGGTACGTCACGCCGGTCCCGTCGCGGGCGAGCAGGTCGTCGCGGGTGCGGCAGCCGTTGCGGGCGTAGGGGACGCCGGTGGCGTTGTCGGCCCAGTTCTCGCCGTAGCGGCTGCGGGCGTAGCCGGTGCCGGGGCCGCGGCCCTTGACGCGTAAGCGGTGGATGAGGGCGCGTGCCCTGGCCTTGTCCCCGCCGGACAGGACGGGCGCGAGGCCGGGCAGCGTCCCGCTGGCGTTGCTGAGGGGGCTGGCGGCGGTGGCGGCCGGGCTCTTGGCGGTGCTGACGAAGGAGACGACGATGACGGCTCCGGCGAGGATCGCGATGGCGTCCTTCGTGCTCAAGCGGCTCTCCGTGGCTCCGATGGGCGAAGTTGTCTAGAGAATTCCCGGCATCGCGGGATTTGACACGGGAAGGCTTTGCTGACTGATCGTCTCGGGCGAGCGTACGGGCCGTTCCGGAGTTAACGTGTAATCCTGTAAGCAAAGGAGCACGTGATGGCGGATCCCCTCGACGCCTACTCGCGCGTCGTCTCGTCCGTGGCGGCCGAGCTGCTGCCGAAGGTGGCCGGTGTGCGGGCCGGCCGGGGGAGCGGATCGGCGGTCGTGTTCACCGCCGACGGGTTCCTGCTGACCAACGCGCACGTCGTCGGCTCCTCCCGCGCGGGCACGGTCGCCTTCGCCGACGGGACGTCGGGCGACTTCGAGGTGGTGGGCCGCGACCCGCTGTCGGACCTGGCGGTGATCAGGGCCCGGACGCCCACGCCCGAGCCGGCCGTGCTCGGCGACAGCGACGAGCTGGTGGTGGGGCAGCTCGTGGTCGCAGTGGGCAACCCGCTCGGGCTGGCCGGGTCGGTGACGGCCGGGGTGGTCTCGGGGCTGGGCCGGTCGATGCCGGCGCGCAGCGGCTCCAACGTACGGTTGATCGAGGACGTGATCCAGACCGACGCCGCGCTCAACCCCGGCAACTCCGGCGGCGCGCTGGCCGACTCGCACGCCAGGGTGGTGGGCGTGAACACGGCGGTGGCCGGCGTCGGCGTCGGCCTGGCGGTGCCGATGAACGCCACCACGCGTTCCATCATCGCGGCGCTGATCAGGGACGGCCGGGTGCGCAGGGCGTTCCTGGGCCTGGTGACTTCGCCCGCGCCGCTGCCCGAGCACCTGCGGCGGCGCACCGGGCAGGACGGCGCGCTGCGCGTGGTGGAGGTCGTGCCCGGCTCGCCCGCCGGCCGCGCCGGGCTGCGCGCCGGCGACCTGGTGCTGAGCGCGGGCGCCCACCCGGTGGGCGACGCGCAGAGCCTGCAGCGGCTGATGTTCGCCGAGGCGATCGGGCGGCCGCTGCAGATCACGGTCCACCGCAACGGCGCCCTGGTCGACGTCATCGCCGAGCCGGTGGAGCTCACCGGCTCGGAGGTGTGAACGCCCCCGTCCCCGCGGCTAGGGCACCTCGGCCGGGGCGGAGGGCTCGTCGGCGGGTTCGGGGGCCGGGCGGGCCGGGCGCACGTACGTGCCGTTGCGGCGGGCCAGCAGCTCGGCCAGCAGGTCGTCCCACTTCTGGCCGACCGCGTCCACGTCGTAGGTGCGGGCCGTCTCCAGCGCCGCGGCCGCCAGCGACCGCCGTAGCTGCTCGTCCTCGATCACCCGGATGATCGAGGACGCCAGATTGGCGTTGGTACGCGGCTTGACCAGCAGCCCGTCCACCTCGTCGGTGATCATCTCCTTGGGCCCGTGCGGGCTGTTGAAGCTGACGATGGCCAGCCCCTTGGCCATGGCCTCCAGGATCGTCATCGGGAAGCCCTCGTGCCGCGAGCTGAGCACGAAGATCGACGCCTTCTCCAGCTCGGCCCCCACGTCGCTGGTCGGCCCCGGCAGCTCCACCTTGCCCTGGAGCCCGGCCTCGACGATCTGCGCCGCCAGGTTCTCCTCCTGCGGCCCGGCGCCGAAGATGCGCAGCTTCCAGTCCGGATGCGCGGCGGCGACCGTCTCCCACGCGGTGATCAGCCGGTGGAAGCCCTTGAGCCGGGTCATCCGGCCCACCGCGACGACCACCTTGGCGTCCAGCTTGGACACCTCGCCGGTCATCGGCGGCACGGCGTTGGGGATGCGGGCCAGCTTCTTGGGCTTCTTCGGCAGCGTGTTGCGGTAGTCGCGCAGGTCGGCCTTGGTGAGGGTGACCAGGGCGTCCATACGCCGGTACCGCCACTTGATCAGCTTCTGCATCGGCTCGGCCTGGGTGCGCAGGGCCACGTGCTCCTGCCCGATGGTGATCACGCCCGGCTGCGCTAACTGCGTCATGGCCAGGTTGAGCCCCGGACGGGTGGCCATCAGCACGCCGGTGTCGAGCGAACGGATGAAGCGGGCCAGCTTGTAGTCGGTCCACAGCGTGAAGCGGTGGTAGGCCGTCTCCTCCGGCGGGATCAGCTTGCTCGGGAACTTCGACAACATCGCCCGCAGCGGATCCGGGCTGGGCTTGAGCCGGTCGTCGAGGAAGCGGAACCGTACCCGCGGGTCGATCGGGAAGAACGGCTCCTCGGCCTCCTTCAGAATGCTCACGATCTCGACGTCGTGCTGCTCGGCCAGGTAGCCGGCCAGGTTGAACACGGTCCTGATCGTGCCGCCCATACCGTTGGCGTGCAACAGCAGGATCCGGATGCGGTCGGTCGAGGGCGGCGGCGCGTTGCGCGCCTTGCGCCGGTTGTACCCCCTGTACAACCGGACCATCGCCGATTTGCCCCTGCGTGCCAATGCGCGCACCTGGATGATCCCCCTTGTGCTCGGTTGTCTTCGCTGACGCGCGTGGCCGGCGGCCGTGCCGCGCGTGGGCGGAGTGCACAATTCATCCCCTGTGCGCTTACCCCACCTATGATCTTTAGACGCCGGAGGGCTGCCTAAGGTTGCATTCCCGGCCGATGCGACGGATCCGGCGTATGCGGCGAATGCTCCGCCAGCAGGTCGAGGGCGACGTCGATGGCCCGTTCGAGCTGCGTGTCCACGCCTCTGGCGTAGTCCTGCGGGGTGATGTCCACCTCGATGTCGGGATCGGTGCCGTAGTTCTCCAGTTGCCAGCCGACGTCGTCGAAGGCGAAGGAGAACTCCGGCTGGGTGGTCACCGTCCCGTCGGCGAGCTGATGGCGCGGCCAGATGCCGATCACCCCGCCCCACGTGCGCTTGCCGACCAGCGGGCCCAGCTTGAGCAGCTTGAAGGTGTGGCTGAAGATGTCGCCGTCCGAGCCCGCCCACTCGTTGGTGATGGCCACCAGCGGGCCGCGCGGCGACTCCGGCGGGTACGGCTCCGGATCCCCCCACCGCGGATAGTCGTAGCCGAGCCGCCGCCTGGCCAGCTTCTCCAGCAGCAGCGCCGAGACGTGCCCGCCGCCGTTGAAGCGCACGTCCACGATGAGCGCGTGCCGGTCGTACTCGGCCAGGAAACCCCGGTGGAACTCGCCGAACCCCTCGGTGCCCATGTCGGGGACGTGCAGGTAGCCGACCCGCCCGCCGGAACGTTCGTGGCACTCGGCGCGGTTGAGGTTGACCCAGTCGCGGTAGCGGGCCGGCCGCTCGTCGGCCAGGGCGCGCACGGTCACCGTGAAGACCCGCTCCGCGCGCCGCAGGGTCAGCTCGACCTCCTCGCCGGCCTGGTTGACCAGCCGCTCGTTCGGGGTGGCCGCGAGGCCGATGGGCGCGCCGTTGATGGCCAGCACCGCGTCCCCGGGACGTACGTCCAGCCCCAGCCGGTTCAGCGGCGAGGTGGCCTCCGGGTCCCACGGGTCGCCGGTCACGACGGCGCGGATGTGGTAGACGCCGTCGCGGAAGTCCCAGTCGACGCCCAGCTTGCCCTGGCTGTAGTCGGGCCCGGGGCGGTACTCGCCGCCGCTCTCGTAGGCGTGGCTGGTGGCCAGCTCGCCGTGCAGCTCCCACAGCAGGTCGGAGAATTCGCCCCGGGTGGTGACCCGGTCCACCAGCGGCTCGTAGCGGTCGTAGACGGCCGGCCAGTCGACGCCGGCCATGTCCTCGGTCCAGAAGTTCTCCCGCTGCAGCCGCCACGCCTCGCGGAACATCTGCCGCCATTCCGACTCCGGGGCCACCGACACCTTGATGCGCGTCAGGTCGATCCAGCCGCTCTCGCGTCCCGGCGGGTCGTCGTCGTGCTCGGGGACCTCGCCCGCCTTGACCACCCGCAGCCGGCTCCCGGCCCGGTACAGCAGCGTCTTGTGGTCGCGGCCCAGCTCGAACGCGGTGACCTCCTCGGCGAACGTCTCGTTCCTGCTCTTGGCGAAGTCGTACAGGTGCAGGGTGTTCTCGCCCTCCAGCGGGCTGGTCAGCAGCAGCGCCTTGCCCTTGAGCCCGGCCACGCCCTCGTAGCGGCCCTCCGGCAGCGGGAAGGCGGTGACGCGGCGGGCCAGCCCGTCCAGATCCACCCGGACGGGCTCCTCCGGCTCGTCCTCCTCCTCGTCCTTGCCGTTCAGCGGACGCCGGCCGGGCACGAACGGGTTGGGCGCGTCGGCCCGCAACGCGATCGCGTACGGCCGCGTCCCCAGCGGGAAGCCCAGGTCGAACTGCAACTGGTCGTAGACGGGCGAGAAGACCCGCTGGCCGATGAAGTACAGGTAGCGGCCCTGCGGGTCGAAGGCCGGCATCGAGTCCTTGAGCACCGGCTCGGTGGCGGCCACCGTCCGGCCGGACTCGGGGTGGTGCAGCTTGATCGCGGTGGTCTGGGCGTTGAGCGGCCCGGCGTAGGCCAGCCAGCACCCGTCGCGCGACCAGGCCGGGTCCTCGGGCGGCCCGTGCGGGTTGCGTTCCACCAGCGTGGCCACGCCCGTCGCCAGGTCCAGCAGGTGCAGCTCGTGGCGGTGGTTGACCACGGCCACGCGGTCGTGCGCGGGGTCGGGGACCAGCTCGTTGATCCGGCCCAGCCTGGCCACCTCGGTGCCGCAGCCGCCCTCGTGGCCCTCCAGGATCACCAGCCGCTCCTCGTCGGCCTCGCCGCCGGCGGCCGCGATCAGCCGTACGCCGTCGTTGAGCCAGGTCAGGAAGCGGTAGCGGACGCCGTCCGGCTCGCCGTACTGGCTGACCGGGCCCTCCCAGTTGGCCATCGCGTACGCCTTGCCGCGCGCGGTGATCGCCAGCGCGCTGCCGTCGGGGCTGAGGGTCGCGCTGTCGAGATAGTCCTCGGCGTCGACGAACCTGCGGTTGCGCTGCGTCCTCGAGCTGGCCAGCCGCACGTCCAGCCGCCGCGGCCGCTCACCCGGCTCCCCGCCCGGGACGTCACCCGGCTCCCCGCCCGGCTCAATGTCCGGCTCTCTGTCCGGCTCCAGCAGGTACAGGTCGCCGCCGGCGTGGTAGACGAGGCGGTGGCCGTCGCCGGACAGGTTGCGCGCGTAGTAGTCCTCGTGGTGGGTGTGCTTGCGCAGGTCCCGGCCGTCCGGGCGGCACGAGTAGACGTTCCCGACGCCCTCGTGGTCGGACAGGAAGCAGATCCGCCGGCCGCTCCAGCACGGCGAGGCCAGGTTCCCCGGCAGCCGGATCAGCCGCCTGAACTCGCCGTCGCCGTCGGTGTCGATCCACAGGTCGCCGACCGTGCCGCCGCGGTAGCGCTTCCACCGCGCGGGGTCGGCGGTGTTGCGGCCGAGCACGATCATGCCGTCGGGGCCGTAGGCGATCGAGTTCGCCGGTCCGTACGGCAGCCGCTCCGGCACCCCGCCCGGCGTCACCCGGTGCAGCCACTTGCGCCCGGCGAACGGCTGGGACTGGTCGCTGGCGTACAGGATGCGGCCTTCGTGGTCCCAGCCGGTGACCGTGCAGCGGGCGCCGTGGAAGGTGACCCGGCGCGCGGCGCCGCCGACGGACGGCATCACGTACACCTCCTCGGGGCCCTCCTCGCGGCCCACGAACGCGATCTGGTCGCCGCGCGGGGAGATGCGGGGGTAGCCGGCCTCGGCGGCGCCGGCGGTCAGGCGGAAGGCACGGCCGCCCTGGGCCGAGACCATCCACAGATCGTCCTCGGCGGCGAATACCACCACGTCCTGAAAAACAGTCGGAAAGCGGAGATAGGCCGACATATGCGCAGCTCCTCCTCCACCGGACAGCCGGGGGCCGCCGGCCCCCGGCTGCGCGACTCACCTCACGAGGTCATCCCTCGTCGGTCTTCCTGGTTTCCTTCTTGGTCTCCTTGGCCTGCCGGCTGGACTTGATGGCCTGTTTCTTGGCCTTGCCGGACTTGGCGGCGGGTTTCTTCTTCGTGTCAGCCATCGAATATCCCCCCTGTACTGATTGCGCCCGATTGGCACACTATGGCGGTTTAATACCCATCTATCCCCGGAAAACCGACATGCCGCTTATCGTGTGCGCACCGGGCGATCTCCGGACGGCTGCGACCACCACACCCCCTCGCCGTGCGACAGGCCCGGCAGCCGCCGCTCGGCCTCGTGCACGGCCGCCGCCGGGATCTCCCCTTCGAGCACCCAGGTCTCGGCCTGCCTGCTCGTACCGTCCAGGACCGCGCCCAGCCCGGCCAGGCGGGCGGACACCGCGTTGAAGGCGTCGGCGGGCACCTCCAGCTCGAAGCGGTGGCACGGCTCGTACACCCTGGTCCCGGCCCGGCGCAGCGCGTCGGTCAGCACGGCCCGCGCCTGCCCGCGGAAGTCGCCCGCCACGGTGACCGGGGAGGCGTACCCGGTCGCGGTCAACGCGACCAGCACGTCCGTGACCGGCCATCCGTGCGGCCCCTCGCCCAGGGTGTGCCGTACGCTCTCCTCGATCGCCCGGTGGAAGGCCAGCGGCAACGAGCCCAGGTCGACCTCCAGCCGGTAGACGACGCCGGAGCCCGGCGCGACCGGCTCGACCCGCAGGCCGACGGTCGCCATGAACGCGCCCCCGGCGTGCCGCATCTCCTCCCTGGCCTCGCCGGTGCCCGACGGGCGCTCGAAGTAGACCGGACGGCTCGGCTCGAACACGGCCTCGACGTCGAAGTCCCTGGCCAGGGTCTCGCCGATGACCTCCTTCTGGACCTCGCCGTACAGCAGGACCGACGTCTCGCCGCCGGGCAGCGTACGAGTGGCGATCAGGGGGTCCTGCTCGGCCAGCGCGATCAGCGCGGCGTGCAGGCGCGGCTCGTGGCCGGGGAGGCGGGGACGTACGACGGTCTCCAGGCTGGGCGGGGCGAAGTGGGCCTGCCCGGCCGGGCCCGGCTCGCGCAGCCGGTCGCCGACCCTGATCTCGGGCACCCCCCAGACCTTGGCGATGTCCCCCGCCACGGCCCGCCGGGCCCCGGACCCGACGACGACCACCGCGGTGGGCCGCCCGTCATACTCCCGGACCCCACCTCCCACTTCCCCCCGCAGGAACGTCACCCGCTCCCGCCCCCGCAACCCGCCACCCCACAACCGCACGTAACCCACTTTCTCGCCACTTCGCCCCCTCTCCACGGCGAACACGACCCCCACCGCCGCCCCCTGGGGTCCGGCAGGGCGGGGTTCCGGTGTGCCCGGCGCCGGTGCTGTCGCCGCGCTCGCGGCCGGCGCGGGTCCGTCCGTCGCCGTGGGGCCGTACGGCTCGTCGTCGTACGGCGGCTGGGCCACGGAGGGCAGCAACCGGACCGCGCCCAGCAACTCGGCCACCCCCTGGCCGGTGATCGCCGACCCGAACACCACGGGATGCGCCTCGCCCGCCGCGCACTGGGCCGCGAGCGCCGCCCGCACCCGCCCCGGCACCGGCGCCACCCCGTCGACCAGCAGCTCCAGCAGCCCGTCGTCCCCGTCGGCCAACACCTCAGCCGCCTCCCCGACCCCCGCAAGCCCGCTGGCGCCTCCCTCGGCGTCGAGACGGCCCCCCGCGAGGCCGTCGGCGTCCGGGAGGGCGGTCACGCCCGCCGCTTCGACGAGCCCACCGGCCCCCACCACCTCCTCCATGCCACCGCGCGCCGCCACCCCGACGGGGAGGGCGCCGACGGCGGCCCGATCAGCCGGCAGGTGGCCCGCCGCGAGAAGGGGAGCGAAGGCGTAGGGACAGGTGGCGGCGGAGGAGACGCCGATGTCGGTCACCGTGTTCAGCGGGACCGCCCGCGGCGACAACCACCGCCGGATCTCGGCGAGCACCCCCGCCTCCCGCGCCCCCATCCGGTCGACCTTGTTCACGAAGATCAGTGTGGGCAGCCGCAACCGCCGCAACGTCTTCATCAGGACCCGCGTGTGCGGTTGTACGCCCTCCACGGCCGACACCACCAGGACGGCCCCGTCGAGCACGCCCAGCGCGCGTTCGACCTCGGCCACGAAGTCGGCGTGGCCCGGGGTGTCCACCAGGTTGACCCGCAGATCGCCCAGGGTGAACGAGGCGACCGCCGAACGGATCGTGATGCCGCGACGGCGTTCGATCTCGCCGGTGTCGGTCTGGGTGCTGCCGCCGTCGACGCTGCCGAGGCGCGTGATGACCCCGGTCTCGAACAGCAGCCGTTCAGTGAGGCTGGTCTTGCCCGCGTCGACGTGCGCGAGGATGCCGATGTTCAGGATGTGCATGAGTGGAGGAGCCCTCGAAAACTCTCGTGCCAATGGGGCGCTGGGAGATTCCGTGGCGGCGCCGCATCTCATGCTCCTGAACGTCGTCCGGCAAGTGCCCGGCCATCCTGCCACCGCGGCGAACCGGCGGGCCACCGATTTAACCGGGCCCACAGAGGGCCGGCCCGGCGAACGAGAGCCGCGTACACGGACGACGACGACCTCGGCCGCCCGCTGACGGCGTGCGGGGTGCGGCTACCTCAACACCCACGGCCGGGTCGAGAACGGCTGGTCCTGCAACGCCTGACGCTTCGGTAGGCCCGAGGCCGGGCGCGCCCCGGCCGCCGTCCGACCAGGAAGCGGCCGGTCAGGCGGGGATCCTCGCAGCACAGCCCATGATTAGAACAGACGTTCGATCGCGAAACGCCCTCCGAAAAGAGCCGGTAATTGGCCGGTCATGCGATGGCTAATGATCTTCATGGTTGGGGAGAAACACGCCACAGAGCTTGCGTTCCGGAGGTGCCCCTATGGCCTGGTCGCAGGACGAGGAACGAATGCTGGCCCAGATCGAGCAGCACCTCGTCGATGACGATCCACGTCTCGTCGCCCGGCTGGAGTCGTTCAACGAGCGGGCCCGTCGCAGCGAGGCGAGGGCGAAGGGGCAGCCTGGTGCCAGGCGCCGGCCGCGCCGGTCGACGGTCATCATCGTGATCAGCTGGGTGCTCATCGCGACGCTGGTGGCCACCCTGCTGATCATGGTGCTCCAGCACGAGGCCGCCACCGCCGTGGCCCTGGCCGCCTCGCGCTGACCGCTTTCATCGCGTCCCGGCCTCCGGGGACGTTCAGGCCGTGCGCACGGTCGGCTCGTGGCGTACCGGGAAGTTGACCGAGGCCGCGATGAAGCACGCCTTGTGGGCGTCCTCGTGCAGCCGGAGGGCGGCCTCGGCCATCTCCGGCGCGGCGACGGTCACCTCGGGCCGGAGCACGACCTCGGTGAAGTGGCCGCCGACGCCGCTCTCGGCCATCGTGCCGACCGCGTTGTCGGTGTAATCGGTGACCACGACGCCCGCCACGGCACACTGGTGCAGGTACGACAGCATGTGGCACTGCGAGAGCGAGCCGACCAGGAACTGCTCGGGGTTCCAGCGGGCGGGGTCGCCGCGGAAGGCGGGGTCGGAGCTGCCCGCGATGACCGGCGGGCCCTCGGCCGCCAGGTCATGGGCGCGGCTGTAGTCGCGGTAGCCGCTGGTGCCGGTGCCCTGGTTGCCGGTCCAGGTCACGGTGGTGTTGTAGGTGTGGTTCCGGGTCATGCGAATCCGTCCTTGTCGTGGGTGACGGCACGGGTGTCGAGGACGTGCGCCCTGGCGATGGCCGCCGCGTCCTGCGGCCGGCCCTCGATGATCGCGGCGAGGAGCTGTTCGTGCTGGCCGGAGACGTGCGCCGGACGCGACGGCGGCGCCAGTGAGCGCAGCGTGGAGACCTGGATCTGGTCCCAGACGCGCTCCAGCGTGTGCAGCGCGACGGCGTTGCCTGCCAGTTCGGCGATCCGCCGGTGGAAACGGCGGTTGAGCCCGACGGCCTCGGCCATGCGGCCCCGAGCGGTGGCGTCCGCCGTGGCGTCGGCGACGTCGCGCAACGAGACCAGGTCGGCGGGGGCGATGCGGCCCTCGCCCTGGCGGGTGGCGGCCAGCTCGGCGGTCAGCGCCTCCAGGGCCGCGCGTACCTGGTAGACGTCCTCCAGCGCGGACGCCTCCAGGGCCACGACCACCACCCCGCGTCCGGCCGGGCGTACGAGCCCGTCGGCGGTCAGCGCCCGTAGCGCCTCGCGCACCGGGGTACGGCTCATCTCCAGGGCCGCCGCTACGTCCGTCTCGGTCAGCCGCGCCCCCGGCGGGTAGGTCCCGTCGAGGATCAGCTCCCGCAGCCGGCTCCAGGCCACATCGCTCTGCACGTACGGGACTCTAGCCTTTGCATACATTGCATGCAAAGGTGGGCCGCAGCGGGCGAACGGCCGCGGGGGAGGGGCTCAGAGGCCCTTGAGGAAGGTCGCCGCCACCGGGGCCGCGACCTTGCCGCCCGTGCCGCCGCCCTCCACGACCACCGCGAAGGCCACGTCGCCCTTGAAGCCCATGAACCAGGCGTGGGTGTCGAGCTTCTCGCCGGTGCCGAACTCGGCCGTGCCCGTCTTGCCGTACGTGCCGGCGGGCAGCCCGGAGCTGCGCGCGGTGCCCTTGGAGACCACGGCCGCCATCATGCCGTGCAACTGCTCCTTGACCCCCTTGGGCAGCGCCTGGTCCTCGGCCTTCTGCTTGAGGCTGGGCACCAGCGTCGGCGGGCGCCAGGTGCCGTCGGCGATCGCGGCGGCCACCGAGGCCAGCATCAGCGGGCTCGCGGTGATCCGGGCCTGGCCGAAGGACTCGGCGGCCAGCTCGGCGTCGGACTGGGCCCTCGGGAAACTGGCCTTCGTGGCGGGCACGCCGATGTTCAGGGGCTGGTTGAAGCCGACGGCCTCGGCCGTCTTCAGCAGCTTGTCGGCGCCGAGCCGCTGCTCGGCCAGGGGCGCGAAGGTGGTGTTGCAGGAGTGGGCGAAGGAGTCGAGGAACGACAGCGAGCCGAACTCCTCCTTCTCGGAGTTGCGGATCTTCATGCCGCCCACGGTGGCGTACATCGGGCAGGTGACCTTGTCCGCAGGGGACATGCCGGCCGCCAGCAGGCCGATCGCGGTGACCGCCTTGAACGTCGAGCCCGGCGCGTAACGGCCGTCGAGGGCCCGGTTGAAGCCGCCCTGGTTGTTGACCACGGCCAGGATCTCGCCCGTCGAGGCCCGGATCGCCACCATGGAGGTGGGCTTCTCGACGCCCTTGACCGCGGCCACCGCCGCCGCCTGGGCGCGGGGGGCGAGCGAGGTCTCGACCGGTTTGCCGCCGGTGCCCTCGATGGTGCCGAGCGTCTTGCCGCCGAGCTGGATCTGGGTGGTGGGGGTGCCGGCCAGCCGCTTCTGGAACGTCTCCTGCAACCCGCCGCGCCCGATGGCCTGCCCGGTCTTGTAGGAGGAGCCGAGCTTTGCGACGTCCTTCTTGGTGGCCTTGTCGAGGTAGCCGACGAGCTGCTGCACCGAACCGCCGGAGGTGCCGCCGTCGATGCGGCCGCCGTCGGCGTCGGTGATCGCGGCCCGCTGCGGCCAGTTCGTCTTGACGGCGAACGTCGCCCCCTGCGTCAGCTGCGGGTGCAGCGCGGTGGGCCGCCAGTCGACCTTCCACGTACGGTCGGCGACCACGAGGTCGATCTGGCCGTCGTAGGACCAGGAGCCGATGTTCTTGAGCGCCAGCGTCGCGGTGTAGGGGACCCGCGCCCGGCCGTCGCCCTCGGTTATGCGGCCCAGCTTGACCGTGGCCGACTCCACGCCGAGCGCCGAACGCTGCTGGTCGTAGGCCGTGAGCTGCTGCGGCGTGGCCAGCTCGGCGGTCATGGCGGCCTTGTCGCCCGCCTGCCAGGCGGCGGCGAAACGCTGCGCCGTCTCGGCCGGCGTGCCCCTGGTACGCAGCAGGTAGTAGGCGCCCCCGCCCGCGGCACCCGCCACGAGCACGGCGGACACGGACACGATCGCGATGGTGCGGCCCCGCGCCACGGTCAGCCCCCCGATCCTCGACGACAGGTGTCAGAGCCTAGCGGTCCTGGATCAGGCCGTCCCGTCGGATGTGCTCTTGTGGCTGGCCGCGTAGGCGGGGACGTACTCCTGGCCGGACAGTTTCTGGATGGCGGCCATGATCTCGTCGGTGACCCGGCGCCGGTCGCGCGCCCTGGTGTGGTCGCCCTCGAAGCGCAACGGCCCGCCGATGGAGATGCCGATCTTGGCGGGCCTGGGCACCTTCGCGCCGACCGGCAAGACCTTCTCGGTGCCCTTGAGCGCCACCGGCAACACCGGCGCGCCCGTCTTGAGCGCCAGCCAGGCCACGCCGATCTTGCCGCGGTAGAGGCGGCCGTCGGGGGAGCGGGTGCCCTCGGGGTGGATGCCGAACAGCTCGCCGCGCGCGAGCAGGTCGGCGGCGGCGTCGAGCATGGCCTGCGCGGCGTGGGCGCTCTCGCGGTCGATCGGCAGGCTGCCGCCGAGCCGCATGAAGAAGCCGGAGACCGGGTTGCCGTCGAAGTACTCGTTCTTGGCGGTGAACGTGACGTGCCGGGGCAGCAGCGCGGGCAGCAGGAAGGAGTCGAGCACGGAGAGGTGGTTGGCCGCCAGGATCGCGGGCCCGCTCCTCGGCACGTTCGCGGCGCCGGAGATGTGCGGCCGGCACATCGCGTGGGCGAGCGGCGCGGCGGCGAACTTGACCACTTCGTACAGCAACGGGCTCTCCTGGATCATCGGCGGTCAGCCATGACACCCTAAGGCAGCGAAGCCCCGGAAAGCTTAAAGGCCGATGTGGTGGTCGCCTCCTCGGCGAGGTGCACAACACGGCTCCAGCCGAACGGTATTCCGTGAAGGCGGTAATTTGCGGCCCGGGGGACACAGCCACATCGGCATTTCCGAGTTAAGCACAGCCTCCGGCGTTGGAGGTAATCGTGCCCACCAGATGGCACGGGCGTGACCCGCGCGCACGGGTTCAGGACGCGGCGGGCGTGTCCGGCAGCAGCGCGAAGGCGTGCTCGGCGGCGCGCACGGCGTCGGCCTCCGCCTCGGCCAAGGGGCGTCCGCCGGCGAGCTGCGCCCAGGTGCGGCGGGCGAGCACCCGCTGCGCGGCCAGCACCTGCGCGGCCAGCAGCGCGGCGGTGAGCTCGTCCATGGTCTCGGCCAGGGCGTGGGTCAGCTCGGCCTCGTCCTGGGTCATGTGGTGGAACAGGCGTACGGCCAGGCTGGGGGTGTCGAACACCATCCGGTGGAAGGCCAGCACCTCGGGGTGGTCGTTGAGCCCGGTGACCGGGTCGTGGGCGGCCAGGCCGTCGAGGTAGTGGCGGCGCAGGGCCGCGACCGGGTGCTCGCCGGGCGCGCGCGTGCGCAGCTCGCGGGCGGCCTCGCCCTTGTGGTCGGCGAACCGGTGCAGGACGAGGTCCTCCTTGGTCGGGAAGTACTTGAACAGCGTCGGCTTGGACACCCCGGCCGCCGCCGCGATCTCGGTCACCGGCACCTCGTCGAAGCCCCGTTCCAGGAAGAGCGTGATCGCCGCCGTCGAGATGGCCTCGTGCACCCGCTGCCGCTGCAGCTCCCGCAGTCCTGTCATGACCTCAGCCTATCAAAGTGTTAACCTGGTTAATGTCTTAACCGAGTTAACACTCTGGGGGGTGGGCATGGGAACGCTCGACGACGAACGGCGCCACGTCGAACGATGCAGGGCGGGGCTGCGCAGGATGCTGGACGGCGCGCGCGAGAACGTGATCGTCGGTGAGACCGTGGCCGGCGACCGCTACAGCGCAGAACGCCTGGGCCGCCACCTCAAGAGCCTGGCCAAGGAGCTGAGCGAGGAGCCCGAAGGGCCGCCGTTCTTCGGCCGGCTCGACTTCGGCCGGGACTCGGCCGAGCACGGCGGCCGGGCGTACCACATCGGCAGGCGGCACATCACCGGCGAGCACGGCGGGCCGCCCGTGGTGATCGACTGGCGCGCGCCCGTGGCCCGCGCGTTCTACCGGGCGAGCGCCCGCGACCCGCAGGGCGTCGGCGTACGCCGCCGTTTCGGCTGGTCGGGCCGCACGCTGACCGGCTTCGAGGACGAACGCCTGGGCGCGGGCGAGGAGGGCGGCAGCACGATCCTGGCCGCCGAGATCGAACGCCCCCGCGTCGGCCCCATGCGCGACATCGTCGCCACCATCCAGCCCGAGCAGGACGACCTGGTCCGCGCCGACCTCGACACCACGATCTGCGTACAGGGCGCGCCCGGCACCGGCAAGACCGCGGTCGGCCTGCACCGGGCCGCCTTCCTGCTGTACGCCCACCGCCGCCGCCTCGAACGCGCCGGCGTCCTGGTACTCGGCCCGAACCGGGCCTTCCTCGGCTACATCTCGGCCGTCCTGCCCGCCCTCGGCGAGGTGGACGTCGAGCAGACCACCCTGGAAGGACTGCTCGGCGCCTATCCCGTACGGGCCGCCGACTCCGCGCCGGCCGCGGCGGTCAAGCACGACGCCCGCATGGCCGAGGTGCTGCGCCGCGCCCTGTACGGCCGGATCCGCAGACCGGCCGAGCCGGCCGTGGCCTCCGACGGCTCCTACCACTGGCGGGTCGGCGAGGACGAGCTGCGCCGCGTCGTGGAGGACGCCAGGCGGGCCGGGCTCCCGTACGGGGTCGGCCGCGAACGGGTGCGGGCCAGGGTGGTCGCGGCGATGCGGCGGCAGGCCGAGGCCCGCGGCCAGACCTGCAACGCGGCCTGGGAACGCCGGATCGGCCGCGCCGTCACCCCGGCGCTCGACGCCGCCTGGCCCGCCGCCCGCCCCGAGGACGTGCTGTGCGAGGTGCTCAGCGCCCCGCCGGAGGGCATCCTGACCGACGCGGAACGCGCCGCCATCGCCTGGCCGAGGCCGCCGCGCGGCGTCAAGGCCGCCAGGTGGACCCCGGCCGACCTGGTGCTGCTGGACGAGCTGGCCTGCCTGCTCGAACGCCCCCGTGGCTACGGCCACGTGATCGTGGACGAGGCCCAGGACCTGTCGCCCATGGAGTGCCGCGCGGTGGCCAGGCGCAGCGAGCACGGCTCGATGACCGTCCTCGGCGACCTGGCCCAGGGCACCACCCCGTGGGCGGCCAGGTCGTGGCCCGAGCACCTGGACCTGCTCGGCAAGCCCGGCGGCCGGATCGTCGAGCTGACCACCGGCTTCCGCGTGCCCGGCGCGGTCGTGGAGCTGGCCAACACGCTGCTGGCCGCGCTCGACGCGGGCGTGCCGCCCACCCGCTCCCACCGTTCGGACGGCCGGCTGCGTGTCGTCCGGGTGGCCGAGCTGGAGAAGGGCGTCGTGGAGGCCGTACGGGAGGCGCGGGCGTTCGAGGGGTCGATCGGGGTGATCGCGGCCGACGCCCACGTCGAGGCGATCACCTGCGCGCTGTGGAACGAGGGGCTGGACCTCGGCGAGCGGCTGAGCGTCATGCCCGCCTCGACGGCCAAGGGCCTGGAGTACGACCACGTGGTCCTGGCCGAGCCGGCCGCCATCGTCGCGGCCGAGCCGCGCGGCCTCAACCGCCTGTACGTCGCCCTCACCCGGGCGGTCTCCCGGCTCGACGTCGTCCACGCGCAGCCCCTTCCGGCCCAGCTTTCTCGCCCGTCATAAGCCTTCTGAAATGGGCAGATGTCTGGACTGGACGGCTCGACAGGCCCACGGCTCTGGTGTGTGATGTGATTCACCTCACGAGGGAGCCGGAGATGACCTCTTCGCAAGACCCGCCGCAAGGCGACGACCAGCACACGCGGGAAGGGCAGTGGTCACAGCCGCCGCCCTATCCGCAAGCGCCGCGGCGGCAGGGCGCCCAGGTCCTGTCGATCATCGGGTTCGTCAGCGCCGCGGTGGCCGTGTTGTTCATACCGATCCTGTTCGGCCTGGCCGGCATCGTGCTGGGCATCGTCGGCCACACCCGCGGCGAGTCCCTGGGCAAGTGGGCCGCCATCGCCGCTGCGGTCTGCACGGTCGTCGGCATGATCCTCGGCGCGCTGGTCACGCGCGCGCTGAGCGCCTGACCCGCGGTGCCCGCGTGAGCCCGCGCCGGCGGCCCCGCCGTCGCGCGGGCACCGGCCGCCACCAGGAATGAAGCGCGCCCGCGCGGTGCTGACAGGGACGCAGTCGTTCATGGAAGAAGGCGTTACCCATGTCCCCGCAGGCGGATGCGGCCCATCTGATCGTTCGAGCCCTGGAGGCGGAAGGCGTCGAGTACGTCTTCGGCATCCCCGGCGAGGAGAACATCCACTTCGTCGACGCGCTCAACGACTCCTCCATCCGGTACATCCTCGTCCGGCACGAGCAGGGCGCGGCGTTCATGGCCGAGATCTACGGCAGGCTGACCGGCAAGGCGGGGGTGGCCTCGGCCACGCTCGGCCCCGGCGCGATCAACCTGCAGCTCGGCGTGGCCGACGCCACCACCAACAGCACCCCGGTCGTGGCGATCACCGCCCAGGTGGGCCTCGACCGCATCTACAAGGAGTCCCACCAGGTGGTCGACCTGGTGTCGCTGTTCCGGCCGATCACCAAGTGGGCGGACCTGGCGCCGACGGCCCTGGCACTGCCCGAGATGATCCGCAAGGCGTTCAAGACCGCCCAGACCGAACGGCCCGGCGCCGTCTACCTGGCCATCCCTGAGGACGTCGAGTCGGCGCCCGTCCCGGCCGACCTCGCGCCGCTGCCCGTCAACGTCGTACGCCCCCAGGACCCCTCGGCCGCCCAGATCGCCCGCGCCGCCGAGGTGCTGGCCGGGGCGCGCCGCCCGATCGTGCTGGCCGGCCACGGCGCCGGGCGGGCCGGGGCCTCCGCCGCGCTGGTGGTCTTCTCCGAGCGGCTCGGGCTGCCGGTGGCCACCACGTTCAACGGCAAGGGCGTCTTCCCCGACGACCACCCGCACGCGCTGGGCGCGGTCGGCTTCATGCGGCACGACTACGTCAACTTCGGGTTCGACGAGGCCGACGTGCTGATCAGCGTCGGGTACGAGCTGCAGGAGTTCGACCCCGTAAAGATCAATCCGAACCGGGACAAGAAGATCATCCATCTGCACCGGTTCCCGGCCGAGGTCGACGACCACTACCCGGTGGACGTGGGCGTCCACGGCGACATCTCCCGCTCTCTCGACGCGCTCGCCGACGCCGTCCACCGCCGCTTCGAGGTCAACGGCACCGGCGAGAAGATCCGCAGCCTGATGCGCGAGGAGCTGGAGCAGGGACGTTCGGAGGACGCCTTCCCGCTGTCGCCGCGGCGCGTGGTCGCCGACATCCGCGAGGCCATGGGCCGCGAGGACATCGTGCTGGCCGACACGGGGGCGGTGAAGATGTGGATGGCCCGCATGTACCCGACGTACGAGCCCAACACGATGCTGGTCTCCAACGGGCTGTCCTCGATGGGGTTCGCGGTGCCGGGGGCGCTGGCCGCCAAGCTGGCCTTCCCGGGGCGCAAGGTGCTGGCCGCCACCGGTGATGGGGCGTTCCTGATGAACTCCCAGGAGCTGGAGACGGCCGTACGCGAACGTATCCCGATCACGGTGCTGGTGTGGGTGGACGACGCGTACGGGCTGATCGAGTGGAAGATGGACCTGGAGCTCGGGCGCCACTCGGGCATCCGGTTCGGCAACCCCGACTTCGTCGCCTACGCCGAGAGCTTCGGGGCCCGCGGCTACCGGGTGAGCAGCGCCGGCGAGCTGCTGCCCACGCTGCGCAAGGCGCTGGCCGACGACGCGGTGTCGGTGATCGCGGTGCCCGTCGACTACAAGGCCAACCTGGAGCTGACCGCCAAGCTCGGCGAGCTGACCGGGCCGTTCTGACCGGTCAGGTCCGCGCCCGCGGTCGGGTCCACTGTCGGGGCCGCGTCAGGTCCGTGTCCAGTGGGGCTGCGCGACGTCGAACACCCGCTGTTCGCGTCCGCGCAGCGCCACCTCGGCGAACTGCCACAGGATCGCCCCGGTC
Organism: Nonomuraea sp. WAC 01424; assembly: GCF_003947315.1. Classification (NCBI taxonomy): domain Bacteria; kingdom Bacillati; phylum Actinomycetota; class Actinomycetes; order Streptosporangiales; family Streptosporangiaceae; genus Nonomuraea; species Nonomuraea sp. WAC 01424. Next base: position 305,578 of record NZ_QHHZ01000015.1, read on the forward strand.
GGCGCGTGGATCACGATGTCCGGCCCGAGCGGCATCTGCAGCAGCTCGCCCTCCCAGCGCGGCACCCCGGGCGCGAGGAAACGCTCCAGCGGCACCGGATGCACCGAGGCCACCTCGTAGGCGTCGCCCACCGGCTCCTGACCGCCGCCGAACGCCACCACAGGGGTGATCACGAACCCGGAGTCGGTGACGAAGTCGTCGAGCAGCCCGGCCACCTCCACGCCGGTCACCCCGACCTCCTCGGCCAGCTCCCGCAGCGCCGCCTCCACGGGCAGCTCGCCGTCGTCGAGCCGCCCGCCCGGCAGCGCCCACTGCCCGGCGTTGCGGCCGCGGGCCGCCCGCCGGATCAGGACCGTGTACGGGACGCGCCCGGCGTCCTCCAGCACGCACACGGTCACCGCCGCCCGGCGCACCCCGGCGGCCGGCGGGACCTCCCGGCGGTCGAAGGCGGCGAGATGGGCGACGACCTGCTCGCGCAGCACGTCGATCGGGGGCAGCATCCGTCCAGGATCTCACGGCGACCCGGCGCGGCTGCCTCGCGCCGGGTCGGAGTCAGGCGAGCGGGGTCCTCAGGCGAGCCGGGCCCTCAGGCGGGGCGGGCCGCTCAGGCGAGGCGGGCCACTCCCTCCAGGAGGCGGGTCACGTCCGAGGCGTCGTTGTAGTGGACCAGGCCCGCGCGTACGGCGCCGCCCGACTCGCGCACGCCGAGCGCGCCCGTCAGCTCCCAGGCGTAGTTGTGGCCGCTCCAGACGTTCACGCCCAGGCCGGCCAGGTGCTCGGCGACCTGGCGCGGGGTGTGGCCGGCGACCGTGAAGTAGGCCGTCGCGGTACGGCGGGCGGGCTTGCCGTACAGCGTGACGTGGGGCATCGTCTCCAGGCCCGCGGTCATGGCGGCGAACAGCTCCTGCTCGTGCTCCTCGGCGGCGGCCATCGAGGTCAGGAGGCGTTCGCGGCGGGTGCCCGAGCCGGGCGCCATGGCGGCCAGGTGGTCGACGGCCGCCGTCACCCCGGCCAGGTCGGCGAACGCGGACGTGCCCGTCTCGAACCGCTCGGGCACGGTGTCGGGGGAGGGCCGTAACTTGGCCGGCCGGACCGTCTCCAGCAGCGCCGGATCGGCCACGACGGCCCCCACGTGCGGGCCCGACCACTTGTACGCGCTGGTGGCGTAGAAGTCGGCGCCCAGCGCCCGCATGTCCACCGGGCCGTGCGGGGTGGCGTGCACGCCGTCCACGTACAGCAGGGCGCCCGCGCGGTGCGCCAGCTCGGCGATGGCGGGCACGTCGGGACGGGTGCCGATGATGTTGCTCGCCGCCGTCACCGCCACCACCTTCGTCCGCTCCCCGATGAGGTCGGCGTACTGCTCGACCGGCAGCTCGCCGGTCACCGGGTCCACCTCGGCCCAGCGCACGGCGGCGCCCGTCTGGGTCCACGGGCGCACGTTCGCGTCGTGGTCCAGCCTGGAGACCACCACCTCGTCGCCCGGCCCGGTCAGCGCCCTGGCCAGCCGGTACGTCAGCGTCGTCATGTTCGGGCCGAGGATCACCCCGCCGGGATCGCCACCGACCAGGTCCGCCACGGCGGCACGGCAGGCGGCGACGATCTCGTCCGCCCGGCGGCTGGCGGGGAACGCCCCGCCCACGTTGCCGAGCCCCGCCCGGTAGGCGGCGGAGATGGCGTCGATCACCGGCTGCGGCGTCTGGGTGCCCGCCGCGCCGTCGAGATAGGCGAAGCCGTCGGCGAGCGCGGGATAGGAGGAACGTACGGACTCCAGGGGGAAAGGCATGATATGTAGATGCTCAGCCTCAGAGACCTCAACCGCGCCACCTTGGCCAGGCAGCACCTTCTCACCCGGCACAAAGGGCGGCCGGCCGACGTCGTGCACCGGCTGGCCGGGTTGCAGGCGCAGGAGCCGCGGCCGCCGTACCTGGGGATCTGGACGCGGCTGGAGGGGTTCGAGCGCGACCACCTGCACGACGAGCTGCACGCGGGCAGCCTGGTGCGGGCCACCATGATGCGGGCCACGCTGCACCTGGTGACGGCGGAGGACTTCGCGGCCTTCCGCCCGGTGTTGCGGCCCATGCTGGCCGCCGCGGCGCGCCGGTTCCAGGACGTCGACTTCGAGGCCGTCGCCGCGGTCGCCGACCGGCTGCTGGCCGGCGGGCCGCTCACGTTCAACGAGTTGCGTCCCCTGCTGCTGGAGGAGTTCCCCGGCGCCGACGAGCGGGTGCTCGGGTACGCCGTGCGCATGATGACGCCCCTGGTCATGGTGCCGACGCAGGACCGGTGGAGCTTCCCGCGCGAGTCCGCCTTCGGCCTGCCCGCCGTCGGCCAGGACCCGGCGCCCAGCACGGAGACGATGATCGAGCGCTATCTCGCCGCGTTCGGTCCTGCCACGCCCGCCGACGTGCAGACCTGGTCGGGGCTCGGCGGGCTGCGGGCGGTCATGAAGGCGATGGACCTGGACCGGCTGGCCGACGAGTCCGGGCGCGAGCTGTTCGACCTGCCCGGCGCCCCGCGGCCGGGTGGCGACGTGCCCGCGCCGGTGCGGTTCCTGCCCGACTTCGACAATCTCGTCCTCGGGCACGCCGACCGCAGGCGGGTGCTGGAGGACGAGTTCCGGCCGCTGGTCGCGACCAAGAACCTGCGGATCAAGGCCACGTACCTGGTGGACGGGTTCGCCGCGGGGACCTGGCAGATCAAGCGGTCCGGTAAGAAGGCCAAGCTGCTCATCAGCCCCTTCGCCGCGCCGACGCCTCTGGACGTCCTGGAGGAGGAGGGCCAGCACCTGCTGGCCTTCGCCGAGCCGGACGCCACGAGCCACACCCTCGAACACGTCCCGGCGAGCTGACCGATCCGCCGCGCGACCTCGAACACGTCCCGGCGAGCTGACCGATCCGCCGCGAGATGCGGAAAGAACCTTGCCGCAATGGTTCCTACGCTGGCCCCATGACCCTCGACCAGCGAGCCCCCGCCTCGGCCACGGCCCCCCTCTCCAGGACGTCTGTGGTGCTCAGTGCCGGTGTCCTCAACCGGACCACGCTCGACCGCCAGCTCCTCCTGGCCCGTTCGGGCCTGTCGCCGCTGGAGGCCGTCGGGCGGCTCGTCGCCCTCCAGGGGCAGGACGTCAACGCGCCCTACATCGGGCTCTGGACGCGCCTGGCCGCCTTCACCCAGGACGACCTCACCGCCCTGCTGTACGGCAGGCAGGTGGTACGCGGCTCGCTGCTGCGCGGCACCCAGCACCTGACGCCCGCCGACGACTACGTCTGGATCAGGCCCCTGGTGCAGCGCGCCCTGTCCAGGGCCGCGCGGGCGACCGTCGGCAGGGCGATGCCCGGCGTGGACCCCGAGGAGCTGGAGCGGCTGGCCCGCGGCCACCTGACCGGGCGTACGCTGACCCGTCCGCGGCTTCGTGACCTGCTGCGCGAACGCTGGCCGGAGGCCGACCCGACGGCGCTCGCGTTCTCGCCCCAGGGGCTGCTGCCGATCGTGCACACGCCGCCGAACGGCACCTGGGGGCGCGGCGGGGCGACGCCGTTCACGCTGGCGGAGGAGTGGCTGGGACGCCCTCTGGACCCGGAGCCGAACGTCGAGCGCCTGGTCGTACGGTATCTGGCCGCGTTCGGCCCGGCGGGCGTGATGGACGTGCAGATGTGGTCGGGCCTCACGCGGCTCCGCCCGGTCCTCGAATCCATGCACTTTCTCCGGAAATATCAGGACGGCGAGGGACGTGTGCTTTATGACCTGCCCGATGCCCCGCTCGTCCCCGAGGACGCGCCCGCCCCCGTACGTTTCCTGCCGGCGTTCGACAACCTGATCGTCGCCTTCGCCGACCGCGGCCGCCTGATGACCCCCGAGCAGCGCGCCCGGGTGTGCGTCGGCTCCCTCGTCCATCCGACCTTCCTCGTCGGCGGAACTGTCGGTGGCATGTGGGACCTTGAGGGTGGCGTGCTGACGCTGAGGCCCTTCCGTCCGCTGGGCGACGGCGTGACGCAGGCGCTGGCCGCGGAGGGCGCGCGGCTGCTGGCCTTCGCCGGGGTCGAGGAGGGGAGCGTGACCGTGGCCCGGTGCGAGCCGTGAGCGGAGGGGCGTGAACGAAGAGCCGCGAACGGAGGCCCTGATCGAGGGGCCGTGATCGGAAAGCCCCGATCGAGGGGCCCCTGATGGAAGGGCCCTGAGCGGAGAAGTGTGAGCGGAGAGGGGAGTCGTCTTCTGGAGTGCCGACACGGGGAGAGGGCCGGAGCGGGGTGCCCGGCTTGCGGCGCTGGTCACAGGCAGATGCCGATGGCGGGGCGGCGGTGACGGCCGTCCCGTCGAAGCCGCGTTCGAGGAAGCGTTGGGTAGCCTGGTCATTGACGGCCACGCCAGGCCCCGCTTCTTCCGTTCCCCCATGTCCTGAAGGTTCCGACGCCTATCGGCCCGCGATGTTTCCCCGCCGGACCTGCCCGCAGGCCGGCTCAGTCACTGAGCGTCCACCCAACGCGAGCGAGGAGAGAATTTTGTCCCAAGCAGCAGAGGTTCTCGAACTGGACGACACCATCGCCGACGGTGGCACGGCCGTCGGCGCAGACTCGGTCAAGACCTACCTGAAAGAGATCGGCCGCGTCCCGCTGCTCACCGCCGAGCAGGAGATCGAGCTGGCCAAGCGCATCGAGGCCGGCCTGTTCGCCAGGGAACGCCTCGACACCGAACCGGCCCTGTCCTCCGACCTGCGTGCCGACCTGGAGTGGATCGCCGACGACGGCCTTCGTGCCAAGCGCCGCATGCTGGAGGCCAACCTCCGGCTCGTCGTCTCCATCGCCAAGCGCTACACCGGTCGCGGCATGCTCTTCCTCGACCTGATCCAGGAGGGCAACCTCGGCCTGATCCGTACGATCGAGAAGTTCGACTACCGGCTCGGCTACAAGTTCTCCACGTACGCCACCTGGTGGATCAAGCAGGCCATCACCCGGGCCATGGCCGACCAGGCCCGTACGATCCGCATCCCCGTCCACATGGTGGAGCTGATCAACAAGGTGGCCCGCGTGCAGCGCCGCCTGCAGTCCGACCTCGGCCGCGAGCCCACCCCCGAGGAGATCGCCGCCGAGACCGACCTCGACGTCGAACGGGTCGCCGAGGTGCAGAGCTACGGCCGTGAGCCGATCTCGCTGAGCACCCCGCTCGGCGAGGAGGGCGACAGCGAGTTCGGCGACCTGATCGAGGACACCGAGGCCGTCTCCCCGGCCGACGCGGTCTCGTTCACGCTGCTGCAGCAGCAGTTGCACAGCTTGCTCGACCAGCTCTCCGAGCGCGAGGCGGGCGTGATCACCATGCGCTACGGCCTCGCCGACGGCAAGCCCAGGACCCTCGACGAGATCGGCCGCGTCTACGGCGTCACCCGCGAGCGCATCAGGCAGATCGAGGCCAAGACCATGTCCAAGCTGCGCCACCCCTCCCGGGCGATGGCGTTGCGCGACTACCTGAGCTGACCGCCGGGCCCACACCCGACACGCCGAGCAGCGCACACCGAGCAGTACGCACCGAGCAGCACACACGCGGTAGCGCACCGAGCAGGGCTCGCCGTGCGGACGTGGAGCGTCACCGCACTGTCGACGAACCGACCCGCCACGTCAGCGGGACCAGCGACAGGCACGACCTCCGTCCGCGCCGAGCGCAGGCGCTCCCGGTGCATGCGGTGCCCCCGGCGCTCCCGCGCGCTCCCGGTGACGTGTCCCGGGACCGGGAAAGAGCGGGTAAACGGCGGCTCAAGAGTGTCGCGTCCCCGGACCGTACCGGGTGGCCCGCACCTACATTGCCCAACGTGAAACGCTCCCGTACGAGCCTCGTCCACCAGGCCGCATACGCGTTGAGGCACCCCGACAGGATCGCCCCCCACCTGCGCCGGCTGGCCCGCGACACCTGGTTCAGGCTCCGCGCCCACGACCACGTCGACTACTACCGCGCCGTCATGAGGTCCGACACGGCCCGCGACCCGGCGGGCGCCGTGGGCTCGCACAACCACCGGCGATGGCTCGCTCTGGGGCGCATGCAGTTCGACTACCTCGTCGAGCACGGGCTCAAGCCGGACTGCCGGATGCTGGAGATCGGCTGCGGGAACCTGCGCGCCGGCCGCCTGTTCATCGGCTACCTCTTCACCGGCAACTACTACGGCATCGACATCTCGCCCGACATCCTCCTGGCCGCCCAGGACACGATCGACAAGCACGCGCTGCAGGACAAGCTGCCGTACCTGGCGCCGGTGCGCGACCTGCGCTTCGCGTTCCTGCCGGACGAGCACTTCGACGTCGTCCACGCCCACAGCGTCTTCTCGCACTCGCCGATCGAGGTCATCGAGGAGTGCTTCGCCCACGTGGGCCGGATCATGAAGCCGGACGGCTGGTTCGACTTCACCTTCGACAGGACCGAGGGCAAGGAGCACCACGTCCTGCGCGAGGACTTCTACTACCGCACCGAGACGCTGGTCGAGCTGGCCCGCCGGTACGGACTGAAGGCGACGTTCATGGACGATTGGGAGCAGTCACCACATAAGCAGTCGAAAATTCGCATCACCCGGCGCTAACGTCGTCCGCTGTGAGAGACCTCCGCCTGCTGCCCAAGGCCCACCTGCACGTCCACCTGGAGAGCACCGTACGTCCCCGGACCGTACGCGAGCTGGGCGGGCCGCCGGAGCCCGAGGGGGCGTTCGCGAGCTTCCGCGAGTTCGCCGACCAGCGGGCCAAGGTACGCGACCTGCTGCGTACGCCCGAGCACTTCCGGCGCGTCGCCCTGGAGTTCTGCGAGGACGAGGCCGCCCAGGGCACCCGCTACGTCGAGGTGACCTTCACCGCCGCCTCCCACGGGGAGCGGGTGGGCGCGCCGGAGATGCCGCTGGAGGCCGTGCTCGACGGGCTGGCCGAGGGCAGGCGGTACGGCATCGAGGCCCGGGTGCTGCTCGACCACTCCAGGCGGCGGCCTCTGGAGCGGTTGTGGCAGACGTACCAGCTGGCCACCCGCTACGACGAGGTGATCGGGCTCGGGCTGGCGGGCGACGAGGCGTACCCGCTGGCGCCGTTCGCCGAGGTGTTCGAGGCGGCCAGGGACGCGGGCCTGCACCTGGTGCACCACGCGGGCGAGGCGGCCGGTCCCGCGAGCATCCGCGAGGCGCTGGACCTCGGGCACACCGAGCGGCTCGGCCACGGCATCCGGGTGCTCGACGACCCGGACCTGGTCGCCGAGGTGCGCGAGCGCGGGATCCCGCTGGAGGTCTGTCCCACCTCGAACGTCCTGCTCGGGCTCGTGCCGTCGCTGGCCGAGCATCCGCTGCCGCGCCTGCGTGCAGCCGGGCTCGCGGTCACGGTCAACACCGACGGCGAGACGGCCCTGGCCGCCGAGTACGTCCGCCTGCGCGAGATCTTCGGGTACGGCGACGACGTCCTGGCCGAGCTGGCCCGCGCCTCGATCACCGCCTCGTTCGCGCCCGCCGCCCTCAAGGCGGAGCTGCTGGCCGGCGTCGAGTCCTGGCTACGCTGACCCGCCCGCCCGGCCCGGCCGATCTCCTGGAGGCAGGCGTCGGCGGGCTCGGGCGGCGCGCCGCCATGGACGGCGATCTCCGTCACATCGTGGAATAGTTGGCGAATCGACGACCGTTGCGAACGGAGGTGGCGCGAACGCCACGACAGTGGCGGGCCGCGGCATGGATGGGCCATGGCCGACCGTCCGACCGAAGGAGCAGCGTTTGCGCACCGACTCGGCTGATTTACGACTGCGGACCGCGTCGGCGGTCTACCCCGCGGGCATGCTGGCCCCGCCGCCCCGCACCCTGATCGACATCCTCGACGAGACCACCCGCCGCCACCCCGAGGCGCCCGCGCTGGACGACGGCACCGTCCGTCTTGACTACCGGTCGCTGCGCGCCGACGTCGACCGGGTCGCCGACGCCCTCGCCGCGGCCGGCGTCGGGCGCGGCGCCCGGGTCGGCGTACGCATCGCCTCCGGCACCGCCGACCTGTACGTCTCCATCCTCGCCGTGCTCGCGGCCGGCGCCGCGTACGTGCCCGTGGACGCCGACGACCCCGACGAACGCGCCGAACTCGTCTTCGCCGAGGCCGACGACGACGTCGTGCTCGACGGTGGCCCGCCCGTCCGCGTCAGGCAGACCGCGGCCCCCGAGCGGCCCACCCCCGACGACGACGCCTGGATCATCTTCACCTCCGGGTCCACCGGCAGGCCGAAGGGCGTGGCGGTGACACACCGGTCGGCCGCAGCGTTCGCCGACGCCGAGGCCGGGCTCTTCCTCCAGGACCGGCCGCTCGGCCCGGGTGACCGGGTGCTGGCCGGGTTGTCGGTGGCCTTCGACGCCTCCTGCGAGGAGATGTGGCTGGCCTGGCGGCACGGCGCCTGCCTGGTGCCCGCCCCCAGGGCCCTCGTACGCACCGGCATGGACCTGGCCCCCTGGCTCGCCGAGCAGGGGGTCACCGTCGTCTCGACCGTGCCGACGCTGGCCGCGCTGTGGCCCGCCGCGCACCTCGACGGCATCAGGCTGCTCATCTTCGGCGGAGAGGCGTGCCCGCCCGAGCTCGCCGAACGGCTGGCCGTCCCCGGCCGCGAGGTGTGGAACACCTACGGGCCCACCGAGGCGACCGTGGTGGCCTCGGCCGCGCGGCTCACCGGCGAGGGGCCCGTACGCATCGGGCTGCCCCTGGACGGCTGGGACCTGGCGGTCGTGGACGAGACGGGCGAGCCGGTCGCCATGGGGGAGACCGGCGAGCTGATCATCGGCGGCGTCGGCCTGGCCCGTTACCTGGACCCGGCCAAGGACGCCGAGAAGTACGCGCCGCTGCCGTCCCTGGGCTGGGAGCGCGCCTACCGCAGCGGCGACCTCGTACGCGCCGAGCCCGAAGGACTGCTCTTCGCCGGCCGCGCCGACGACCAGGTGAAACTGGGCGGGCGCAGGATCGAGCTCGGCGAGGTGGACGCCGCCCTGAGCGCGCTGCCGGGCGTCACCGGCGCCGCGGCGGCCGTCCGCACCGCGGGCGGCGGCCATCAGGTGCTCGTCGGCTACGTCGTCCCCGGGCCGGGCTTCGACGCCGGTCAGGCGCGGGAGCTGCTGGCCGGTTCGCTGCCCGCCGCGCTCGTGCCGCGCCTGGCCCCCGTGGACGAGCTGCCCACCAGGACCTCCGGCAAGATCGACCGGGACGCGCTGCCGTGGCCCCTGGAAGGACCGGCCCAGACCGCCGCCGGTCTGACCCGGGCCGAGGCGCTGCTGTCCGAGCACTGGACCGAGATCCTGGGCGTGAGCCCGGACGGGCCGGAGGCGGACTTCTTCGCCGACGGCGGCACCAGCCTGGCCGCCGCCCGCCTGGTGTCGGTGTTGCGGGCCGCGCATCCCGACGTCGCGGTCGGCGACGTCTACGCGCACCCGACCCTCGCCGGGCTGGCGCGACTGCTGACCGCCAGGGGCGGCCCGCAGGACCGGACGCCCGTGCGGGCGGCCCCCGTGGCCCCCATGCCGAGGCGGGCCGCGCTGACGCAGACCGTGCTCATGATCCCGCTGCTCACCGTGGGCGCGCTGCGCTGGATCGTGCCGCTCGCCGCACTCGGCAACGTGCTCGCCCCGCCGTGGGCGCCGCCGCTGTCGTGGTGGTGGGTGACGCTGGGCGCGCTGGCGTTCGTCACCCCCATGGGACGCATGGGCCTGTCGGCGGCGGTCGCCCGGCTGCTGCTGCGCGGCGTGCGGCCCGGGACGTACCCGCGCGGCGGCGGCGTGCACCTGCGGTTGTGGTTCGCCGAGCGGTTCGCCGAACGGCTCGGCGTGCCCGACCTGGCCGGCGCGCCCTGGATGGCCTGGTACGCCCGTCTGCTCGGCGCCACCGTCGGCCCGGACGCCGACCTGCACTCGCCCCCGCCGATCACCGGCCTGCTCAAGCTGGGCAGGGGCGCCTCCGTAGAGCAGGAGGTCGACCTCGCCGGCCACTGGTACGACGGCGACCGGCTGCACGTCGGCGAGATCCGCATCGGCGCCGGCGCCACGGTCGGCTCCCGCTCGACCCTGCTGCCCGGCGCCCGCGTCGGCAAGAACTCCCAGGTCGCGCCGGGTTCCGCGGTCGCCGGTGCGGTCCCCGCGGGCGAGCGCTGGGCCGGTGTCCCGGCCTTCCGTCAGGGCAAGCCGCGCCGCTCCCGCCCCGCCGAGCGCGCCGCCCGCTCCCGCCCGTGGGTGGCGTTGTACGGGGTGAGCGCGATCGTGCTCAGCCTGCTCCCGGTGGCCGCCGCCGGGGTCGCGCTCGCGGTCCTGGCCGCCTTCGCCGGGGACGAGACCACGCTCGGCGGCGCGCTGGCCGCCGCCCTGCTCGCCGTGCCGCCGGCCACGCTCGCCGGAATGGCCGCCTTCGCCCTGGTCACGCTGGTCAGCGTGCGGCTCCTGGGCCTGGGGCTGAACCCGGGGCACCACCCCGTGCACAGCCGCCAGGCCTGGCAGGCGTGGGTCACCGGCAGGCTGATGGCCGCGGCCCGCGTGTGGCTGTTCCCGCTGTACGCCAGCGTCCTGACGCCCGTCTGGCTGCGGGCGCTCGGCATGAAGGTGGGCCGCGGCGCGGAGCTGTCCACGGTTCTCGCGCTGCCCACGATGACCTCCGTCGGCGACGGCGCGTTCCTGGCCGACGACACCATGGTGGCCCCGTACGAGCTGGACGGCGGGTGGATGCGCCTGGCCGAGGCGCGGATCGGCAAGCGTGCCTTCCTCGGCAACTCCGGGATGACCGCGCCCGGCCGCAAGGTGCCCAAGGACGGCCTGGTCGGCGTGTTGTCGGCGACGCCGAAGAAGGCCAAGTCCGGCTCGTCGTACGTGGGCATGCCGCCCATGAAGCTGCGCCGCACCGCCGAGGAGGCCGACCCCAGCAGGACCTACGACCCGCCCGCGCGGTTCAGGGCCGCGCGGGCGCTGGCCCTGCCGTGCCGGGTGGTGCCCGCGATGGGCGTGGTCGCGCTGGCCGTCCTGGCCGTCGCGGCCTTCGAGTGGCTGGCCGCCGGGTACGGCTTCGCGGTGGCGGCCGCGCTGGGCGGCGTGGTCGTGCTGGCCGCCGGGGTGCTCGCCGCGGCGGTCGTCACGGCCGCCAAATGGGTGCTGGTCGGCCGGATCCCGGCCGGGAACAGGCCGCTGTGGAGCTCGTTCGTGTGGCGCAACGAGCTGGCGGACAACTTCGTCGAGGTGCTGGCGGCACCCTGGTTCGCCCAGGCGTGGCTCGGGACCGCCGCGCTGAACGTGTGGCTGCGCTCACTCGGGGCACGCATCGGACGTGGGGTTACCTGCGAGACGTACTGGCTGCCGGAGGCGGATCTGGTGACACTCGGCGACGGCGCGTGCGTCAACCGGGGGTGCGTGTTGCAGACGCACCTGTTCCACGACCGGGTGATGAGCATGGACACGGTGACGCTGGAGGCCGGCGCGACGCTCGGCCCCCACGGCGTCGTCCTGCCGGCGGCGCGGGTGGGTGAGGGGACGACGGTCGGACCGGCGTCCCTGGTCATGCGTGGCGAGGCCGTGCCCGGCGGCAGCCGGTGGTTCGGCAACCCCGTCTCGGCGTGGCGATGACCTCGTACTTCCCGGGGCATGGCGACCACCGGTACGCGGTCGAGCACTACGACCTGTCGCTGAACTACCGGATCGCGGCCAACCGGCTCGACGGCACGGCCCGCCTGACGGTCACGGCCGCCGAGCCGCTCGGCGAGCTCGTCCTCGACCTCGGGCACTTCCGCGTCTCGGGCGTCAGCGTGGACGGCCGGGCCGTCCGCCACACCCACGGGCAGGGCAAGCTGCGCCTCGCCCTGCCCGCCCCGGTGGCCGCCGGGGCGCGGGCCGTCGTCGAGGTGCGGTACGCGGGCAGTCCCGTACCGGTGCGCAGCCCCTGGGGAGGGCTCGGCTGGGAGGAGCTGTCCGACGGCGCGCTCGTGGCCGGCCAGCCGATCGGCGCGCCGTCCTGGTTCCCGTGCAACGACCGGCCGGACGACAAGGCGTCCTACCGGATCTCGGTCACGACGGCGCCGGCGTACCAGGTGATCGCGAACGGCGTGCTCACCGCCAGGCGGCGGGCGGCCGGGACCACGACGTGGGTCTACGAGCAGGCCGAGCCGATGGCGACGTACCTGGCCAGCGTGCAGATCGGGCGCTACCAGCTCTCGGAGGCGGGCGGGACGCGGCTGGCCCACCCGGCGCGGCTGGCCGCCCGCGTACGGCACGACTTCGGCCGGCAGGGCGAGATGATGGCGTTGTTCGGCGAGCTGTTCGGGCCCTACCCGTTCAGCGGCTACACCGTCGTGGTGACCGACGACGACCTGGACATCCCGGTCGAGGCCCAGGGCATGTCGATCTTCGGCAGGAACCACGTGGACGGCGCCCGCGGTTGCGAGCGGCTGGTCGCGCACGAGCTGGCGCACCAGTGGTTCGGCAACAGCCTCACCGTGGCCCGTTGGTCCGACATCTGGCTCCAGGAGGGCTTCGCCACGTACGCGGAGTGGTTGTGGTCGGAGCGGTCGGGCGGCCCGCCCGGCGCGGCGCACGCGCTGCGCTGGCACCGCAGGCTGGCCGCGCTGCCGCAGGAGTTCGCGCTGGCCGACCCGGGCCCGGCCGCGCTGTTCGACGACCGCGTCTACAAGCGCGGCGCGCTGACCCTGCACGCCCTGCGCCGGGCCGCCGGCGACCAGGTGTTCTTCACGCTCCTGCGGTCCTGGGCCGAGGGCCGCCGGCACGGCAGCGTCACCACGGAGGAGTTCGCCGCGCACGCCGAGCGGTACGTCCCGGCCGGGGCGCTGCTGACGGCGTGGTTGCGCGACCGGCCGCTGCCGCCCGCGCCCGGTGGCACGCTCAGCCGGTGGCGCGGCGCCTGACCCGCCGCGGCCGGGTCGCCGGGGTGGCGTCGCCGGTACGGGCGTGATCGCTCATAGCCTGGTCACATGGCGACCCGGCTGGCGACCTGCAACCTGTGCGAGGCCATGTGCGGCCTGCGCCTCGACCTGGACGGCGACCGGATCACCGGCGTCCGGGGCGACGCGGACGACCCGCTGTCGGCCGGGCACCTGTGCCCCAAGGCGCTGGCCCTCCAGGACATACGCGAGGACCCCGACCGGCTGCGCCGTCCCGTGCTGCGCACCCCGGACGGCTGGCGGGAGATCCCCTGGCCGGACGCGTTCGACCTGGTCGCGGCCAAGCTGGCCCGGACGCGCGCCGAGCACGGCGCCGACGCCGTCGCCGTCTAGCTCGGCAACCCCGTCGTGCACAGCATGGGAGCGCTGACGCACGCGCCGCCGTTCGCCCGCCTGCTGGGCACCCGCAACCGGTTCTCCGCAGCCTCCCTGGACCAGCTTCCCCACCAGTACGTCGCCCGCCACCTGTACGGCAGCCAATGGCTGCTCCCGGTGCCCGACATCGACCGTACGGCCTACTTCCTGGCCTTCGGCGCCAACCCGGCCGTCTCCAACGGCAGCGTGATGAGCGCGCCCGGCATCGTCAGGCGCATCCGCGACCTGCGTGCCCGCGGCGGCCGGATGGTGCTGTTCGACCCGCGCCGTACGGAGAGCGCCCGGCTGGCCGACGAGCACCACTTCGTCCGGCCCGGCACCGACGCGGCGCTCATCCTGGCCATGGTCGGCCGGATCATCGCCGAGGGCGCCGCCCGTCCCGCGCCCTACGTGGACGGGCTCGACCGGCTGACGCGGGCGCTGGCGGTGTTCACGCCCGAGCGGGCCGCCGCGGTCACCGGCGTGCCGGCCGAGGTGATCGTCCGGGTCGCGGACGAGTTCGCCGCCGCGGGCGCTGCCGCCGCCTACGGCCGGGTCGGCGTGTCCACGCAGCGCTTCGGCACCCTGTGCCAGTGGGGGATCCAGCTGCTGAACCTGGTCACCGGCAACCTCGACCGGCCCGGCGGCACGCTGATGAGCAGGCCCGCCGTCGATCCCGTACACAACCGGGTGATCGACCCGGGCCACGAGGACAGGTGGCGCAGCCGGGTGCGGGGCCTGCCGGAGTTCGGCGGCGAGCTGCCCGCCGCCGCGCTCGCCGAGGAGATCCGCACCCCGGGGGAGGGACAGGTGCGGGCGCTGCTGACCATCGCCGGCAACCCGGTGCGCTCGGCCCCCGCCGGGCACGAGCTGTCGCGGGCCCTCGGGGAGCTGGACTTCATGGTCAGCCTCGACTTCTACGTCAACGAGACCACCCGGCACGCCGACGTCATCCTCCCGCCCACCGACCTGCTCGAACGCGACCACTACGACCTCGTCTTCAACCTGGTCGCGGTCCGCGACCGCGCCCGCTACACCCCGGCCGTGCTGCCGAGGACGCCGGACGCCCGGCACGACTGGGAGATCCTGCGCGAGCTGGCCCGGCGCTACAGCCGCCTGGTCCGCGCCGGCTCGTTCTCCGACCGGCTCGTGTTGCGGCTCACGCCCGAGCGGATCGTGGATCTCGGGCTGCGGGCGGGGCCGTACCGGCTGAGCGTGGCCAAGCTGCGCCGCCACCCGCACGGGCTGGACCTGGGCCCGCTCCGGCCGAGCCTGCCGGGCCGGCTGCGCACCCATGGGCGGCGCGTGGACGCCGCGCCGCCCGTGCTGCTCGCCGGGCTCGAACGGGCCCGCGACGAGCTCCTGACCGCGCCGCGGGCCGCCGAACTGCTGCTGATCGGCCGCCGCCACCTGCGTGACGACAACTCCTGGCTGCACAACTCGGCCCGGCTGGTCAAGGGCCGTCCCCGGCACCACCTGCTCATGCACCCCGACGACCTGCGCGCCCGCGGCCTGACCGACGGCGGGCCGGTCCGGGTGCGTTCGCGCAGCGGCGAGGTGACGGTGGAGGTCAGCGCGAGCGAGGACGTCATGCCCGGCGTGGTCAGCCTGCCGCACGGCTACGGCCACGACCGGCCGGGCGTGCTGCTGTCGGTCGCGTCCACGCTCGGCGGCGCCAGCGCCAACGACCTCACCGACCCCGCCCGCCTGGACGAGCTCTCCGGCACGGCCGCGCTCAACGGTGTCCCGGTCACCGTCGAGCCCCTCAGGTGACGGGCACGATCTCCGCGCGGGTCAGCACGCCGTTCTCGACGGTCAGCAGCCCCAGCGTGCCGTGCGGCTGGCGGCGGCGGTCGGTGGGGGAGCCCGGGTTGAAGATGCGCAGCCCGTCGCCGGACTCGTCGAGGGGGATGTGCGAGTGGCCGAAGACCACCAGGGCGGCCTCGGGGAACCGGCGGCGCAGGCGGGCCAGGCGGCCCTTGGCGGGCCCGCTGTCGTGGATCATCCCGATCCGCAGGCCCTCCAGGGTCAGCTCCAGCGTCTGCGGCGCCTCCACGTCGGGGCCGTCGTTGTTGCCCTTCACCACGTGGACCGGGGCGGGCAGGAGCGCCACCGTCCCGGCGCGTGGGTGTCCGACAGCGCCACCACGTTCATGCGGGAGTCATGCCCGATCCGCGTACAGATCCTCCAGCCAGGACCGCCAGGCCGCCGCCTGGCCCTCGGGGTCGCCGAACAGCAGGTGCATGACGAGCATGGTGCCGCCCATGCCCTGGACGAACCGGTAGAGGGCGTCGGAGGTGCGGACGCCGACGGTCTGGCCGTTGCGGAAGTAGACGACGCCCTGGGCCGGCGGCAGGCCGGGCGGGGTGAGCCGGACGGTGTCGCCGGGCTCGGGCGGGCCGCCGAGGGCGGCGTGCAGGGTCCGCCAGGCGCGCGGCCAGTCGGCCACCGGCGGGCCGGACTCGGTGAGCGGGGTCGCGCCGCGGCCGGCGAAGTGGGTGAGGTACTCCGTCAGCGTGGCGAAGAACAGGGCCGTGCCCGCGGACATGGCCTCGTACTCGTGCTCCCAGTCGTCGCCGGGCAGGAAGCCGCTGGTGACCATGCGGACGAGGGTGCTGCCCTGGCCGCGGCCCTCCAGCAGGAACTCGTAGGCGACGAAGCGGCCGTCGGGGCCCGGCGTGGCGGAGTGGGCGAAGTGCTTGAGCGGCTCGTCGGCGCTCACCCGGGACTCGGGCAGCTCGGCCCCGGCGAAGGCGGTGCGGACCGCGCCGCCCTCGACCTCGTTGCGTCCCATGAACCACGAGTCGATGCCCGGCCCGGTCGTGATGGCCGACCACACCTGCTCGGGCGTCGCCTCGACCAGGGACTCAAGGGGGATCTCGAACTCGCGCCCCACCTCAGGAGCCCTTCTTCACGGACGGGTGCACGGCGACGATCAGGCGATGTTCCCGCCCGCCTTCCGTGGACTCGTCATGATATTTGCTGACCAGCGACGTCACGCATTGCGCCAGCTCCTCGGCGAACGCGGCCCGGTCGGCGGCCGAGGCGAAGCGCACCTCGCCGTCGATCGCGAACGTGGCCACCTTCTTCTGCGCCTTGGCCGCGCCGGTGAGCAGCGTGCCGACGTCGCGGACGAGCTGCGCCGCCAGCGCCAGCAGCCAGCGTGCCGACAGCCGGTCGGGCGACTTCGCCGGGTCGGGCTGCACCGAGGCCAGCGCTGTGGGGGAGATCACGAAGGAGGCGGCCGTGGCCTGCATCACGCGCTCGGTGACGTTGCCCTTCTTGCGCTCCTCGACCAGCTCGACCAGCCCGTGGCGTTCGAGGGTGCGCAGATGGTAGTTGACCTTCTGCCTGGCCAGGCCCACCTTGGCGGCCAGGGACGTGGCAGAGCCCGGTTCGACCAGCTCGGCCAGCAACTTCGACCGCATCGGGTCGAGCGACGCCTCGGCGGCCGCCGCGTCTTCGATCACTGCCACTTCGTACATGGGTGAAACGATTGCACCGAAAAAAATCGTTGTCAAGCGAGCGCGGCGGCCTTGCCTTCGAGATAGCGCTGCTCAGGCAGACTCAGCGTACGCCGGGCCGCCTCGCGGAAGGCGCGCGCGGCCCCCTCGGTGTCGCCGTCCATCTCCAGCAGGTGGGCGCGTACGGCGGCAAGCCGGTGGTGACCCGCGAGCCGGTCGTCGGCGGCCAGGCCGTCGAGCAGGTCGAGCCCGGCGCGCGGGCCGTTGACCATGGCGGCGGCCACGGCCTGGTTGAGCCGGACCATCGGGTTGTCCTCCAGCCCGGCCAGCACGCCGTAGAGGGCGAGGATCTGCGGCCAGTCGGTCTCGGCGGCCGTGGGCGCCTCGTCGTGCACGGCCGCGATCGCCGCCTGCAACTGGTACGGGCCGAGCGCGCTGGTGGCCAGCGCCTTGCTGACCAGCTCCACACCCTCCTCGACGAGCCGCCGGTCCCACAGGGAACGGTCCTGGTCGGTGAGCGGCACGAGCGACCCGCCCGGCCCGGTGCGCGCCGCCCGCCGCGCCTCGGTCAGCAGCATGAGCGCCAGCAGCCCGGCGACCTCGCCGTCGTCGGGCAGCAGCCGGCGGACGAGCCGGGCCAGCCTGATCGCCTCGGCGGTCAGCTCGGGCCGCTGCAGGTCGGGCCCGGAGGTGGCGGTGTAACCCTCGTTGAAGATCAGGTAGAGCACGTGGAGCACCACGCGCAGCCGTTCGGCGCGCTCCGGCTCCGGCGGCGGCCCGAACGGCACCCCGGTGGACTTGATGCGCTGCTTGGCCCGGCTGATGCGCTGGGCCATCGTCGCCTCCGGCACCAGGAACGCCGCCGCGATCTGCGCCGTGGTCAGGCCGCCCACGGCCCGCAGCGTGAGCGCGAGCTGCGAGGGCTCCGACAGCGACGGGTGGCAGCACAGGAACAGCAGCGTCAGCGTGTCGTCACCGGCCGGAGTGCGTTCCTCGCCCGGCGCGGGCGCGACGAACTCGTCGGCCGGCGCGGCCACCGCCGCGCTCTCCTCCCGCCGCCGGCGCGCGCTCTCGCTGCGGATGTGGTCGATGACGCGCCGGGAGGCGACCGTGATCAACCAGGCCCGCGGGTTGTCCGGGACACCCTGGGCGGGCCACTGCACGGCGGCGTCGAGCAGGGCCTCCTGCACGGCGTCCTCGCACGCGTCGAACTGCTCGTAACGGCGGACGAGCACGCCGAGCACCTGCGGCGCCAGCTCGCGCAGCAGCCCTTCGATCACTCGGCCACCTCGTCGAGGACCGGCCGCACCTCCATGGCGCACAGCCGCGCGTCGGGCCAGCGTGCGGCGATCTCGGTGGCCCGCTCGACGCTCGCGCAGTCGACGGTCAGGTAGCCCGCCAGGTATTCCTTGGCCTCCAGGAAGGGCCCGTCGGTGACGGCGGGCACGCCGTCGCGCACCATGACCGTCTTGGACGAGGCGGGATCGCCCAGCGCCTGACCTCCGACCAGCTCGCCGCTCTCCTCCAGCTCCTGCATGAGCGCGTCGACCTCGGCCATGACCTGGTCGAAGCCGTCGGCCACGGCCTGCTGGGCGGCGGGGTTGCTGTAGATCAGCAGCATGTATTTCACCTGCCTCATCCTAGGGGCAGCTGACCAGCGGAAAGGGCGCGCCGAATTACCGGCCGGGGTTTTGCGCATGCCTTTTCCGGAAAAATCGGAATAACACTGGAAATTGCGGATTGTGTCGGTCTAACCGGTCCCGGCCGCCGGCTGGTCCGGCCACTCTGGTTCCGCCTCGTGCCGGACGAGCCGGCCGGCGGGCCGCCGTACGTCCGCCTCCCGTACGTCCATGTGCAGGCGTAACCGGGAGCCGTCCGCGCTCTGGTCGAGATCGACGCCGTCGCACAGGTGCTGGATCAGCCACAGGCCGAAGCCGAACCCCTCCGTACGCGCCCGGCCGTGCCTGGCCGCGGCCAGGTGGCCGGCGCTCAGCAGGCCGGCGGTGTCGGCGATCTCCACGGTGACGCCACCGGGACGGCCCCGGGCCAGCACCGTGCCGGCGCCGCCGCCGTGGTCGAGCACGTTCGTGACCGCCTCGTTGACCGCCAGCACGAAGTTGTCCAGGCGTTCCCCGGCCAGCCCGCCCCGCCCGGCGTAACCGCGCACGAGGCCGCGGATGGCGTCGAGGTCGGTGCTGATGGGGCAGCGCAGCTCCGGTTCCATGCCCATGGTCTTGATCAGTCCTGCCTGAACGTGGCGTGGCGGGGGACCCGGTTCTGGTTGCTTTCCAGACAAAGGCCCGGCAAACCACCGGCGCCCTTTCCGGGACCGGCGTCCGGTGGTGTGGCCTCGGCGCGCGGCGCTACTGGAGGCGGGCGCCGATGATGCACGTGTCGTCGTCGGTGTCGGAGTTGCTGTGGGTGAGGAGATGGTCGAGGCGCTGTTCCAGGGTGGCCGCGGGCTGCCGGGCGGTGTCCAGGAGCCGCTGCTGCGACTCGTGCAGGTTGACGCCGCGGCGTTCGATCAGGCCGTCGGTGTACATGAGCAGGATGTCGTCGGGGGCGAGCTGGACGCGCCTCTCCTCGTACTCGACCTCGGCGACGGCCCCGAGCAGCAGGCCCTGGGTCATGTCGAGCTCCCGGGCCCGGCCGTCCCGGACCAGGATGGGCGGCAGGTGCCCGGCCCTGGCGTAGCGCAGCACCCGGGTACGGGGGTCGAGCAGGCCGCAGATCGCCGTCGCGGTGACGTTCGCGGTCAGGTGGTGGGCGACCAGGTTGAGCCAGGTCAGCAGCTGCCCCGGGCCCGCGCCGGCGGCGGCCAGGCCGCGCAGCGCGTTGCGCAGCACGACCATGCCGGTGGCCGCCTCGATGCCGTGCCCGGCGACGTCGCCGACCGACAACAGGATCTGCTTGGACGGCAACACGACCGCGTCGTACCAGTCGCCGCCGACCAGGTGCTCCTTCTCGGCCGGCCGGTAGCGTACGGCGATCTGCAGGTCGAACGCCTCCAGCGGCTCCCGGCTCGGCGGCATGATCGCCTGCTGGAGCTGGAGCGCCAGCCGGTTGCGCTCGGCGGCCTGCTGCTCGGTGTGGGCGAGCTGGTCGCGTGTGGCGGCCAGGGCGACCTCGGTCCAGTGCTGGGAGGAGATGTCCTGGTAGGCGCCGCGGATGGCCAGCAGCAGGCCGCTGTCGTCGAAGACCGGTTCGGCGACGACCCTGATGTGCCGTACGGTGCCGTCGGAACGCTGGAGCCGGTACGCGGTGGAGGCCGGGCGGCGCTGGTGCAGCACGGCGCGGACGAAACGGCCGATGGTCACAGCGTCGTCCGGGTGGGCGTGCCCGGCCAGTTGTTCGAGCGGGATGGGCGGCTCGTCGGGGGCCATGCCGTACAGGCCGTAGAGCTGGGCGTTCCAGACGATCTCGCCGGTCAGCAGGTTCTCCTCGAACCCGCCGATGCGCCCGAGGCGCTGGGCGTGCTGGAGCAGGTTGGCGAGCTGGGCGTCCTGGTCCTGCAACCGCCAGATGAGCAGCACGCCGTCACCCAGCCGGATGACGGAGACGCCGGCGACGGTGTGCAGCGGGATCGCGCCGACCAGGGCGGTGACCGTCATCTTCTCGGCCCTGAACGTCTCGCCGGTGGCGTGCACGTGCTCGATCCTGGACAGCAGCGCGCCCTTGTCGGCGGCCAGCGGGTACGCCTCCAGGAACAGGCTGCCGACGACCTCGCCGCCCCGCAGCCCGGCCGGGTCGGCGAAGCGGGCGTTGGCGTGCACGATGCGGAAGTCGGTGATCCTGCCCTCGGTGCCCAGCTGCGGGCGCAGCACCAGGGCGCCGTCCGGTAGCGCGTCGGCCAGGTCGATCAGCTCCGGCAGCACCTGCGGCTCGTCGCGGGCCTGGCCGGCGCTCTCGAAGGTGCGCGCGCACAGGTCGGCCAGGACCTCGATCTGCTTGACGACCCGCGGGTCCGGCCGCGGCATCGGCTGCGGCCAGCCGATCTCCAGCACGCCCAGGATCTGGCCGCCCGTCCCGGCCGGCGCGGCCGCGCGGGCGCCCGGGGTCTGGTGCTGCCCGATCGAGGGCAGGCCGACGGCGGCCAGGTCGTCCAGCCACACCGTGCCGCGGGCCAGCAGCGCGCGGCGGGCCGGAGTGGCCACGCCCGGCGGCACGTATCGCCAGCGCCTGGCCTCCTCGTCGCCCAGCCCCGCGTAGCCGGCCAGCGTGAGCGACGCGTCCGGTCCGGCCTCCCAGATGGCGACCGTCGTCGCGCCGAGCGCCGACAGGGCCTGCTCCAGCAGCGACTGCGCCACGGCCTGCGCGTCGGTGGCGGTCAGCGCCCCGTTCTCGGCGGTACGCAGCCGCACCGCCACCCCGGCGGCCGCTTCGGTCGATTCCCCGGCCGTCCCCTCTGAGCGGGCCGAGGTCAGGAAGTCGCGCGCGGCCTCGCTGATACGGTCCTGGGCCGCCTGGTTGATGATGTCGGCGGCCAGTTCGAGCTGCGTCACCCCCGCCTGCTCGGCCAGGGTGGCGAGCTGCCGGGCGGCGGCGGCGAGGCTGCACTGCAGGCGTTCGACGAGGACACCCTTGGCCACCTCGACCAGGGCGCGGCCCTCGGCGGCCCGCTGGGCCTCAAGGATCCGGCCGTGCAGGCGGTCGACCGTCGCGGCCAGCCGGCCGAGGTTGGGCGGCTCGGTACGTTCCGGCGGCACGGCGTCCGCCGGATCGTGCGGGTGGTGCACTGCGTTGCTCCTTGGGGGGACGGGTTCAGGCGCCGAGCCAGTGACGGATGCGTTCGACCAGGTGGTCGGCCTCGACCGGCTTGGTCACGTAGTCGCTCGCCCCGGCGGCCAGCGTCTTCTCCTGGTCGCCCGGCATGGCCTTGGCCGTGACCGCGATGATGGGCAGGTCGGCGTACCGCGGCATCGCGCGGATGCGGGCGGTGGCGGTGTAGCCGTCCATCTCGGGCATCATCACGTCCATCAGCACGAGGTCGATCCGCGGGTTGGCGACGAGCGTGTCGATGCCCTTGCGGCCGTCCTCGGCGTGCAGCACGTCGATGCCGTGCACCTCCAACATGCTGGTCAGCGCGAACAGGTTGCGCGCGTCGTCGTCGACGATCAGCACGGTCCGGCCCGTCAGCGAGGAGTCGATCTCGGCCCCGGGGAGCTGGTTGACGTTCCCGGCCCGGATCAGGGGCAGCACGTCACCGGGCTGGTCGGCGGTCAGGTGCAGGGCGATGCGCTCGCGCAGCTCGTCGAGGCTGGACAGCAGCTCCAGCGGCTGGCCGCCCTCGCGTCCCTGCAACGGCGCCGCCTGCTGGGAGCTGGCCCGCCAGTTGTTGTAGGCCAGGACCGGCACCGAGCTGAGGGCCTGGTCGCCGTCCATGGCCTCCAGCAGGCGGTAGGCGCTCTGGTCGGGCAGGTCGAGGTCGAGCACGATGCAGTGGCAGGGGTCGGCGGCGAGCGTGACGCCGGCCTCCTGCGCCCCCGCGGCCGTGACGATCTCGATCGTCTCGTCGTTGCCCGGCGCCAGCTCCGTCACCACGCTCTCGGCCACGTGCGACAGCAGGCCCTGCGGGCGCTCCTCGATGACGAGCAGGCGGCGGGTCTGCGGCTGGTGGGGCCTGGCCGGCGCGGCCGCGTCCTGCCGGGGCGCCGCGCTGTGGGCGGACTCGACCAGTACGCCGGGATCGGCGAGGACCTTCTTCGGGGAGATCCCGATGAAGTCGGGCCGGGCGATCGGCAGGTAGAGGGTGAACACGCTGCCCTGGCCCGGCGTGCTCTGCGCCGCGATCGCGCCGCCGAGCAGGTGGGCGATCTCGCGGCTGATGGACAGGCCGAGGCCGGTGCCGCCGTACTTGCGGCTGGTGGTGCCGTCGGCCTGCTGGAACGCCCCGAAGATGGCTTCGAGCTGCTGGGCGGCGATGCCGATGCCGGTGTCGACCACGCGCAGGGCGATGGCCGCGCCGTGCTGGCGTACCGAGGCGGGCGGCTCGTCCTGGGCGGCCGGTTCGATGCGCAGCTCGACGCTGCCGGTCTCGGTGAACTTGACCGCGTTCGACAGCAGGTTGCGCAGCACCTGGCGCAGGCGCGAGTCGTCGGTGAACAGGTCGGCGGGCACGCCCGGCGCGGTGGTGACGCGGAAGTCGAGGCTCTTCTGCGAGGTCATCGGCCGGAACGTGGCCTCGACGTAGTCGAGGAGCTGGCGCAACGGCACGCGTTCGGGGTTGATGTCCATCTTGCCCGCCTCGACCTTGGACAGGTCGAGGATGTCGTTGATGAGCTGGAGGAGGTCGGAGCCGGCCGAGTGGATGATCTCGGCGTACTCGACCTGCTTGGCCGTGAGGTTGCGCGTGTGGTTCTGGGCCAGGAGCTGGGCCAGGATGAGCAGCGAGTTGAGCGGCGTACGCAGCTCGTGGCTCATGTTGGCCAGGAACTCGCTCTTGTACGTCGAGGCCAGCGTGAGCTGGTGGGCCCGGTCCTCCAGCTCCTGCCTGGCCTGCTCGATCTCCAGGTTCTTGGTCTCGATGTCCTGGTTCTGGCGGACCAGCAGCGTGGCCTTCTCCTCCAGTTCGGCGTTGGAGCGCTGGAGTTCCTCCTGCTGCTGCTGCAACTCCTCCGAACGGGCCTGGAGCTCACCCGCGAGCCGCTGCGACTCGGCCAGCAGCTCGTCGGTGCGGGAGTTGGCCACGATCGTGTTGAGGTTGACGCCGATCGTCTCCATGAGCTGGTCGAGGAAGGCCCGGTGGACCGGGGTGAACGCCCGCACCGAGGCCAGCTCGATCACGCCGAGCACCTGCTCCTCGACCACGATCGGCAACACGATCACCGAGGCGGGCTCGATCGTCCCGAGGCCGGTCGTGATCGTGACGGTCCCGGAGGGGACCTCCTCGACGGCGATGACCCTGCGGCTGCGGGCGGCCTGCCCGACCAGCGCCTCGCCGAGGCGGAATCTGGTGGGGCGGTCGGGGTCGGCGGGGTAGCCGTAGGCGCTGATGAGCTGGAGTTCGTTCTCCTCGGCGGAGAAGAAGGCGCCGTACTGGGCGCTGACGAGCGGGGCGAGTTCGTTCATCACGAGTTCGGCGACGGTGGCCAGGTCGCGGTGGCCCTGCATGAGGCCGGACATGCTGGCGAGGTTGGACTTGAGCCAGTCCTGTTGCTCGTTGGCGGTGGTGGTCTCGCGCAGGGACTTGACCATCGAGTTGATGTTGTCCTTGAGGTCGGCCAGTTCGCCTTCGGCGTCGACGGTGATCGAGCGGGTCAGGTCGCCTGAGGTGACGGCGCTGGTGACCTCGGCGATGGCGCGTACCTGGCGGGTGAGGTTGGCGGCCAGCTCGTTGACGTTCTCGGTCAGGCGTTTCCAGGTGCCGGACACGCCCTCGACCTCGGCCTGGCCGCCGAGCCGCCCTTCGCTGCCGACCTCGCGGGCGACGCGGGTGACCTCGGCGGCGAAGGAGGACAGCTGGTCGACCATGGTGTTGATGGTGGTCTTGAGTTCCAGTATTTCGCCGCGGGCGTCGACGTCGATCTTCCTGGTCAGGTCGCCCTTGGCCACGGCGGTGGTGACCTGGGCGATGCTGCGTACCTGGTTGGTCAGGTTGTCGGCCATCGAGTTGACGTTGTCGGTGAGGTCCTTCCACGTGCCGGCCACGTTGGGGACGCGGGCCTGGCCGCCGAGCTGGCCCTCCGTGCCGACCTCGCGGGCCACGCGGGTGACCTCGTCGGCGAACGCGCTCAGCGTGTCGACCATCGTGTTGATCGTCTGGGCGAGCGCCGCGACCTCGCCCTTGGCCTCGACGGTGATCTTCTGGGACAGGTCGCCCCTGGCCACGGCCGTGGCCACCTGGGCGATGCTGCGCACCTGGCTCGTCAGGTTGGACGCCATGACGTTGACGTTGTCGGTGAGGTCCTTCCAGGTGCCCGACACCCCGCGTACGGTGGCCTGACCGCCGAGGTTGCCCTCGGTGCCGACCTCGCGGGCCACCCGGGTGACTTCGTCGGCGAAGGCGGACAGCTGGTCGACCATCGTGTTGATGGTCTCCTTGAGTTCGAGGATCTCGCCCCGGGCGTCGACGCGGATCTTCTGGGTGAGGTCGCCCTTGGCGACGGCGG